>NZ_VLJN01000023.1:114048-131989 GCF_007829435.1 Cupriavidus gilardii J11
GCCGCCGCCTCACCTCGGGATGCGCCTCGACGTCGGCATGCCGCGCCGCCGCGCCGACCACCAGCGTATCGCCTTCGACGCGGATATCGGCCAGGCCGGGAATGCGGCAGACATCGACCAGCGTCGATGGCGCCGCAAGCCGCAGCTTCATCGCGGCGACCAGGCTCTGGCCGCCAGCCACGATCTTCGCGTCCGGGTCCCCGCGCAGCGCGGCAGCGGCGGCCTGGATATCGGCCGGACGTTCATACTGGAATGCGTACATGGTTGCGTCCCCCTGTTCAGATCGTCCGGGATGCGTCGCCTTGCTGGCGCGCCGCCTGAATCGCCTGCCAGACCCGGTGCGGGGTGGCGGGCATCTGCAGATCGCGCACGCCAAGCGGCGACAGCGCGTCGACCATCGCGTTGATGAACGCGGGCGGCGAGCCGATCGCGCCGGCCTCGCCGCAGCCCTTGACGCCCAGCGGATTGTGCGTGCACGGCGTGCCCTGCGCGGTCTCGACGGTGAAATCGGGAAGGTCGACGGCGCGCGGCATCGCGTAGTCCATGTACGAGCCGGTCAGCAGCTGACCGCTGTCGGGGTCGTAGACGCATTGCTCCAGCATGGCCTGGCCCAGCCCTTGTCCGATGCCGCCATGCACCTGTCCCTCGACGATCATCGGATTGATGATGTTGCCGAAGTCGTCCACCGCGGTGAACTTGACCACCTGCGTCTCGCCGGTATCGGGATCGACCTCGACCTCGCAGACGTAGGCGCCGGACGGATACGTGAAATTGGTCGGGTCGTAGAAGGCGTTCTCGTTCAGCCCCGGTTCCAGGCGGTCCAGCGGATAGTTGTGCGGCACATAGGCGGACAGCGCGACCTCGCCGAAGGTCTTGGTGCGGTCGGTGCCGGCCACGCGGAACACGCCGTTGCGGAACTCGATATCGTCGGCCGACGCCTCGAGCATATGCGCGGCAATCTGCTTCGCCTTGGCCTCGATCTTGTCCAGCGCCTTGACGATGGCCGAGCCGCCCACCGCCAGCGAACGCGAGCCGTAGGTGCCCATTCCGAATGGCACGCGGCCGGTGTCGCCGTGCACCACTTCTACCGATTCGAGCGGGATGCCGAGCCGGTCGGCCACCACCTGGGCGAAGGTGGTCTCATGCCCCTGGCCGTGGCTGTGCGAGCCGGTGAACACGGTGACCGTGCCGGTCGGGTGCACGCGGATCTCGCCGACCTCGAACAGGCCCGCGCGGGCGCCGAGCGCACCCGCGATGTTCGACGGCGCCAGTCCACACGCCTCGATATAGCAGGAGTACCCGAGGCCGCGCAGCTTGCCGCGCCGCTGTGCTTCCTCGCGCCGTGCGGGGAAGCCCGCCACGTCGGCCAGTTCCTGTGCACGCGCCAGGCACGGCTCGTAGTCGCCGGTGTCGTAGGTCAGGCCCACCGGCGTCGCGTAGGGGAACTCGCGGATGAAGTTGCGGCGCCGCAGTTCCGCCGGGTCCATTTGCAGCTCGCGCGCGGCCGTTTCGACCAGCCGCTCCACCACGTAGGTGGCCTCGGGACGGCCCGCGCCGCGATAGGCGTCGACCGGCGCGGTGTTGGTAAATACCGCCGTGACCTCGGCATAGATCGCAGGCGTGGCATATTGCCCGGCCAGCAGCGTGGCATAGAGGATGGTCGGCACGCTCGACGCGAAGGTGGACAGATACGCGCCCATATTGGCGATGGTATGCACGCGCATCGCCAGGAACTTGCCATCCGCATCGAGGGCCAGCTCGGCGCGCGTCACGTGGTCGCGGCCGTGCGCGTCGGTCAGGAAGGACTCCGAACGCTCGGCGGTCCATTTGATGGGCCGGTTGACCTTCTTCGAGGCCCACGTCAGCGCGACGTCCTCCGGGTAAAGGAAGATCTTCGAACCGAAGCCGCCGCCCACGTCGGGCGCGATCACGCGCAGCCGCGATTCGGGCAGCCCGAGCACGAAGGCGCCCATCAGCAGCCGTTCGACGTGCGGGTTCTGGTTGGCGACATAGAGCGTGTAGCTGTCGTCCTGGCGGCTGTAGCTGGCGTTGACCGCGCGCGGCTCGATCGCGTTGGGCACCAGCCGGTTGTTGACGATCTCCAGCGTGGTGACATGCGCGGCCTTGGCAAACGCCGCGTCGGTCGCCGCGCGGTCGCCGTGCCCCCACACATAGCAGGTGTTGTCCGGCACGTCGTCGTGCACCGCCGTGCCGGCCCTGGCCGCATCGGCGGCGCGCACCACGGCCGGCAGCTCCTCGTAATCGACGTCGATCTTCTCGGCCGCGTCGCGTGCCTGCTGCAGCGTTTCCGCGATCACCAGCGCGACCTGGTCGCCGACATGGCGGACCTTGCCCTGCGCCAGCACGGGGTGCGGCGGCTCCTTCATCGGCGTGCCGTCGATGCTGTGGATCAGCCAGCCGCAGGGCAGCCCGCCGACCTTGTCGGCCGCCATGTCCTCGCCGGTGTAGATGGCGATCACGCCGGGGCTGGCCAGCGCCTCGGTCTTGTCGATGCCGCGGATGCGCGCATGCGCGTGCGGCGAGCGCAGGAAGTAGCCATAGCTCTGGCGCGGCTGCACGATGTCGTCGGTGTATTGGCCGTTGCCGGTCAGGTAGCGGTAGTCTTCCTTGCGCTTGACGGCCGCGCCGACCAGACGGGGCGTTTCGGGTGCGTTCATGACGTGGCCTCCTTATTCCGCGCTCGCGGGAACGGCGCCGGCGGCGGACATCGCCGCCTGGCCCTGCTGCACGGCGCGCACGATGTTGTGGTAGCCGGTGCACCGGCACAGGTTGCCGTCCAGATGCGCGCGGATGGTGGCCGCATCGGCGCCGGGATGGTCGCGCACCAGCGCGGTGGCTGCCATCACCATGCCGGGCGTGCAGAAGCCGCACTGCAGGCCATGGCACTCACGGAAGGCGGCCTGCATCGGATGCAGCTCGCCGTCCGGCGCCAGTCCCTCGATGGTGGTGACCTGCGCGCCATCGGCCTGCACCGCCAGCAGGTTGCACGACTTCACCGCGCGGCCGTCCAGATGCACGGTGCACGCGCCGCATTGCGCGGTGTCGCAGCCGACGTGGGTGCCGGTCAGACGCAGCTGTTCGCGCAGGAACTGGACGAGAAGGGTGTGGGGTTCGACCTGGGCGTCGACGGACTTGCCGTTGACCGTCAGGCGGATCGGAATCGCCATGCTAGTCTCCTGTGGGTCTCGCACGGCCTGCTCCGAACATTCGACGAAACTGCGCGAAACTGCCCGGAACAGGCGACTGCGCTGTGCTGCCGCTGGATGCGGCTTATTTCGTGATATGGGTGCAGCGAAAAGAAGGGCGACGGGCATGCCGCCGCGGCCACCGGTCAATGAACGATCGGCCGGATAAGGCTCTAACAGTAAATCACAAATCCCTGGCGCGTGCCATGCGGGTTGCCCCACGTAGGCCGTCATGGCGACTTGCTAGAATGCCCGGCCCATGCCCCTTCGCGGTGCGATCCTTGATCGGCCGCCATCCCAAGCTTGCCCATGGAAGGCCTGATCGACTGGTTATTCGAAACCGCGGCGCTGCCCCGAGTCGGGCTGGTCGCGATCTTCTTTATCAGCCTGCTGTCCGCCACGCTGCTGCCGATCGGCTCCGAGCCGGCGGTGTTCGGCTATATCAAGCTCAATCCGGACATGTTCTGGCCGGCGCTGCTGGTCGCCACGGCGGGCAACACGGTCGGCGGCGCCATCGACTGGGGGTTGGGCTACGCCGCCAAGCTGGCGCTGGTGCGCTGGCACATCCGCCGTCAGCATCGGTTGCACGAGCAGGAGCACGCCGAGCACCGGCCGCATCCACGCAAGCCGCGCAAGCCGGCGCTCGATGCGCGCTATTTCCGCTGGATGCGCCGGCTGGGGCCGCCGACGCTGCTGCTGTCCTGGTTGCCGGTGTTGGGTGATCCGTTGTGCACCTTGGCGGGATGGCTGCGGCTGTCGTTCTGGCCGAGCGTCTTCTATATGGCGATCGGCAAGATGCTGCGCTACCTGGCGATGACCAGCGCGCTGCTGTGGATTCCGGACAGCTTCTGGCACGACGCCGGCGCGCTGCTGCGCGGGTGGTTCTGAATGGGGGACCGGCGGGCTGTGCTGGCCGTCCCGTCACGGCGGTCCGGTATGCTGCACTGCAGCGTAACCCCCCATACAGTACAATCGCGCTTTAGTTGCCAATAGGCGCACCGTCCCCGTGCGCCGCATGATGCGGTCCCGCCCATGAACGCCCCACTCGTGCTCGATGCCAAGCTAGCCGCGCAGGATGCCCCGCCGCGGCTGCGTGAGATCCCCTATAACTACACCTCCTTTTCCGACCGCGAGATCGTGATCCGGCTGCTCGGCGAGGAGGCGTGGCGCATTCTGGACGAGCTGCGGGGCGAGCGTCGCACCGGCAGGTCGGCCCGGATGCTGTATGAAGTGCTCGGCGATATCTGGGTCGTGCGCCGCAATCCGTATCTGCAGGACGACCTGCTGGAGAACCCGAAGCGCCGCGAGATGCTGATCTCCGCGCTGCACCACCGGCTGGCCGAGATCGAGAAGCGCCGCGCGGCGGATCGCGCGCTGCACGCCGAGCCCGCCGCCGAGGACCGCTCGCACCGGGTCGAGCAGCTGGTGAGCTACGCGAAGCAGGCCATCGACGAATTCAAGCGCGAGTTCACCGACGCGTACGAGTTGCGCAAGCGCGCGCTGCGCGTGCTGGGCCGCGTCACGCAGAAGGACAATATCAAGTTCGACGGGCTGTCGCGGGTGTCGCATGTGACCGACGCCACCGACTGGCGTGTCGAATATCCGTTCGTGGTACTCACGCCGGACACCGAGGAAGAGATCGCCGGACTGGTGAAGGGCTGTTTCGAGCTTGGCCTGACCATCATCCCGCGCGGAGGCGGCACTGGCTACACCGGCGGCGCCGTACCGCTGACGCCGTTCTCGGCGGTGATCAATACCGAGAAGCTGGAACAACTGGGGCCGGTCGAGGAAACCGACCTGCCCGGTGTCGAGGGCAAGGTTGCCACCATCTTCTCGGGCGCTGGCGTGGTGACGCGCCGCGTTGCCGATGCCGCCGACAAGGCCGGTCTTGTGTTCGCGGTCGACCCGACGTCGATCGATGCGTCATGCATCGGCGGAAATGTGGCGATGAACGCAGGCGGCAAGAAGGCCGTGCTGTGGGGCACCGCGCTGGACAATCTGGCGTGGTGGCGCATGGTCGATCCGGAGGGCAACTGGCTCGAGATCACGCGGCTGAACCACAATCTGGGCAAGATCCACGACGTGCCCGTGGCCACGTTCGAGCTGAAGTGGTACGACGGCAGCCGCGCGCCCGGCGACAAGCTGCTGCGCACCGAAACGCTGCAGATCGAGGGCCGCAAGTTCCGCAAGGAAGGGCTGGGCAAGGACGTCACCGACAAATTCCTCGCCGGCCTGCCGGGCGTGCAGAAGGAAGGCTGCGACGGCATCATCACCAGCGCACGCTGGATCCTGCACCGGATGCCGCGTCATATCCGCACGGTCTGCCTGGAATTTTTCGGCCAGGCGCGCGACGCCATTCCGAGCATCGTCGAGATCAAGGATTACCTCGATGCGGAATCGAAGACGCCGGGCGGCGCGATCCTCGCCGGCCTGGAACATCTGGACGAACGCTACCTGCGCGCGGTGGGCTATGCCACCAAGAGCCGCCGCAATGCCTTCCCGAAGATGGTGCTGATCGGCGATATCGTCGGCGACGACGAGAACGCGGTGGCCCGCGCCACGTCGGAAGTCATCCGCATGGCGAACGGCAAGAGCGGCGAAGGCTTCGTCGCGATCAGCCCCGAGGCGCGCAAGAAGTTCTGGCTCGACCGCTCGCGCACGGCCGCCATCGCGCGCCATACCAACGCCTTCAAGATCAACGAGGACGTGGTGATCCCGCTGCCGCGGATGGGTGAGTACACCGACGGCATCGAGCGCATCAATATCGAGCTGTCGATCAAGAACAAGCTGAAGCTGGCCGACGAGCTCGAAGCCTTCTTCGCGCGCGGCAACCTGCCGCTGGGCCGCAGCGACGACGCCAACGAGATTCCGAGCGCCGAACTGCTGGAAGACCGCGTGCAGCAGGCGCTGACGCTGCTGCGCGACGTGCGCGAGCGCTGGGTCTATCTGCGCGACAACCTCGACACGCCGCTGGCGCAGGCCCGTACGGCGCTGATCGGGCATGGCCTCGGCCTGTTGGGCCCCGCCTTCGAGGCGCGCCTCGCGCAGCAGCCGGACGCCACGGTGTTCCACCTGCTGCAGGACCGCACCATCCGTGTGTCGTGGAAGAACGAGCTGCGCGCCGAACTGCGCAAGATCTTCAACGGCGGCGAGTTCAAGCCCATCCTCGACGAGGCACAGAAGATCCACAAGCAGGTGCTGCGCGGCCGCGTCTTCGTCGCGCTGCACATGCACGCTGGCGACGGCAACGTGCACACCAACATTCCGGTGAACTCCGACGACTACGACATGCTGCAGGACGCCCATAAGGCGGTGGCCCGCATCATGACGCTGGCGCGCTCGCTGGACGGCGTGATCTCCGGCGAGCACGGCATCGGCATCACCAAGCTGGAATTCCTCACCGAGGACGAGATCGGCGACTTCCGCGCCTACAAGCAGAAGGTCGATCCGCAGGGCCGCTTCAACAAGGGCAAGCTGCTGCCCGGCGCCGATCTGCGCAACGCCTACACGCCGTCGTTCGGCCTGATGGGGCATGAATCGCTGATCATGCAGCAGAGCGATATCGGCGCCATCGCCGACAGCGTCAAGGATTGCCTGCGCTGCGGCAAGTGCAAGCCGGTGTGCGCCACGCATGTGCCGCGCGCCAACCTGCTGTACAGCCCGCGCAACAAGATCCTCGCGACGTCGTTGCTGATCGAGGCGTTCCTGTACGAGGAACAGACCCGCCGCGGCGTGTCGATCAAGCACTGGGACGAGTTTTCCGACGTGGCCGACCACTGCACGGTGTGCCACAAGTGCGTGACGCCGTGCCCGGTCAAGATCGACTTCGGCGACGTGTCGATGAACATGCGCAACCTGCTGCGCAAGATGGGGCAGAAGAAGTTCAATCCCGGCACCGCCGCGTCGATGTTCTTCCTGAACGCCACCAGCCCGCAGACCATCAACCTGACCCGCAAGGTGATGATGGACTGGGGCTACAAGGCGCAGCGCCTCGGCAACGACGTGCTCAAGTCGCTGGCGCGCAAGCAGACCGCGCATCCGCCCGCCACGCACGGCAAGCCGCCGGTGCGCGAGCAGGTGATCCACTTCATCAACAAGAAGATGCCGGGCAACCTGCCCAAGAAGACCGCACGTGCGCTGCTGGATATCGAGGACAACGAGATCGTGCCGGTCATCCGCGATCCGAAGAAGACCTCGGTCGAGAGCGAAGCGGTGTTCTATTTCCCCGGCTGCGGTTCCGAGCGGCTGTTCTCGCAGGTGGGCCTGGCGACGCAGGCAATGCTGTGGCATGTCGGCGTGCAGACCGTGCTGCCGCCGGGCTACCTGTGCTGTGGCTATCCGCAGCGTGGCGCGGGGCAATTCGACAAGGCCGAGAAGATCGTCACCGACAACCGTGTGCTGTTCCACCGCGTCGCCAACACGCTGAACTACCTCGACATCAAGACGGTGGTGGTCAGCTGCGGCACTTGCTACGACCAGCTCGCCGGGTACGAATTCGACAAGATCTTCCCGGGCTGCCGCATCGTCGATATCCACGAATATCTGCTGGAGAAGGGCGTGAAGCTCGAAGGCGTGACCGGCACGCGGTACATGTACCACGACCCCTGCCACACGCCGATCAAGACCATGGACCCGACCAAGCTGGTCAACGAGCTGATGGGCGGCAACGGCGCGGGCGGCAGGATCGAAAAGAACGAGCGCTGTTGCGGCGAGTCGGGAACATTGGCGGTCACGCGGCCGGACGTGTCCACGCAGGTGCGCTTCCGCAAGGAAGAAGAGATCCGCAAGGGCGCCGACAAGCTGCGCGCCGACGGGCCGGCCGATGTCAAGATCCTGACCAGCTGCCCGTCCTGCCTGCAGGGCCTGTCGCGCTACAACGAGGATGCCTCGATGCAGGCCGACTACATCGTGGTCGAGATGGCGCGCCACCTGCTTGGCGAGAACTGGATGCCGGACTACGTGTCGGCGGCCAACGCCGGCGGCATCGAACGGGTCCTGGTGTGAGCACGCCCGGCATGGCGGTGGCCGGCTGCCCGCTGTGCGAAAGCGACGGCGGGGAGCTGGTCTGGCGCGACGAGCGAGCCCGCATCATCCTGGTGGAGACCGAGCGCTTCCCCGGTTTCTGCCGCGTGGTGTGGAACGCCCACGTCGCCGAGCAGACCGATCTGCCCGCCGCCGACCAGGCGTGGCTGATGCGGCTGGTGGCGCAGGTGGAGCGCACCGTGCGGGACACGATGAACCCGGACAAGGTCAACCTCGCCGCATTCGGCAATATGGTGCCGCACCTGCACTGGCACATCATTCCGCGTTACCGCTGGGACAGCCATTTCCCCGAGGCGATCTGGACGGCGCCGCAGCGCGAGCCCGATGGGCGCAGGCTGGCCGGCCTGCGCGAGCGGCTGCCTGCGTTGCGCGCCGCGCTTGCCGGACTTCGGGCCGACTGACACGCACGCCGCGCGGTTGGCATTCCGCTGTGAGGAACCACGCGGCGGCGCATCGCGTCTGAAGCCTGTCGTCGCCGGAGCCTGTCCCCGGCGATGCCCCGATCCACCGTCACCCTAGTCAGGTGCCATGTCCACGCCAACTTCCGCCACCGTACCCGGTCCGGCCGTGCCGACCCGCGAACTGAAAATCCAGAGCGGCCTGCGCTTTCGCGAAACCTGGGCGCTGATCAAGCCTTACTGGAAATCCGAGGACCGCAAGGCCGGCCTCGGCCTGCTGGCGCTGCTGGTCGGCCTGAACCTCGGTATTGTCTATATCAACGTGCTGCTCAACGAGTGGAACCGCGTGTTCTACAACGCCCTTGAGCAGCGCGATTTCGTCTCGTTCAAGGCGCTGCTGCTGCGCTTCACGTTGATCGCCGCCTGCTACATCGTCGCGGCGGTGCTGCTGCGGTACTACACGATGATGCTGCAGATGCGCTGGCGCACGTGGATGACCGGCGAGTTCCTCGGCGAATGGCTGCGCCATCAGGCCTACTACCGGATCGAGCAGACCCACGCCACCGACAACCCCGACCAGCGGATCGCCGATGACCTGCGCCTGTTTACCGACGGCGCGCTGTCGTTGTCGCTGGGCCTGCTGAACTCGGTGGTCACGCTGGTCTCGTTCGTCGGCATCCTGTGGGCCGTGTCCGGTCCCATCAGTTTCGCGCTCGGCGGTTCGACGTGGACCATTCCGGGCTACATGGTGTGGTTCGCCGGCGGCTATGCGGTGGTCGGCTCGCTGATCACGCACTGGATCGGCCGTCCGCTGATCGGCCTGAATTTCCAGCAGGAGCAATACGAGGCGAACTTCCGTTTCTCGCTGGTGAGGCTGCGCGAGAACAGCGAACCGGTGGCGCTATATCGCGGCGAGGCGACCGAGCAGGACGGCTTGCAAACGCGCTTCGAGCGGATTCGCGCCAACTGGAACCAGCTGATGTTGTACACGCGGCGGCTCACCTTCGTGAACTCCGGCTATGCGCAGTTCGCCATCATCTTTCCGTTCCTGGTCGCCGCGCCCCGCTATTTCGCCGGCAAGATGACGCTGGGCGGCTTGATGCAGATGTCGTCGGCGTTCGGACAGGTGCAGGGCGCGCTGTCGTGGTTCGTCGACAGCTATGCCACGCTGGTGGGCTGGAAAGCCGCGTCGAACCGCCTGATCGATTTCCAGCACTCGATACGCGACGCACAGCGGCAGGAGCGCCAGCATGATGGCGAGCACGACATCGAGGTGCGGCATGGCGACGACAACCAGATCGACCTGGACGCGCTGGCCCTCGCGCTGCCGCAACTCGGGGTACGCGGTACCCCGATCGCCAAGCGGCCCCTGGTGTCGGCTTTCTCGCTGACCATCCGTCCCGGCGAACGCTGGCTTGTCACCGGTCCGTCCGGCTGCGGCAAGAGCGTGCTGTTCCGCGCGCTGGCCGGCATCTGGCCCTATGGCAGCGGCGTGGTGACGATGCCCCCCGAGACCCGCACGCTGTTCCTGCCCCAACGCAGCTACCTGCCGGTCGGCACGCTGGCCGATGCGCTGTCGTACCCGCGGGCCGGTACCGCATACGACAGCGCGGCGCTGCGGGACGCCCTGCGTCGCGCGCAACTGGGATGGCTCGCCAACCAGCTCGATGTGACCGACAACTGGTCGCTGCGGCTGTCCCCCGGCGAGCAGCAACGGCTGGCATTCGCCCGCGCGTTGCTGGCAAGGCCGGACTTCCTCTTCCTCGATGAGGCGACCAGCGCGCTGGACGAGGAAACCGAGCGCGCGATGTATCAGTTGATGGTCGATGCACTGCCGGACGCGGCCATTGTCAGCATTGCGCACCGCAGCACGGTGGCGGCTTTCCACGACCGGCGGCTGCGGTACGTGCCGGAGGACGCCGCCCGGGACGGCGACCCGACCCACGCGGCGGCGGGCCGTGCGACCACCGAGGATGGGCAAGGACCGGCGCGTGCGGTAAGCTATCGGGTCGTACAAGATGCGTAGCGGGCCCCGTGCCCCTGCGCCCCCATCATGGCAGGACTCGAGAAAGACACTCCCCATCCGACCGCGCTGACCGTCCATACCCAGTCGCGCGCGCTCGAAATCCAGTTCGATAACGGCGCGTCGTTCCGCCTGCCGTTCGAGTACCTGCGCGTATATTCGCCGTCGGCCGAAGTGCAGGGCCACGGCCCCGGCCAGGAGGTGCTGCAGACCGGCAAGCGCGACGTCACGGTGTCGTCGGTCGAGCCGGTCGGCAACTATGCCATCCTGATCCGCTTTTCCGACGGGCACGACACCGGCATCTATTCGTGGGACTGGCTGTACCGCCTGGGCGCGGAGCAGGAAGCGCTGTGGCAGGACTACCTGCGGCGGCTGGAAGCCGCCGGCGTCGACCGCGATACCCCGATGCCCCCCGCCAGCGGCCACGCCTGCGGCAACCACTAAGCGGCGCGCGCTTTCAGGAGTCTGCGATGAGCGAAACCCATTTCGGGTTCGAGAAGGTCGACGAGACCGAAAAGGCCGGCAAGGTCGCCGGTGTTTTCCACTCGGTCGCGTCCAAATATGACTTGATGAACGACCTGATGTCGGCTGGCATGCACCGGCTGTGGAAGGTCTTCACGATCGCGCAGGCCGGCGTGCGGCCGGGCTTCCGGGTGCTCGATATCGCCGGCGGTACCGGCGACCTGGCCAAGGCGTTCGCGAAGCAGGCGGGGCCGACGGGCCAGGTCTGGCTGACCGATATCAACGAATCGATGCTGCGGGTGGGCCGCGACCGGCTGCTGAACCAGGGCATCGTCACCCCGACCTGCCTGTGCGACGCCGAGCGCATTCCCTTTCCGGACAACTACTTCGACGTGGTCACGGTGGCCTTCGGCCTGCGCAACATGACCCACAAGGACGTGGCGCTGGCCGAGATGCACCGGGTGGCCAAGCCCGGCGGCAAGGTCATGGTGCTGGAGTTCTCCAAGGTCTGGAAGCCGCTGGAGAAGGCCTACGACGTCTATTCGTTCAAGGTACTGCCGTGGCTCGGCCAGCGCGTTGCCGGCGATGCCGACAGCTACCGGTATCTGGCCGAATCGATCCGGATGCACCCCGACCAGCCTTCGCTAGCACGAATGATGGAACAAGCGGGGCTGGAAAGCGTCGAATACTTTAATTTGACGGCTGGAGTGGTGGCACTTCACGTCGGTCGGAAGTACTAAAAACCCGCGCCGCTGAGGTGCGACGGAAGAGGGTAAAACATCATGTCCATGATTCGAGGGAAAGTTCTGGCGGGGTCGCTGGCCGGCATGCTGGCGTTGGGCCTGGTGTTCGACGCCGAGGCCAAGCGCATGGGCGGTTCGCGCAGCTTCGGCAAGCAATCGTCGTCGGTGACGCAGCAGCGCCAGCAGGCGCCGCAGCAGCAGACGCCGACGCAACAGCAGCAACCGGCGCAGCAGGCAGCCCCTGCCACCGCCGGTGCGGGCGCGGCCGCGGCGGCGGCGCCGCGACGCAACTGGGGCGGCATCCTGGGCGGTATCGCCGCCGGTCTGGGCATCGGCTGGCTGCTGTCGCACCTGGGTCTCGGGGGCGCCGCGCTGACCTTCCTGTCCAACCTGATCCTGATCGCGCTGATCGCCGCCGTGGCCATCTGGCTGATCCGCAAGTTCCGTGGCGGTGCCAAGCGTCCGCAGCCCGCGTATGCCGGTGCCGGCGCTGCGGCGGGCGGCACGGGTCTGGGCCGCACCGAGATCGGCAGCGGCCTGGATCGCAGCCGCGAGCCGATGCTGCGCCAGCCGTTGTCCGAGCCGCGCGCGGATGCCGGCTCCGCGGCACAGCCGGTGATGACATCCGAACCGGCGGCCCAGCCGCAGCCGTTCGGCGTGCCGGCCGACTTCGACACCGACGCGTTCCTGCGCAATGCCAAGGTCTATTTCGTCCGGCTGCAGGCCGCCTGGGATGCGGGCAACCTGAACGACATCCGCGAGTTCACCACGCCGGAGATGTTCGCCGAGATCAAGATGGACCTGGACGAGCGCGGTAGCGAGGCGAACAAGACCGACGTGGTGACGCTGGACGCGGCGCTGCTGGGCATCGAGTCCAGCGACACGCAGCATCTGGCCAGCGTGCGCTTCTCGGGCATGATCCGTGAGGCGGAAGGCGCGGCGGCGCAGCCGTTCGCCGAGGTCTGGAACCTGGCCAAGCCGGTGAGCGGCGCTGGCGGGTGGGTGCTGGCCGGCATCCAGCAGGAGTCCTGAGCGGGCAGCATGGGGTGATGCCCCGGCCGCTGGCTTAGAATGGAGGCCCACGCGTTTGCGCGTGGGCCTTTCTTTTTGGGGGCTGTCGTTGTAGATGTCACTGCCCTCTCCCCGGGCCCTCTCCCGCATTGCGGGAGACGGGGAGCAGACCGACAGCGTTCGAAATGCCACTGGCTTTCTCCCCTCTCCCGCTCGCGGGAGAGGGGCGGGGGAGAGGGTCGGGGGAGAGTGCAGCGACATCCCGACCACAGCCCACCCTGAACCAACCCGTGCGCACCATCACGCCATGAACTTGCTTCCGTCCGCGCTGGTCGGCCCCATCGTCGCCGCGCTGAACCATCTGCTAGAGCAGGAACCGTGGGCGCGCAAGCTGCTCGCGCCTTACGCGGACCGCATCATCGCCTTCGACGCGTCGGCCTTCGGACTGATGCTGAGGATCGATGCCCACGGTTTGGTTGCCGTGGCCGACGTGTCCGCGCCCGAGCCGGCGGTCACCATTGCCGTGCCGTTGCAGCAGTGGCCGCTCGTGGTGTCCGACGTGGCCTCCGGCGGTCAGGCGGCGGCCATGCGGCATGTCCGCATCGAAGGCGATGCCGAGCTGGCCAACACCGTGTCCACGCTCGCGCGCAACCTGCGGTGGGATGCCGCGGAGGATCTGGCGCGGGCCTTGCGTGCCGTCATGGGTGGCACCGTGGGAGACAGCGTGGCGCAGCGCGTGGTGGACGGTGCGCGGGAGGCGCAGGCCGGGGTGCTGCGCATAGGCAAGAGCCTGGTCGACAACGTCGCGGAGTACCTGCTGGATGAGCAGCCGACCCTGGTCCGGCACGCCGCGCTGGCCGAATTCAATGCCGATGTGGCGGCGCTGCGTGACGATCTGGCCCGGCTGGAAAAGCGGCTCGAACGGCTGGAACGGCAGCGTGCGGGCACCGGGCCGGCCATCGGCGCCACGCTGCCCACCGCTCATCGCTGACTCATTCCGCCAGTCGGGCCGCCCCGCGTGGCGTCCGACGCCGCCCTTACCGACAAGAATCTGAATGACCCGTTTCCTGCGCCTTTGCAAGATCGCCTTTGTCATCTTCTACTACGGCCTCGACGAGCTGGTGCTGTCGGGCTTCCAGAACCGCCATGTGCGCCTGTTCGTCCGGGTCATCACGATCGGGCGCAAGCTCGATATGCCGCGCGGCATGCGGCTGCGGCTGGCGCTGACGCGGCTGGGGCCGATCTTCGTCAAGTTCGGGCAGGTCCTGTCCACGCGACGCGACCTGCTGCCGGCCGATATCGCGGATGAACTGGCGCTGCTGCAGGACCAGGTGCCGCCGTTCGATCCCGCCATCGCGGTGACGATCATCGAGCGCTCGCTGGGACGCCGGCTGGACCAGATGTTCGAGACCTTCGAGTACCAGCCCGTGGCGAGCGCGTCGATCGCGCAGGTCCATTTCGCCACGCTGAAGGCGGGTCCGAGCCGAGGCCGCGAGGTGGCCGTGAAGGTGCTGCGGCCCGGCATGCTGCCGGTGATCGACAGCGACCTGGCGCTGATGCGCGACGTGGCCACGTGGATCGAGCGGGTGTCGGCCGACGGCAAGCGGCTGAAGCCGCGCGAGGTGGTGGCCGAGTTCGACAAGTACCTGCACGACGAACTCGACCTGATGATCGAGGCGGCCAATGCCAGCCAGTTGCGCCGCAATTTCCAGGACACCGAGCTGCTGCTGGTGCCCGAGGTGTTCTGGGAGTATTGCAGCAGCGAAGTGTTCGTGATGGAGCGGATGCATGGCATCCCCATCTCCCGTACGGAGTCGCTGAAGGCGGCCGGCGTCGACTTGCACCGGCTGGCCGAGGAGGGGGTCGAGATCTTCTTCACGCAGGTATTCCGCGACGGTTTTTTCCACGCCGACATGCATCCCGGCAACATCCTCGTGTCGGTGCGGCCCGAGACCTTCGGCCGCTATATCGCGCTGGACTTCGGCATCGTCGGCGCGCTGTCGGAGTTCGACAAGAACTATCTGGCGCAGAACTTCATCGCCTTCTTCCGGCGCGACTACCATCGCGTCGCGATGCTGCACGTGGAGTCCGGCTGGGTGCCGCCGCAGACCCGGATCGAGGAACTCGAAAGCGCCGTGCGGGCCTGCTGCGAGCCCTATTTCGACAAGCCGTTGAAGGAGATCTCGCTTGGCATGGTGCTGATGCGCCTGTTCCAGACCTCCCGCCGCTTCAATGTCGAGATCCAGCCGCAACTGGTGCTGCTGCAGAAGACGCTGCTCAATATCGAGGGGCTGGGCCGGCAGCTCGATCCGGACCTGGACCTGTGGAAGACCGCCAAGCCCTATCTGGAGCGCTGGATGCACGAGCAGGTCGGCTGGCGCGGAGCCTGGGAGCGCATCCAGATCGAGGCGCCGCAGTGGGCCAAGATGCTGCCGGATTTCCCCCGGCTCGCGCATCAGTTCCTGGAGCGCCGGGCATTGACCAGCGACGGCCAGAACGAACGGCTGCTGGCCACGCTGGTGGCCGAACAGCGCCGCACCAACCGCATGCTGGCGGCCGTGCTGCTGCTGGGCGGCGGGTTCGTGGTCGGGATGGTGCTGGTGCAGCTCGGGGCGTGGTTGGGGTAGCTGCCAGGGCCTGGGAGGCTGGTGTTCCGGCGGATCAGCGACGCCCTTGTCGCGGCATGGCGTGGCGCGGGATGGCGTTGAGCCGGGTCTGGTAACCCTCTCCGTCCGACTTCAGCCAATCCAGCACATCGGCATCGATCCTGACGGTCACAGGCTTCTTGATGGGCCGGTAAAAGCGGCCTCGCTCCGCACCTTGCCAGTCCTGTGCGGAGGCCGGGGGAATATCCGAAACGTCAATGGATCGCGGGAGCATGCCACCAGGCGACACGTTGCATTTTTCGTTGCCGTCCGTTTGTATCGTCTATTGGATGGCTATAATCCGCGTCTTGATTCGGCTACGACCGCAAGCCAGTGCCCCTTGCCGGGGCATCCCATCCGGCTCCGACGCGGCCCCGACCGATGAATTGGACTGCGGGCGCCAGCGGCCCGGCCCTGTGCCGGAGTGATGCCGCCGCCCGCCATTCGGTTTCTTGGCCCCCGGGCATCTTGTTGGGATAGGGCAGCAGCATGCTGATCTGGTTTGTCATCGTCTACTGGGTAATCTCGGTCGGGATCGGCCTGTGGGCCGCGTTGCGCGTGCGCAATACGACCGACTTCGCCGTCGCGGGCCGCAGCCTGCCGTTCTATGTCGTGACCGCGACCGTGTTTGCCACCTGGTTCGGCTCGGAAACCGTGCTCGGCATTCCAGCGGTGTTCCTGCAGGAGGGGCTGTCCGGCGTGGTGTCGGACCCGTTCGGCTCGTCGCTGTGCCTGATTCTGGTCGGCCTGTTCTTCGCGCGTCCGCTGTACCGGATGAACCTGCTGACGATCGGCGACTACTATCACAACCGCTACGGCCGGCTGGCCGAGGTGCTGACCACGCTGTGCATCGTGGTGTCGTATCTGGGCTGGGTGGCGGCGCAGATCAAGGCGCTGGGCCTGGTGTTCTATACCGTGTCGGACGGCGCGCTGTCGCAGGACGCCGGCATGATGATCGGCGCGGCCAGCGTGCTGATCTACACGCTGTTTGGCGGCATGTGGTCGGTGGCGATCACCGACTTCATCCAGATGATCATCATCGTGATCGGCATGCTGTATATCGGCTACGAGGTCAGCGGCCAGGCCGGCGGCGTGTCGGCGGTGGTGTCCCATGCGGCCGCGGCGGGCAAGTTCGAATTCCTGCCCGAGCTGGACCTGATCCAGATCATCGGCTTCGCGGCCGCGCTGTTCACGATGATGCTGGGCTCGATTCCGCAGCAGGACGTGTTCCAGCGCGTGACGTCGTCGCGCACCGAGCAGATCGCCGGCCGCGCGTCGGTGCTGGGCGGCGTGCTGTACTTCTGCTTCGCCTTTATCCCGATGTTCCTGGCCTATTCGGCGACGCTGATCGACCCGGCGATGGTGCAGCGCTATATCGATACCGATTCGCAGCTGATCCTGCCGCGGCTGATTCTCGATCACGCGCCGGTGTTCGCGCAGGTGATGTTCTTCGGGGCGCTGCTGTCGGCGATCAAGAGCTGCGCCTCTGCCACGCTGCTGGCGCCGTCGGTCACCTTCGCCGAGAACATTCTGCGGCCGTATTTCCGGCATCTGGACGACAAGCGCTTCCTGCGGGTGATGCAGGCTGTGGTGCTGGTCTTCACCGCCGCGGTGACGGCGTTCGCGCTGAACTCGCACCTGTCGATCTTCCATATGGTCGAGAACGCCTACAAGGTCACGCTGGTGTCGTCGTTCGTGCCGCTGGCATTCGGCCTGTTCTGGAAGCGTGCCACGCGCCAGGGCGGGCTCGCCGCGATCCTGCTGGGGCTGGCGTCGTGGCTGACCTGCGAGATCGCCTTCGCCGACGCGGCGGTGCCGCCGCAGATGGTGGGACTGCTGTTCTCGCTGTCCGGCATGCTGGTGGGTTCGCTGCTTCCGCAGTGGATCGGCGACCGGCCCCAGGTGAAGGAAGTGCATATTGCTTGATGGGTTGGGGCCCTAGAGGGCAGTAACCGCCACCCGGCGCGGGTTCGCAAACCGCCGCCAACCCGCCGGAACCCCCGTTATTTCCCCCGGCCGACGGCCCCGGCAACGGTTATAATTCAAGGCTTTGCATGGTCGCCCGGCCGCGCGCACGGAAGTGGTGCGCCGCCCGGATGGCGCGGCCACGCGTGTTTCCCAATCGTTTTTTCGTAGTCAACCCGTTACCGGATCTCTCGGAGAGCCACCATGCCGATTTATGCCTACCGTTGCGATGCCTGCGGCCATGGGCGCGATGTGCTGCAGAAAATGAGCGATGCCCCGCTCACCGACTGCCCATCCTGCAATACGGCCGGCACCTTCAAGAAGCAGCTGACCGCCGCCGGATTCCAGCTCAAGGGGTCCGGATGGTATGTGACCGACTTCCGTGGCGGCAACAACGGCGCCAGCGGCGGCGGCGCGGGCAGCACCGGCGGTAGCGCCGCTTCGG
>NZ_VLJN01000023.1:132028-214980 GCF_007829435.1 Cupriavidus gilardii J11
CCTGCCATTGACCCAGGACGGATCGTGGCCGCGAAGAAAACATCCGCGCTCAAGACCTGGTTTCTGACCGGCCTGCTGGTGCTGGTGCCGCTCGGCATCACGCTGTGGGTGTTGAGCCTCATCATCGGCACCATGGACCAGAGCCTCGCGCTATTGCCCGAGGCCTGGCAGTTCGACCGCCAGCTGTTCGGCATGCGCGTGCCCGGCCTGGGCGCGATCCTGACGCTGCTGTTCATCCTGCTGGTGGGCGTGCTTGCGCACAACTTCATCGGCCAGCGCCTGGTGCGGTGGTGGGAGGCGCTGCTGCACCATATCCCGGTGGTCGGTCCGATCTACTCCAGCGTCAAGCAGGTGTCCGACACGCTGCTGTCGTCGTCGGGCAACGCCTTCCGCAAGGCGCTGCTGGTGCAGTACCCGCGCGAGGGCTCGTGGACCATCGCCTTCCTGACGGGCCGCCCGGGCGGCGACGTTTCCAATCATCTGCAGGGCGAATACGTCAGCGTTTACGTGCCGACCACGCCGAATCCGACCTCGGGCTTTTTCCTGATGATGCCCAAGGCGGACACGATCGAACTCGACATGACCGTGGACGCCGCCCTCAAGTACATCGTATCGATGGGTGTGGTAGCGCCGGCCGACCTGCCACGCAAGCCGGCTCCCGAACGCGCCGCGGGCGCGATCGCGGCCACCGACCCCTCGCATTCCAATTGACCGCGGGCCGTGCCGCGGCCGTGCTTTTCCGGGAATTCTCCAATGTCCTCCATGCGTACTCACTACTGCGGTCTCGTGACCGAACAACTGACGGGCCAGGAAGTGGCCCTGACCGGCTGGGTGCAGCGCCGCCGCGACCACGGCGGCGTGATCTTCATCGACCTGCGCGACCGCGAGGGCCTGGTGCAGGTGGTCTGCGATCCCGATCGTCCGGAAATGTTCAAGGTTGCCGAGGACATCCGCAATGAGTTCTGCATTCGCGTGACCGGCAAGGTTCGCGCCCGTCCGGCCGGCACGGAGAATGCCAACCTGACCTCGGGCAAGATCGAGGTGCTGTGCCACGAGCTGTCGGTGCTGAACCCGTCGGTGACGCCCCCGTTCCAGCTCGACGACGACAATCTGTCGGAAACCACGCGCCTGACGCACCGCGTGCTCGACCTGCGCCGCCCGCAGATGCAGTACAACCTGCGCCTGCGCTACAAGGTCGCGATGGAAGTGCGCAAGTATCTGGACGCCCAGGGCTTCATCGACATCGAGACCCCGATGCTGGGCAAGAGCACGCCGGAGGGCGCGCGCGACTACCTGGTGCCGTCGCGCGTCAACCCGGGCCACTTCTTCGCGCTGCCGCAGTCGCCGCAGATCTTCAAGCAGATGCTGATGGTGTCGGGCTTCGACCGCTACTACCAGATCACCAAGTGCTTCCGCGACGAGGACCTGCGCGCCGACCGCCAGCCGGAATTCACGCAGATCGACTGCGAGACCTCGTTCCTGACCGAGCAGGACATTCGCGACCTGTTCGAGAACATGATCCGCACGGTGTTCAAGAACGCGATCGACGTGGACCTGGACGCCACCTTCCCGGTCATGGAGTTCCGCGAGGCGATGGCCCGCTTCGGGTCCGACAAGCCCGACCTGCGCGTCAAGCTCGAATTCACCGAGCTGACCGACGTCATGAAGGATGTCGACTTCAAGGTGTTCTCGGGCCCGGCCAACAGCGACAACGGCCGCGTGGTCGCGTTGCGCGTGCCCGGCGGCGGCCAGATCTCGCGCGGCGAGATCGATGCCTATACGCAGTTCGTTGGCATCTATGGCGCCAAGGGCCTGGCCTGGATCAAGGTCAACGAGGTCGCCAAGGGCCGTGATGGCCTGCAGTCGCCGATCGTCAAGAACCTGCACGACGCCGCCATCGCCGAGATCCTGAAGCGCAGCGGCGCGCAGGACGGCGACATCCTGTTCTTCGGCGCCGACAAGGCCAAGGTCGTCAACGACGCGATCGGCGCGCTGCGCCTGAAGATCGGCCATTCGGAGTTCGGCAAGAACAACGGCCTGTTCGAGGACGCGTGGAAGCCGCTGTGGGTGGTCGACTTCCCGATGTTCGAGTACGACGAGGAGGATGCACGCTGGGTCGCGATGCACCATCCGTTCACCAGCCCCAAGGACGAGCACCTGGAGTACCTGGAAACCGATCCGGGCAAGTGCATCGCCAAGGCCTACGACATGGTGCTCAACGGCTGGGAAATCGGCGGCGGCTCGGTGCGGATCTATCGCGAGGACGTGCAGAGCAAGGTGTTCCGCGCGCTGAAGATCAACGAGGAAGAGGCGCGCGCGAAGTTCGGCTACCTGCTGGACGCGCTGCAGTACGGCGCGCCCCCGCACGGCGGCATCGCATTCGGCCTGGATCGTATCGTCACCATGATGGCCGGCGCCGATTCGATCCGCGACGTGATCGCGTTCCCGAAGACACAGCGTGCGCAGGACCTGCTGACGCAGGCGCCAAGCTCGGTGGACGAGAAGCAGCTGCGCGAGCTGCATATCCGCCTCCGTACGCCCGAGCCGAAGGCTTCGGCGTAATGCCGGTGGCGGGGTAGCGTCGCGAACGGCCGTGCGGGAGCGCGGCCGTTTTTTTGTTTGTGTGGGCTGTTGAGGGTGGGTTTTGGGGGGAGAAGGCAGTCACGAAGGGCGGTCACAGCAACCCCCCAAGTTTCCAATTGTTTCCCATGGGAACGATCGGCCACCCCGCAAGGTCTTCCATCCGGCTGCCCACGCAGCACGCACCTGACAAGGGAGAACAAAGGTGACACTGGATATCGAACTGATCCGCCAATTCCTGCTTGACCATGCCGAGACGATCCTGACCTGGCTGGTGGCCGGACTGATCATGATGTTGCTGGCGCGGTTCGAGTTGCGGCGGGCCGTGCGCCGGTCCGCGCAGGCGATGTCGGAATCGGTGGCCACCACCGTCGCGGCGTGCGTGCCCGATATCGCGCAGGCCGCGCAGGCCGGCGCAGGCGAGGGCGGTGCGGTGCAGCTGCAACGCGCCGAGGCGCTGCGCCGCGTGGCGCTGGATACCGTCGCCGCCGTGATGGCCCGGGGCCGCTGGCTGGAAGAGGTGGGCAACCTGCGCCTGGCGGAGGACGCCCTGCTGCCCGGACGTCGGGGCAGCGGCGCCGATCCGCTGCTGGTGGTGGCACCGCAGCCGGTGGTGCAGGCCTATCTGGCGGCCCAGCGCAGTTTCGAGGCGGAGGCCAGCCGGCTGCAGGCGCTGCGCCGCGAGGCACTGTCGCTGCAGGAAGCGGCACAGGCATTGCATGCGGAGGCCAGCCAGATCGAGCAGGAAACGGCCAGCATCGTGCTGCGCTTCGAGCAGGTCAACGCGCAGCCAGCGGCGCCCGCCGAGGCCGGGGACTATCAACGTTTCCTGATCCAGAAATACCACGCGCTGGGCCAGCGCGAGAAGGAAGTCGCGCAGGCCCGCGCCGAGATGCAGGGACGGGGGGGCGGCGCCGCCCCGGGGGGGGGGGGGGGGGGGGGCCCCCCCCCCCCGCGGGGGGGCTGGCGACCGAGGCGCAAGCCGCGTCGGTGCGCTATACCGAGGCGCTGGCCCCGCTGATGCAGCAACTGCGCGCGGCATGGGGCCATGGCGATTCGGCCGACGTGTTCGACGACTGGGTGCGCCAGAACGGCGCCCGGCGCGAGGAACAGGCATAAGGCGTCACTTCGCGGCGCGATCATGCCGATTTGTCAGACTGACGCCGGTGTTCGTGCGCGGCGCCTGCGTTAAGCTGTCAGCCTGTCTGCCCACGAGCCCATGCCTTACAAGATTCCCGAATCCGTCCTGGTCGTGATCCACACGGCCGATTTGCAGGTGCTGCTGCTGGAACGTGCCGATCGCCCCGGCTTCTGGCAGTCCGTGACCGGAAGCCTTGATGCCCCGGACGAACCGTTGGCCCTGACCGCCGCCCGCGAGGTCGCCGAGGAGACCGGCATCGTCGCCGCCGAGCATCTGCTGGAGGACTGGGGCCACCATATCGAGTACGAGATCTATCCGGAGTGGCGCCATCGCTACGAGCCGGGCGTCACGCGCAACGTCGAGCACTGGTTCGGATTGCGGCTTCGCCAGCCGGTACCGGTCACGCTGGCGCCGCGCGAGCACCTGCAATACGTGTGGCTGCCGTGGCAGCAGGCCGCGGAGCGGTGCTTTTCCAGCAGCAATGCCGAGGCGGTGCGTCAGCTGGCGTGGCGCGCGGCCGCCGCGGGCGACACGACCGCCGCAGCGGGCGCCATGGGGGGCGCGCGATGAAGCTGCGCGTGGTCACCTACAACATTCACAAGGGCCTGACCGGCCTGTCTCGCAAGCCGCGCATCCAGCACGTGCGCGCCGGGCTGCAGACCGTCGATGCCGATATCGTGTTCCTGCAGGAAGTGCAGGACCGCAACGACAGGCTGGTGGCCGCCGCGCTGTTCGACTCCGACTACACGCAGCTGAACTACCTCGCCACCGACGCCTACCCGCATTCGGTCTACGGCCGCAACGCGGTCTATGACCACGGACACCACGGCAACGCGATCCTGTCCCGTCATCCGATCCTGATGTCGGAAAACCTCGATATCTCGGATCATCGCTTCGAGCAGCGCGGCCTGCTGCACGCGGTGGCGGATATCCACGGCATCGAGGCGCACCTGATCTGCGTGCATTTCGGCCTGTTCGCGCGCAGCCGCGCCCGCCAGGCGGAAGCGCTGGTGGACCGCGTGCGCACGGTCGTGCCGGCCGACGCGCCGCTGGTGATCGCGGGCGACTTCAACGACTGGAATCACCGGCTGGATGCGTTGATCTGCAATACGCTGGGCGCGCTGGAGGCATCGCAGGCGCGCGGCGCGCGGTTGCACACCTTTCCGAGCCACATGCCGTGGTGGCAGCTGGACCGCATCTATGTGCGGGGCTTCGAGATCGAGCGCGCCAGCGTGCTGACCGGCCGCGACTGGGCGCAGCGGTCCGACCATGTGCCGCTGGTGGCCGAACTGGCCCGGCCGCAGGTGCCCGAGCGCAATCCAGTGCATGTGGGCGAGGTCGCAGGGGCGCAGTCCTGACCCTGTGGTCCGCCGGCCAGGCCGCGGCCCGGCGTCAGAGGTCCATGCGGGCGCGCACGAACGCGTAAATGCCGTCGATATCGTCGAGGTGGAATACCGGCAGGCCAGTGACCGCGGCCACTTCGGCGGGCGAGTCCGTCGCTACTGCAACGACGCCCGGCAACGTCGGCCACAGCGGCGCGCGGCCATGGCCCGGGCGGTACACCTCCAGTTTCGGCACGCCGCTGTGCTTGTAACCCTCGACCAGCACCAGATCGGTATCGGCCGGCAGCACCGCCAGTGCGTCTTCCAGTTCCGGTGATGGATCGTCCTCGGCATAGCGCCGCATCAGCGTCAGGTGTCTCGCGCCCACCAGCACGACGTTGGCGCAGCCGGCCTCGCGCATCCGCCAGGAATCCTTGCCCGGGGTATCGGGGTCGAACCCATGATGGGTGTGCTTGACGCCCGCGACGCGGCAACCCGCCTGCACGAAGCGCGGAATGAGTTGGTCCAGCAAGGTTGTCTTGCCGCTGCCTGAACTGCCGGTGATACCGAATACCTTCACGATGGAACGTCGACCGAGGGGCGAAACCGCCACGATAGCAGAGCCGGATGCGCCGCGCCCCGCAATGGCCGGCAGGCGGCGTGTGCCTGATAATAGCGCCATGTCGAGAATGGACAACACCACCGAACGCAGGGCGGGGCTCGCGGGCGAAGCTGACCGGAAAGGGGAAGGCGAGCCGGCACCTCCCGTGCCGATGGCGGCCGCTTCCCGGGCCCGCGCCGGCGCGATGCCGCGCATCACGCGCTCGGACATTGGCCGCGCCGTGCCGGGCAACCGTGTGGAGTTGCTGCGCGGTGGCCGTGAGTTCTTTCCGGCGCTGATCGAGGCCATCGATCAGGCGGTGCTGACCGTATCGCTGGAAACCTATATCTATGCCGACGATGACGTGGGCCGTGCCGTTGCCGATGCACTTGTTCGCGCGGCCGAGCGCGGCGTCGCGGTGCAGTTGCTGGTCGACGGCTTCGGCGCCGGCGACATGCCGGAGCCGCTGGCGGAGCGCCTGCACCGGGGCGGCGTGAAGCTGCGGGTCTATCGGCCCATCCGGGGCTTTCGCCTCGGGCGCCGCCACCTGCGTCGCCTGCACCGCAAGCTCGCCGTGATCGACCGGCAGATCGGCTTCGTCGGCGGCATCAATATCATCGACGACCACAACCATGGCCCCTTCGAGCTGGCGGACATCGGGCCGCGCTACGACTTCGCCGTGAAGGTGACCGGGCCGCTGGCGGGCCAGATTGCGCTCACCGCGGAGCGCCTGTGGTGGCGGCTGGCGCTGGGCGGCGAGATGCGGCAGTCGGGACTGGCCGGCGTGGCCGCCGAGTTCCCGTTGCCGACCGATCTGCCGCCAGCGCGCCCGGAGCCCGACGGTGTCCGGGCGAGCCTGCTGTTGCGGGACAATCTGCGCAACCGCCGCACGATCGAGCGGGCCTATCTCCAGGCCCTGGGGGCGGCACGTCAGGATGTGATCATCGCGAACGCGTATTTCCTGCCCGGTGCCAAGCTGCGCCGCGCGCTGCTGGCCTGCCGGGAGCGCGGCGTGCGCGTGCGGCTGCTGCTGCAGGGCATGGTCGAGTACAGGCTGCAGCACTATGCCACCCACTCGCTGTACAGCACGCTGCTGTCGGCCGGCGTCGAGATCCACGAATACAGCGAGAGCTTCCTGCACGCCAAGGTAGCCGTGGTGGACGACACCTGGGCCACGGTGGGGTCGAGCAATATGGATCCGTTCAGCCTGCTGCTGGCGCGCGAGGCCAATGTCGCGGTCCACGACGCCCGCTTTGCCGCCCTGCTGCGGACCGAGCTGGAGCGCGCGATCGCCGGACGCAGCCTGCAGGTGGTCGCGGAAACCCATGCGCGCCGGGGTGCCTTGCGCCGCTGCGTGGACTGGACCGCCTATATGCTGTTGCGCTTCGGCGTCATCGTCGCCGGGGTCACGGGACGCTACTGACCGCGCACGCAGCCGTGTTGCCGTGCGCCAAAATGCGACCCGTTGATGCCGTCATCCGGTTCATGTCGTGGTGTCGGCGTCCCTTGCTGCGGCGCAGTCGTTTTAGAAAACCGGGTCTAATTTAAAACTTGATGCCAGCCCGCCGCGCCAGAATAATCTGAACGACCGTTCTTTTTTGGCTTAGACTGCGTGCAACGGCGGTACCGGAATCGCGTACATTGCGCGGTTAAATAACCGGTCCGACACGCCGTTGAAGCAAGGGCAAATGCCACGCGGACCATGGGTGCCGCGGGGCGCTCAGGTCGGCCCAAGAAAGTACGGAGAAAACATTATGCGACACCAGTCAGCCCGTCTCGAATCCGCCCCATCCGCTTCCCCCGCGCCGATGCGCAAGGGGGAAATGACGCGAGTGGCGATTCTCGACGCCGCACTGGAACTGTCGTCCCGCGATGGGCTGGAGGGTTTGACCATCGGGCTGCTCGCGGAACGCATGCAAATGAGCAAGAGCGGCGTGTTCGCGCATTTCGGTTCGCGCGAAGACCTGCAGGTCGAGGTGGTGCGGGAGTATCACCGACGCTTCGAGCAGGAGGTGTTCTACCCCTCGCTGAAAGAGCCGCGCGGATTGCCGCGGCTGTGGTCGATGGTGCGACGCTGGATGGAAAAGCGCATCCAGGAAGTCACCACCGGCTGCATCTATATCAGCGGGGCGGTGGAATACGACGACCGCGCGGAGAGCTCCGTGCGCGACGAACTGGTCAAGAGCGTCACGATCTGGCGGGCGGCGCTGACGCGCGCCATCGATCAGGCCAAGGAAGAGGGCCATCTGCGCGCGGATTGCGATCCACGCCTGATGCTGTTCGAGATGTACAGTCTGGAGCTTGGACTGCATCACGACGCCCGCTTCCTGCGGCTGCCCGACAGCGCCGAGCTTGCCATGGTCGCGCTGAACAAATTGATCGAGTCTTACCGTACCTGACGCCGCCGTGGCGTTGCGTGCCTCGGGCACGAAGCGGCGTGGCGGCTTTGACAACTTCAAGGAGATCTTGATGGGCCAGTACACCGCTCCGTTGCGCGACATGCAGTTCGTGCTTCATGAACTGCTCGGCGTCGAGGCCGAACTCAAGGCCATGCCGCGCCACGCCGATATCGACGCCGAGACCATCAACCAGGTCATCAAGGAAGCCGGCAAGTTCTGCACCGAGGTCATCTTTCCGCTGAACCAGAGCGGCGACCGCGAAGGCTGTACCTATCACGGCGACGGCGTGGTGACCACGCCGTCGGGCTTCAAGGAAGCCTACCGCCAGTACATCGACGCCGGCTGGCCGGCGCTGGCCTGCGATCCCGAATATGGCGGCCAGGGGTTGCCGATCCTGGTCAACAACGCGCTGTTCGAGATGCTGAACTCGGCCAACCAGGCGTGGACGATGTATCCGGGCCTGTCCCATGGCGCCTACGAGGCGCTGCACGCGCATGGCACCCCCGAGTTGCAGCAGCGCTATCTGCCCAAGCTGGTGTCGGGCGAGTGGACCGGCACCATGTGCCTGACCGAGCCGCACTGCGGCACCGACCTCGGCATCCTGCGCACCAAGGCCGAGCCGCTGGACGACGGGTCCTACAGCCTCACCGGCACCAAGATCTTCATCTCCGCCGGCGAGCACGATCTGGCCGAGAACATCATCCATCTGGTGCTGGCGCGCCTGCCCGACGCGCCGCAGGGGACCAAGGGAATCTCGCTGTTCGTGGTGCCGAAATTCATTCCCGACGCCGACGGCAATCCCGGCGAGCGCAACGGCATCCGCTGCGGTTCCATCGAGCACAAGATGGGCATCCACGGCAATGCCACCTGCGTGATGAACCTGGACGGCGCGCGCGGCTGGCTGGTGGGCGAGCCTAACAAGGGCCTGAACGCGATGTTCGTGATGATGAATGCCGCACGGCTCGGCGTGGGCATGCAGGGCCTGGGTTTGACCGAGGTGGCCTATCAGAACTCGGTGGCCTACGCGAAGGAGCGCCTGCAGATGCGTTCGCTGACCGGCCCGAAGGCGCCGGACAAGCCGGCAGACCCGATCATCGTGCATCCGGACGTGCGCCGCATGCTGCTGACGCAGAAGGCCTATGCGGAGGGCGGGCGTGCATTCAGCTACTGGACCGCGCTGCAGATCGACCGCGAGCTGTCCCATCCCGACGAGGCCGTGCGCAAGCAGGCCGGCGACCTGGTGGCGCTGCTGACGCCGGTGATCAAGGCGTTCCTGACGGACAACGCGTTCGCCGCGACCAACGAGGGTCTGCAGGTGTTCGGCGGCCATGGCTATATCGCCGAATGGGGCATGGAACAGTACGTGCGCGATGCCCGCATCAACATGATCTACGAGGGCACCAACACCATTCAGGCGCTGGACATGCTGGGCCGCAAGATCCTGGGCGACATGGGCGCGAAGATGAAGGCCTTCGGCAAGATCGTGCAGGAGTTCGTCGAGGCCGAAGGGACCAACGAGGCGATGCAGGAGTTCATCAATCCGCTGGCCGACCTGGGCGACAAGGTGCAGAAGCTGACGATGGAAATCGGCATGAAGGCGATGGGCAACCCCGACGAGGTGGGCGCCGCCGCGGTGCCGTACCTGCGCGTGGTGGGCCATCTCGTATTTGCCTATTTCTGGGCACGCATGGCCAGGATCGCGCTGCAGAAGCAGGACAGCGGCGACAAGTTCTATATCGCCAAGCTGGCGACCGCGCGCTTCTATTTCGCCAGGCTGCTGCCCGAAACCGCCGCGCAGATCCGCATGGCGCGCGCCGGCGCCGCGCCGCTGATGGCCCTGGACGCGGAATTGTTCTGAACGCGGTCCGCTTTCCCCACGGTTTGCTCCCCTCTCCCGCACGCGAGAGAGGGGAGGGGACGAACGACAACTTCAACGCTCACTTTCAGGAGCGAGCATGTCAAATTTCATCGTCAAGAAAGTCGCGGTGCTCGGCGCCGGCGTGATGGGCGCGCAGATCGCCGCGCAGCTGGTCAATGCCCGCGTGCCCGTGGTGCTGTTCGATCTGCCGGCCAGGGAAGGCCAGAAGAACGGCATCGTGCTGCGTGCCATCGACAATCTGAAGAAGCTGTCGCCCGCGCCGCTGGGCGTCAAGGATGACGCCGCGCTGATCCAGGCGGCCAACTACGAGGACGATCTCGCGCTGCTGAAGGAATGCGACCTGGTGATCGAGGCGATCGCCGAGCGCATGGACTGGAAGCATGACCTGTACCGCAAGATCGCGCCGCACTTGTCGTCCAATGCGATCTTCGCGACCAACACATCGGGCCTGTCGATCGAGGCGCTGTCGCAAGGCTTTGACGCCGAGCTGAAGGCGCGCTTCTGCGGCGTGCACTTCTTCAACCCGCCGCGCTACATGCATCTGGTCGAACTGATTCCGACCGTCGACACCCGCCCCGATATCCTGGATCGCCTCGAAGCCTTCCTGACCACCACGGTCGGAAAAGGCGTGGTGCGCGCGAAGGACACGCCCAACTTCATCGCCAACCGCGTCGGCATCTTCTCGATCCTCGCGGTGTTTGCCGAAGCCGGGAAGTACGGCATTGGCTACGACGTGGTGGACGACCTGACCGGTTCCAAACTGGGACGCGCCAAGTCGGCGACCTTCCGCACGGCGGACGTGGTGGGCCTGGACACCATGGCGCATGTCATCAAGACCATGCAGGACAACCTGCGCGACGATCCCTTCGCACCGGTCTACCAGACCCCCGCGGTGCTGCAGAAGCTGGTCGACGCCGGCGCGCTCGGGCAGAAGTCCGGCGCTGGCTTCTACAAGAAGGAAGGCAAGCAGATCAAGGTGCTGGATCCGAAGACCGGCCAGTACATCGATTCGGTCGGCAAGGCCGACGAGATCGTGGCGCGCATGCTGAAGAAGGCGCCTGCCGAGCGCATCAGGCTGCTGCGCGAGTCCACCAACCCGCAGGCGCAGTTCCTGTGGGCGGTGTTCCGCGACGTGTTCCACTACATCGCGGTGTACCTGGAGCAGATCGCCGATTCGGCGGCCGATATCGACCTGGCCATCCGCTGGGGCTTCGGCTGGAATGCCGGGCCGTTCGAGGACTGGCAGGCCGCCGGCTGGCAGCAGGTCGCGCAGTGGGTCAAGGAAGATATCGAGGCCGGCAAGGCGCTGGCCAATGTGCCGCTGCCGGACTGGGTGTTCTCCGGCCCGGTTGCCGACAACCAGGGCGTGCATGGCGCCAAGGGCTCGTGGTCGCCCGCGCGGCAGGCGTTCGTCGAGCGCAGCGCGCTGCCGGTGTACCGCCGGCAGGCGTTCCGCGCATCGCTGGCGGGCACGGGCGTGGCGGACGCGCGTCAGGCCGGCCGCACCGTCGAGGAGAACGACGCCGCGCGCATCTGGGTCAACGACGGCTACGACGATGTGCTGGTGATCTCGTTCAAGAGCAAGATGAACACCATCGGGCCCGACACCATCGACACGCTGATCCGGGCCATCGACCTGGCCGAGGCCGAATACAAGGGCCTGGTGGTGTGGCAGCCGGCCTCGCTGCAACTGGGCGCGCCGGGCGGACCGTTCTCGGCCGGCGCCAATCTGGAGGCCGCCATGCCGGCCTTCATGATGGGCGGCGCCAAGGGCGTCGAACCGTTCGTGCAGAAATTCCAGGACGGCATGATGCGCGTCAAGTACGCGGCGGTGCCGGTGGTGGCGGCGGTATCAGGCATCGCGCTCGGCGGGGGCTGCGAGCTGATGCTGCATTCGGCGCGGCGCGTGGCGGCGATGGAAAGCTATATCGGGCTGGTGGAGGTCGGCGTGGGTCTGGTGCCGGCCGGCGGTGGCCTCAAGGAAGCGGCGCTGGCCGCCGCGCGCGCCGCGCAGGCGGCGGGCAGCACCAACTATCTGCAGTTCGCGACGCAACGCTTCCAGAACGCGGCGATGGCCAAGGTGTCGGGTTCCGCGCTGGAAGCCCGGCAGATGGGCTATCTGCAGCCGGACGATCCGATCGTCTTCAACGTGCACGAGCTGCTGCATGTCGCGGCGAGCCAGGTCCGCGCGCTGGCCGAAGCCGGTTACCGGCCGCCGCTGCGCGGCACGCTGGTGCCGGTGGCGGGACGCTCGGGCATCGCCACGATCCGCGCATCGCTGGTCAATATGCGCGACGGCGGCTTTATTTCGGCGCATGACTACCTGATCGCGTCGCGCATCGCCGAGGCCGTGTGCGGCGGCGATGTCGAAGCGGGCGCCATGGTCAGCGAGGAATGGCTGCTGGCGCTGGAGCGCCGCGCCTTTATCGAGCTGCTCGGCACGGCCAAGACGCAGGAACGCATCATGGGCATGCTGCAGACCGGCAAGCCGGTGCGCAACTAATCGGCACGCGAGGAACCATCATGAAACAACTGCAAGACGCCTATATCGTTGCCGCGACCCGCACGCCGATCGGCAAGGCGCCCAAGGGCGCGTTCAAGCACTATCGTCCCGATGATCTGCTGGCGACCATCCTGAAGGCCGCGCTCGCCCAGGTGCCCAATCTGGATCCGGCGCTGATCGAGGATGCCATCGTCGGCTGCGCGATTCCCGAGGCCCAGCAGGGCCTGAACGTCGCGCGGATCGGCGCGCTGCTATCGGGGCTGCCGACCTCGGTGGGCGGCATCACCGTCAACCGCTTCTGCGCGTCGGGGCTGTCGGCGGTGGCGATGGCGGCCGACCGGATCCGCGTCGGCGAGGCCGACGTGATGATCGCGGCCGGCGTCGAATCGATGAGCATGGTGCCGATGATGGGCAACACGCCATCGATGTCGCCGTCGATCTTCGCGCGCGATGAGAATGTCGGCATCGCGTACGGCATGGGGCTGACCGCCGAACAGGTCGCGCGCAAATGGCAGGTCAGCCGCGAGGACCAGGACGCCTTTGCGCTCGCCTCGCACCAGCGCGCGCTGGCCGCGCAGCAGGCAGGCGAATTCGGCGACGAGATCACGCCGGTCGAGATCGTGGAGAAGATGCCCAACCTCGTCACCGGCGAAGTCGAGCACAAGACCCGCACACTCGCGCTCGACGAGGGCCCGCGGCCCGATACCTCGCTGGAGGGGCTGGCGAAACTGCGCCCGGTGTTCGCCAACAAGGGCAGCGTCACCGCCGGCAACAGCTCGCAGACCTCCGATGGCGCGGGTGCGCTGATCCTGGTGTCCGAGAAGATCCTGAAGGCGTGCAACCTGGTGCCGCTGGCGCGCTTCGTGTCGTTCGCCGTGCGGGGCGTGCCGCCCGAGATCATGGGCATCGGCCCGAAGGAAGCGATTCCCGCCGCGCTGAAAGCCGCCGGCATGACGCTGGACCAGCTGGACTGGATCGAGCTGAACGAGGCCTTCGCCGCGCAGGCGCTGGCGGTCGTGCGCGATCTGCAACTGGATACCGCCAAGGTCAATCCGATGGGCGGCGCGATCGCGCTGGGGCATCCGCTGGGCGCAACCGGTGCGATCCGTTCGGCCACCGTGGTGCATGCGCTGCGCCGGCGCAATCTCAAGTACGGCATGGTGACCATGTGCGTGGGCACCGGCATGGGCGCGGCGGGTATCTTCGAGCGCGTCTGAGATGCCATCCCCCGTGTCGCGGCCACGCGGCACGGGCAATGAACGACCGGGCAGCAGCGTTCCACCACCAGCGTCCAACGACAAGCGGTATCAGAGAGGAGACATCATGAGCATCCTGACCACCACGGACCAAGGCGTGCTAACCATCGAGTTCGACCGCCTGGACAAGAAGAACGCGATCACCGCGGCGATGTATCAGCAGATGGCCGACGCGCTGCGCGAGGCCGCCCGCAGCGACGCGGTGCGTGCCATCGTGATCCGCGGCAAGCCGGAGATTTTCACCGCGGGCAACGATCTCGACGACTTCATGCAGCGCCCGCCGGTCGAGGGCGAGCCGTCGAAGGCGCCGGTGTTCCAGTTCCTGCACGAGATCAGTCATGCGGCCAAGCCGGTGATCGCCGCGGTCAGCGGCGCGGCGATCGGCATCGGCACCACGATGCTGCTGCATTGCGATCTGGTCTACGCGGGCGACAACGCGAAGTTCTCGCTGCCGTTCGTGCAACTGGGCCTGTGCCCCGAGGCGGCGTCGAGCCTGTTGCTGCCGCGTCTGGCCGGCTATCAGGGCGCCGCTGAAAAGCTGCTTCTCGGCGAGCCGTTCGATGCGCAGGAGGCGCTGCGTATGGGACTGGTCACGCGCGTGGTGCCGGCCGCCGGGCTGCACGACTTCACGCTCGCGCAGGCCCGCAAGCTGGCCGCGCTGCCGGCGTCGTCGCTGCGGGAAACGAAGCGACTGATGAAGGGCGCCGATATCGCGGCGATGGAGCAGCGGATGGACGAGGAGGGCGCGGTGTTCCGGCGCATGCTGCAGGCGCCGGAGGCGAAGGAGGCGTTCACGGCGTTCTTCGAGAAGCGCAAGCCGGATTTTTCACGGTTTGGTTGATACGCCCCTCTCCCGCCTTGCGGGAGAGGGGAGATTTCAGACCTTCGGTAAGACTCGGGGTTGGCGCGCGTCGTTGGTCGCCACATAGGTCAACGTCGCCTCGGTCACCTTGACGATCTCATTGCTGTGCCGCATGCGCTGCGCATACACCTCGACCGACACGGTGATCGACGTGCGGCCCGTCTTGACGATGTCGGCATAGAAGCTGACCAGATCGCCGACGAACACCGGATGGTGGAACACGAACGAATTGACCGCGACCGTGGCGACACGTCCCTGCGCACGCTCGACTGCCGGGATCGATCCGGCGATGTCGACCTGCGCCATGATCCAGCCGCCAAATACATCGCCATGGACGTTCGCATCGGCGGGCATCGGCATCACGCGCAGGGCGGGGTTCTTGCCGGGCGGCAGGCAAGGTACGGTTTCGGTCTGGCTCATCGGTGAAATCGGGAAGGTATTCGACTCCCCTCTCCCGCTTGCGGGAGAGGGGCAGGGAGAGGGCAGTCGCAGCCATGGGAAGGCTTGCGGCTGCTGCTGTTGCGGACTCCCCTCACCCCCGGCCCCTCTCCCGCAAGCGGGAGAGCGGAGAGGAATCGGGAACTCTGCGACAATCGCATATTGGCCCGAATTCTACCGTATGCGACGCTATTCCACGTCCGCCGAGCCCGCCCCGGCCACCTCGTCTCCTTCCCTGTTTTCCGGTTCGCCAGGCCAGCGTAGCGACTGGCAAACCGTGCGGAACCTGCTGCCTTACATCTGGCACTACAAGTGGCGCGTGATCTTCGCGCTGGTGTGCCTGGTGGCAGCCAAGGGCGCCAATCTCGGCGTCCCGGTGCTGATGAAGCGGCTGGTCGACAGCATGAACATCGCGCCGGGCGACCCGGCCGCGCTGCTTGCCGTGCCGGTCGGGCTGATCGTCGCCTACGGCATGCTGCGGCTGTCGGCGACGCTGTTTACCGAGCTGCGCGAAATCCTGTTCGCCAAGGTCACGCAGAGCGCGGTGCGTGAGATCGCGCTGCAGGTGTTCCGGCATCTGCACGCGCTGTCGCTGCGCTTCCATCTGGAGCGGCAGACCGGCGGCATGAGCCGCGATATCGAGCGCGGCACGCGCGGCATCCAGTCGCTGATCTCGTATTCGCTGTACAGCATCCTGCCCACGCTGGTCGAGATGGCGCTGGTGCTCGGCTTCTTCCTGCTGCACTACGATATCTGGTTCGCCGGCATCACGGGCGGCGCGCTGCTGGCCTATATCGTCTTCACGGTGCTGGTCACCGAGTGGCGCACGCATTTCCGCCGTCGCATGAACGAGCTGGATTCGCGCGCGAACCAGAAGGCCATCGACTCGCTGCTCAACTTCGAGACCGTCAAGTATTTCGGCAACGAGGCCTACGAGGCGGCCCGCTATGACGAGAACCTGCGCACCTACCGGTCGGCCGCGATCCGCTCGCAGAACTCGCTGTCCCTGCTGAACTTCGGCCAGCAGGCCATCATTGCCGTCGGCCTGATCCTGATCCTGTGGCGCGCCACGGCAGGCGTCGCGGCCGGACAGCTGACACTGGGCGATCTGGTGCTGGTCAATACGCTGATGATCCAGCTGTACATTCCGCTGAATTTCCTCGGGGTGATCTATCGCGAGATCAAGCAGGCCACCACCGACATGGACCGGATGTTCGTGCTGCTCGGCACGCAGCGCGAAGTGGCCGATGCCCCGGACGCCGCGCCGCTGCAGGTGGGCGGCGCCGAGGTCCGCTTCTCGCACGTCAGCTTCGGCTACGACAGCAACCGCCGCATTCTGGACGATGTCGATTTCACCATTGGCGCGGGGACAACGACGGCAGTGGTCGGCCACAGCGGCTCGGGCAAATCCACGCTGGCGCGGCTGCTGTTCCGCTTCTACGACGTGGGCAGCGGCGCGGTGCTGGTCGACGGGCAGGACATTCGCACGGTCACGCAGGACAGCCTGCGGCGGGCAATCGGCATCGTGCCGCAGGATACGGTGCTGTTCAACGACAGCATCTACTACAACATCGCCTACGGCCGGCCCGATGCCACGCGCGAGGAAGTCATCGAGGCGGCGCGCGCCGCGCAGATCGACAGCTTTATCCGCGAGCTGCCGCAGGGCTACGATACGCCCGTGGGAGAGCGCGGGCTCAAGCTGTCGGGCGGCGAGAAGCAGCGCGTCGCGATCGCGCGCACGCTGCTGAAGAACCCGCCGATCCTGATCTTCGACGAGGCCACTTCCGCGCTCGATTCACGCACGGAGCAGGCGATCCAGGCCGAGCTGATGCGGCTGGCGCAGAATCGCACGACGCTGCTGATCGCGCACCGGCTGTCCACGGTGGTGCATGCCGACCAGATCCTGGTGATGGACCGCGGCCGCATCGTCGAGCGGGGGACGCATGCCGAACTGATGCGGGCGAACGGCCGCTACGCCGAGATGTGGCGCATCCAGGCGCGCAGCGCCCGGCGGGGTGAGGCCATCGAGGGCGAGGCGGCCGTTGTGGCCGACTTGGGGGATGAGACGCAGGATGCTTGAGGGGGCCGGGAAGAGGGCAGTCCCAGCAAACCACCGCACGCCCCACATTGTCGACAATCCCCTCCAACCAACCCCACCCCCACACCCCCTTGCACAACTTTGGGCAGACAGCCCAATGCGGCCACGCCCCAATGCGGGGCGTTCTTCGCTGGCATACCGCTTGCAGACGCTTCTCCACCAGAACGCAGGAAAAGGAGAGCCAACATGCCGCAGTACCGAGCCAAACACCACCCCTTCCCCCATGGCGCCAGCGCGGGCGCCGCTTCCATCGGTGAACGCCCGGCACCGGCACGGCGCCGGCTGATGCAGCTGGCGCTGGCCGCCGGCACCGCGATGGTGCTGTCGACACAGTTCGTCGGCGAGGCCCATGCGCAGACAAAGATCCGCTTCCAGCTCGACTGGCGCTTCGAAGGCCCGTCGGCGCTGTTCCTGCTGGGCGAGCAGAAGGGTTACTACAAGGCCGAGAAGCTCGACGTGTCGATCGACGCCGGCAATGGGTCGGGCAACGTGGTCAATCGCGTGGCGTCGGGCACCTATGACATGGGCTTCGCCGACCTGGCTTCGGTGATGGAGTTCCACGGCAACAATCCCGATGCGCGCAACAAGCCGGTGGCCGTGATGATGGTCTACAACAACACGCCGGCCGCGATCCTGGCATTGAAGAAGTCCGGCATCCGGACGCCGAAGGACCTGAACGGCAAGAAGCTCGGTGCGCCGGTGTTCGACGCCGGCCGCCGCGCCTTCCCGATCTTCGCCAAGGCCAACGGGCTGTCGGCGCCGGCATTCCAGTGGCAGGCGATGGACCCGACGCTGCGCGAGACCATGCTGGCGCGCGGCGATCTCGATGCGATCACCGGCTTCTCGTTCACGTCGATCCTCAATCTCAACGCGCGCGGCGTGAAGGACGAGGACATCGTGCTGATGCCGTACCCGCAATACGGGGTCAAGCTGTATGGCAACGCCATCGTTGCCTCCGAGGAGTTCCTGAAGAAGAATCCGGAAGCGGTGAAGGCCTTCCTGCGTGCCTTCGCCAAGTCGGCGCGCGACGTCATCGCCAGGCCGGAGGAAGGCGTCAGGGCCGTCAAGGCGCGCGATGGCATCATCGACGAGAAGCTGGAAACCAGACGGCTTAAGCTGGCGCTCGACAGCGTGGTCAAGTCGCCCGACGCGAAAGCCGAGGGCTTCGGCCGCGTCAGCAAGCCACGCTTGTCGCTGATGGCCTCCCAGGTCGCCGATGCGTTCGCCACCAAGGGCCGTATCAATCCCGACGTGCTGTGGACCGATGCCTATCTGCCGTCGGCGACGGAACTGGACGTGCTGCGATGACGCTGGAACAACAGCACGCCGACATCGCCGCGGCCGCCGCGCCGTCCGCAGCAGGGACGGTCGCGGCAGCACCCGAGGCGGCGCCCTTCGTCGACTTCAATCGCGTCTGGCTTGCCTACAACGACGAGCTTGCGCACAAGGGCGAATTCGCGGTCGAGGATATTTCCCTGCAGGTGCGGCAGGGCGAATTCATCGCCATCGTCGGCCCGTCCGGCTGCGGCAAGTCCACATTCATGAAGCTGGCCACCGGGCTCAAGCCCGCCACGCGCGGCGTGGTGCGCATCGCGGGCGAGAAGGTCACGGGGCCGCTGAAGATGGTGGGCATGGCATTCCAGGCGCCGACGCTGCTGCCGTGGCGCACCACGCTGGACAACGTGATGCTGCCCCTGGAGATCGTGCAGCCCTACCGCTCAACGCTGCGGGCACGGCGCGACGAATACGTCGAGCGGGCCCGCACGCTGCTGCGCACCGTGGGGCTGGCTGGCTACGAGGACAAGTATCCATGGCAGCTGTCCGGCGGCATGCAGCAGCGCGCATCGATCTGCCGCGCGCTGATCCATGAGCCGCGCATGCTGCTGCTGGACGAGCCGTTTGGCGCGCTGGACGCCTTCACGCGCGAGGAGCTGTGGTGCGTGCTGCGCGACCTGTGGCAGGCGCAGCGCTTCAACGTGATCCTGGTCACCCACGATCTGCGCGAGGCGGTGTTCCTGGCCGATACGGTGTACGTGATGAGCCAGCGCCCCGGCCGCATCCTGATGCGCAAGCAGATCGACCTGCCGCGCCCCCGCGACCTCGAACTGACCTATACCGAACCCTTTGCCGACATCGTGCACACGCTGCGCGAGAAGATCGGCCATGTCCGCCAGCATTGAGATGACTACGCTTTCGACCCAACAGCAACGGCGCGTCGAGCGCGTCGCGCCCTGGCTGCTGCTCGCGGCCTGCCTGCTGCTCTGGCAGGGCATCTGCATGGCCTTCGACGTGTCGGACTTCATCCTGCCCAGTCCGAGTGCGATCGTGACCTCGCTGTTCGAATACTGGAGCGTGATCGCCGCGCATGCGTGGCGCACGTTCTGGACCACGATGGTGGGCTTCGCGGTGGCAATCGCCGTGGGTGTGGTCCTGGGCCTGCTGATGGGGTCGTCGCGGCTGGCCTATGCGGCCGGTTACCCGCTGATGACGGCCTTCAACGCGCTGCCGAAGGCGGCCTTCGTGCCGATCCTTGTGGTGTGGTTCGGCCTTGGCGCGGGCCCGGCCATCCTCACCGCCTTCCTGATCTCGTTCTTCCCGATCATGGTCAACATCGCGACCGGGCTGGCCACGCTGGAGCCGGAGCTGGAGGACGTGCTGCGCGTGCTCGGCGCGCGGCGCACCGATGTGCTGCTGAAGGTGGGCCTGCCGCGTGCGATGCCGTATTTCTTTGCGTCACTGAAGGTCGCGATCACGCTGGCGTTTGTCGGCACCACCGTGTCGGAGATGAACGCCGCCAACGAGGGCATCGGCTACCTGCTGGTGTCGGCCGGATCGGCGATGAAGATGCCGCTGGCCTTCGCGGGACTGGTGGTGATCGCGGTGATGGCGATGGCGATGTACGAACTGTTTGCGCTGCTGGAGAAGCGGATGACGGGGTGGGCGCATCGGGGGTAGGGGCATGGGTTTGCCTGTGACTGCCCACCCCTCACACATACTCCAACGGCAACGCCGTCGTGTACTTGATCTGCTCCATCGCGAAACTCGAGCTGACATCGGCAAGCTCCGCCCCCTGGATCAGCCGCTTGTACACGCGGTCGTAGGCGGCGATATCGGGCACCACCACGCGCAGCAGGTAGTCGGTATCGCCGGCCATCCGATAGAACTCGGTGACCTCCGGAATTGACGCCACCAGGCCGTGGAAGGTTTTCAGCCACTTGGCGTTGTGCTGGTTGGTGCGGATCGACACGAACACCGTCACGCCGACATTGAGCTTGCCGGCGTCCAGCAGCGCCACGCGCTTGCGGATCACGCCGGCTTCCTGCAGCTTCTGCACGCGGCGCCAGCAGGGCGTGGCGGTCAGCCCGACCCGTTCAGCCAGCTCGGCGATCGGAAGGTCGGCGTTCTGCTGCAGTTCGGCCAGGATCTGGCGGTCGTATCGGTCCATGGTATTGCCTTGCTCCATTGCTCCATGTGCGGCCGCCAGGCCGGTATCACGCGCTGCCGCGATCAGGCCGTGTCGACCAGCAGGTTCACACCGGTGGCGATGCGTTCCGCATCGACGCCGTACAGATGCAGCGAAATCGCGACCGACGGGCCGTCGTTGCCAAGCGCATGCACATGGCCCAGTCCGGCCGGCACGCTGAAGACATCGCCCGCCTCGCGCACCACGCTGCCGGTGAGCCGGGCCACGCGACCGTCGGCGTCCCAGCGATAGTGCCGCTCGCGCAGCGTGCCCTGCAGGACACGGTAGGCACACCACGTGCGATGCCCATGCACGGGGCTGGCCTGGCCCGGCCGCCATACCAGCAGCATCGCCGAGAACCGGGCCAGCGGATCCGCATGGATCAGGTGCCGGGTATAGCCATCCGGGCTGCCGGCGCGCTGCTCCTCCGGCAGCAACGCCAGCAGCGCATCGTCATCGGGCAACGTCCCGCGCAGCTGCGCTGCCACGTCGCGCGCGCATGCGGCGAACAGCCCGCCGAGCTTGCCACCCAGGTCGCTCCCTGACGGCAACAGCGGCAGCTGGGGCGGCATGTGGGGCAAGGCGACAGGGTGACAGGAACGGTTGGCGGCCGGCTCGGCGCTCTGCGCATGCATGGTCGGACTCCGGGATGGGAATATTCCGATCATAGCGGGCATAAACGAGCATGCCGATCCAAATCGGCCTGCGCAAGGCGCGATCCGTGCAATGATATTCCTCATATTGGCGAGATGTAGGAAAATTCTTGCACCGCGGCGCGCCGCTGTCACCTGACAGCCGCCCGCGCGATAATGCGCGCCATGGAAATCAAATGGCTTGAAGACTTCGTCAGCCTGGCGGAGACGCACAGCTTCTCCCGCTCGGCGGAGCTGCGGCACGTGACCCAGCCGGCGTTCTCGCGGCGCATCCAGTCGCTGGAGGCGTGGCTCGGCTCGGAACTGATCGACCGCTCCAGCTACCCGACCCGGCTGACCCCGGCCGGCAAGGTGTTCTACGAGCAGGCGCTGGCGATGCTGGCCCAGGTCAGCGAAACCCGCGCGCTGATGCGCGGCCAGCGTTCGGCCAATGCGCAGATGCTGGAATTCGCCGTGCCCCATACGCTGTCGCTGACCTTTTTCCCCGAATGGCTGAAGGCGCTGGAGCGGCAGGTTGGCACGCTGCCATGCCGGCTGCGCGCGCTGAACGTGCATGATGCGGTGCTGATGCTGGTCGAGGGCGGCTGCGACCTGGTGATGGTCTACCACCATCCGCGCCAGGCCATCCAGCTCGATCCGTCGCATTACGACATGCTGGTGCTCGGCGTGGAGAGGATGTCGCCGTTCAGCGTGCCGGATGCCAGCGGCAAGCCCCTGTACCGTCTGCCCGGCTCCGACAAAAAGCCCGTGTCCTTTCTCAGCTATACGTCCAGCGCATTCCTCGGCCGCATGGTCGACATGCTGCTGTCCGATACCAGCGAATCGTTCAAGCTAGACAAATGCTACGAGACCGATATGGCGGAGGCGCTGAAGGTGATGGCGCTGGCCGGCCACGGTCTTGCGTTCCTGCCGGAAAGCGCCGTGCGCGACGAGGTGGCGCAGGGCCGGCTGGTGCGTGCCGAGCCGGCCCGCGCCAGCACGCCGCTGTCGATCGACATGGAGATCCGCCTGTATCGCGCAAAGCCGGGAGACCATGCGGTGGACCGGCGCAGCGGCCAGCAGCGCCGCAAGCGCGAACTGGTCGACCGGGTATGGACGAGCCTGGCCGGGCAGGCTGCTTCCGAAGCGCCGGACGGCGGCGGACGCTGACAACGCGCGACGCGGCTCGCTACAGGCGCATGCCGACGGCGCGCGCGAACCGCTCCACGGTCCACCCGCGTCCGAGCAGCACCATGCGGCAGTGCAGGTCGTCCAGCGCGTGCCACAGCGCGTTGGCGGCGGCCGGTTGCCGCGCGCCGGTGATCCGGATTCGAGTGCCGGGATGCCATGCAGGCAATCGCCCGGTGTGTACAGCCGGTCGTGCGGCGCGCGGAGTTCCTGCTCGATCGCGGCCCGGCTGTGATCGACGTCGATCACAGCTCCAGGGGGGGATGGCACCCGCGACGCGAGCCGGCATGGGCGGCACGATGGAGGTGGATCGCGGCCAGCCCGATGCGGGCCGGCCTACTCCACGCTAAAGGCGAGGTACAGAAGAGCGACGGCGGCTATCGCGCAGAGCGCGCGGCGATACACGGCAAGGGTCTTGCGGTCGAGCGATGACATCTGGGTCTCCCGTTTGCACGTTGAACAGCGGACCGTCGTCGACGACGGTCCCCGGGCAAAGTGCCGTGCGGGGAGAAAAGCCGGACTGGGGGTCAGTCCCTGGCTCCCCGCACGGCTGAGAGAAGCACGGCGGGGATGGGGGCGGGCTGGGCGACCTCGGTTCGCGGCGTGGCGAGGCCACGTTGCACCGTGCACGCACGCGCGACGGCAACATGGCGGGCATGCTGTCGGTTGGCGTTGCGGGACGGTACGAAGCGCATGGGGTCGCGTGGATGGGATAGGGATTGGGATTGGGCCGGTTTCAGGGTCCGGGCCGTCGACAGCGCGGTGGTCTGCTATTGCGCTGCGGCGGCATGGACAGGGCGAGTATTCCATAGAGAACAAGAATGCTCAACCGGGCGCGCGTACCGCCGGGCGGTACCGCCGCAACGTTATGCATTTCATGCATGACGGGATGAACAAACGGCATTGGATTCGCCCGCGCGCCGACCCTAAGCTTGCTGCAACTTCATCCTCGGAATCCAATGATGTCCGCCGAATCACCGATCATCACCGGCTCGTCGCATGCCGTCCCGTCGTATCTGAATACCAACGACCTTGGCCCGTGGGGCATCTACCTGCAGCAGGTCGACCGTGTCACCCCCTACCTGGGCTCGCTGGCCCGCTGGGTCGAAACGCTGAAGCGCCCCAAGCGCGCGCTGATCGTCGACGTGCCGATCGAGATGGACAACGGCACCATCGCGCATTTCGAGGGCTACCGGGTCCAGCACAATACGTCGCGCGGTCCGGGCAAGGGCGGTGTGCGTTTCCACCAGGACGTGACGCTGTCCGAGGTGATGGCGCTGTCGGCGTGGATGTCGGTCAAGAACGCGGCAGTCAACGTGCCCTACGGCGGTGCAAAGGGCGGTATCCGGGTCGACCCGCGCAAGCTGTCGCGCGCCGAACTGGAGCGCGTGACGCGCCGCTACACCAGCGAGATCAACTTCATCATCGGGCCGAACAAGGACATTCCGGCTCCGGACGTCAACACCAATGAACAGGTGATGGCGTGGATGATGGACACCTATTCGATGAATTCCGGCAGCACGTCCACCGGCGTGGTCACCGGCAAGCCGATCTCGCTGGGCGGTTCGCTCGGCCGCCGCGAGGCCACCGGCCGCGGCGTGTTCGTGGTCGGCTCGGAAGCGGCACGCAACCTGGGCCTGGACATCCAGGGCGCGCGAGTTGTGGTGCAGGGCTTCGGCAATGTGGGCAGCGTGGCCGCCAAGCTGTTCCATGAGGCCGGCGCCAAGGTCATCGCGGTGCAGGATCACCGCACGTCGCTGTATGACCCGGCCGGTCTCGACATCCCGAAGCTGGTCGACCATGCCGCCAGCAACGGCACCATCGAGGGCTTCCGCGCGGAAACCATCAGCGGCGACCAGTTCTGGCAGATCGAAAGCGACATCCTGATTCCGGCCGCGCTGGAAGGCCAGATCACGGCGAAGAACGCGCCGCACATCAAGACCCGCATGGTGATCGAAGGCGCCAACGGCCCAACCACGCCCGAGGCCGACGACATCCTGCGCGAGCGCAATATCCTTGTGGCGCCCGACGTCATCGCCAACGCCGGCGGCGTGACGGTGTCCTATTTCGAATGGGTGCAGGACTTCTCCAGCTTCTTCTGGACCGAGGACGAGATCAACCAGCGCCTGGTACGGATCATGCAAGAGGCGTTCCGGTCGATCTGGCAGGTGGCGCAGGACAACAAGGTGACATTGCGCACCGCGGCGTTCATCGTGGCCTGTACCCGCATCCTGCAGGCGCGCGAAATGCGCGGCCTCTATCCCTGATCGTGACAAAGGGATGAAGGGCGGCCCCGGCAATGCATTGTGTTGCAATGCACCAACCCGGGGCTCCGTGCCCAGGCAAGGCGGCAGCCGGTTGATCCGGCTGCCGCCTTTTTTGTTTGACGGGTCAATGGGGACGATGGGTGAGGATCGTCGGCGCAGCCGATTGCCGGTTAGCGGCAGTTAGGGAAACACCCGTTGTAACAAAGCATCGGCTTGCGCAATACTATTTCGTCGGCGGCATGTTTCTTGTTAGAGTCCCGCCTTTCTCTCATGGTCAAGGAGATGTTATGAACGTTGCGAAGTTGTCTTCGCTGATGATTGCCGCGGGCCTGCTGTGCGGAACCGCCGCGCAGGCTCAAGAACTGACGGGCACGCTGAAGAAAATCAAGGATACCGGCGTGATCACCCTCGGCGTGCGGGAATCGTCGATTCCGTTCAGCTACAACCTCGGTGGCGTTCGCACGGTCGGCTATTCCTATGACATCAACGTCAAGATCGTGGAAGCGATCAAGGATCAGCTGAAGCTGCCGAACCTGCAGGTCAAGGAAATCCCGATCACCTCGCAGAACCGCATTTCGCTGCTGCAGAACGGCACCATCGATATCGAGTGCGGTTCGACCACCAACAACCTCGAACGCCAGAAGCAGGTTTCCTTCAGCAACACCATCTTCATCATCGGCACCCGCTTCATGACGAAGAAGGACAGCGGCATCAAGGACTGGGCCGACCTGAAGGGCAAGAACGTGGTGACCACCGCGGGCACGACCTCGGAACGCCTGCTGCGCCGGATGAACGACGAGCAGAAGCTGGGCATGAACATCATCAGCACCAAGGACCATGGCCAGTCGTTCCTGACGCTGGAGTCGGGCCGCGCCGCCGCCTTCATGATGGACGACGCGCTGCTGTACGGCGAGCGGGCGAAGGCGCGCAACCCGGCCGACTGGGTCGTGACGGGCAAGCCGCAGTCGCGCGAATCGTATGGCTGCATGCTGCGCAAGGACGATGCGCCGTTCAAGAAGGTCGCCGACACGGTGATCGCCAACATGATGAAGAACGGCGAGATCAACACCCTTTACACCAAGTGGTTCATGCAGCCGGTGCCGCCGAAGGGTCTGAACCTCGATTTCCCGATGTCGGACGACATGAAGGCGCTCATCAAGAACCCGAACGACAAGGCGCTCGACTAAAGTCGGCTTAAGTCAGGTGCGAAACGGAAGGCGTGTCGGGAAGGCATGTCCTTCCGTTTCTTTTTGAGGACGCATCATGAATTACAACTGGCATTGGGGTGTATTCCTCGAAGAAGCCGCGATGAACGAGACCTATCTGGACTGGATGATTTCCGGTCTGAAGGTCACCATCGCGCTGGGTTTGACCTCGTGGGTCATCGCCCTCGCCATCGGGTCGGTGCTCGGCGTGCTGCGCACGGTCCCCAATAAATTGCTGCAGGGTTTCGCCGCGACCTACGTCGAGATCTTCCGCAACATTCCGCTGCTGGTGCAGCTGTTCATCTGGTATTTCGTCGCGCCCGAACTGTTGCCGTTCGGCGAGACCATCAAGCAGATGAATCCGTTCATGCAGCAGTTCCTGGCCGCAATGATGTGCCTTGGCACGTTCACCGCCGCGCGGATCTGCGAACAGGTGCGCTCGGGCATCAATTCGCTGCCGCCGGGCCAGCGCAATGCCGGGCTCGCCATGGGCTTCACGCTGCCGCAGACCTACCGCTATGTGTTGCTGCCGATGTCGTTCCGCGTCATCGTGCCGCCGCTGACGTCGGAATTCCTGAACATCTTCAAGAATTCGGCGGTGGCGTCGACCATCGGCCTGCTGGAACTGGCCGCGCAAGGGCGCCAGCTGGTCGACTACACCGCGCGGCCCTATGAGTCGTTCATCGCCGTCACGCTGATGTACGCGTTGATCAATATCGTGGTGATGCTGGGCATGCGGTGGGTGGAAAAGCGTTCGCGCGTCCCTGGCCTCATCGGCAGCAAGTAAGGAACAGCCATGGCCTATTCATTCGATTTCAGCTCGATCAACGCCGACACGCTGCATGTGCTCGGCGAAGGCATGATGGTTTCCCTGAAGATCACGGCCACCGCCGTGGTGGTCGGCATCGTCTGGGGCACCATCCTGGCCATGATGCGGCTGTCGTCCATCAAGCCGCTGAACTGGTTCGCGCAGGGCTACGTCACCATCTTCCGCTCGATTCCGCTGGTGATGGTGCTGCTATGGTTCTTCCTGATCATTCCGCAGGTGCTGCAGGGGCTGTTCAACCTGTCGCCGGCCACCGACCTGCGCATGACGTCGGCGCTGGTCGCCTTCGCACTGTTCGAGGCCGCGTACTACTCCGAGATCATCCGCGCGGGTATCCAGAGCGTGTCGCGCGGCCAGATGTTCGCGGCGCAGGCGCTGGGCATGACCTACGGACAGACCATGCGGCTGGTGGTGCTGCCGCAGGCGTTCCGCAATATGGTGCCGCTGCTGCTGACTCAGGGCATCATCCTGTTCCAGGATACGTCGCTGGTGTACGTCAGCGCGCTGGCCGACTTCTTCGGCCAGGCGTATGGCATCGGCGAACGCGATGGCCGCATCGTCGAGATGCTGCTGTTCGCGGGACTTTGCTATTTCGTGATCTGTTTCTCCGCGTCGTTGTTGGTCAAGCGATTCCAGAAGAAGGTGGCTGTATGATCGAAATCAAAAACGTTTCCAAGTGGTACGGCTCCTTCCAGGTGCTGACCGATTGCACCACCAGCGTGGCCAAGGGCGAAGTGGTGGTGGTGTGCGGCCCGTCGGGTTCGGGCAAGTCCACGCTGATCAAGACCGTCAACGCGCTCGAGCCGTTCCAGAAGGGCGAGATCCTCGTCGACGGCGTCTCGGTCGGCGATTCGAAGACCAACCTGCCCAAGCTGCGCTCGCGCGTGGGCATGGTGTTCCAGAACTTCGAACTGTTCCCGCACCTGTCGATCACCGAGAACCTGACCATCGCGCAGATCAAGGTGCTGGGCCGCTCGCGCGACGAGGCGATGGCCAAGGGCATGAAGTACCTGGAGCGCGTGGGCCTGAAGAACCAGGCCGACAAGTACCCGGGCCAGCTGTCGGGCGGCCAGCAGCAGCGCGTGGCCATCGCGCGCGCGCTGTCGATGGATCCGATCTGCATGCTGTTCGACGAGCCGACGTCGGCGCTCGACCCCGAAATGGTCAATGAAGTGCTGGACGTGATGGTTCAGCTAGCGCAGGAAGGCATGACGATGATGTGCGTGACCCACGAGATGGGTTTTGCACGCAAGGTGGCCAACCGCGTGATCTTCATGGACCAGGGCCATATCGTCGAGGATGCGACCAAGGACGAATTCTTCGGCAATATCGACGCGCGCTCGGAGCGGGCGCGGCAGTTCTTGTCGAAGATCCTGCATCATTGATGGTGTTGGGGCGGGGGCTGATATTGCACTCACCCCCGCCCGCCTTGCGGGAGAGGGGCGGGGGAGAGGGCAGTCCTCCGCCATGCGGAACCCCAGCGTCCCCTCAGGTACAAGCCGAATTCACCGCATTCCGTGCCTGCACCTCCGGCGGAATCGGGATCGTCAGCGTCATGGTCGGCTGCCCGGCCTCGAACATCATCAGCTCGCCTGGCGAAAACGGCGTCCACACCTCGTCGTCCGTCAGCGGCACCGTCGCGATCACGGCAACGCGGTCTTCCGGCGTCGTGACCTGCGCGAAGTCGATCGACAGGTCCGCATCGATCAGGTGCGCGGTGGAGAATGGCCACTGCCTGACCAGGTAATACAGCCGCGTCGAGCAGTGCGCGAACAGCGCCTGCCCATTGCTCAACAAGAAGTTGAACACCCCGTATTGGGTGATATCGCGCGTGATGTCCGCCAGCGCGTGGCATAGCTCGTTCAATGGCGGCTGCGAGCCGGGAAAGCGCTTGCGCACGCCCTGCATCAGCGCGCAGAACGCGACCTCGCTATCGGTGTCGCCCACCGGCTGGTAGACGCCGGACAGGAAAGGCGAAAACCCCTTCAGGTCGCCGTTGTGCGCGAAGATCCAGTGCCGGCCCCACAGCTCCCGCATGAACGGATGGCAGTTCTCCAGCCGCACCGAACCCTGCGTCGCCTTGCGGATATGCGAGATGACGTTCTTGGACTTGATCGGGTAGCGCTTGATCAGGTCGGCGACAGGCGATGTGCCGGCCGACTGGTTGTCGATGAACAGCCGGCAGGCCTTGTCCTCGAAGAACGCCACGCCGAAGCCGTCGGCGTGGTGATCGGTCAGCCCGCCGCGCGCGGCGAAGCCGGTGAAGGAGAACGTCACGTCGGTCGGCGTGGCGCAGTTCATGCCGAGCAACTGGCACATGGCGGGGGCCGGCGGCGTTGGAGGGCCGCGCGATTGCAATAGAATGCGTCATTATCCCGCCTGGCCGGCGGTTCTGCCAAGGCTGCCCGGCCCGTATCTTTTCCCTCCGACGAGCCCCGACAATGAGCCAATACAAGATCGCCGTCATTCCCGGAGACGGAATCGGCACCGAGGTGATGCCCGAAGGCGTCCGCGTGATGGACGCCGCCGCGCGCCGCTTCGGCATCGACCTGCAATGGGACCATTTCGATTTCGCCAGCTGCGACTACTACGCGCGCCACGGCAAGATGCTGCCGGACGACTGGTTCGACACGCTGACCCGCTATGACGCGATCTACTTCGGCGCGGTGGGCTGGCCCGCCACGGTGCCGGACCATATCTCGCTGTGGGGCTCGCTGCTGCAGTTCCGCCGGGCCTTCGACCAGTACGTCAATCTGCGTCCGGTCCGGCTGATGCCCGGCATCCGCAGCCCGTTGGCCGATCGCAAGCCGGGTGACATCGACTTCTACGTGGTGCGCGAGAACACCGAGGGCGAGTATTCGAGCATCGGCGGCCGCATGTTCCCGGGCACCGAACGCGAGGTCGTGATCCAGGAAACGGTGATGAGCCGCGTCGGCGTCGACCGTATCCTGAAGTTTGCCTTCGAGCTGGCGCAGAAGCGTCCGAAGAAGCACCTCACGTCGGCCACCAAGTCCAACGGCATCTCGATCACGATGCCGTACTGGGACGAGCGCGTGGAAGCGATGGCGGCCAACTATCCGGGACTGAAGGTCGACAAGTACCACATCGACATCCTGACCGCGAACTTCGTGCTGCATCCCGACTGGTTCGACGTGGTGGTGGCAAGCAACCTGTTCGGCGACATCCTGTCGGACCTGGGCCCCGCCTGCACCGGCACCATCGGCGTCGCGCCGTCGGCCAATATCAATCCGGAACGCACCTATCCGAGCCTGTTCGAGCCCGTCCATGGCTCGGCGCCCGATATCGCCGGCCGCGGCGTGGCCAATCCGATCGGCCAGATCTGGTGCGGCGCGATGATGCTCGAACACCTTGGCCATGCCGATGCGGGCGCGGCCGTGCTCGGCGCCATCGAAAAGGTGTTGTCGGCGGGGCCGGCGCATGCGCCGCTGACGCGCGATATCGGTGGCACGGCCGGCACCGTGGACCTTGGCCGCGCCATTGCCGAGGCGGTATGAGCGCCGCCGGTCTCGATCCACGCGCGCTGCTGCGCGCGAGCTTCGACGCCGCGGTGGCCGCGGCCGATCCGCTGCGCATCGTCGCGGCCCATCTGCCCCCGCCGTCGCCGCATGGCCGCACGCTCGTGGTGGGGGCGGGCAAGGCGGCGGCATCGATGGCGGTGGCCGTCGAACAGGCTTACGCCGGCACCCCGCTGGAGGGGCTCGTCGTGACGCGGTACGCGCACGGGCTGCCGACGCGCCATGTGCGCGTGATCGAGGCCGGTCACCCGGTCCCGGACGAGGCCGGCGAGCGGGCCGCCGCCGAGATCCTTGACCGCGTCCGCGCACTGCGGCCGGAAGACCATTTGATCGTGCTGGTGTCGGGCGGCGGCTCCAGCCTGCTGTCGCTGCCGGCCGACGGCGTGTCGATGGCCGATTTGCGCGCGACCACGCGGGAGCTGCTGCGCTGCGGCGCGCCGATCACCGGCATGAACGTGGTGCGCAAGCATCTGTCGCGCATCCAGGGCGGCCGGCTGGCGCAGGCGACGCTGGCGCGGGTAACCACGCTGATCGTGTCCGATGTGGCCGGCGACGACCCGAGCGCGATCGCGTCGGGTCCGACGGTGGCCGATCCCAGCACCTTCGACGATGCGTTGGCCGTGCTGCGTCGCTACGGCGCCCAGGTGCCGCCCGCCGTGCTGTCCTATCTGGAGGCCGGCGCACGTGGCGAGCATCCGGAAACGCCCAAGTCCGGCGATCCGCTGTTCGCCCGCGTGGACAACCGGATCATCGCCACCGCGCATCGCAGCCTCGAAGCCGGCGCCGCCGTTTTCCGCGAGCACGGCATCACGCCGGTGATCCTGGGTGACACGGTGACGGGCGAAGCGAGCGAAGTGGCGCGCGTCTACGCCGCGCTGGCGCGCGAGATTCGCGCGTACAATGCGCCGTTTGCCGCGCCGGTCGCGCTGATCTCCGGTGGCGAATGCACGGTGACGCTGAACGCTGGCAGCGGCGGCGCGCGGGCACGCGGCGGCCGTTGTTCCGAGTTCCTGCTGTCGCTGGCGGTGGAGCTGGACGGCGCCCCCGGAGTCTTCGCCATCGCCGCCGATACCGACGGCATCGACGGCTCCGAGGACAATGCCGGCGCGTTCGCCGATCCCACCACGCTGGCGCGCGCCAGCGAGGCCGGCGTGCCGGCGCGGCGGCAACTCGAGGCGCACGACGCCTGGGGCCTGTTCGACGCGATCGGCGACCTGGTGGTAACCGGCCCGACCCGCACCAACGTCAACGACTACCGCGCCATCCTGATTCTCTGAAACGTCTCCTAGCCGGCCGCCTCAAGTGCCCGGCCGCCATGCCATGACCCAGACCCTGACCATCACACGCCCCGACGACTGGCACCTGCATCTGCGCGACGGCGCGGCATTGTCGGCGGTGCTGCCCGATACCGCGCGCCAGTTCGCCCGCGCCATCGTGATGCCCAACCTGAAGCCGCCGGTGACCACGGTGGCGCAGGCGCGGGCCTATCGGGAGCGCATCGTTGCCGCGCTGCCGGCCGGCATGGCGTTCGAGCCCTTGATGACGCTGTACCTGACCGACAACACGCAGCCCGATGAAATCGTCGCGGCCCGCGACAGCGGCTTTGTCCATGCGGTCAAGCTGTATCCGGCCGGCGCCACCACCAACAGCGACGCGGGCGTGACCGACATCCGGCGCTGCGCCGCGGCGCTGGAAGCGATGCAGAAGGTCGGCATGCCGCTGCTGGTGCATGGCGAAGTCACCGATCCCGCGATCGATATCTTCGACCGCGAGGCGGTCTTCATCGAACGCGTGATGACGCCGCTGCGCCGCGATTTCCCGGCGCTGAAGGTGGTGTTCGAACACATCACCACCAAGGATGCCGCCGAATACGTGCGCGACGCGGAAGGTCCTGTCGCCGCCACGATCACCGCCCATCATCTGCTGTACAACCGCAACGCCATCTTCACCGGCGGCATCCGGCCGCATTACTACTGCCTGCCGGTGCTCAAGCGCGAAACGCACCGCCAGGCGCTGGTGGCCGCGGCGGTGTCCGGCAGCCCGCGCTTCTTCCTGGGTACCGACAGCGCCCCGCACGCCAAGGGCCTGAAGGAGCACGCCTGCGGCTGCGCCGGCTGCTATACCGCGCTGCATGCGATGGAGTTGTACGCCGAAGCCTTCGATGCGGCCGGCGCGCTGGACAAGCTGGAGGGCTTCGCCTCGTTCCACGGGCCCGACTTCTACGGCCTGCCGCGCAACACCGGCACGCTGACGCTGCGCCGCGAACCGTGGCAACTGCCCGAATCGCTGCCCTACGGCGACACCAGCCTCGTGCCGCTGCGCGGCGGCGAAACCATCGCGTGGAAGACCGTCTGACCCAGGAAAACTCCCCGCTCCCGCAACGCGGGAGGGGGGCCGGGGGAGAGGGCAGGGTGGGAGAGCGCAGCATCGTCAGCCCCCTGTCCTCCATCGACTGGACCCGCCCATACTTCGCCCCCTTCGCCGCGATTGGCGTACCCCTTGCCGAACGCATCGCGCAAGGCGAGCCGGTTCACGCGGCACTCGATGCCGCCGCCGCGCGGCTCGCCATTCCCGGCGCAACCGGCCAGCCCCTTCGCTTCGTCCCGCAGCAAGCCCTGCCTCCAGGCTTGCCCTACGAGTCGCACATTCACGACCGCGCCGAAGTCCCCACCCGCGACAACCTGCATGACTTCTTCAACGGCCTGATCTGGCTGCACTTCCCGCAGGCCAAGGCCGCGCTGAACCGCTTGCAGGCCGGCGCCATCCGCCAGCAGGGGATCGGTGCCGTGCGGGGACCGTTGCGCGACGCCGCCACGCTGTTCGACGAGAATGCGGTGCTGTTCATCCACGCACACGGCGATTGCGAGCAATGGCTGCGGGACTTCCGCTGGCAGCAACTGTTCGTCTCCCATCGAGCGGCATGGGGCGAACAATGCACGGTAGTGCCGTTCGGGCATGCGCTGCTGGAGAAGTTGGTGAGCCCTTACAAGGCCGTGACGGCACATGCGTGGCCTATCGTGGGCGACCCGCAACAGGCAACGCCGGCAAGGCTCGATGTGCCGCTGGCCGGCACGCTGTCACCCGACCGGCTTAGCGCCCGGGCCTTCGCGCCGCTGCCCGTGCTGGGCATTCCCGGATGGTGCGACGCCAATGCGATGCCGGGCTTTTACGACGACCCGGCCGTATTCCGGGCGGGCCGACGCCAAAGGTGCTAGACTGCCCGCCGCAAAGCAGGCCAGACAACCGCTGCTTGCCCGGCAACGGGCAAGGGGAGGAAAGTCCGGACTCCACAGGGCAGGGTGGTGGCTAACAGCCATCCACGGCAACGTGCGGAATAGGGCCACAGAGACGAGTCTTCGCGCTGGCTTGCCGGCGCGAAGGGTGAAACGCGGTAACCTCCACCCGGAGCAATCCCAAATAGGCAGACGATGAAGCGGCCCGCCGAGTCTGCGGGTAGGGAGCTGGAGCCGGCCGGTAACGGCCGGCCTAGAGGAATGGTTGTCACGCGGCGCGGCGCAAGCTGCAGCCGTGCACAGAATCCGGCTTATCGGCCTGCTTTGCCTGTCTTCCCGGCGCCCGCCTTGCACGGGCGCCGCCCGCCAGGGCTTTACGCCTCGACGATCTCGACGCTGTGCGACAGCTCCGCCGTCTTCGCCAGCATGATCGACGCCGAGCAATATTTGTCGTGTGAAAGCTGGACCGCGCGTTCCACCACCGCCGGATTCAGATTGCGGCCCGTGACCGTGAAGGTGAAGTGGATCTTCGTGAACACCTTCGGGTCCTCACCGGCACGTTCGGCGGAAAGCTTCACGCTGCAGCCGCGTACATCGTGCCGCCCGCGCTTGAGGATCAGCACCACATCGTAGGCGGTGCAGCCGCCGGTTCCCAGCAGCACCATTTCCATCGGCCGGGGCGCGAGATTGTGGCCGCCGCCCTCTGGCGCCCCATCCATCGCGACGATATGGCCGCTGCCGGTCTCGGCGACGAAACTCATGCCTTCCGGCCCCATCCAGGTGACTTTGCATTCCATGGTGTTGCGCTTCCTGTTCGAATCGGCGAAGGCACGCATTTTCTCACCGTCCTCGCCAACTTGCCTGCACGGGCATGAAGTGACGGCATGTTGCCATTTATTTTTCACATTGCAAAACACCATTGCGCCATGCAAATTTTCTTGCGTCGCACAAGCCGTCATGTATAATTCAAGCCATTGAACGACGGGGCTTTCCGCGGTCCAGCAGTGTCCCGAGTGCGATATCCGCACCGACACCATCGATCCCCGCACCGTCGCTCGCCAAGTGTCTCCTCCACCCTCCTCCTTTGGTGGATTCAAACCCAAGCCAAACCGGCTTGGGTTTTTTTTCGCCGCCGTCCCCGTGCGACTCGAGCCACACTCTTGACGGCGCGCGCATTGTTTGCTTGTGCGACACGTCGCTTCGCCCGTATAATCGAAAGCTTTTCCGTCATGCCCGCGGAAAAGAATTCAGGGAGAGCCTGCACATACAAGCAGGAAGGCCAGATCCCAAGGGTCGGCCGCACGACCGAACGCCCAGGAGCGCAGTAGCGAAGCCACCAGGCGGGGAGTCACATTCGGGCAGGTTCTACAAGTTTCAGGAAAAATCATGAAGACCTTTTCCGCCAAGCCTCATGAGGTAAAGCGCGACTGGTTCGTGATTGACGCGACGGACAAAGTCCTCGGCCGTGTCGCCAGCGAAGTGGCACGCCGTCTTCGCGGCAAGCACAAGCCGGAGTTCACGCCGCACGTCGACACGGGCGACTACATCATCGTCGTCAACGCGGCCAAGCTGCGTGTCACCGGTGCCAAGGAAACCGACAAGAAGTACTACCGTCACTCGGGCTACCCCGGCGGTATCTACGAAACCACGTTTGGCAAGATGCAGCAGCGCTTCCCGGGCCGTGCCCTGGAAAAGGCTGTCAAGGGCATGCTGCCGAAGGGTCCGCTGGGCTACGCGATGATCAAGAAGCTGAAGGTTTACGCCGAAGGCGAGCATCCGCATGAAGCGCAGCAGCCCAAGGTGCTGGAAATCTAAGGGGGCCATCCATGATCGGAAATTGGAATTACGGTACTGGCCGCCGCAAGAGCGCTGTGGCTCGTGTCTTCATCAAGTCGGGTAAGGGCGACATCGTCGTCAACGGCAAGCCCATCAACGAGTACTTCGCCCGCGAAACCTCGCTGATGATCGTGCGCCAGCCGCTGGAGCTGACCTCCCACGCCGAGACCTTCGATATCAAGGTCAACGTGACGGGCGGCGGCGAAACCGGCCAGGCCGGTGCGGTTCGTCACGGTATCACCCGTGCGCTGATCGACTACGATGCCACGCTGAAGTCCGCGCTGTCGAAGGCCGGCTTCGTGACGCGCGATGCGCGTGAAGTCGAGCGGAAGAAGGTCGGTCTGCACAAGGCCCGTCGCCGCAAGCAGTTCTCGAAGCGCTGATGCGCGCCGCTGGCAGGGTGCTGGTCACCTTGCCGCAGCCTGGAAAACCGCACGCTTGCCGTGCGGTTTTTCTTTTTCGGCTGGCGCGGCGTTGCATGGCTGTAACAGATAACGGCCGCCATCGGGCGAATAATGCATCTCGGCGGATACAATGGCGGCCTTACCGTTGCTTGCGAGGCCGCGATGCTGTTCTCGAAGAAAAAGGGTTTGACGATCGATACCCTGATCGCTCGCCAGACCGTCGTCGAAGGCGACCTGAAATTTTCCGGCGGGCTCCGCCTGGACGGCCGGGTGCGCGGTAATGTCACGGCGCTGCCGAACGAGGCCAGCATGCTGGTCATCAGCGAGAACGGCGTGGTCGAGGGCGAGGTGAAGGTTGGCCATCTGGTGTTGAACGGCACCGTGACCGGGCCGGTCCACGCCACCGAACTGCTGGAGCTGCAGTCGCAGGCCAAGGTGCAGGGAGAAGTGCATTATGCGGCCCTGGAAATGCACCAGGGCGCGATTGTCGAGGGCCGATTGGTACCGCTCGGAAACTCCGAGCCCAAGGCCCTGCCCAACCTCACAGTGACCGAAGCCAGCGAGGAAGCCGCCTGAGGCAGGGCGCACGGAATCGGGTACCCCTTGAAACGATAGGGTTCGGCACGATCTTTCCGATGCGCTTAGAATTACGGCGTATCTAAATAGGAGAACCCCATGAACGCAGTCGCAGAGGCACCTGTTACCGAGGACGTGCCGGCCCCGTTCGTCTTTACCGACAGCGCCGCCGACAAGGTCAAGCAGTTGATCGAGGAAGAGGGCAATGCCGATCTGAAGCTGCGCGTCTTCGTGCAGGGCGGCGGTTGTTCCGGCTTCCAGTACGGCTTCACGTTCGACGAGGACGTGAACGAGGACGACACCACGATGGTCAAGAACGGTGTCACGCTGCTGATCGACTCGATGAGCTACCAGTATCTGGTGGGCGCCGAGATCGACTACAAGGAAGACATCAACGGCGCGCAGTTCGTCATCAAGAATCCGAACGCCACCACCACGTGCGGTTGCGGCTCGTCGTTCTCGGTCTGACGGCTGGCGGACGTCGGTTGAAAAAAAGCGCACCTGCGGGTGCGCTTTTTGTTTTTGGGATTGCGGTGACTGCCCTCTCCCCCGCCCCGCGAGCGGGAGAGGGGAGAAAACCGATGGCGTTTGAACCGCGACGGCGTGCTCCCCTCTCCCGCAAGGCGGGACAGGGGTGGGACAGGGGCGGGGGAGAGGGCAGTCACCGCAATCCCAACAAAGCCGCCCATCACCGGGGATAAATCGCCCCCAGCACCCGCGGACCCGCCGCGCCAGTGACCGTGGCGAGGTTACCAGGCAACCGCAGCAGGCACTGCCGCGCCAGCCATGCGAACGCCAGCGCCTCCACCTGCGACACCGGCACGCCGAAATCGGCCGTGGTCTGCACCGTCATGCCGGGCAGCGCGGCGGCCAGCCGCCGCATCAGGTAGCCATTGTGGGCGCCGCCGCCGCACACGATGACGCGGCGCGCATCCTCCGCGTGTTGCCGCACCGCGAGCGCGATGGCGTCCGCGGTCAACGCGGCGAGCGTGGCCTGTACATCCTCGGGGCGCCGCTGGACGTTGCCAAGCCTGGCTTCCAGCCAGTCCGCATGGAACAGATCCCGTCCGGTGCTTTTCGGCGCCGGCAGCGCGAAGTAGGGTTCGGCGAGCAGGTCCGCCAGCAGCGCGGCATCGACGCGGCCCGTGTCTGCCCACGCGCCGCCGTCGTCGTAGGGCAGGCCGCGATGGCGATCGATCCAATGGTCGAGCAGGGCATTGCCCGGGCCGCAGTCGAAGCCGATCACCGGTGCGTCGGCGCTTGCCGGCAGCACGCTGATATTCGAGATGCCGCCGATATTGCAGACCACGCGGGTTTCATTCGCATCGGCAAACAAGGCTTGATGCAGCGCGGGCACCAGCGGCGCACCCTGGCCGCCGGCTGCAACGTCGCGGCTGCGGAAATCGGCGACCACGTCGATGCCTGTCAGCTCGGCCAGCAGGGCCGGGTGCTGGCTCTGCCGCGTGTAGCCGATGCCATCGTAGCGGCCCGGCCGGTGGCGGATGGTCTGCCCGTGAGCGCCGATCGCGGCGACCGCGTCCGGTTCGAGGCCGCCATCAGTCAGCAGCATGGCCACGCAGTCGGCATACGCCCGTGCGAGCATGTTGGCGGCCAGCGCCTCCCGGTGGATCTCGTCGTCGCCCGGCTGCTGCAGGGCGGCGTAGGCCTCGCGCAACGGGGCGTCGAAGGGCCTGTGCGCGGCGCAGCGGATAGCGGGCCGCAGGCCCGACCAGTCGACCAGCACGCCATCGACCCCGTCCATGCTGGTGCCGGACATCAGGCCGATGAAGTGCTGGGGCGTGGCTGCCATGTGATGGCGATCAGTTGCCGTTCGACGCGACGTTGTAGGTGCGCAGCGCGTTGATACGGCTCAGCACGCCGCTGGTGTAGCTGAGAAACTGCTGTCGGGCCTTGCCTGTGAGCGCCGGCGCTTCCATCAGCGTGATCGTCAGCGGGTTCTGCGGCACGTCGTTGTGGCGGAACTCATAGTGCAGGTGCGGACCCGTGGCCCAGCCGGTGGCGCCGACATAGCCGATCAGCTCGCCCTGCGACACCCGTTGCCCGCGCTGCACGTTGGCGAAGCGGGACAGGTGCGCGTAGAAGGTGGAATAGCCGTTGCCGTGCTTGATCACGATGATGTTGCCGTAGCCGTTCTGGCGGCCGACGAAGTCGATCTCGCCGTCGCCGGTGGCAAACACCTTGGTGCCGGTGGGCGCTGCGAAGTCGACGCCCTTGTGCTGCGCCCACTGGTGGTGCAGCGGGTGATTGCGGCCGCCGAAGCCCGACGACATGCGCGAGAACTCCACCGGCGACCGCAGGAACGGCCGCTTCATGCTGCGGCCATCGAAGGTGTAGTAGGCGCCGTTCTCGCCGTCGGGCGCGTACCACAGCGCCTGGTGCAGCTGGTTGCGGTTGATCAGTTCGATCGCCACCACGCGGCCGTTGCGCACGAAGGCGCCGTCGCGGTAACCGGACTCGTAGACGATGCGAAAGCGGTCGCCCTTGACGATGTCGTGATGGAAGTCGATCACGCCCGAGAAGATCGAGATCATCTGCTGCACGATCTCATCCGGCACGTTGGCGGCGTCCATGGCCTTGAAGAAGCCGCCGGGACCGATCACGCCCGAGCCCATGTCGTAGTGCAGCTCGTTCTTGACGAGCTGGATGCGGGCCTTGTAGTCGGGGTCGGCAAGATCGCCGGTGCGCTCGATCACCAGCTGGCGCGACACCGACACGTCGCCGCCCAGGTTGGCCTGCAGCGACACCAGCAGATTGTTCGAATCGACTTCCGCCTGCACCACCTGGCCCGGTTCGAGCTTGAACAGGCCGCGTGCGGTGGGGTTCTTGTGGATGAAAGCCTGCGCGTCGGGATCGTCGATGCCCAGGCGCTTGAGCAGCGTGGCGATGGTGTCGCCGCGCTGCATGCGTTCCTCGCGTACATAGGTGGCGCGCACATCGGTGAGCCGTTCGAGCTGGTCGCGCAGATCGGGCAGGCGCATGCTTTCCTGCACGCGCGGTGCATCGGGATCGTCGTAAGCCGTGCGCGGCGCGACGCCCATCGCGGCGGCCATGCCGAGCGTGAAGACGGCGGCCACCGAGGCTGTCACCTGCTTGCGTCGACGCGCATGCAACGCATGCGTCGGATCGACGAGCACAACGAGCTCACGCGCGAAAACTTCGCGGAGTCTGGACCACATCACGTAAAATTCAACCTTGGTTCGGGCTACGCTGCCGCGACGATCTGCTTCGTCTGCCTTCCTCCCCCGAGGTGCGGCGCGGGCTGTATTCGAATGCCGCCTACAATGGCGGATGGCCGCGCGGGATGTCACCGCATGGCCTAATCGGCGGATTATACCAAATCGTTCCTCGGTGTCCGCTCAAGTTTTTCAAGTATTTCAACGACTTAAGTCATGACTGACGTTTCCTCCGGCGCTGCGAAGTCCTATCCATTGACACCGTCCGTGATGCACGCGCTGGAATTGTCCAAGCGCGGCTGCGACGAACTGCTGATCGAATCCGAGTGGGCCCAGAAGCTGGCCCGCAGCGAGGCCACCGGCGTGCCGCTGCGCATCAAGCTTGGGTTGGATCCCACCGCGCCGGACATCCACATCGGCCATACCGTCGTGCTGAACAAGATGCGCCAGCTGCAGGACCTGGGCCATCACGTGATCTTCCTGATCGGCGACTTCACCTCGACCATCGGCGACCCTTCCGGCCGCAACGCCACGCGACCGCCGCTGACCCGCGAGCAGATCGAGGCCAATGCGCAGACCTATTACCGGCAGGCGAGCCTGGTGCTGGACCCGGCCAGGACCGAGATCCGCTACAACAGCGAGTGGTGCGATCCCCTCGGCGCACGCGGCATGATCCAGCTGGCCGCCAGGTACACCGTGGCCCGCATGATGGAGCGCGACGACTTCACGAAACGGTACCGGTCTGGGATTCCGATTTCGGTCCATGAGTTCCTTTACCCGTTGATGCAGGGCTACGATTCGGTCGCGCTGAAGGCCGACCTGGAGCTGGGCGGCACCGACCAGAAGTTCAACCTGCTGGTCGGCCGCGAACTGCAGAAGGAATACGGACAGGAGCCGCAGTGCATCCTGACCATGCCGCTGCTGGTCGGCCTGGACGGCGTCGAGAAGATGTCGAAGTCCAAGGGCAACTATGTCGGCGTGACGGAGCCGGCGAACGAGATGTTCGGCAAGCTGATGAGCATCTCCGACGACCTGATGTGGCGTTACTACGAGCTGCTGTCGTTCCGGCCGATGTCGGAGATCGACCTGATGAAGCAGGAAGTGGCGCTGGGCCGCAATCCGCGCGACTGCAAGGTCATGCTTGCCCAGGAGATCGTCACCCGCTTCCACAGCGCGGCCGACGCCGGGCGCGCGTTGGAGGACTTCAACCACCGTGCCCGCGGCGGGGTGCCGGACGACATCCCGGAAGTGACGCTGGCCGGCGCGCCGCTGGGCATCGCGCAATTGCTCAAGCAGGCCAACCTGGTGCCGTCCACGTCGGAGGCCAACCGCAATATCGAGCAGAACGGCGTACGCGTCGACGGTACCGTCATCAGCGACAAGGCCCTGAAGCTCGACGCCGGCACCTATGTGGTGCAGGTGGGCAAGCGGCGCTTTGCCCGCGTCACGCTGTCGTAAGCACGGGTCGGGCGCGATGATTGCATTGATCCAGCGTGTGGCGCGGGCCAGTGTGACGGTCGAGGGCCGGCTCACCGGCGAGATCGGCGCGGGACTGCTGGCGCTGGTCTGCGCCGAGCGCGGCGACGGCGAGGCCGAGTGCGAACGTTTGGTCGGCAAGCTGCTGGGCTATCGGGTGTTCTCGGACGATGCCGGCAAGATGAACCGGTCGCTGATGGACATCGATGGGCACGGCACGTCGGGCGGCCTGCTGGTCGTGTCGCAGTTTACGCTTGCCGCCGATACCAACAGTGGCACCCGTCCCAGCTTCACGCCTGCCGCGTCGCCAGAGGTGGGCCGTCGCCTGTACGAGCACTTCGTCGACCGCTCGCGCGCCGTGCTGCCGTGCGTGCAGACCGGCGAGTTTGGCGCGGCGATGCAGGTCAGTCTCGTCAACGACGGTCCGGTCACGTTCTGGCTGCGGGTCGCGCCCCCGGCTCCCCCGCGCGCCATACCGGCCACCTAGCCTTCATGCCGCCACCGGCGGCTCACCCTTGATCGCAAGGAGACAAGCATGAAACTGTGGAGCAACGCCTTCGCCGACATGGCGCCGATTCCGGGCGAGTTCGCCTTCGCCGTGCCCGATGCGGCCAATCACGTGCAACTGTCGTCCAACCGCAATCCGGACCTGCACTGGGAGGGCGCGCCGACGGAAACGCGTTCGTTCGTGCTGATCTGCCACGACCCCGACGTGCCCAGCCGCGGCGACGATGTCAACCAGGAAGGGCGCGAGGTCCCGGCGGACCTGCCGCGCGTGGACTTCTTCCACTGGGTGCTGGTGGACATTCCGCCGGGCCTGACCACGATTTCTGCCGGCTCGCACAGCGACGGCGTGATCGCGCGCGGCAAGCCGGGCCCGGAGGCCACCGGCGGCACCGCGGCCGCGGGCGGGCTGCGTCATGGCGTCAACGACTACACCAGCTGGTTCGCCAGCGACAAGGACATGGCCGGCGACTACTACGGCTACGACGGTCCCTGCCCGCCGTGGAACGACACCATCGTGCACCGCTACATCTTCACCATCTACGCGCTCGACATCGACCGCGTGCCGCTCGAAGGCAAGTTCACCGGCGCGCAGGTTCGCGAGGCGATCCAGGGCCATGTGCTTGCCCAGGCCAGCCTCACGGGCACGTACACGCTCAACCCCAAGCTGGCCGGCTAAGGCGGCTCAATCGACAGCATGCGCGCCGCCGGCGCGCGAAGGAAACGGCATGACGCTGACGCCCGGGCCCCAGTCTTTGGCCATTACCCACCTGATCGTGATCCGACACGGCGAGACGGCGTGGAACCGCGAGCGGCGGCTTCAGGGCCAGCTCGACATTCCGCTGAACGACACGGGCGTGGCCCAGGCCCGCGCGCTGGCGGCATCGCTGGCGGCCGAGCCCATCGACGCGGTGTACTCGAGCGACCTGTCGCGCGCGATGCAGACCGCCGCGCCGCTGGGCGACGCGCTGGGCCTCACGGTGCAGCCGGACGTGCGCCTGCGCGAACGCAGCTATGGCAATCTGGAAGGCATGACGTATGCCGAAGTCGCGCAGCGTTGCCCCGAGGATTTCGCGCTATGGCAGGCGCGCGTTCCCGACTACGCGCCGCTCGGTGGCGAGACGTTGCGCAACTTCCATGAGCGCGCGGTCGAAGGGGTATTGGCGCTGGTGCGTCGGCATCCCGGCGAGCGCATTGCGCTGGTGGCACACGGCGGCGTGCTGGACTGCCTGTATCGGGAGGCGACCGGCATGACGCTGGAAGCGCCGCGCGAGCACGAGCTGCTCAACGCGAGCGTGAACCGGCTGCGCAGCGACAGCTACCGGCTGATCCTGGCGCAATGGGCCGATGTCAGCCACCTGGCATCGCTGACGCTGGACGAGGTGGATCGGCGGGTGCCTTGAATTTCAGCATGGAGTTCCCGCGAAGGCGGGGACCGAGTGACTTGAAGCCGCTGCGCGTCCGCTTGCGCGGGGGCGACGGGCTACACCCGCAGCCGGAACGGCGTGAAGTTGGTGTCGCGGTCGTACCAGTCCTCGTTTTCCGCGCGCTTAAGAAACGCCACGACGCGATAGGTGACCGGCGTCATCACGACTTCCCAGCCGGTCTTCAGCACGTATTGCGCCACCGCGACCTGGATTACCTTTTCCAGCGGCCAGATGCCGTAGAACGCGATCACGTAGAACAGCGACGAGTCGACCAGCTCCCCGGCGAGCGTCGAACCGATCGTACGAGTCCATAGCCAGCGGCCCTGCGTCCACACCTTCATCTTGGCGAGCACATAGCTGTTGGTGAAGCTGCCGCAGCAGAAGGCGATCAACGAGCCGAGCGCGATGCGCCAGGTGTTGCCGAACACGTCCTGCAGGCTCTTCTGGTAGTCCGCCATGAACGGTGCCACGGGCATCGACAGCACGACCACGCTCATGAAGGTGGCGAAGGCCAGCGCGGCGAAGCCCGCCCATACCACCCGCCGGTCGCGGCCATAGCCATAGACCTCGGTGAGCACGTCGCCGAAGATGTAGGAGACCGGGAAAAACAGCACGCCGGCGCCGAAGGTCACCGGGCCGATCCACGGCAGTGTGACCTGGGCCGCCTTGGCCGCGCCGATCAGGTTCGAACACAGCAGCACGGTGACGAAGGCCGCCATCACGAAGTCGTAGTACCGGTAGACGCGACCGGTGTAGCGGACGCTGCCGCCGGGCTCGGACATGGGGTTCCCCTTGTTGTTTGGGGGTGGATTATGCCGGAGGTGGGGGCGGGGTGCTGGGGTGGGGGAGAGGGCCCGGGGGTGAGATCAACTCACCCGCTTGGCCAGCTCCACATACTCCGCCACCGACACCTCTTCCGCGCGACGGCCCAGGTTGAAGCCGATGGCGTCGAAGTCCACATGGTCGCGCAGCATCGACAGCGTGTTGCGCAGCACCTTGCGCCGCTGCGAGAAGGCGGCGGTGACCAGGTCGCCCAGCACCGTCATGTCGCAATCGCCGTATGGGGAGCGCAGCCGGCCATCGGATTGCCTTGGCCAAGGAATCATGCGCACCACGGCCGAATCAACCTTCGGCGGCGGATTGAACGATGACGGCGGGACGTCGAGCACGTATTCCATGTGATAGCGGACCTGCAGCATGATGGACAACCGCCCGAACGCCTTGCTGCCGGGCTCCGCCACCATGCGTTCGACGACTTCCTTCTGCAGCATGAAGTGCTGGTCGCGGACGTCGTCGGCGAAGTCCATCAGGTGGAACAGCAGCGGGCTGGAGATGTTGTACGGCAGGTTGCCGACGATGCGCAGCGGCCGGCCTGCCTCCTTCAGCTTGCCGAAGTCGAAGTCCAGCGCGTCGCCGGCATGGATGCTCATGCGCTCGCCATGGCGGCGCTGCAGCCGTTGCACCAGGTCGCGGTCCAGCTCGACCACGTGCATATGGCGCACGCGTTCCAGCAGCGGTTCGGTCAGCGCGCCAAGGCCGGGGCCGATCTCGACCAGCAGGTCGTCCGGTTGCGGCGAAATCGCGTTGATGATGCCGTGGATGATGGCGTCGTCGACCAGGAAGTTCTGGCCGAAGCGCTTGCGGGCGGTATGGCCCTGATGCACGTTGGAACGCATCGATGTCTCTTCAAAGGCGGCGCGGCAGGCTGCCGTTGGCGTGGCGCGCCATCGCCACCGCGCAGCGGATCGCCTCGATCATGCTGCCATGCTCGGCCTGGCCGGTCGCGGCCAGCGGCAGCGCCGTGCCATGGTCGACCGAGGTGCGGATAAAGGGCAGGCCCAGCGTGATATTGACGCCGTGGCCGAAGGTGCCGTACTTGAGCGGCGCAAGACCCTGGTCGTGGTACATCGCCAGCACGCAGTCGGCGTCGCGCAGCAGGCGCGGCTGGAACAGCGTATCGGCGGGGTAGGGGCCGCGCGCATCGATGCCAAGGTCGGTGGCGCGGGCCAGCGCCGGGGCAATGACGTCGATCTCCTCGCGCCCGAGGTGGCCGCTCTCGCCGGCATGCGGATTCAGTCCGGTCACCAGGATGCGCGGCCGCGAGATGCCGAAGTGCTGGCGCAGGTCGCGATCGACGATGGCGAGCGTTTCCACCAGCATCGGCACATCGAGCGCGTCGGGCACCTCGCGCAGCGGCAGGTGCGTGGTGGCCAGCGCCACGCGCAGCATCGCGTTGTCGTGCGCCGGCTGGGGACCCGCCAGCATCATCACCACGCGCGGCACGCCGGCGTTCTCCGCCAGGTATTCGGTATGGCCGGTGAACGGGACGCCCGCGTCGTTGATCGTGCTCTTCTGCACGGGCGCGGTCACCATGGCGGCGAAGCGCGCGGGCTGGCCGCGGCCCGGCATCAGGCCTGCCAGCGCCGTATCGAGCAGCGCCAGCACATAGCGGCCATTGCGGGCATCGAGCTGCCCGGGATGGCATGCGGCGGCCAGCGGGATATCGTCGATCGTCACGTCGCCACTGGCAAGGCGTCGGGCCCATGCATCGGCAACGCCCAGCGAGGCCGCGCGCCCTGCCAGCATCCGCGCGTCGCCGATCACGTGAAAACGCGCGGGCGCGTGCTGCCCCGCCAGCTGCAGCACGGCCGCGATGGCGATGTCCGGGCCAATGCCGGCCGGTTCGCCGGTGGTGATGGCGATCGGCAGCGGCAGGGGCGGAAGGGCGGCCGGCGAGGTCATGGGCGAGCTGCGCGACGAGGCGCCTAGCGGTTGATCCGGTATTCGACGTAGGCGGCCTCGCGCAGCTGGCGCACCCAGTCCTCGTAGGCGGCGCGCAGCTTCTGCTCGCGCACCTCGGCGCGCGCGAAGTCGCGCCGTTTTTCAGGCGATACCTCGATCTCGCGGCGGTCCTGCACCTGGATCAGGTGCACGCCGAACTGGCTGACCACGGGCTCCGAGACTTCGCCGGGGCGCAGCCGGTTCATCGCCTGCTCGAACGCCGGCACCAGTTCGCCGGGCGACACCCAGCCCAGGTCGCCGCCCTTGGCCGCCGAGCCGTCCTGCGAATAACGGCGCGCGATGTCGGCGAAGTTGCCGCCATGGGTGATGCGGTCGCGCAGCGTGGCCAGTTGCCGGCTGGCTTCGGCCTCGGGCATGTTCGGACCGGTGCGAATCAGGATATGGCGCACCTGGGTCTGCGTGATTCGGCCCGGCGCGGCGTCGCCGCCGCCCTGGCGTTTGCCGGCCAGCTTAAGCACATGGAAGCCGTTGGCGCTTTCCAGCACCTCGGGCACCACGGTGCCGGGCTGCAGGTCGACCACGGCATTGGCGAAGATGGCCGGCAGCCGGCCGATTTCGCGATAGCCCAGCGAGCCGCCCTTGGGCGCCTCGGCGCCGTCGGAATTGTTCTGCGCCAGTTGCGCGAAGTCGGCGCCGCCCTGGGCCTGCTTCAGCAGGCCCTCGGCCTTGGCGCGCAGCTGCGCCTTCTGCGCGTCGGTCGCGTCTTCGGGCACGCGCACGAGGATCTGCGCGACGTCATACTCCACCGGGCCTGCCGCGGCGCCGGACTGCTCGGCATGGGCGGCCAGGTAGTTGTCGATCTCGCCGTCGTAGACCTGGATCTTGGAATCGACTTCGCGCTCGCGCAGCCGGATCACCTGCACCTGCTTGCGCAGTTCGTCGCGGTACTTGTCCCAGGTCAGTCCGCTGCGTTCCACCTGCGCGCGCAGGGCCGCGACGCTGACGCGGTTCTGCTGGGCCACCGATTCGATGGCCCGGTCGACCTCTTGGTCGGTCACGCGGATGCCGGCTTCCTGGGCGGCCTGCGTCTGCACCCGTTCCATCACCAGCCGTTCGAGCACTTCGTGCAGCAGTTCATCGCGCGGCGGCATGGGACGGCCGGCGGCGCGCAGCTGCGCCTCGATCTCGTCGGAGCGATCGAGCAGTTCACGGCGCGTGATGACGCTGTTGTTGACCACCGCCACCACTTCGTCGACCAGTTGCGAGCGTCCGTTGCGGCGCGATTGGGATGGGTCCGCCGCGGGCTGGCCTGGCGCCGCCGACGGCTGCGCCTGCGGCACGAAGATGCCGGTCGCGCGCGGCGCGTTGGGCGCCTTCAGCTGCGCCAGCGACGGGGTGGCCGCGATGGCCAGCATTGCGGACAGCACGATGCCGCGCGTGCGCCGCGACGAGCGGGCGCTGAGGGAGGGAACAGAGACTGCGTGACGCTTCATCATGTCCGTCATTGGTATTGGTCGAACTGGGTCTGAGGGATCGGCGCGGCCGTGGCAGGTTCATAGCCAGGCACGTTCAGCCTCAGGATATCCAGCGGATTGGAGCCGATCTTCGACAGCCCGCGGAATTCCACTTGCAGGAAGATCCGCCCGGTATAGCCCTGGGTGGTATTGCGGAAACGCTGGTACGCGACCCGGCCGACCCAGCAGTCTGCCGCGTACTCGAGGCCCAGCAGCGTATCGACCAGCTCGTTGCCAGAGAGATCGTACGCTACGCGGCCGATGCCATAGGTGCGCCGGGTTAGCGGCCACTGGCTCGAGATCTCGAACTGGTCGATCGCGGTATTGTCGGTAACGGTGGTGGGGCGCCGGTAGCGGTAGCCGATATTGAGCAGCTTGCGCGCCTCGGGGCGCCAGGCGAACGCGATGTTCGACTGCACCACGCGGTCGTTTTCGGGGTTGTACTGCATGCCGGCATTGACATAGTAGCCACGGAACAACTGCACCGTGGTGGCGGCCAGCAGGTCCGAGTAGCCGCTTTCGGCATCATCGAGCGTGCCGGTCAGCTGCACCCGCTGGCCCGACATGTCAAAGCGCTGCGCCAGCGTGGCGCGGAAGCGTTCGATGCCGCTGGACGATTCGATCAGGCGGGTGGTCAGGCCCGCGGTCAGCTTGTTGTTGTCCGCGATGCGGTCGTAGCCGGTGAAGGGGTTCTCGGTGAAGATCTGCCCGTAGCCGAAGTCGGACTGCACCGTATCGAACAGCGGGAAGTTGCTCTGGTTGCGGAACGGCGTGTAGACATAGAACAGCCGCGGTTCCAGCGTCTGCAGGTAGTTGACCCCGAACAGGCGGCTGATGGTCGGCGCCTCGCGCTCGAAGGTCATGCCCGAATCGAGGCTGAAGGTCGGCACGGCGCGCGTCAGCGTGTTTGGCGCGCCCGGCGTATTGGTCGACGGCTCCATCTGGTACTGGGCCGCGTTGAACATCACCTTCGGCACGACGAACCAGCCGGGCCGCACGATCGGGTAGCTGACCGACGGCTGGATGAAGAACCGTTCCCCCTGCGGCTGTTGATAGCCCCAGGTCGTCAACGGAATGCGGAAGCGGCTGTAGTCCGCTTCCACCTGCACGTCGAAGCCGCCCCAGTTGTAGCGGGTGAAGCGGCCGTTCAGCTGCGGCACCCGCTCGTACGAGGGCTGGCTCGGCGCCAGCGTCTGGAACCGCTGCACGCGCGCCAGCACCGTGAAGTCGCCCCAGTTGTAGCTGACCCCGCCTTCCTGCGTGTACTGGCGCAGCGTGGACTGCGCGACGGTGCGGGTCAGGTCGTCGGGATAGCGGTCGTCCGATACCCGGTTCAGGTTCAGGTAGGCGTTCAGGCCCTGCGCCAGCCTCTGGCTGTGCTGTATGGAGTAGGACCAGCGATCGGTTTTGGTCTGCTGGTCGTTCGGCAGGAACTCGCCGACGATGCGGCCGGAATAGCCGTCGCCCAGGTAGCGGTAGTCGGCGCCCAGCTGCACGCCGCGCGAGGTCATCACGCGCGGATACACCGTCAGGTCGCGGTTCGGCGCGATATTGAAGTAGTACGGCACGGTCAGGTCGAAGCCCGAACGCGAGCCGTACGCGAACAACGGCGCCAGCACGCCGCTCTGGCGCTCGTCGGTCAGCGGGAAGCTGACCACCGGCGCGGCCATGATCGGCACGTCGAAAAAGCGCAGCACCGCGCCATGGGCCACGCCGACCTGCCGGTCGCTGTCCATGTCGAGCTGGCGGGCGCTGAAGTACCAGTCGGCGTTGTCCGGCGAGCAGGTGGTGTAGGTGGCCCGCTGGATGGTGCTTTGGTTCTTGTTGATGAAGTCGATGCGTTCGGCCGAGCCCGAGCCTCCGGTCTGCTGGAAGTAGTAGTCCGGCGACAGCATGTAGCCTTCGTTCGCCTCGACGCGCAGCTTGGCCTCGGGACCGACCGCCAGCGTGCCCGAACGCGACATCCGCACGTTGCCGGTCGCCAGCGCCTCGTCGGTGTCCTGGTCGTAGGCAAGCCGGTCGCCCTTGATCACGGCGCCGTCGCGGCGCAGCTCGGCATTGCCCTCCAGCTCCACGCCACGCTCGTTATAGCCGGTCAGGCGGTCGCCGGAGACGTAGGTCGGCGCGTCCTCGTCGCCGCCCGGCGAGACCGGGTCGCGCCACGTGGCGGGCTCGGACAGATAGGGAATCAGTTCGCCGGCGCGCGGGGGCTGCCTGGGGTCGACTTCCTCGGCGGCCGCTTCGGCGGTTGGCATCGCGGGAATCGCCGAGCCGACCGCCTGCCCCTGGGCGTGCGCCCCGAGCGACCAGCCGGCCATCGCCAGCACCAGCGGCCGCAGCGCATGAACTGGCCGGCGCGCGGGCGGGCGCGAAGGCAGGCGGACCTGTGCGCGAAGGGCTGCGATGATGTTCGGTGATCGTCGTTGTTCGGTCATGCGAGCGGGTCGTCGGTCGGACGGCGGGGCGGCTGGGAGCGTGGCCCCGCCCGCCGTCCAAACAGGCTGCCGGGCACGTGCCGGCCCGCCTGGGAGCCGCCCGGCGCCCGGGTCTGGTCGGGTATTATACGGGGCAACTTATCGACCCCTTCCGGCATGGCAGCACTTCCCCTCGACCCGCGCCAGGACCAGCTCAAAGCGTGGGTGTCCGGACTCGCTCCGGACTGGTCCGTCGACCCCGATTCCTGCGCGCCGGCTTCCGCCGACGCCAGCTTTCGCCGCTACTTCCGTTTGCGTACCGATGATCCGCGCCACCCGACCGTGATCGCGATGGACGCGCCGCCCTCGCACGAGGACTGCCGGCCCTTCATCCATGTCGCCGGGCTGTTCGGCGCGGCCGGCGTGACGGTGCCGCGGGTGCTCGCGCAGGACCTGTCGCAAGGTTTCCTGCTGCTGTCCGACCTCGGCAACACCACGTACCTGTCGCGGCTGGACATCACCAATGCGCGTACGCTTTACGGCGACGCCGCCGCGGCACTGGTGAAGTTGCAGGGCGCGACGCAGCCGGGCACGCTGCCCGCGTACGACCGCGCGCTGCTGCAGCGCGAGCTGGACCTGTTCCCGCAGTGGTATATCGCGCGGCATCTGGGCGTGACGCTCGATGCCGCGCGGCAGGCGGACCTGGCCGAGGTCATGGAGACGCTGCTGGCCAACAACCTGGCCCAGCCGCAGGTCTATGTCCATCGCGACTACCACTCGCGCAACCTGATGGTGCTCGACGGCGAGGCCAATCCCGGCATCCTGGACTTCCAGGACGCGGTGATCGGGCCGATCACCTACGACGCGGTATCGCTGTGGCGCGATGCCTATATCGAATGGGACGAGGAGCTGCAGCTGGACTGGCTGATCCGCTACTGGGAACGCGCGCGCAAGGCCGGCCTGCCGGTGGCGTCGGATTTCGGCGAGTTCTACCGGGACTTCGAATGGATGGGCCTGCAGCGCCATCTGAAGGTGCTGGGCATCTTCGCGCGGCTCTACCACCGCGACGGCAAGGACGGTTATCTCGCCAATATGCCGCTGGTGTGGAAGTACGCGCGATCGGTGGCCGGGCGCTATGGCGAGCTGCGCAAGCTGGTGCGCCTGTTCGATGCGCTGGAAGGCGTCGAGCGGCCGGCGGGCTACACCTTCTGACGATGTCCGGTACCGTCACCACCCGTCGCTCGGAATGGTGGGCCGGCGTGCGCGCGCTGGCCCCGATGCTGCTCGGCGTGGCGCCGTTTGGCCTGATCTACGGCGTGCTGGCCGTGGGCGCCGGCATGCCGGCGTGGCTGGCGTGCGCGATGAGCGCGGTGGTGTTTGGTGGCGCGTCGCAGATGATCCTGACCCAGCTTTGGGCCGCCGGCACGCCGGCGCTGTTGATCGCCGCCACGGTGGCGATGGTGAACCTTCGCCATGCCTTGTATTCGGCCACGATCGCGCCAGCGCTGGCGCACCTGCCGGCGCGCTGGAAAATGCTGATCGCTTACCTGCTGACCGACGAGGCCTTCGCCGCGATGACGCAGCGCCTGGGCGACGACGCACAGCACCGGCGCTACCGCCACTGGTTCTTCTTCGGCGCCGGCTTCTCGCTATGGGCGAGCTGGCAGCTGTCCACGCTGGCCGGTGTGCTGGTGGGCGCGCAGGTGCCCCGTGGCCTGCCGCTCGACTTCTTCCTGCCGCTGACGTTCATCGCCATCATCGTGCCGGGCCTCCGGCACCGCGCGCACGTTGCCGCGGCGGTGGCGTCCAGCGCCCTGGCGGTGGCCTGTTTCGGCCTGCCGCACAAGCTGGGCCTGATGGCCGCCGCGCTGGGCGGCATTGCCATCGGCATGCTGGTGCTGGGCGGCAAGCCCGGTGGCAAGCGTGGCGGCAAGGTCGGCAAGGAGAGCACTGCATGAGCGGCATGACGGGCATCGGTGGCGAATGGATGCTGCTCGCTGTGATGGCCGCCGCGGGCCTGGCCACCTATCTGATCCGGCTGTCCTTCATCGCCGTGGAGGGCAAGCTGCGGCTGCCGGCATGGTTCCGTACCGCGCTGCAGTTCGTGCCGGCGGCGATGCTGTCGGCGCTGATCGCCCCCGATCTGCTGATGCGCGATGGCGAGCTTGCGCTGTCGCCGGACAATGCGCGCCTGATCGCGGGCGTGGTGGCGATACTGATCGCCGCGCGCACGCGCAGCATCGGCTGGACCATCGCGGGCGGCATGGCCACGCTGGTCGCCCTGGAGACCCTGATTTGAAAGCGATGATCTTCGCCGCGGGCCGCGGCGAGCGCATGCGGCCGTTGACCGACGGCTGTCCCAAGCCCCTGCTGAAGGCCGGCGGCAAGCCGCTGATCGTGTGGACCATCGAAGCGCTGGCGCGGGCCGGGCTCACCGACATCGTGATCAATCACGCGTGGCTTGGCGGGCAGATCGAGGCCGCGCTGGGCGACGGCAGCCGCTACGGGGTGCGCATCGCCTACTCGGCGGAGGGCGAGGCGCTGGAGACGGCGGGCGGCATCGCGCGCGCGTTGCCGCTGCTGCGTGGGGCCGATGACGCTGCCACGGCGGACGGTCGCGGCGAGATCTTCGTGGCGGTGTCCGGCGACGTCTATGCCGAATACGATTTCCACGCGCTGCTGCCCAGGGCGCGCGCGATGGCGGCCGCCGCCGAACCCGGCATGCATCTGGTGATGGTGCCGAATCCGCCGTTCCATCCGCGGGGCGACTTCGTGTTGGGCGCGGACGGGCGGCTTGCGCTGCCATCCGGCGACGCGGGAGAGCCTGGACAGGGCCTGCCGCTGACCTTCGGCAATATTGGGCTCTATGACACGCGGACCTTCGCCGACATCGCGCCGGGGCAGAAGGTCGCGATGACGCCGTACTATCGCGCCGCCATCGCGGCGGGGCGGGCGACCGGCGAATGCTTCGACGGGCGCTGGGAGAATGTCGGCACGCCGGCGCAGCTCGCCGCCCTGGATGCAGAACTGACCAGGGTGGCTGCGCGGGCTGGCTAGTTGTTGGTGGGCCGGTACCGCCCTCTTTTCCCTGCCCCTCTCCCCCGCCCCTCTCCCGCGAGCGGGAGAGGGGAGAACACCGTTGGAGCTTCAAACGCTGTCGGTTTGCTCCCCTCTCCCGCAARGCGGGAGAGGGGCGGGGGAGAGGGCAGTATCAGCACCCCCACCCCCTCCCCAACAGCTCACTCCCCCCGTCGGCGTTAGAATCGGACCAATGACCACACAGTCCGCTCCCACCATGTCCGCACCTGATTCCGCACTGATCGAGGCCTGCCGCGCGCGGCGCGCCCGCGTGATGGCGCATCTGCGCGCCGCCGGCGGCGGCGTCGCGATCCTGCCGACCGCGCCCGAGGCCATGCGCAACCGCGACAGCGACTTTCCTTACCGGCACGACAGCTATTTCTATTACCTGACCGGTTTCACCGAGCCCGAAGCGGTGCTGGTACTGCTGGCCGGCGCCAGCGCCGAGGCCGACCGCAGCATCCTGTTCTGCCGCCCCAAGCACGAGGAGCGCGAGATCTGGGACGGTTTCCGCTACGGTCCGGAGGCCGCGCGCGAGGCGTTCGGCTTCGACGAGGCCTATTCCATCGAGGAGATCGACAAGCTGGTGCCCCAGCGGCTCGCCAATCAGCCGCTGCTGGCCTATCCGCTGGCCGAATCGACGCGGATCGACATGCAGGTGCGCCGCTGGCTCGACGCGGTGCGCACGCAGGGCCGTGCCGGCGTATCGGCACCGTCGCGCGCGCTCGACATCCGCACGCTGCTCGACGAGATGCGCCTGTTCAAGGATGCCGGTGAACTGGCCATCATGCGCCGCGCCGCGCGCATTTCGGCGCAGGCCCACGTGCGCGCGATGCGCGCGTGCCGCGAGGGGCTGCGCGAGTATCACCTTGAAGCCGAGCTGCTGTACGAGTTCCGCCGGCATGGGGCGCAGAGCGTCGCCTACAACTCGATCGTCGCCGCCGGTCCCAATGCCTGCGTGCTGCACTACCGCGCCGGTCCCGCGGAGCTGCGCGACGGCGACCTGTGCCTGATCGACGCCGGCTGCGAGCTGGACGGCTACGCGTCGGATATCACCCGCACCTTCCCGGTGTCCGGCCGCTTCTCTGCCGCGCAGCGCGAGCTGTATGAGCTGGTGCTGGCCGCCCAGCAGGCCGCGATCGCCCAGACCCGCGCGGGCGTGCCGTACAACGTGCCGCACGACGCGGCCGTGCGTGTGCTGGCGCAGGGCATGCTGGACACCGGGCTGCTGGACCGCGACAAGGAAGGCGGACTCGACGACGTGCTCGCCAGCGGCAGCTACCGGCGCTTCTATATGCATCGCACCGGCCATTGGCTCGGCATGGACGTGCACGATGTCGGCGAATACCGCGTGCCCGGGCCGGCGCCCGCGGAAGGCGAGCGGCCGTGGCGACCGCTGGCGCCCGGCATGGTGCTGACGGTGGAGCCGGGTATCTATGTGCGACCCGCCGAGGGCGTGCCGGAGCGCTACTGGCATATCGGCATCCGCATCGAGGACGACGCGGTGGTGACCGATGGCGATTGCGAACTGCTCACGCGCGACGTGCCGGTTGATCCGGACGGGATCGAAGCGCTGATGCGTGACCGGAGCGCTCTGCCATGACCGGCTGGCTGCGCAGACTGCTCGGTGGCGAACCCGGCACGCGCGGCAATGCCGCGCCGGCGGCCGAGGCCGCTCAACCGTTCATCATCAACCTGTTCGACGATCGCGTGGTGGTCCATCGGCCCGACGGCCAGCGCGAGGAAGTCGAGTGGCAACGCCTGTCCCGCGTGGTGGTGCGCGCCACCAGCCGCGGACCGTGGGCGGGCAAGGCGTGGCTGATCCTGATCGGCGACGACGGTGCCGACGGCCGCCAGCAGGGATGCGTGGCGCCGCTGGACGCGATGAATCATGAGGCGCTGGTGGAGCGCCTGGCGGCGCTGCCCGGCTTCGACCGCGCGCCGCTGGACCGTGCCGCGCGCGCGGCACGTACGGGCAAGGACCGCGACGACGCGCTGTGCTGGCAGCGCGGCGCCGGGACCGATTCCATCGCGCATGACGATGGCGAGGCCGGCCATGAACGAGACGCTTCCTGACAATGTACAAGCCATGACGCCGCAGCGCGGTGCCGGCGTGGACCCGTTCGACCTCGCCATCGTTGGCGGCGGGCCGGTCGGGCTCGCGCTGGCCTGCCGGCTGCTGCAGATCACGCCCTGGCGCATCGTGCTGATCGACGCCGCCACGCCGGCGCGCGCGGCCCGCGACCCGCGCGCCATCGCGCTGTCGCATGGCAGTCGCGAATTGCTGGAGCAGATCGGCGCATGGGCCGGCATGCCGGCCACGCCGATCGAGCACATCCATGTGTCGCAGCGCGGGCGCTTTGGCCATGTCAAGCTGCACCGGGACGACTATTCGATTCCGGCGCTCGGCTATGTCGTGCGCTACGGCGCGCTGTGCTCGGCGCTGGAGCAGGCGCTGTCGCGCCACGCGGGCGCCGGCGGGCGGCTGGTGCGCGCGTTCGATACCCGCATCGACGCGCTCGAGCAGGGCGGCGCCGAACTCGTCGAAGTCCGCGGCGCGGCCCCGGAGGGCCTGCCGGTCAGCTATCGCGCGCGGCTCGCGGTGCAGGCCGAGGGCGGACTGTTCCACCAGCAGATCGCCCGCACCGCCGCCGCTGCCGGTACGCGCCGGCGCGACTATGGCCAGACCGCGATCGTCTCCCACGTGTCGTGTACGCGCCCGATGCCGGGCTGGGCATGGGAGCGCTTCACCGAGCAGGGGCCGCTGGCGCTGTTGCCGCATGACGATGGCGACGAAGGCAACGCCGCTGCCGGTGCGGCCGGCTTCGGCTATGCGCTGGTGTGGTGTTGCACGCCGGATGAGGCGTCGCGCCGGCTGGCGCTGCCCGATCGCGAATTCCTCGCCGAACTGGAAGCGGTATTCGGGCAACGCATGGGGCATTTCACGCGGGTTGCGAAGCGCCATGCGTTCCCGCTGGGGCTCAATGCGGCGGGGCTCACCGTCAACGGCCGCGTGGTGGCGATCGGCAATGCGGCGCAGACCCTGCATCCGGTCGCGGGGCAGGGCCTCAACCTGGGCCTGCGCGATGCATTCGCGCTGGCCGACGAGTTGCGCCGCGCCTGCACGCCGCAAGCGCTGGCGGCCTTCGCGGCGCGCCATCGTGTCGACCGCGCGGTGACGATCGGCGTGACGGATCTGCTGCCCCGCCTGTTCGGCATCCCGTATTCGCTCGCCGCCCATGCGCGCGGCGCTTCGCTGGCCGCGCTGGAGTGCCTGCCTCCGCTCAAGCACTTGCTGGCGCGGCAGATGATCTACGGCATGCGACGGTAGGCAGACCGGGACCGCGGCCGGTTTCCTATGATCGTGGAACGGCGTGGACAGTGGCGCGAGGCGGACAGTGCGACCATGCCGCCTTTATCCGCGGATGCCATCATGCAAATCCCCGTTTCCGCAAGCAACACGGCCGGCCCATCGGTGCCGCGCGTCTGCGCCACGGCCGATCCGACCCATCCGACCGATCTTGCGATGGCCTGCGCGCCGCGCGTGCAACTGGTCGACGAGGCGCCCGGCGACTGGTCATCCTGCCTGAAGGCGCTGCACGGCGTGCGGCGCTGCCTGACATACACGACCGGCATCGCGCTGCACACCGCGGCGGTCGTCGCGCTCGGATTCCCGCTGGGGCCGCTGGTCTGGTGGCTCTCGCCGTGGCGGTCGGCGCGGTAGGTCTTCGCCAGCCCACCGTCTGCCTTTGTGCCGGGGCAGGGCCGCGATGGAGACCGGCGTTGCGGCGCCTGTCGCTGCCCGTGCGGCACCGCATCACGTGTCTCCTGCTTATTTATTGGGCACCGACGCGGTTTAGCGGTAAAATCCCGCCCTCGCACATGCCCCGTCTCATCGCCGACAGCGTTTCGGCTGGCATGGCCTTTGCCTTTCGGTCGCCTGTTCAACCCTTTCCATTGCCAGCGCCGTCGCGCTTTTTCGCGTGCAAATCGGACCTCATCGCCTTCGCAACAACCTGTTCGTCGCCCCCATGGCGGGCGTGACGGACCGCCCGTTCCGGCAGCTTTGCAAGCGGCTGGGGGCCGGCTACGCGGTATCGGAGATGGTCGCGTCGAACGCGCAGCTATGGAAGAGCGAGAAGACCATGCGGCGGGCCAACCATGACGGCGAGGTCGAGCCGATCGCGGTGCAGATCGCCGGCGCCGAGCCCGGCATGATGGCCGAGGCGGCGCGCTACAACGTCGATCGCGGCGCGCAGATCATCGATATCAACATGGGGTGCCCGGCCAAGAAGGTCTGCAATGTGGCGGCGGGTTCCGCGCTGTTGCAGAACGAGCCGCTGGTCGCGCGCATCGTCGAGGCGGTGGTGGGCGCGGTGGGACACCGCGTGCCCGTCACGCTGAAGATCCGCACCGGCTGGAACCGCGAGAACCGCAATGCGGTGCGCGTGGCGCGGCTGGCGGAGTCGGCTGGTATCAGCATGCTGACGGTGCACGGCCGTACCCGCGCCGACCTGTACCACGGCGAGGCCGAGTACGACACCATCGCCGCGGTCAAGGCCGCGGTGTCGATCCCGGTGGTGGCGAACGGCGACATCACCACGCCGCAGAAGGCGCGCGAGGTGCTGGCCTTGACGCGGGCCGACGCCATCATGATCGGCCGCGCCGCGCAGGGCCGGCCGTGGCTGTTCCGCGAGATCGAACATTTCCTGGCAACCGGCGAACTGCTGCCGCCGCCGGAAGTGGCCGAGATCCGCGCCATCATGAATGCGCATCTGGAAGACCACTACGCGTTCTACGGTGAGTTCACCGGCGTGCGTACCGCGCGCAAGCATATCGCCTGGTACACGCGGGGGCTGGCCGGGGCGAACCTGTTCCGCCACAGGATGAATACGCTGGAAACCAGCGAGGCGCAGTTGGCCGCCGTCAACGCATTCTTCGACGAGCAGGCCGCCATGTCCGACCGGTTGGTCTATGTGGAGCAGCAGGGCGACCAGGCCGGCGCATCGAACAAAAACAATCGGGAGCTGCTTGCCGCATGAGCCGAAACGCCATCGACCAATGCATCCGGGACAGCCTGAGCGCGTACTTCCGGGACCTTGACGGCGAGCAGCCGTCGAACATGTACAACATGGTGCTGGACGCCGTCGAGCGGCCCCTGCTGGAAGAGGTGATGGCGCGAGCCGACCGCAACCAGTCGCTCGCCGCCGCCTATCTCGGCATCAATCGCAACACGCTGCGCAAGAAGCTGCAGCAGCACGGTTTACTTTGAAGCGTTCTCCATCACCATGATCAAGCAAGCCCTTCTCTCCGTATCCGACAAGACCGGCATCGTCGACTTCGCGCGCGAGCTGCATGCGCTTGGCGTGACCCTGCTCTCCACCGGCGGCMCCGCCAAGTTGCTGGCGGAGTCCGGCCTGCCGGTCACCGAGGTGGCCGACTACACTGGCTTTCCCGAGATGCTGGACGGGCGCGTGAAGACGCTGCATCCGAAGGTGCATGGCGGCATCCTGGCACGGCGCGACCTGCCGGAGCACATGGCGGCGCTGTCGCAGCACGGCATCCCGACCATCGATCTGCTGGTGGTGAACCTGTACCCATTCCAGCAGACCGTGGCCAAGGACGATTGCTCGCTGGCCGACGCGATCGAGAACATCGACATCGGCGGCCCGACCATGCTGCGCTCGGCGGCCAAGAACCACCGCGACGTGACGGTGGTGGTCGATCCGGCCGACTACGCGCCGGTGCTGGCCGAGATGCGCGCCAACGGCAACCAGGTCGGCTACGACACCAACTTCCGCCTTGCCACCAAGGTATTCGCGCATACCGCGCAATATGACGGCGTGATTACCAACTACCTGACCAGCCTCGGCCAGGACAAGTCGCACCAGGGTCGCAGCAGCTATCCGCAGACGCTGAACCTGGCTTTCACGCAGGTCCAGCAGATGCGCTACGGCGAGAACCCGCACCAGTCGGCGGCGTTCTACCGCGACCTGCAGCCGGTTGCCGGCGCGCTGGCGAACTACACGCAGCTGCAGGGCAAGGAGCTGTCGTACAACAACATCGCCGACGCCGACGCGGCGTGGGAGTGCGTGAAGTCGTTCGACGCGGCCGATGGCGCGGCGTGCGTCATCATCAAGCATGCGAATCCGTGCGGCGTCGCGATCGGCGCCAACGCGCTGGAAGCCTACGACAAGGCGTTCAAGACCGATTCGACCTCGGCGTTCGGCGGCATCATCGCGTTCAACGTCGAACTGGACGAAGCGGCCGCGCAGGCGGTGGCGAAGCAGTTCGTCGAGGTGCTGATCGCGCCGAAGTTCAGCGAAGGCGCGCGCGCGGTGTTCGCCGCCAAGCAGAACGTGAGGCTGCTGGAAATCCCGCTCGGCAAGGGTATCAACCAGTATGACTTCAAGCGCGTGGGGGGCGGCCTGCTGGTGCAGAGCCCCGACGCGAAGAACGTGCAGCCAAACGAGTTGCGCGTGGTCACGAAGCGCCATCCGACGCCGAAGGAAATGAGCGACCTGATGTTCGCATGGCGCGTGGCCAAGTTCGTCAAGTCCAACGCCATCGTGTTCTGCGGCGGCGGCATGACGCTGGGCGTGGGGGCGGGCCAGATGAGCCGCGTCGACTCGGCGCGCATCGCCAGCATCAAGGCGCAGAACGCGGGGCTGTCGCTGGCTGGCTCGGCGGTGGCGTCCGACGCCTTCTTCCCGTTCCGCGACGGCCTGGACGTGGTGGTCGACGCCGGCGCGAGCTGCGTGATCCAGCCCGGCGGCTCGGTGCGCGACGACGAGGTGATCGCCGCGGCCGACGAACGCAATATCGCGATGGTGCTGACCGGGACGCGGCATTTCCGGCATTGATATCGGGTGGTGGGGTTGGGGTTTGCTGTGATTGCCCTCTCCCCCGCCCCCACCACATCCCCCCAACTCCTCTACACTTCACCCGTCCACAACCTCCCATGGCCCCATGCGCATCCTAGGCATCGACCCCGGCCTTCGCACCACCGGTTTCGGCGTGGTCGAGAAGGCGGGCAGCAAGCTGGCCTATGTCGCGTCGGGCACCATCAAGAGCGACGGCAACCAGAGCCTGCCCGAGCGGCTGAAGACGCTTTATGACGGCATTGCCGAGGTCACGCGCACCTATGCACCGGACTGCGCCGCCATCGAGAAGGTGTTCGTCAACGTCAATCCCCAGTCCACGCTGCTGTTGGGCCAGGCCCGGGGCGCGGCAATCTGCGGGCTGGTGGGCCACGGGCTGCCGGTGTTCGAGTACACCGCGCTGCAGCTGAAGGTGGCGGTGGTCGGTTATGGCCGCGCCAACAAGTCGCAGGTGCAGGAGATGGTGTCGCGGCTGCTGGCGCTGCCGGGACAGCCCAGTTCCGACGCGGCCGACGCGCTCGGCGTGGCCATCTGCCATGCCAATGGCGGCGATACGCTGGCGACGCTGTCCGGAATCGCGCCGGAACTGGCCCGCAAGGGCGTGCGCCTGCGCCGCGGCCGGCTGATCGGCTAGCGCGGCCCGCCGTACAGCCGGGAGGCTCCGGCCTCACTTACAATCGGCCTTTGGATTCCAGGAGGCCGCATGTATCCGTCCCGCGTTTCGCTTCGCTTGGTGTGTCCGTGGCCGCGCGGCGGCCTGCTTTCCGCAGTGCTTGTGGCCGTGCTGGCATCCGGCTGTGCCTTCGCCCCGCGCGAGCCCGCCCCGGCCCCAGCGCCGGAGCCCGTCCGCATCGACCCGGCGCCGCAGCGGCCCAAGGCGCTGGTCATTGGCCATCGCGGCGCCAGCGCGCTGCGGCCGGAACATACGCTGGCCGCCTATGCGAAAGCCATCGAGGATGGCGCGGACTTTGTCGAACCCGATCTGGTGATGACAAAGGACGGCGTGCTGGTGGCAAGGCATGAGAACGAGATCGGCGGCACCACCAATGTTTCGACGCTGCCGCAGTTCGCCGACCGCAAGCGGATCAAGGTCATCGACGGCGAGCGGCTGACGGGATGGTTCACCGAGGACTTCACGCTGGCCGAGCTGAAGACGTTGCGTGCCCGCGAGCGCATTCCAGATGTGCGTCCCGCCAACGTGCAATACAACGACCGCTACGAGATCCCGACCTTCGACGAGATCATCCGGCTGGTTGCCGATGCGTCGCGCCGCACCGGGCGCACCATCGGCCTGTATCCCGAGACCAAGCATTCCAGTTATTTCCGCGGCATCGGCCTGCCGCTGGAGGAGGCCGTGGTCAAGGCACTGCGGGGGCATCCCTACACGCGCACCGCGCCGGTCTACCTGCAATCGTTCGAGACGGCGAATCTGCGCACGCTGCGAGCGCAGATCGGCAAGTCGATGCCGAACGTCAGGCTGATGCAGCTGATCGGCAATCCGGCCAGGCGTCCCGCCGACTGGCGGCTTGCCGGCGATACACGCACCTATGCGGACATGATGACGCCGCTGGGCCTGCGTGAGGTGGCCACCTATGCCGATGGCATCGGCCCCGAGCGCGCCCAGGTGGTGCCGCGCGGCAAGGACGGCGGACTGGATGCGCCCAGCGCGCTGGTGCGACAGGCGCACGCCGCCGGGCTGCTGGTGCATCCGTATACGCTCAGGCCGGAAAACGCCTTCCTGCCGCCGCTGCTGCGCGGCCCGGGCGACAAGGCGGCGCGTCATCCGGCCGGCATGATCCGCGAGGCGAGGGCGCTGATCGAGGCCGGCGTGGACGGCTTCTTCACCGACGATCCGGCGCTTGGCCGACGCGCCGTGGACGACGCGGGCCGCTGACCGCCGAAGCCCGCCTCGGCTACACTGGCGGCCATTTCATGACTACCCAAGGACCTGTTCGCGCCATCCGTGACGCGGGCCGGTCCGGCATCTCCCTATGATCGGACGCATCGCCGGCACCCTGCTTGAAAAGAATCCCCCGCATCTGCTGGTCGACTGCCATGGCGTCGGCTACGAGGTCGATGTGCCGATGAGCACGTTCTACAACCTGCCCGCGGTGGGSCAGCCGGTGACCCTGCTCACCCAGCTGATCGTGCGGGAGGACGCGCATCTGCTGTATGGCTTCGGCAGCGCGGCCGAGCGCGATACCTTCCGCGAGCTGATCAAGATCACCGGCATCGGCGCGCGCATGGCCCTGGCGGTGCTGTCCGGCATGTCGGTCACCGAACTCGCGCAGGCGATCACGCTGCAGGAAGCGGGGCGGCTCACCCGGATTCCCGGCATCGGCAAGAAGACCGCCGAGCGGCTGCTGCTGGAGCTGAAGGGCAAGCTGGGCGCGGAACTGGCGCAGGGCCCTGGCGTCGCCGCGCACGACCATGCGGCCGATATCCTGAACGCACTGCTGGCGCTGGGTTATTCCGACAAGGAGGCGGCGGCCGCGGTGCGGCAGGTACCCGCGGGCACTGGCGTGTCGGAGGGGATCAAGATGGCGTTGAAGGCGTTGTCGAAGGGGTAGGGGGCGGTTGTTGGGGCGCACAGCCGAATCCACCGCAACCCCAAAGCCTCCCACCCCCGTCGGCTACAATCACAGCCAGTTCCCCCGTGTCCCGCCCATGATCGAAACCGACAAGTTCGTCCCGAATCGCACCACCGAGCGCAACACCGATCGCGGCAGCGACCGCCTGATCGCCGCCACGCCGGCGTCGAGCAGCGAGGAGGCGTTCGAGCGCGCGTTGCGCCCCAAGCTGCTCGACGAATATGTCGGCCAGCAGAAGGTGCGGGATCAGCTCGATATCTTCATGCACGCCGCGCGCAACCGCCGCGAAGCGCTCGACCACGTGCTGCTGTTCGGCCCGCCGGGCCTGGGCAAGACCACGCTGGCCCACATCATCGCGCGGGAGATGGGCGTGAACCTGCGCCAGACGTCGGGCCCGGTGCTGGAGCGTCCCGGCGACCTGGCGGCGCTGCTGACCAATCTCGAACCGCACGACGTGCTGTTCATCGACGAGATTCACCGGCTGTCGCCCGTGGTGGAGGAAATCCTGTACCCGGCGCTGGAGGACTACCAGATCGACATCATGATCGGCGAGGGCCCGGCCGCCCGCTCGGTCAAGCTCGACCTTCAGCCGTTCACGCTGGTGGGCGCCACCACGCGCGCCGGCATGCTGACGAATCCGCTGCGCGACCGCTTCGGCATCGTGGCGCGGCTCGAGTTCTACACGGCGGACGAACTGGCCCGCATCGTCACCCGTTCGGCGCAGCTTCTGCACGCCCGCATCGATCCCAATGGCGCGCTGGAGATCGCCCGGCGCGCGCGCGGCACGCCGCGTATCGCGAACCGGCTGCTGCGCCGCGTGCGCGACTACGCCGAGGTCAAGGGCGACGGCACCATCACCCGTGAAATGGCCGACGCCGCGCTGGCGATGCTGGATGTCGACCGTGTCGGCTTCGACCTGATGGATCGCAAGCTGCTGGAAGCCATCCTGCACAAGTTCGGCGGCGGCCCGGTCGGCGTCGACAATCTCGCCGCGGCGATCGGCGAGGAGCGTGACACCATCGAGGACGTGCTGGAGCCGTATCTGATCCAGCAGGGCTATCTGCAACGCACGCCGCGCGGTCGCGTCGCGACGGCGTCCGCATACCGGCATTTCGGGCTGGCCGCGCCCGGTGGGGCCCAGGGCAGCATTCTTCCGGACGGGGAGTAGCGCTTCCCGCAGGCGTTCCGTGGCCGCTCCCCGCACTTCATGGATGTCTGTGATCTATGGAGTGAGCAGCATTGCTAAAGTACATTTCGCCGGCGTGAACAGAATCAACGACTCCTTTCAATCCCCGGCACGGCGCCATGATCGTTCACGATTTGCACCTGCCGCCACGATGGAGTCGATCGCATGTACTCGCATCACACCACCCGTCACACCCACGCCGCCACATCGCGTCCCACCGCAACACCCCCGCTAGCGTCCGCCGACCGGCTCCGAGCGGTTCAGCCTGGTCAAGCCGGGAGCATCGGCAATCAGCTGCTGGACGCGGTGCGGTGTCAAGACCGCCAAGCCGTCACCCGCCTGGTTCAACGTGAACCCGACAGCGTCCGACACCGGGACCGACATGGCAATACCGCGCTGCACCTGGCGATCGTGCCGGGCTGCGACCCGGCGATCGTGGACCTGCTGCTGGCCAATGGGGCCGATCCTGCCGCGACGAACGGGGATGGCGATACCTGCCTGCATCTCGCCTTTGCGCTGCGGCCTCCCGTGCCGGCCTTGCCCGCCATGCTGATGCAACGGCGCTGGCTGGGGGACACTCGCGGCCTCGGCGTGCTCGACATGCGTAACGCCGAGGGCCAGACCGCACTTGACGTTGCGCGGGACGGCGGCCGGATCGCCGCCGGCTATGAGCATGCAGTGGCCGCCGCCAAAGACGAATTCGTCGCCTGGAAGACCAGCATCATCGACAGCCTGAAGGCCGTGGTGCAGGTCGATAATCCCGTCGAGGTGCGGAATCTGGTGCGCAGCACGGGTTGGCGCCTGGATCAGCCGGTCTGCGACGACAATGACCTGCTGACTTATGCGCAGCGAGAGTACGCGGTCAAGACGGTGGTGGAGGTGATCCGGCTGGCGGGCGAGCAGGGCTGCCTTGGGCTGCTGAACCGTACTGATGTGACAGGCCAGCTGACGCCGTTGATCATCGCGATGGGCGACAAGGATGCCGTGGTCGCCAATGCGCTGATCGACGGGGGCGCCGACGTGAACGGCCCCAATGCGTCGGGCATCGTGCCGCTTCATATGGCGGCGATGGGCGGCGATGCGGCAATGGTTCGACTGCTGTTGTCGCGCGGCGCCCGTGTCGAAGCCACCGACGAAGGCCGCATCACGCCGCTGATGGTGGCCGCTAATGGCGGCCACGAGGAGATTGTCCGGATGCTGCACGCGGCTGGCGGAAACATCAATGCACGCGACGCCGACGGCGTGACGCCCCTGATGATGGCCTACGGCGCGGGGCATCTGGGTCTGGGCCCGAAGCTCGTCGCCATGGGCGCGAATCCCGACGCGGTCGACAACAACGGCGTGACCGTGCGGGACTATATCAAACTCGGTCGGGAGGTGAGGCGGCAAACGGGCGGCGAGTCCACCTGCGCGATCCTGTAGTCGGCAGCCGCGCGGCCCGCAATGCCAGACGGCCCGGCGTACCGTGTCGGCGGATGGCGGTAAATCGCCGGATCGGACGGCATTGCTAAAGCGCGGGTGTGGCGGCGCCAGAGAATCCATGGTTCCTGTCCAACTTGCCGGCCAGGCGCCATCGTCCTTCACGGGCGCTCCGCCTCGCCGCGCCGATGGAGTCGATCCCATGCATACCAACCACGCCACGGCAGCCCATGTCGGCACATCCAATCCGCTCGCGTTTCACCGCGATGCACAGGCGGCCGGAGGCGGCCCGGAACTGCTGGCCGCCGTCGCGCGGCAAGACCGCGACACCGTTGCCCGGCTGCTTCGCGAACAGCCGGACAGCGTGCGCTTCCGGGACAGCCGGGGCAATACCGCGCTGCACCTGGCCATCGTGCTAGGCTGCGATCTTGCGATTGTCGACCTTCTGCTGGCGCATCGCGCCGATCCCGCCGTGCTGAACGCGGACGGCAATAGCTGCATGCATCTGGCCTTCGCGTTGCGGCCGCCTGTGCCCGCGCTGCCGGACAGGATGATGGCAGTCCGCTGGTACGGCGACGGCCGCGGGGTCGGCGCGATCGGTGCGAGCAACCGCGACGGTCGCAACGCCCTTCAACTGGCGAACGATGCGGACGGGACAGTGGCGCCCGGCTACGAGAACGCGGTCGCGACGGCGGTACGCGAGGTATTGAAGTGGAGAGACGCCGTGGCGCGCATGCTGATCAACGCGGTGGATGCCCACGACGCCGTGGCGGTGCGCGAACTGGTGACCCGCACCGGCTGGCGTCTGGAAGCGCCGGTCGGAGTGCTGGACAACCTGCTGGTCCACTCCCTGCGCCTGCGGGCGTTTCCGGTGGCGCTGGAGGTCATACGGATGGCGGTGGAGCACGGCACCACCGGCGTGCTTAGCGACAGCGGCAAGGACGGGATGGCGACCCCGTTGGCTCTCGCGGCCATCGAGGGCCGCGCGGACGTCATGCAGGCGCTGCTCGAGGGGGGCGCCGATGTGCATCGGGTCAACATGGAAGGCCGATGCGCCCTGCATGTCGCCGCGGATGGCAGTGCGGAATGCGTGCGGCTGTTGCTTGACCATGGCGCGGAACCGGACGTTCAAACCACTTACCAACGTCTTACGCCAATGATGCTCGCCGCGATAAAGGGAAAGGAAGACAGCATCAGGGCGCTGCATGGCGCGGGCGCCAATATCAACGCCGCCGACTTGCAAGGCCGGACACCGCTGATGCATGCCTATCTCGGCGGGCATCCAGAGCTGGACAGGCTGCTGGTGTCCCTCGGCGCCAACCGGGACGCCCGCGACTCCCTGGGCGTCTCGGCGAGGGAATACAAGCAAAAAATCAAGGAATACGAATGGGAAACCCGGCGGGAGTCGGAGCAGGCCGCGCGGCATGCCCGCCGGCGGCAGGGACAGCCGCCGCGCCTGGGGCGGAATGAGCGGCCCGACAAATTCCAGCAGTCTGACGAGTGCGCGATCCTGTAGCAGGCCGCAGGGTGGCGGTGCAGGCTCAGGCGGCGGGCCGCCGCGCTGGCCGGTTCACCAGCACGATACCGGCCAGCACCAGCGTGGCGGCCACCGCGAAGCGCAGCCCCACCGGATCGTGCATCAGCACCACGCCGAAGGCCACGCCGAACAGCGGCGTCAGGAAGGAGAACACCGACAGGCGCGACGCCAGATATTGCCGCAGCAGCCAGAACCAGGTCAGATAGCTGGCAAAGGCCACCAGCACCGACTGGTACAGCAGGCTGCCCAGCACCAGACGGGCATCGGCGTCCGTATCCAGCACCGGCAGCGTTTGGCCGGCGGCCCACGCCATCGCCAGCAGCATCACGGCGGAGACCGACAACTGGTACAGCAGCGTCTTGGCGGCCGGTGCCGAAGCAAGCCGGCTGCCCCGCACGACCACCGTGGTGGCCGCCCATAGCGCGCCCGCCAGTACGCCCAGCGCATCGCCCAGCAGCGTGCTGCCCTGCGGCCCGGGCCGGCCGATGCCATCGGCGAACGCCAGCGCCATGCCGGCGAACGCGGTGGCCACGCCGAGCCATTGCGCGGCGCGCAGCCGCTCGCCGGCCACGGCGACATGCAGCCCCAGCGCGGTGAAGATCGGCGCGGTGTACAGGAACACCGCCATGCGCGAGGCCGTGGTGTGCTCCAGGCCAACGAAGATGCAGTAGAACTCGGCGCCGAACAGCAGGCCGGCGGCGATGCCGGGCCGCACCGTGCCGTCGCGCTGCCACAGCGGCGTGCGCCGCCACAGCGCGAAGCCAAGCACCAGCAGCGCGGCAATGGCAGAACGCACGCCGGCCTGCAGCACGGCGCCCATCAACGGCGTGGTGACCTTGATGACGACCTGCTGCAAGCCCCAGACGGCGCACAGCAGCACCATCAGCCCGACGGCCAGACTGTCCAGCGGCCGCCGGGCCGGCATCGCCGCGGCGATCGTCATGGCCGGCTGGCGTCGCGGGTGGAATTGCGTTCGATCAGTTCGATCTTGTAGCCGTCCGGATCCTCGACGAAGGCGATCACGGTGGTGCCGCCCTTGACCGGTCCCGCTTCGCGCGTGACCTTGCCGCCGGCGGCGCGAATGCGCTCGCAGGCCGCCGCCGCGTCATCCGTTTCGAGCGCGATATGGCCGTACGCGGTGCCAAGCTCGTACTTGTCCACGCCGTAGTTGTAGGTCAGTTCGAGCACCGCGGTCTCGCTCTCCGGACCGTAGCCGACGAAGGCCAGCCGGTACTTGTATTCGGGATTGTCGCTCTCGCGCAGCAACTGCATGCCGAGCACGCGGGTGTAGAAGTCGATGGAGCGCTGCATGTCGCCGACGCGCAGCATGGTGTGAAGGAGTCGCATTGAGACCTCTGCTTTGTTGTAGGGACCGTTGGAGGCGCTAGTTTAGTCCGAATTGGGTTTGAGGAAATTGGCCGACGCGGCACTGAAGCTGCAACCGGCATGCGACACCGGCCTGCGCTGCGAGGCGGCGCTCGCATGCTACGAAATCTTGCAGGCGCAACTGCAGGGCGTCTCCAGCGCGGCGAACCGGGCCCATGACGACGCGCCGTTTGAAACGCACCAGGTCCGGGCCATGATGAACGCGTTGGCTCCGGTCTTCGGCTTCGACGCAGTGGCCGATCCATTCATCGTGCCGCTGTCGCCGAGGGAGCAGGCCGAAGTCGAACGGCTGCAAACACGGGCCGGCCTTGCCGATATCGCCAGCCTGATGCTGGCCACGCTGGCGGACCGCTATCTCGATACGCTGGCGGCGCTGCTTGGCCCGGACCATCCGCTGTCGCGAGGTCAGACCGCATCGCCGGCCGAGGCAGCCGCCGCGCACGAGCTGATCGAAGCCCATCCGGCCCTCGTCGGCGCGTTTGGCCCGGTGAATGCGGCGCTCGTGCTGCAGGCTGCCGACGATGCCCATGGCAACTGCATCGGCTTCGCGTTGAACCGCGACACGTCGCTTCTGCAATGGCAGCTGGGCCAGACGTTGCGCTCGCAGGGCGCGATGGCGGACGTCGCGCCCGACGTGCTGGCCCGCTGGAGCGAGCCTCCGCTTGTGGAAGAGGGGGCGCCCCGCCGTATCGAACTGCGTCGAATGGGCCGCCTGTACTGGGCGGCCGACCTTGGCCACGAACAGATTCCGCGTGCCCTCCAGCTGGCCGATCTGGGGCGTCTTTCGATCGGCGGCGACTTCCCGCCGCTGGCCTTCCTGAACCTGGCGGACGGGCTGCTGCGCCAGCTACCGGCCCGGGAGCGCGCCGCCGCCGCCGTGCCGCAGCTCGACCATGCGCTGATGCGTCTGAAAACCGACGACCCGCGGGCGGCGATGGCGCTGGACACGTTATGGGCCCACGTGCGCGCCGACGCCGCGCGCTGTGCCGGCGCCGAGCGCATGCTGATGGACAAGGCCCCGGTCGAGGGGGGCTGCGGGCGACTGCCTGGCGGCCGCGGCCGGGCTCGGGTTGACCAAGGTCGCCACGTACTGGCAGCTGACCCTGGCGAAACGCCAGCGCTGGAGCGATGTGTTGAACGACGCTCAGCGCTCTCCACTGGTCGCCGCGGCGGCGAGCGGTGACGGCGCTGCTGCGCGCGCATCCGTCGCGCGCCGACGAGGCGCGGGATGCGGCCCGACGCCTCGGCCGGGTGTCGGTGATGCAGGCGCTGCTGGAGCAGGCGCCCGGCGAAACCGGTCAGTCCACCGTGGCGGGCCAGCGAGACGCTCAATAGGCTGGCAACGCCTCCGGCGGATGGCTGCGCAACTGCTCGCGCGCGTCGCGGAACTCGGGAAAGATCGATTCCACGGTTTCCCAGAAGCGCGGGCCGTGGTTCATCTCCCGCAGATGCGCGAGCTCATGCGCCGCGACGTAGTCGATGATGGACAGCGGGAAATGGATCAGCCGCCAGTTCAGCCGGATCTTGCCCTCCGACGTGCAACTGCCCCAGCGCGTGCTGGCCGAACTCAGTGCAAAGGAGCGGTACTGCGCGCCGAGCCGGGCGGCGTAGACGTCCAGGCGTTCAGCCAGCACGCGCCGCGCCTGCTGTTGCAGCCATGCCTGCACGCGATCGCGGATCTGCTGCTCGTCGGCCTGGTCCGGTAGCGCCAGATGCAGCACGTGCGTGTCGGCATCGAACATCAGCACGCCGTTTGGCGAGTCCAGCCGCAGGGTAACCGGCTTGCCGAGAAAGGGCACCGTCGCGCCATCGCGCCATTGCATTTCCGGCAGCACGCGATGCGCCTCGCGCTGCTGCCATTCCGCGAGCTTGTTGAAGATCCAGCGCTGCTTTTCGGCGATGGCCGACTCGATCTCGGCCAGCGTAACCCAGCGTGGCGCCGTGATCGACAGGCCGCGGTCGTCGATGGTGAAGCCGATGGTGCGGCGGGCCGAGCGCTTCAGCGTGAAGTGGACGGTGCGCTCGCCCAGCAGCAGCCGCCGGGCGTTGGGCGGCGGCGCGGGCCACCCGGGTTGCAAGGACTGCACGGAAGGCGGCGTCCGTTGTGCGAACGGCGGTGGGGAGGCGCCATTCGCGCCGGCGTCGCCGGCGCTGTCCAGCAGCGGCAGTTCGAGCTGCGCATCTGCGGAATCGGCGGCGCGGCGGCGCGAGGCGGTCATGCGGTTTGCTCGCTCGGATAGCTTTCCGGATCGATGCGCCGCATGTCGCGCTCGATCCATTGCGCGACTTCCTGGTTCAGCTGGTCCGCCGTCTTGTTGGCGGAGCTCAAGGGCGCCCCGATCGACACGGTGATCGTGCCCGGATACTTCAGGAAGGAATTGCGCGGCCACAGCCGGCCGGAATTGACCGCGATCGGAATCACGTACGCGCCGGTCTCGACGGCCAGGCGGGCACCGCCGCTCTTGTAGCGCGGGTTCGGCATGCCCGACGGCGTGCGGGTGCCTTCCGGGAACATGATGATCCACGCGCCCTCGGCCAGGCGCTCACGCCCCTGCCGCGCCGCGGAGGCAAACGCCCGGCTGCCATCCTTGCGGTTGATATGGACCATCTTCAGCATGCCCAACGCCCAGCCAAAGAATGGCACGTACAGCAGTTCGCGCTTGAATACGAAGCACAGCGGCTTCGGCATGGTCGCCACCAGCGCCACGGTTTCCCATGCGGACTGGTGCTTGGACAGCAGCACCACCGGCTTGTCCAGCATGCCGTCGAAATGGTGCCAGCCTTCGATGCGGTAATGGATGCCGCAGATCATGCGGGCGGCCGCGATGACCATCCGCGGCCAGCCGCGCACGAAGCGATAGCGCTGGTTTGCGCTCATGAAGGGGAAGGCGATGAAGCACGCGCACGCATAGGGCGGCGTCAGCAGCACCAGGTACAGCGCGAACAGCAGGGAGCGGAGAAAGATCATCGAGGAAGAGGTTCAGCCGGCGTTGGTCTTGGCGTTGGCATGGACGGTACTAACGGCGGCGCCGGCCCGGGCCGCGCCGTCGCCCTGCAGCAGCCACCGCGAGAAGGCGCGCAGGTCGTCATGCACGCGGGTGCCTTCGGGCAGGTTGCCCTTGGCCAGCGTGGCCTCGCCCTTGCCGGTGCGCACCAGATGCGGCACGCAGCCGAGCGCCACGCCGGCTTCGAGATCCCGCAGCGAATCGCCGACGATCGGCACGCCGCGCGGCTCGATGCCGAAGCGTTGCGCCGCCTGCTGGATCAGGCCGGGCTTGGGCTTGCGGCAATCGCAGCCGTCCGCCGCGGTGTGCGGGCAGAAGAAGATGGCTTCGACGCGGCCGCCGAGCCGGGCCAGCGCCTTGTACATCTTCTCGTGCATCGCATTGAGCGCGCTCATCTCGAACAGGCCACGGCCGATGCCCGACTGGTTGCTGGCGATCACGACGCGATAGCCCGCCTCGTTCATCGCCGCGATGGCTTCGAGGCTGCCGGGAATGGGAATCCATTCGTCGGGCGTCTTGATGAACTGGTCGCTGTCGAGGTTGACCACTCCATCGCGGTCGAGGATCACGAACTTGGCAGGCGTTTGTGGCATGGCGTCAATCGCTTCGGTAGGGACCGTGCTCAGGCGGCCAGTTTCGAGATATCGGCGACCCGGTTGGCCAGCGCGTGCAGCGAGGCCAGCAGCGCCAGGCGGTTGGCCCGCAGCGCGGCGTCGTCGGCCATTACCATCACGCCGTCGAAGAACTGGTCGACCGCCTCGCGCAGCCGCGCCAGATCGCGTAGCGCGGAAGTGAAGTCGCCCTGCGCGAATGCCGCTTCCACGCCGGGACGCACGGCTTCGACCGCGCCATGCAGCGCGCCTTCGGCCGCTTCCTGGAACAGTGCCGGATCGACGCTGCCGATGGTTTCCGTATTCTTGCGCAGGATGTTGGTGATGCGCTTGTTCGCCGCCGCCAGCGAGGCGGCCTCGGGCAGCGCGGCGAAGGTTCGCACCGCCTCCATGCGGCCAAGGATGTCGTCCAGCCGCTGAGGCGCCAGGCTGACCACCGCTTCGACCTCGTTGGTGGTGTAGCCCTTGTCCTTCAGGTAGCCGCGCACGCGGTCGTACAGGAACTCGGTGATACCGGCGCGCGCGGGCTTGACCGCCGGCACGCCGGCGAAGGCGTGCTCGGTCAGCGCCAGCAGCGTGTCCAGCGTCAGCGGCAGTGGCGTTTCGATCAGCATGCGCAGGATGCCCAGCGCGTGGCGGCGCAGCGCAAACGGGTCCTTTTCGCCGGTGGGCACCAGGCCAATGCCCCAGATGCCGACCAGCGTTTCAAGCTTGTCGGCCAGCGCCACGGCGATGCTGACGGGGTTGGACGGCAGCGCGTCGCCGGCAAAGCGCGGACGGTAGTGCTCGGAACAGGCCAGCGCCACGTCTTCGGCCTCGCCGTCGTGGCGCGCGTAATACGTGCCCATGGTGCCCTGCAGTTCCGGGAATTCGCCGACCATGTCGGTCAGCAGGTCGGCCTTGGCCAGTTCGGCGCCGCGCATCGCGGCGGCCTTGTCGACCGCCACCCCGGCCGCGTTCATCACGTCGGCGATATGGCCGGCGATCTGCTGCAGCCGCTGCACCCGGTCGAGCTGGCTGCCGATCTTGTTGTGGTACACCACGTTGGCCAGCTGCGGCACGCGCGAGGCGAGCGTCTTCTTGCGATCCTGGTCGAAGAAGAACTTCGCGTCGGCCAGGCGCGGGCGCACCACGCGCTCATTGCCGCCGATGATCGACTCGGGCGTCGCCGTCTCCAGGTTGGACACGATCAGGAAGCGGTTGCGCAGGTTGCCGGCGCCATCGGTCAGCGCGAAGTACTTCTGGTTGGTCTGCATGGTCAGGATCAGGCATTCCTGCGGCACGGCCAGGAAGGCTTCCTCGAAGTGGCAGGCGTAGACCACCGGCCACTCGACCAGCGAGTTCACCTCGTCCAGCAGCGCTTCAGGCATGATCACGCGGTCGTCGCCCGCCGCGGCCAGCAGCGCGGTGCGGATGCGCTCGCGGCGCTCGGCATAGCTGGCGATGACCTTGCCGCTGTCGCGCAGCGTGTCGGCGTAGGCGGCCGCATGCGCGATCTCGATGTCGCCCGAGGACAGGAAGCGGTGACCCTCGGTACGGTTGCCCGCCGTCAGGCCCAGCGCCGTCACCGGTACCACGTTCGCGCCATGCAGCGCGATCAGCGCGTGCGCGGGCCGCACGAAGTGCACGGTGGAGCCGTCCGGGCGCTGGTAGCTCATTACCTTCGGAATCGGCAGGCGCGCGAGCGTGTCGTCCAGCGCCTGCTGCAGGCCGTCGGCAAGCAACGCGCCGCGCGCGGTATAGCGGTAGAACAGCGCTTCGGCCTTGCCGTCGGAACCGCGTTCGAGTTGCTGCCAGTCGATCGCTTCGACGCCGACCGTCCTGGCCAGCGCGGCCAGCTTCTTGGCCAGCGGCGGCGCCGGTTCGCCATTGGCGCCCAGGGCCACCGATACCGGCAGCACCTTCTCGCGCAGTTCGCGGTCCGGCGCGCCGGCGCGCACGCCGGAGATCAGCGCGGCGAGCCGGCGTGGCGTGGCGAACGGCGTGACCTGCGCGCCGTCATCGAGCAGGCCGCGTTCGGCCAGGCCGTTGAACAGCCCCTGGGCAAAAGCCTCGCCCAGGCGCGCCAGGGCCTTCGGGGGCAGCTCTTCGGTGAACAGTTCGATCAGCAGCGAATCGGTCAAAGGTTGCGACATGAATCGTATCCAACGGTTTATCGCGTGCGCTCTGGCGCCGCGAGGAAATCAGTATCAGGCAGTCCCGAGCCCGGTATTGCGTCCGGTATTGCGCCCGGTATGTGAAGCTGCCTCGCTCAGCAAAGCGGTTCAACCCCGGACAGCAGCCACAGCCCATTCTGCTGGCGGAACTGCAGCGTGGTCGCGCGGCAGGCCGGCGGCGCCGCGCCCGCCACGCGCGTGCCGTGGTCGGAGAAGCGCGCATCCAGCCGGCGCTGGCGCCGGTCGTAGCGGATCTCGTCGATCCGGCCGCCGATCCAGAAGTCGATGCGCGCCGGCAGCTGCGCGGCGGAATGATAGGTGCGCACCAGCCGCCGTGTGCGGCCGTTGCGGTTCACCGTCTCGACCCACACCAGCGGATAGCGGATCGCGCTTTCGTAGGCGCGCAACGGCACGCGGCGCCAGCCCAGGTCCTTCGACCCCGACAGGTCGCATGACATCGACCGCACCAGTTGCGTCCACTGGTCGATCGCATGCAGCGACGGTTGCAGCTGGCGCGTGATGGCGTGCTGCAGCGCGACGGCATCGCCCTCGCACACATTGGCCTGCTCCGCGCTCGGATACAGCACCTGCGGCACCTGTGCATGGGCGGATGGCACGAAGGCACGCGCGCCTCCGGCCGCGGCCAGCGCCACGGCGCAGCACAAGGCATGGCGCGCCAACGGTGTCATGCCGCCGCCTGCCGCGACGCGGCGGTGCCGCACATCGGAAAGCCCAGCGCCTCGCGCGAATCGTAATAGGCCTGCGCGACCAGACGTGACAGGTTGCGGATGCGGCCGATATAGGCGGCCCGCTCCGTTACCGAGATCGCGCCGCGCGCGTCCAGCAGGTTGAAGGTGTGGGCGGCCTTGAGCACCTGTTCGTAGGCCGGCAGCGCGAGTCGCGCGGCGGGCCGGCCGTCGTCCTGGTCTTCGGCGCCGGCGCCCATCAACCGCTTGGCTTCGCTTTCATGCTCGGCGAAGTGACGGAACAGGATGTCGGTATTGCTGTGCTCGAAGTTGTAGGTCGACTGTTCCACCTCGTTCTGGTGGTACACGTCGCCATAGGTCAGGCGGCGCGTCTGCCCGTTTTCCTGCCACTCGGTCCAGACCAGGTCGTAGACGTTCTCCACGCCCTGCAGGTACATCGCCAGCCGTTCGATGCCGTAGGTGATCTCGCCGGTAATCGGCTTGCAGTCGATGCCGCCGACCTGCTGGAAGTACGTGAACTGGGTCACCTCCATGCCGTTGAGCCACACTTCCCAGCCCAGACCCCAGGCACCCAGTGTGGGGTTCTCCCAGTCGTCCTCGACGAAGCGGATGTCGTTCTGCTTCAGGTCCAGGCCCAGCGCCTCCAGCGAGCCGAGGTACAGCTCCAGGATGTTCTCGGGCGCCGGCTTGAGCACGACCTGGTACTGGTAGTAGTGCTGCAGCCGGTTGGGGTTTTCGCCATAGCGACCATCCTTGGGGCGGCGCGAAGGCTGCACATAGGCGGCGCGCCACGGCTCCGGACCGATCGCGCGCAGGAAGGTATGCACGTGCGACGTCCCGGCGCCGACCTCCAGATCGATGGGTTGCAACAGCGCGCATCCCTGCCGGTCCCAGTAGGACTGCAGGGTAAGGATCATTTGTTGGAAGGTCAGCATAGGCGAAGACGAAGGAAGGGCCCGTGGCCGGGCCATCGATGCGGCAGCGGCAACGGCGCAAAACCGGCGGACGTTGCCAAACCCGGAATTCTAGCGGTTTTTTGGGGCGGGCCCGCCGGGAAAGGGGGAGAGGGGGGCGAGCCGCACGCACATCGTCGTCCCGGCGAGCGCGAAGGACCCGGCGTCTTCCCATCTCCCGAATCTGGTCAACGACCCCTCGGGAAAATCCCTACCCGGATTCAAGCTCCGGGAAACGCTGCCGATATCGGATTTTGTATACAGTCCCAGATAGCGACCACCATGAAAGGCCGCGCTATCCGGCCCATTTTCCGCTCACCGCCGCAAGGAGAATCCGCCATGTCGCTTCTGTCCCGCAAGCCCTATGTGGTGGCGCTGCTGGTCATGACGGCCGCCGCCGCCGTTTCGATCATCGCCGGGGTAGCTTCCTGAACGGTGGGCCGCCGCTAGCCGCGCCGGCCTCGCCATGCGGCCAGCAGCAGCAAGGCCACGCAGGCCGCCACCACCGGAACGTTGCCGACCCTGACATAGGGCGTGAGGCCGCGCGTGCCCTGCACCTGCGCCGGCAGCACACCGGTGCTGAAGGTCGGCAGCCGAGATGCCACCGTGCCGTCGGGCGCCACCACGGCCGTCATGCCCGTGTTGGTGGCGCGCAGCATCGGCCGGCGCGTCTCCAGCGCCCGCATGCGGGAGATCTGCAGGTGCTGGTCCAGCGCGATGGTGTCGCCGAACCACGCCAGATTCGTGAGGTTTGCCAGCACATTGGCCGGTTGCGGCTGGCCGCGCAGCGTGCGCGCGATCTCCTCGCCGAACAAGTCCTCGTAGCAGATGTTCGGCGCTACCGCGACGCCGCGCACCGGCAGCGGCGCCTGTGCCAGCGGGCCGCGCCGGAAATCGCCCAGCGGCATCTTCATCATGTCGACGAACCAGCGGAAGCCCCACGGGATGAACTCGCCGAAGGGGACCAGATGGTGCTTGTCGTACCGGTATAGGCCCTGCATGTCGGGGCCGATGCCGAACGCGCTGTTGGTGAAGTCCACCGGCGAGTCCGCGCCGGCCGCGCCAAACAGCAGGGCCGTGCCCGTATCAACGCTGAAGGCGCGCAGGCGCTCGGCGATATCGGCCGGCATGTCCTGCAGCACCATCGGAAACGCCGTCTCCGGTGTGATCACGATATCGGCCGGCGCCGCGGTGATCATGTCCCGGTACAGCGCATTCGAGCGTGCGATGCCTGCCGGCTCGAACTTGATGTCCTGGGCCACATTGCCCTGCAGCAGCCGCACCGATAGCGGGCGGCCGACCGGCTCGGTCCAGGCCCGCATCCCGAGCAGCGCGCCCGCCAGCGCCAGCAACGCGGTCGCGGCCGCCGGCAGAAGGGCGCGACGGCGGCCTGTGCCGGCTCGCACCGCCAGGCGGACTGTCACGGCCAGCCATGCGGCGCAAAGCGCCGCCAGCGCGCCGATGCCATAGACGCCGAGCACCGGCGCGTAGCCGGCCAGCGGCCCGTCGGTATGCGCGTAGCCGCTGGACAGCCACGGGAAACCGGTGAACACCACGCCGCGCAGCCATTCCGTCAGGCCCCAGGTCGCTCCGAAGGCGAGCGGCGCCATCCACACGCTGGCGGCCGTGTCGGCTGCGGTCCCCGTCGCCGGACGATCCGGCGCGGTGACGCGGTGCCATGCGGCCGCCGCCAGGGCAGGGTAGAGCGAGAGGTAGGCGGCGAACAGCAGCACCGCGAGCGCCGCCATCCAGGCCGGCATCTCGCCATAGACGTGCATGCTGATGTAGAGCCACCAGATGCCGGACAGGAACCAGCCCAGGCCAAAGGCGAAACCGGTGGCCGCGGCGGTGCGGGTGTGGCGCGCATCGGCCAGCAGCGTGACGAGGCCGGCAAGCGACAGCGGTTGCAGCCACCACCAGTCGTGCGGCGCGAAAGCCTGGGTGTGCACGATGCCGAGCACGCCGGCCAGCAGCAATCGGGCAACCGCCGCGCGGCGCGAAGCGAGCGTCGTAGCCGGCATGGCGCCGGCGGCCGCGGCGGCCGTGTTCACATGCTGCGCGGAACGCCTCATGCGTGGGCGACGGTCGGCAAGGCGTCGTCGGCCTCGCGGCGCACCAGCACCAGATGCAGTTGCCGCGCGTCGGCGCGCAGCACCTCGAAGCGCAGCGGCGGCAGCGTGATGACCTCGCCGCGGTGCGGCACGTGGCCGACGTGATTGCTGAGCAGCCCGCCCACGGTGTCGACGTCGTGGTCCGAGAACCGGGTGCCGAAGGTCTCGTTGAACTGCTCGATCTCGGTGAGCCCGTGCACGCGCCAGCTGCCGTCCGGCAGCGCGACGATATTGTCGTCGTCCTCGTCCAGATCGAACTCGTCCTCGATGTCGCCGACGATCTGCTCCAGCACGTCCTCGATCGTGACAAGACCGGCGACGCCGCCGTACTCGTCGACCACGATGGCGATGTGGTTGCGGTTGTTGCGAAACTCGCGCAGCAGGATGTTCAGCCGCTTCGATTCCGGAATGAAGACGGCGGGGCGCAGCATGGCCCGCACGTCGAAATCGGCGTCGGTGTAGTAACGCAGCAGGTCCTTGGCCAGCAGGATGCCGATGATGTTGTCACGGCTGCCCTCGTAGACCGGGAAGCGCGAATGCGCGGTCTGCTGCATGAAGGGGATGAAGCTCTCCGGCGCGTCGGCGATATTGACGGCGTCCATCTGGGCACGCGGCACCATGATGTCGCGCGCGGTGAGTTCGGAGACCTGGAATACGCCCTCGATCATCGACAGCGACTCGGCGTCGATGAGATTGCGTTCGTGTGCGTCCTGGAGGATTTCCAGCACCTCGGCCCGGGACTCGGGCTCGGGAGAAATCAGATCGCTGAGGCGTTCGAGCAGGGATCTGGGTCGATCAAGGGGCTTCGAACTGGGATAAGGGTCGTTCATGGCGCAAGTTGCGCGTGGTGGATACTCGGGAAAGCATACACCAATTGGGTTGCAGGTCGGGCAGGGGTGTGCATGGGTGGAGGATGGGGCGCTTTGTTGAGGGTGTCTTGGGGCCTGGGGAGGCTGATACTGCCCTCTCCCCCGCCCCTCTCCCGCAACGCGGGAGAGGGGCGGGGGAGAGGGCAGTATCAGCAAAAACCCCACGTAATCCTACCGCCCCACCCGCTCCCGATAAGGATCGTCAAACCCCAACGCCAGCAGCGTCTCGGTCTCGATCGCCTCCATCTCCTCCGCCTCGCCGTCGTCCTCGTGCTCGTAGCCCTGCGCATGCAACGCGCCATGGACCACCAAATGCGCGTAATGCGCTTCCAGCGGCTTGCGCTGTTCGCGGGCTTCGCGCTCGACCACCGGGCAGCACAGCACGATGTCGGCCGTGACCGGATCGTCCTCGTGTTCGGCGTAGGCGAAGGTCAGCACGTTGGTCGCATAGTCCTTGCCGCGATAGCCGCGGTTCAGCGCGCGGCCTTCGTCCTCGTTGACGAAACGCACCGTCAGCTGGGCATCGGCGAACAGCGCGGAGCGGATCCACGTCTGCAGCTTGCCGCGCGCCGGCACGCCGCGCCGGCCGCGCACGCCGTCGCCGTATTGCACGTCCAGCTCCAGTTCGGGCGGGGTGGCGGGCGTGCCGGTGGTGGTGCGCAGCGGCGTGGCGGTGACCGCCACCGCCACCGCGTCGTGGTTGTCCGGGCGCACCAGCAATCCGGCCTGCTGGCGCGTGTCGGTATGTTCGGCAAGCAGTGCCACCACACCGTCGTCGGCCTGCGACAGGTCGACGGTGAGGCTGCGGCCATCGGCCAGCTGCACGCGCAGCGCGTGGGCCTGGCTCTTGCGGGCGCGACCTTCTGCGTCGAACAGGATCAGGCTGGCGCCGCCGGCGCGGGAAGGGGTCTTGCTGGTCAAATCAGGTGTCCTTGTGCTGGGCGTGATAGTCGTCGTAGGCCTCGACGATGCGCGCCACGAGCGGATGGCGCACCACGTCGATGCTGGTAAAGCGGGTGGCCGCCACGCCGCGCACGTCCCGCAGCACGTGCTGCGCCTCGATCAGCCCGCTCTTCTGGCCGCGCGGCAGGTCGATCTGCGTGGTGTCGCCGGTGATGACGGCCTTGGAGCCGAAGCCGATGCGGGTCAGGAACATCTTCATCTGTTCCGGCGTGGTGTTCTGCGCCTCGTCGAGGATGATGAAGGCGTGGTTCAGCGTGCGGCCGCGCATATAGGCCAGCGGCGCGATCTCGATCATCTGGCGCTCGAACATCTTCTGCGTGCGGTCGAAGCCCAGCAGGTCGTACAGCGCGTCGTACAGCGGGCGCAGATACGGGTCGACCTTCTGCGCCAGATCGCCGGGCAGGAAGCCCAGGCGTTCGCCCGCTTCCACCGCCGGGCGCGTCAGCACGATCCGCTTGACCGAGTCGCGCTCGAGCGCGTCGACCGCGCAGGCCACCGCCAGATAGGTCTTGCCGGTGCCGGCCGGGCCGATGCCCAGCGTCAGGTCGTGCGACAGGATCTTGCGCAGATAGTCACGTTGCGCCACGGTCCGGCCCTGCAGCCCCGAGCGGCGGGTTTGCAGCGCCGGCGAGGCATCCTCGGCGTCTTCCACCGCGCCTTCGCCGTTGGGCGCGCCATCAACGGCCGTGCCGTGCGCGGCGAACTGGCGCGTTTCCACCAGGCCGAGCTGGACGTCGTCGATCGACAGTGCCGTGCGCGCCTGGTTGTAGAAGCGCTCCAGCGCCGCCACCGCGTCGTTGGCATGGGTGCCGCGCACGGTGATCTTGTGCCCCCGGCGCGAAATGGTGACATCGAGCGCCTGCTCGATCTGCCGCAGGTTCTCGTCAAGCGGACCGCACAGGTTCTGCAGGCGGGCGTTGTCGTCCTTCGGGGCGACGAATTCGGCGGATGGAAGCTTCATCGGGCGGGGAGTCTCCGGGTTGAGGGCCGCGCGTGGTGCGGCCCTGTCACGGCTAGTCGCGGACCGCGATCTCGCCGCGCAGCGAATGCGGGAAGGCTTCGGTGATGGTGACATCGACCATCTGTCCGATCAGCCGGTCGCGGCTGGCCTGCGGCACGCCCGGCAGCGCGAAGTTGACCACCCGGTTGTTCTCGGTGCGGCCATGCAGTTCGGTCGGATCCTTGCGCGCGGGGCCTTCCACCAGGATGCGCTGCACCGAGCCGACCATGCCGCGGCTGATGCGCTGCACGTTCTCCTCGATGGTCGCCTGCAGCTTCTGCAGCCGGCGCAGCTTGACCTCGTGCGGCGTGTCGTCGTGCAGATTGGCCGCCGGCGTGCCGGGGCGCGGGCTGAAGATGAACGAGAACGAGGTGTCGTAGCCGATCTCCTCGACCATCGCCATCAGCTTGTCGAAATCGGCGTCGGTCTCGCCGGGGAAGCCGACGATGAAGTCGGATGACATCGACATCTCGGGCCGGATCGCGCGCAGCTTCCGGATGATGCTCTTGTACTCGAGCACGCTGTAGCCGCGCTTCATCGCCATCAGGATGCGGTCGGACGCGTGCTGCACCGGAAGATGCAGGTGGTTGACCAGCTTCGGTACGCGCGCGTACGCCTCGATCAGCCGCGCGGTGAATTCCTTCGGGTGGCTGGTGGTATAGCGGATGCGCTCGATGCCGGGAATCTCGGCCACGTACTCGATCAGCAGCGCGAAGTCGGCGATCTCGCTGGTGTCGCCCATCCGGCCGCGGTACGCATTGACGTTCTGGCCGAGCAGCGTCACCTCGCGCACGCCCTGGTCGGCCAGGCCCGCGATCTCGGCCAGCACGTCGTCGAACGGACGCGACACTTCCTCGCCACGGGTATAGGGCACCACGCAATAGCTGCAGTATTTCGAGCAGCCTTCCATGATCGACACGAAGGCGCTCGGCCCATCGACGCGCGCCGGCGGCAGGTGGTCGAACTTCTCGATCTCGGGGAACGAGATATCGACCTGCGACGCGCCGGTCTGGCGGCGCCGCGTGATCATGTCGGGCAGCCGGTGCAGCGTCTGCGGGCCGAATACGACGTCGACATACGGCGCGCGCGACACGATGGCCGCGCCTTCCTGGCTGGCGACGCAGCCGCCCACGCCGATCACCAGGTCGGGCTTGACGGCCTTCAGCGCCTTCATCCGGCCCAGTTCCGAGAACACCTTCTCCTGCGCCTTCTCGCGCACGGAACAGGTGTTGAACAGGATCACGTCGGCGTCTTCGGGGTTGTCGGTCTTTTCGAGCCCCTGGGTGGCGTTGAGCACGTCGACCATCTTGTCGGAGTCGTACTCGTTCATCTGGCAGCCGTAGGTCTTGACGAAGACCTTCCTGGCGCGGGGGGCGGTGTCGCCAGGGGCGACGGTATCGTTATGCGGATTCATGGTGCCGATCTCAGTGGTTGACCTGGGGGCATCGGATGCTCGGGACCCGCCGGCGCCACGGCTCACCGGAAAAGGCGGCGCGATTCAACGGCGGCAAGGGCGGCAGCGGCGGGATAACCCGTCATTCTAACCGCTCGCCGCCCGCGCCGCCGGGCTGCGCCCGTGGGTGAGCCGGTGGGAACCCGCGCAGGCTGATACACTACGCCCCTTTCCGACCGGCAACGGAGGCAGTCGCTCCGTCACCCGGCGCGCTTCGCGCACCGCGAAGCGCCCGCCGGTCCGTCTCTACCCCAGCCGGCCCCGCGATTGGCGCATTCATGCGAGAGGGGCGGCCGAAGCGTACTCCATGTCTTTTTCCGAACTTGGCTTGTCCGACAAGCTCGTGCGCGCCGTCGCCGAGCAGGGCTACACCGTGCCTACGCCGATCCAGGCGCAGGCCATCCCCGCCATTCTGAAGGGCGGCGATCTGCTCGCCGGAGCCCAGACCGGCACCGGCAAGACCGCCGGCTTCACGCTGCCGATGCTGCAGCTGCTGTCGTCGCGCGCGGCTCCCGCGGCCCGCGGCGACCGGCCGGTGGTGCGCGCGCTGGTGCTGACCCCCACCCGTGAACTGGCCGCCCAGGTCGAGGAGAGCGTGCGCAACTACGGCAAGTACCTGCGCCTGCGTTCAATGGTGATGTTCGGCGGCGTGGGCATCCATCCGCAGATCGACCAGCTCAAGCGCGGCGTCGATATCGTGGTGGCGACCCCGGGGCGCCTGCTCGACCATGTCGGCCAGCGCACCATCGACCTGTCGCATATCGAGATCCTGGTGCTGGACGAGGCCGACCGGATGCTCGACATGGGCTTCATCCACGACATCCGCAAGATCCTCAACGTGCTGCCGCCGAAGCGGCAGAACCTGCTGTTCTCGGCGACCTTCTCCGACGATATCCGGGCGCTGGCCGACCGGCTGCTGAACAATCCGGCCTCGATCGAGGTCGCGCGCCGCAATACCACCGCTGAAACGGTGGAGCAGCGCGTCTATCCGGTCGATCGCGAGCGCAAGCGCGAGCTGCTGGCGCATCTGGTGCGTACCCATGACTGGCACCAGGTGCTGGTGTTCACCCGCACCAAGCATGGCGCCAACCGGCTGGCAGAGCAACTGACCAAGGAAGGGCTCTCGGCGCTGGCGATCCACGGCAACAAGAGCCAGTCGGCGCGTACCCGGGCGCTGTCCGAGTTCAAGGCCGGCACGCTGCGGCTGCTGATCGCCACGGATATCGCCGCGCGCGGCATCGATATCGACCAGTTGCCCCACGTGGTGAATTTCGACCTGCCCAATGTGCCGGAAGACTATGTGCACCGCATCGGCCGTACCGGCCGCGCCGGTGCCGAGGGCGAGGCGGTGTCGCTGGTCTGCGTGGACGAGCACGGGCTGCTGCGCGACATCGAACGGCTGATCAAGCGTAAGCTTGAACAGGTGGTGTTGCCCGGTTTCGAAGTCGATCCGACCATTGCGCCGGAGCCGATCCAGAAGGGCCGCCAGGCGCGCGGACCGAACGGTGGTGGCGGTGGCGGCGGCCGGGG
>NZ_VLJN01000014.1:0-2583 GCF_007829435.1 Cupriavidus gilardii J11
GAGCCGGTAGTTCAGCGGCACGAAGACCGCGCCGATGCGCGCGCACGCGAACAGCAGCGCCAGTTGCAGGTCATGGTTCAAGCACAGCGTGGCAACGCGATCGCCCTTGCCCACATGCCAGTCAAGCGCAAGATGCGCGGCAACACGTTCGATGCGGCTCCACAGCTTGCGGTATCCGATGGCGCGGCCTCCCGCGTATAGCGCGATATGTTCCGGGGTCTTCAGCGCCGTGGCATGCAGGCCGGCCAGCAAGGGGCCGAGATTGGCCGCGTCGACATGCGGCGGTCCTCCACAGTGCCGGCTCATTCGTCGCGCTCGCCCGGTTCGTACAGTGTCTCGCGGCCCATGCGGTCGAGGATCAGCTCGGCGGTCCACGGCAGCATCAGTGCGCCGCAGCGTGAATCCCGGTAGAGCCGCTCCAGCGGCAGGTCCTTGAGCATCGATTGCCCGCCGCAGGTACGGATCGCGAGCCGAGCGATATCGTTCGCCCCTTCCATGACGGCGTAGTGCGCGACATAGAGCCGCATGCGCTGGTCCTTGGACGGATTGGGCCCGGCTTCGTGGATCGCGCGCCAGAACAGCGCGCGCATGGATTCAAGCTGGATGCGCATCTGCGCCACCGCGATCTGCTTGGTCGGGTACATGCGCCGCTTGACCGGCGGCTGGCCCGGCACCTCCCCGCGCAGATATTGCACGGTGAAATCATAGGCGGCCTGCGCCACGCCAAGGTAGGTGGGAGACAAGGTGAAGAACATCGCCGGCCACGTCTGCGCGGCCTTGTAGTAGACGCCACGCGGCATCAGTTGCTCGTCATCGGGCACGAACACTTCGCGCAGCAGCAGCGTGCGCGACACGGTGCCGCGCATGCCCATCGGGTCCCAGTCGCCGGTCACGGTGAGCCCTTCCGCGTCTCCCGGCACGGCGATATATAGCGTGTCGCGCATGTCGGGATGCTGGTCGCCCTTGTCCTCGGTGCACAGGATGCCGTAGTAGTCGGCGGCGCCGGATAGCGAGGCGAAGATCTTGCGGCCGTTGAGCACCCAGCCGCCGTCGACCTTGCGTGCGGTGGTGCCGAACGGCGCCTTGCCGGCGGCGGCGGCGGAGCCCTCGGAGAACGGCTGCGCATACACGGCGCCCTGCTCCACGACGCGCCGGAAATGCAGCGGGCGGCGAGCCTCGTGCTCGGCGCGCTGGACCTCGCTCATTGCCACGCCGTCCGACAGCGTGCCTGTCCACAACGTGGAGCAGATATGCATGTTGTAGGTCAGCGCGGTGGCGCCGCAAAATCGGCCGATCTCCGCGCCCACCATGCAATAGGTCGCGAAGTCCGCGCCCTCGCCGCCGAATTTGCGCGGCACGCACAGTGCGAGCAGGCCGGCTTCGCGCAGATCGTCGTAGTTGGCGAACGGGAAGCTGGCCTCGCGGTCCCATTGCGCGGCGCGCGGCGCGAAGCGTTCCTTGCCGAGGCGATGGGCCAGCGTCAGCAGCCGCGCCTGGGCGTCGCTGAAGTCGGCCTCGCCGACGGCGGGGATGAAGTCCAGGGACATGGTGTCGGCTCTCCTTTTTCTTGGGTCCCGGCAGGGGCCAGTGGCGGGCCCGGCCCGGCGTGCGCTCGTCAGGCGTGCGGGAAATGGCGCCGCAGGAAATCCAGCATCGCGGCGTTGAACAATTCCGGCCGCTCCATGCAGGCCAGATGGCCGACATCCGGCAGGCAACGATACTCGGCGCCGGGAATGCGCGCCGCCATGCGCTCCATCACGGCGGGTGCGGCATTGCCATCGTGCTCGCCGGCCAGGGCCAGCACCGGCACCGTGATGCGCGGCAGCAGCGCGCGCTGGTCGAAGCGGACCAGCGCCTGCAGCGCGGCGCGATAGGTCGACGGCGGCACGGCGGCCATCACCCGCGTGGCAAAGGCCACCGCGTCGGCGGGCGCATCGGGCGCAACCATCGCGCGCACCAGGCCCGTCGCGAGTTCTGCCATGGTCCGGCCGGCATCGAGCGGCGCGGTGCGGGCCGCGACAAAGTCGCGCTGCCAGTCGCCGTCGGGCTTGCCGAATGCGGGCGACGTGCCGGACAGCAGCAGGCCGTCGATGTGCTCCGGCATGGCGGCATACGCCTGCTGCGCGACCATGCCGCCCATGCTGTGGCCGACCAGCACCACACGGCGGCCGGCGTCACGCTCCTGCCGGATCAGCGGTGCCAGCGCGGCCGCCAGGCCATCGAAATCGTACGGCCAGATCAGGGCGCTGTCGCCGTAGCCAGGCATGTCCCACGCCACGGCACGGTAGCCCGCATGCGCCAACGCATCCAGCTGCGCGGGCCACGCGGCCTTGCCGCCGCCGATGCCATGCAACAGCAGCACGGTCGTCGGCCCGTCGCCCTGGCACAGCGTGGCGATGCCGCCGGCAATGTGAGTCACGGCGCCGGGCGGCCGCGCGGAGGAAGAGTCATGGGACATGGCGTTCATCAGGCGTGCGCGCGTCAGGAAGCCGTGGCGAGCCGGCCGGCATCGACCTCGATGACCCCGTCCAGCGTCACGGTGCAGTTGCGCAGCGGCAGATCGAAATGGCCAAGCGTGTGGCG
>NZ_VLJN01000014.1:2599-92920 GCF_007829435.1 Cupriavidus gilardii J11
CCCGCCACTTCGTTGGCCCCGGTGGAATAGAGAAAGTTGCCTGCGAACGCGCGCAGTTCCGTGCCGTTGCAGTCGCGCTTGTCGTAGAAGGTCAGCGCGTCCCAGCGGGCGCGCGGGTTCAGGCCCCATCCCACATGCGACACCGCATAGGCGTCGCGATTACCCTCGCGATCGGCCCAGGCCGCGTAGTAACCGCGCATCATGTCGGCGTCGACGCCGTCGCCCTCGATGGCCACGATGTAGTCGTCCTCGATATGGCAGACCACCGTATCGCGCAGATAACGCTTGAAGGTCAGGTTGACGTCGCCCGGCGCCAGTACCAGCGTGCCGTTGACCTGGCGCGCCGCCGGGAACGCCAGACACAGCCCGCCGGGCCAATGGGCCACCTGCCCCGGCTTGCTGCAATAACCCCAGACGCCACCGACACGCGCGTTCCGCAGGCCGATACGCAGCTCGGTGCCGGCCGCCGAATGCACCTGCATCCGCGCGGCGCCACGCAAGCGTCGCATGGCCGAGCGCACGGTCCCTTCCAGTTCGGCATCGGGCTCGCAGCGCTCCAGGATCTCCGGATGTTCGTTGCTGACCATCAACAGGCGCGGCACCACGCCATCGGCGCCGCGCAGGATACGGGGAAGTTCGGGTGCATGCAGCAAGCCCTCGACCGTGCAGTCGAGCACCAGATGGCTGCGCGACAGCGCCGCGATCACCGGCTCCAGGCCCTGCAGCGCATCGCTGGCGCCGGTCGAGCGCACCGGCGCGGGAGCGCTGAGCGCGGGGGTCGGCACACGCACGCGGATCGGCGTGGCCCCGAGCGACTGAACCGCCAGCTCGGCCAGATCCACGATGACTTGTCGGGATTGCGACTCCGCTACAATGGCCACGGCTTCGTTGGGCGCCAGCGCGCATCGCTCCAGCGTGCGGCGGAAGGCCGCCAGCCAACGGTGTTCGATCTGTTCGATCAGCATTTGCCTCTCCTGCGCGGGATGGCCGGGCTTGCGCGGGCCATGCCAGTCAACGCGCCGCACCCGAGCGGAAATCTCGAGCAAACGTCGAGCTTGTGATTCCGCAGTCTGGCGCAAATAATATATGAAATTTCATAGAATTCAGTGGTGCCCGAGTCATGGGATTTCCTGACCCCAACCCGTCCAGCCGAGGCCAGGCCGCGGCACCCGACTTTGACGCGGCGCACTTTCGCCGCGCGCTGTCCCAGTTCGCCACCGGCGTCACGGTCATTACCACGCGCGCGTTCCGCCAATCGCCGGCCGATGCACCCTTCGTTGGCATCACCGCGAGCTCGTTCAACTCCGTATCGCTGGACCCGCCGCTGGTGCTGTGGAGCATGGCCCATGCGGCCAACAGCCTGCCGATGTTTCGCGGCGGCTCCCACTACATCGTCAACGTGCTGGCCGCGACCCAGCTGGACCTGTGCCAACGCTTCGCCACGCTGAAGGGCGACCGCTTCGCCGGCGTCGACTACCGGCTGTCCGCCACGGGGCTGCCCATCCTGAGCAATGCGCTGGCCTGGTTCGAATGCCACAACCGCAGCCGCTACGACGAGGGCGACCACGTCATCTTCGTTGGCGAGGTGGAGCGCTGCGGCGTGCACGACAGCGGCGGCTTGCCGCTGGTGTTCCAGGGCGGAACCTTCTGGACCACCAATCCCTTGCGCGACTGACGTCCGCCCAACGCCACGCCCATGGCCGCATCCGATCCGCTGCGTTTCGTCGACGGCTACCTGCCCTACCTGCTGGCTCGGGCGAGCCATCTGATCTCCGGCGAATTCCACCGCAAGGTGGAGGCGGCGGGCCTGGCCGTGACGGAGTGGCGGGTACTGGCCACGCTATCGGACCGCGACGCGTGCACCGTTGGCGCGCTGGCCGACATCACGCTGACCAAGCAGCCCACGCTGACCAAGCTGCTCGACCGCATGGAGGCCGACGGGCTGGTGACACGGCGCCGCGACGGCTCGCCGGACCGCCGGCATGCCCTGGTATCGATCAGCGCCAAGGGCCGCGATCGCGTGCGGCCGCTGCTGGAGCAGGCCCGCGCGCACGAGGCAGAGGTGCTGGCCGCGTTCGGGGCAAGCCAGGGCGGACAGTTGAAGGAGACGTTGCGGCGGTTGATTGCGTTGCATGCAGGACGGTAGGGGGTTTTGCCGCGGCTGCCCTCTCCCCCGCCCCTCTCCCGCTCGCGGGAGAGGGAAAAAAACGGCGGATTTCGATACCCGTTCGGTTTGCTCCCCGCTCCCGCAAGGCGGGAGAGGGGCGGGGGAGAGGGCAGTCACAGTCCCGGCAAGACCACCAGTCCCCCTCACCTCAACAACGCCAGCGGCGACCCATCCGTCTTGATCTTCTGCAGCACGATATTCGAGCGGATATCCATCACCCCCGGCGTCCGGTAGAGCCGGTTCACGATGAAATCCGAGTAGTGCTTCAGATTGCGTGCCTGCACGCGCAGGATGTAGTTGCTGTCGCCGGTGATGACATAGGCCGACAGCACTTCGGGCCACTGCTGCACCGCCGCGTTGAAGGTGTCGTGCCAGCCCTCCAGGTCGTGCCGCATCGAAACCTGCACGATCGCTTCCAGCTCCAGACCCAGCCGCTCGGCATCGAACCAGGCGCGATAGCCACCGATCACGCCGCTCTCCTCCAGCAGGCGCACCCGGCGCAGGCAGGCTGACGGCGACAGCGCCACGCGTTCGGCCAGGTCCTGGTTGCTGATGCGGCCGTTGTCCTGCAGCGCGGTCAGGATTCGCAAGTCGATGGGATCCAGGGTCATCACAATAATCTTCGGCTGTTTTCACATTTGTTCGCAGTTTATGCGAAGGACAGGGGTTTTACCGTATCAAATTGCAAGCCTGTTGCCCGCGTTTTTGACTAAGATGCCCGCATCGGTATCGCGCCGGAATTCGCCGGCGCCAACGCTTCCGCCGCCATGTCCGATCAAGCCACTACGCCCCCATCCCGCCGCCTGTGGGACATCAGCCCGCCGCTGTCGGCCGCCACGCCCGTATGGCCGGGCGATACCCCGTTCTCGCAGTCCCCGGCGTGGCAGATGGACGAGCACTGCCCCGTCAACGTCGGCCGCATCACACTGTCGCCGCATACCGGCGCGCATGCCGATGCGCCGCTTCACTATGCCGCGGACGGCGCACCGATCGGCGCAGTGGATCTGGCGCCTTACCTGGGACCGTGCCGCGTGATCCATTGCATCGGCGCGGCCCCGCTAGTGGAGCCGCGCCATGTCGAGGGATCGCTTGGGGGCGTGCCGCCGCGCGTGCTGCTGCGCACCTATGCCGCGGCACCGCTGGCCCGGTGGGACCCGGCCTTCTGCGCGGTCGCGCCCGCCACCATCGCGCGGCTGGCGGCGCACGGCGTGCGGCTCATCGGCATCGATACGCCATCGCTCGACCCACAGGAATCCAAGACCATGGACGCCCATCGCTGCGTGCGCCAGCACGGCATGGCGATCCTCGAAGGACTGGTGCTCGACGCCGTCGAGCCCGGCGACTACGAATTGATCGCGCTGCCGCTGCGATTCGCCGAACTCGACGCCAGCCCGGTCCGGGCCGTGCTGCGCAGTCTCGATTGATCTGCATGGTGGCGCAATGCGCCACCTTCATCGCTTTGAAAGGACCTCATGATCGCTGACAACAGTGCGCCCACCACGCGCGAGCAATGCGTCGCGCTCGATCGCCAGGACGTGTTGCGCCCGTTCCGTGACGAATTCGCGCTTCCGGCCGGCGTGATCTATCTGGACGGGAATTCCCTCGGCGCGCGTCCCCGCGCCGCCGCCGCGCGCGCCGCGCAGGTGGTCGAGCTGGAATGGGGCGAAGGTTTGATCCGCAGCTGGAATACCGCCGGATGGTTCGACTTGCCCCGCCGGCTGGGCAATCTGCTGGCGCCGTTGATCGGCGCCGGTCCCCACGAGGTGGTGGTCACCGACACCACGTCGGTCAACCTGTTCAAGGTGTTGGCCGCCGCGCTGCGCGTGCAAGGCGCGCGCGCACCGGCACGGCGCGTGATCGTGTCCGAGCGCAGCAATTTCCCCACCGACCTGTACATCGCGCAGGGCCTGGCCGATCTGCTGCAGCAGGGCTACACGCTGCGCCTGGTCGACTCCCCCGCCGGGATCGACGACGCGGTGCGCGACGACACCGCCGTGCTGATGCTGACGCACGTCAACTACAAGACCGGCGAGATGCTGGACATGACGGCGCTGACCGCGCTGGCGCACGAGCGCGGCGCCTTGACGGTGTGGGACCTGGCCCATTCGGCCGGCGCCGTGCCGGTGGCCCTGCGCGACGCCGGCGCCGACTACGCGGTCGGCTGCACCTATAAATATTTGAACGGCGGCCCCGGCGCGCCGGCGTTCCTGTGGGTGTCCCCTTCCCTTCGGGACGACTTCTCGCAGCCGCTGTCCGGCTGGTGGGGCCATGCCGCCCCGTTCGCAATGGAACCAGGGTACCGCCCGCACGCCGGCGTGGCGCGCTTCCTGTGCGGCACGCAGCCGATCACGTCGATCGCCATGGTCGAATGCGGGCTGGCGATGTTTGCGCGCGCCGACATGGCCGCGGTGCGAGCCAAATCGCTGGCGCTGACCGATCTGTTTATCGCGCTGGTCGAAACGCGCTGCGCCGGGCATCCGCTCGAACTGGTTACGCCCCGAGAGCATCATCGGCGAGGCAGCCAGGTGAGCCTCTACCATCCCGACGGCTACGGCATCGTGCAGGCGCTGATCGAACGCGGCGTGATCGGCGACTACCGCGAGCCCGGCATCGCCCGTTTCGGATTCACGCCGCTATACACTGGTTACGCCGACGTCTGGGATGCGGTCGAGATCCTGCGCGACGTGCTCGACAGCGGCTGTCACCGCGAGGCGCGGTTCCAGATCCGCGGCGCGGTGACCTGAAGACGATGCCCATGGAGACCAAGATGCCGAACGAACGTCCCGATCCGGCTGGCCAGGGGCGGCCCACCGGCTGTCCGATGGCGGGCCACCAGGCCGAGGCGGAATCCGGCACGCCGGCCAACTGGCACGGCGCGCAGATGAACTTCGAACGCGATATGAGCTATGGCGACTATCTCGCGCTCGACCAGGTGTTGAACGCACAACATGCGCTGTCGCCCGATCACAATGAAATGCTGTTTATCGTGCAGCATCAGACCACCGAGTTGTGGATGAAGCTGATGCTTCACGAACTGCGGGCCGCGCGCGAGGCGGTCAAGCGCGACGACCTGCCGCCGGCGTTCAAGATGCTGACCCGCGTGTCGCGCATCATGGACCAGCTGGTGCAGGCGTGGAACGTGCTGTCGACCATGACGCCTCCCGAGTATTCGGCGATGCGGCCGTATCTGGGCATGTCGTCGGGCTTCCAGTCGTATCAGTACCGCGAGATCGAATTCATCCTCGGCAACAAGAACGCGGCGATGCTGCGACCCCACGCGCATCGGGCAGAGCACCATCGGCTGGTGGAGACGGCGTTGAAGACGCCTTCGCTGTACGACGAGGCCATCCGGCTGATGGCACGCCGGGGCTTTGCCATCGATCCGGAATGCATCGAGCGCGACTGGACCAAACCGGCGGGCTACAACGCCTCGGTCGAGGCCGCCTGGCTGGAGATCTACCGCAAGCCGGAGGCGCACTGGCAACTCTATGAGCTCGGCGAGAAATTCGTCGATCTGGAAGATGCCTTCCGGCAATGGCGCTTCCGCCATGTCACCACGGTGGAACGGGTAATCGGCTTCAAGCGCGGCACCGGCGGCACCGAAGGCGTCGGCTATCTGCGCAAGATGCTCGACGTGGTGCTGTTTCCGGAATTGTGGAGGTTGAGGACGGATTTGTAGCCGAGGGGTCTTGTGGCGCTGTGACTGCCCTCTCCCCCGCCCCTCTCCCGCTTTGCGGGAGAGGGGAGAACACCGACGGTATTTCAAACGCTGCGGGTTTGCTCCCCTCTCCCGCAAGCGGGAGAGGGGCGGGGGAGAGGGCAGTCACACCACCCCCGATCGCAATATCTTCAACACCTACCCCGCCAACCTTGCCGCCAGCGCCCGCAACGCCGGCGCCAGCGTCTCGTGAAAAGTGGCCTCATCCACCGCGCCATACGAGGCACTGCAACTGAGCATGTGCACCTCCTTCTCGCCGATCGGCCGGAACGGCACGGCACAGGCATGGATGGCGGGATGCCAGTCGCGGAACGACGCCGCATAGCCACGCCGCTCCGCCTCCGCGAGCGCCGCACGCAGCGCCGGCTCCTGGGCCTTCCATTGTTCCGGGAATGCTTCGGCCAGCTCCTGCAGCAGCTTTTCCTGCCGTGGCGGCGCCAGTGCCGACAGATAGGCCCGGCCCATCGAACTCGACATCAACGACAGGCGTGAACCCACGCCAAGCCCCAGCATCGAACCGGCGTCGTTGCGGATCGACTCCAGATAGACCACCTCGAGCCTGTCGCGCTTGCCCAGCGAGACCGATACACCATGGGTCTGGGCGAACGACAGCATATGCGGCCGTGCCAGCGCCACCACGCCGGACGCTGAGAGATAGGCATATCCCAGCGCGAGCACGCCGGCATCGAGCGCATACTTGCCGAGACTGTCGTCATAGCGCAGGTAGCCCAGCTGTACCAGCGTGCCGGCCAGCCGGCTCACCGTCGCCTTCGGAAAGCCGGTGCGCCGCACGAAATCCTGGTTGCCCAGCATCGTTTCGCCGGTGCGAAAACAGCGCAGCAGTTCGAGCCCGCGCGCCAGCGCGGTGACGAAATTCGGATCGCTGTCGCGCGATGCAGCGGCAGGCGCGGTATCCCGCGCCAGCGCATCGGCGGCGAGCACAATCGCGGTAGTGGATGATTGGGCCAAGGCAAGACTCCGATGAGCCGACGCTGCGGCGCGTCGGACGATGGCGCGGCGCCCGCTACGGTTGTGCGCCGGCCCGCTTGCGCTATATACTAGCTCATCGGAACATCGTTCCGCAATGCGGAACCATAAAGACATGCCGGAGCCACCGTCCACGTCAGGGCGGACCGGTCCGGCCTTTCATCACGCCTTACCGCTCTACCGAAGGAGACCTCGATGGCCGCCAACGCCGAATTCCACTGGGCAGATCCGCTGCTGCTCGACCAGCAACTGACCGCCGATGAGCGCATGGTGCGCGACGCCGCCCAGGCCTACTGCCAGGACAAGCTGATGCCGCGCGTGCTCGAATCGTTCCGGCACGAGAAGACGGACGCCACCATCTTCCGCGAAATGGGCGAGCTGGGCCTGCTGGGTCCGACCATTCCCGAGCAGTACGGCGGCCCGGGGCTGAACTACGTCAGCTATGGCTTGATCGCGCGCGAGGTCGAGCGTGTCGATTCGGGCTATCGCTCGATGATGAGCGTGCAGTCGTCGCTGGTCATGGTGCCGATCTACGAGTTCGGCAGCGAGGCGCAGAAGCAGAAGTATCTGCCGAAGCTGGCCACCGGCGAATGGATCGGCTGCTTCGGCCTGACCGAACCGAACCACGGCTCCGACCCCGGCTCGATGGTGACGCGTGCGAAGAAAGTCGACGGCGGCTACGAGCTGACCGGCGCCAAGATGTGGATCACCAACTCGCCGATCGCCGACGTGTTCGTGGTGTGGGCCAAGCTGATGGGCGAGGAAGGCAAGGAGGCCATCCGCGGCTTCATCCTGGAGAAGGGCTGGAAGGGCCTGTCCGCCCCCGCCATCCACGGCAAGGTGGGCTTGCGCACCTCGATCACCGGCGAGATCGTGATGGACCAGGTGTTCGTGCCGGAAGAGAACATCATGCCGGGCGTCAGCGGCCTGAAGGGCCCGTTCACCTGCCTGAACTCGGCGCGCTATGGCATCGCCTGGGGCGCGCTGGGCGCCGCCGAATTCTGCTGGCACACCGCCCGCCAGTACACGCTGGACCGCAAGCAGTTCGGCCGGCCGCTCGCCGCCACCCAACTGGTGCAAAAGAAGCTGGCCGACATGCAGACGGAGATCACGCTGGGCCTGCAGGGCTGTCTGCGCCTGGGCCGCATGAAGGACGAGGGCACGGCGGCGGTGGAAATCACGTCGATCATGAAACGCAACTCGTGCGGCAAGTCGCTCGACATCGCCCGCGTGGCGCGCGACATGCTGGGCGGCAACGGCATCTCGGACGAATTCGGCGTGATCCGTCATGTGGTCAATCTCGAGGTGGTGAACACCTACGAGGGCACGCATGACATCCATGCGCTGATCCTGGGCCGGGCCCAGACGGGGATTCAGGCGTTCTTTTGATTGTTGAAATGGGTGGAGTGGGGGCTGGTTACTTCCCTCACCGCCGCCCCATAAAAATAAAAAAGCCCGGCGACAAACGCCGGGCCAAGCACACTACCAAGGAGACGACGGGCCGAGCCCGTCAGGACAACATCGTTGTCGGGCCTCCAGGCCCGCTCGTTCATTTGTCCGGCTGCGGCGTCATGCGCAGATACGGACGGATGGCCTTGTACCCCTTGGGGAACTTCTGCCTGATCACCTCTTCGTCCTTCAGCGACGGGACGATGACCACATCGTCGCCCTGCTGCCAGTTGCCGGGAGTGGCCACGCTGTGCTTGTCGGTCAGCTGCAGCGAATCGATGACGCGCAGGATCTCATTGAAGTTCCGGCCCGTGCTGGCCGGGTAGGTGATGATCAGCCGCACCTTCTTGTTGGGATCGATCACGAACAGCGAACGGACCGTCAGCGTCTCGTTGGCGTTCGGATGGATCATGTCGTACAGCTCGGAGACCTTACGGTCCTGATCGGCCAGGATCGGGAAGTTGACCTGCGTCGACTGGGTTTCGTTGATATCGTCGATCCACCGCACATGCGAATCCACCGGATCCACCGACAGCGCAATGGCCTTTACATTGCGCTTCTCAAACTCTTCCTTCAGCTTGGCGGTCAGACCCAGTTCGGTGGTGCAGACCGGAGTGAAGTCCGCCGGATGGGAGAACAGCACGCCCCAGCTATTGCCCAGCCATTCGTGGAAGCGAATGCGGCCTTCGCTGGAATCCTGTTCGAAATCCGGCGCGATGTCGCCAAGACGTAGTGCCATGGTGTGTCCCTCCTGTTGGAAATGGTTCAACCCAGTCTAATGCCATTGCGGTCGGACACAAACAAATATAAAGTCACTACAACATCACCCTAAGTCATTAGCGTGAGGCTCGCGCCGTGCCGTCGGGCCGTCCCGGCCGGTTCCCGGAACCTGGCTGGAACGCGCGACTGGCCGGCCCGGCCGCGACAACCCCTTGAGTTTTCCTTCCACTGCGCCGATGTCCTACATGCCTTGTAGGACTCGTTGTCTTGAAACCATTGCAGCCCGCCGCATATCCTAAGAGGAATCCAGCCGGTAGCAACGCGCAAGACACCGTAGACGAGCGAGGAAGGCAAAATGCAACTATCCGAAACGACCGCCCGCAACCAGGAGAAACTGATGAGCGATGTCAAGACCGTCCTGACCGATGCCGAGGAACTGCTGAAGCAGGCAGCCTCGACCACCGGCGAAAAGGCCGCCGAACTGCGCGAGCGTGGCATGGGCCTGCTGAAGCAGGCCAAGGAAAAAGCGCAGGATCTGCAGGACGCCGTCGTCACCAAGAGCAAGGCCGCGGCCCGCGCCACCGACGACTATGTGCACGATCATCCGTGGCGTGCCGTCGGCATCGCCGCTGGCGTCGGCCTGCTGGTCGGTCTCCTGCTGAACCGCAAGTAAAGCCGCAGCAGCGCCGGCGCGCGGCCGGGAGAGCCGGAAATCCTCCCGCCCTCCTCCGCCGCCCGCGCGTGCCGTCCGGCACCCGCCCCGCGCTTCAGGCGGGCGAACGCCGGTCAACCGCATCCCGGCGCCCGCGTGAGAACGTGGGCGCCGGGCCGTTCCCCAGGCGCCGCGGATGCGCGGCCCGTGACGATACGCCTATCAGCGGAACCGCATGACCGACGATACTCACTCTCCCAAACTGATGGACTCGCTGCGCACGCTGGCCAGTTCCTCGGTTTCCATGCTGCAGACCCGGCTGGAACTGGCCAGCGTCGAGCTCTCCGAGGAGAAGAACCGGCTGTTGCGCATGGCGCTGCTGGCGCTGGTCGGCCTGGTTTTCTTCGGCCTGTCGCTGTTCGCGCTGACCGGGCTGGTGGTCCTTCTGTTCTGGGACAACTACCGCGTGCAGGCGCTCGGCGCGCTGATCGTGATCTATCTCGCCATCGCCGCCGGATGCATGCTCGCGGCGCGCAACATCCTGCGCAATGCGCCGGCGCTGTTCGAAGCCACGCTTGCAGAGATCGACAAGGACCGGGAGAGCTTGCGCCAATGACACCGAACGACTCCGGCACGCCGGTACCCCCGCTCGCCCCTTCCCCTCCCAACGTCCAGGAACCGCCGCCACTGCGCTCGCCGCGCGAGGTGAAGCTGCCGCTGTCGGTCCGCAAGGAGCTGTTGATCACGCGCGCCGCGCTGGAGCGCTACGACTGCGTCCACGCGCTGCACGATGTTCGAGCCAGCGTGCGGGGCGTCGCCCGCATCGGATCGTGGCTGCCTCGCATCGGCCGTCGCCAGTCGCTGTGGAAAGTGGTCGGTCTTGCGCGGGACTACCCGATCCTCGGCCCGGCCTTGTCGCTTGGCCTGCCGCTGTTGCGTCGCGTGCCGGTGCTACGCTGGGGATGGAAGCTGTCCAAGCTGGGCCTGGTTGCCGGCGCGGGCTACTGGGCCTGGCAGACATGGCAGCAGGTGCGCGACCAGAGCGAGGCGGCTCCGCGGGGCGACGACACCCGCGAGGGGCCGGCCACGCCCGGTCCCTCCCAGGACACGGGTTTCCACGATCCGCTGGTCAGGTAAGCATGCAGGCGGCCCGCGCGTGGCGGCTGGTTGAGCGGGAGACCTCCGGCTCGACCGATCCGCGCCAGCCGCCGCTGCACCGCCACGCCCTCCCCTAACCGCCTGCCGAGCCACCATGCAACAGAAGGCCTTCTATCTACTGTTGGCCATCGTTACGATCGCCTTTTTCTGGATACTGAAGCCGTTCTTCGGCGCGGTATTCTGGGGCGTGATCCTGGCGATCATCTTCATGCCGGTCAACAACCGGCTCAACCGCGCGATGCCGGGCCACCCCAACCTGTCCGCGCTGATTACGCTGCTGCTTTGCCTGATCGTGGTGGTGCTGCCGATGTCGGTCGTCGCGGCGTCGCTGGTGAACGAGGGCACGATAGTGGTCCAGCAGATCCGCTCGGGCCAGATCAACTTCGGCGCCTATTTCGAACAGGCCGTGGCCGCGCTGCCATCCATCGTCAGCAATACGCTACAGCGTTTCGAACTGACCGACTTTGCCTCGGTCCAGGAAAAACTGGCGGCGGCCGCCGGCGAAACCAGCCAGTTCCTCGCCACGCGCGCGCTCAGCATCGGGCAGAACACCGCGCAGTTTGTCATCAGCTTCGGCGTGATGCTGTATCTGCTGTTCTTCCTGCTGCGCGACGGACACAAGTTGACGCGCCGTATCCGGATGGCCCTGCCGCTGAGCGACGAGCACAAGCAATTGCTGCTGCTGAAGTTCACCGGGGTCATCCGCGCCACCATCAAGGGCAATATCGCGGTGGCCGCGTTGCAGGGCTTGCTCGGCGGCCTGATGTTCTGGGCGCTGGCCATCCAGGGCGCGGTGCTGTGGGGCGTGGTGATGGCCGTGCTGTCACTGCTGCCAGCCGTCGGCGCGGGGCTGATCTGGGGGCCGGTGGCGATCTACTTCCTGCTCACAGGCGCGCTGTGGAAAGGCGTGGCGGTGATCGCCTTCGGCGCGCTGGTGATCGGCGCGGTGGACAACGTGCTGCGCCCGATCCTGGTCGGCAAGGACACCAAGATGCCCGACTGGGTGATCCTGATCTCGACGCTGGGAGGCATGGCGCTGTTCGGCATCAACGGCTTCGTGATCGGACCGATGATCGCGGCACTGTTCATCGCCAGCTGGGATCTGTTTTCGTCGATGCGGGAGACGGAGGGATCGGGGGCGTAGTTTTGCCGGGACGGCTGTGACTGCCCCCCTCGAAGCCCCGCAGCCATCCCCACCCGCCGCGCCCCTTCACGCAGGCGCGCCAGCGTTCCACTGCCGGGCACACGACCGGTCTTGCACGTCGCGTCCCGCCGTCAGCGTCGCTGGCATATCCACCCGCTGATATCTCGCCCCCCATCGCGGCGCACAACAAAATATCAGCGTCGTGATATTGGCTCTCCAGCCGCCCTCAACCCTTGCCCGACAAATTCGGCGCTCGCTATTCTGCGGTCACTCCGGCACCGGGCCGCTAACGCAACCGGCCGGCACTGTCGCCCCGCCCGTTGCGCCGCGCCGAATGACGCCATTCGCGCCAGCAGCCCATCGGCGAGGGCCATGAACCAAGGAGGAGAGACCATGCCATCGAACACCACCCCGTCATTGCGCCGCATAGGAAGACTCGGCTGGATCGCCGCAGCGGCGCTGCTTGCACTGCCCGTTTTTTCGCACGCACAGGGGACTGACTATCCGCGCCAGCCAATCAAGCTGGTGGTGCCGTATCCGCCCGGGGGCGGCGCCGATTCCCTGGCCCGGCTGGTCGCGGGCAAGCTCGGCGAGAAGATCGGGCAGACCGTGGTGGTCGATAACCGGCCCGGCGCGAACACCATGCTGGCAACCGAACTGGCTTCGCGCCAGCCCGCCGATGGCTACACGCTGCTGTACATCGCCAGTTCGTTCACGATCAACCCGAGCCTCTACAAGCCGAACTATTCGACCGAAAAGGACTTCGTGCCGGTGGCCTTCGTGGCCCGTGTGCCGCTGATCCTGGTGTCGAACAACAACTATCCCGCGCGCAAGGTCAGCGACGTGATCGCGGCCGCCAAGGCGCAGCCCGGCAAGGTCACCTTCGCCTCGTACGGCCTGGGTAGTCCGGCGCATCTGGCCGGCGAGCTGTTCGAACAGCTGACCGACACGACGATGCTGCATGTCCCTTACAAGGGCAGCGCGCCCGCGCTGACCGACCTGCTCGGGGGACAGGTCAACCTGGCGTTCAGCAGCATCGAACCGGCGCTTCAGATCGTGCGCACGCAGAAGATCCACCCCATCGCCGTGACCACCGCCAAGCGCCTGCACGCGCTGCCCGATGTGCCGACGATCGCCGAGATGGGCGTCAAGGGATTCGAGGCCAGCGGCTGGAACGGCATCGTGGCGCCCGCCGGCACGCCGCAGCCCATCGTGTCGCGCCTGAACCAGGCCATCAACGAGGCGCTGCAATCGCCCGACCTGCAGCAGAAGTTCGAGAAGCAGGGCGTCGAGATCGAGCTGATGGCACCGCAGGCATTCGGCACCATGATCCGCGCCGAAATGGACAAGTGGGCCGCGGTCATCAAGAAGGCCAACGTCAAGCTCAACTGAGGGCAGACGCCATGCAGGCGGGGCAACCAACCCGCCGGCGAAACACTGTCCGGGAGGCTGCGCGGCCTCCCGGCCCAGAGCATCCATCCTCTCCAGGCGCCACAGCGCAAGCTCCACAGACAAGGAACTTCCCATGCAATTCCTTAGCTTTATCCGCAACCAGACGCCGGGCTTCGGCGCCCTGGCCGGCGATGGCATCGTCGACCTGTCCGCCCGGCTGGATATACGCGACCTTGGCCAGGCGCTGCGCCAGCATGGCGCCGACGCGCTGCGCGAACTGGCACAGCGACACGGCCCGGACTTCCCGCTGTCCGGCGCGGATGGCATCGCGGCCTACCGGCCGGTGGTCGCGGATCCCGGCAAGATATTCTGCGTAGGTCTGAACTACCACGCTCACCGCGTGGAAGCGGGTCGCGCGGAAACCGGCAATCCGACCATCTTCCTGCGCCTGGCCGACTCGCAGACGGGCCATGAACAGCCGTTGGTGATTCCACGGGAATCGACGCAGGTGGACTACGAAGGCGAGATCGCCATCGTCATCGGGCAAGGCGGCCGACGCATCGCGGCGGAACACGCCTTCCGGCACATCCTGGGCTTCGCCTGCTATAACGACGGTTCCGTGCGCGACTGGCAGGCTCACACCACGCAGTGGGCACCGGGCAAGAATTTCCCCGACACCGGCGCGTTCGGCCCCACGCTGGTCGAGGCCCGCGACATCGGCGAGGACCAGGTGCTCACGCTGCAAACAAGGCTCAATGGCGAAGTGATGCAGCACGCCGATACCAGCATGCTGATCTTTCCGATTCCCGAGCTGATCGCCTATGTCTCCACCTTCACCGCGCTGCAGCCGGGCGACGTGATCGTGACCGGCACGCCGGGCGGCGTAGGCTTCAAGCGCCAGCCGCCCCGCTTCCTGCAGCACGGCGACCGCGTCGAGGTCGAAGTCAGCGGCCTGGGCACGCTCGCCAATACGGTACGTCGCGAGGCATGAGCGCAGCTGGAGCCCGGCGCGGCGATCCGGACGGGCCCGCGCCGGTAATGGCGGAGCTGGCGGAGTTGCGTCGGGAGGTACGGGCCTGCGCAGCGGATGCGTGCCGGCGGGCCAGCCTGCTGGAGGACGCGGCCGACCATCGCGCCCGCTTGCGGCGCGTGCTGGAAGGCTGGATCTCGCACGCATGCGCGAGGCAGAAGGTGGTGTGCTTTGCCTGCGCGGCGGAGTACCGGCTGGTGCTGGACGCGCGCACGGAAGAGATGTGCCGGGCCGCGGCGCGCGAGTCGTCAGCGCTGCGGGCGTTGTTCTGGGCGGCGATGAGGCGTACTTCCGGGATGCGCGTGCGGGCGGTTGCGCATTGATCTCGCGAAGACGAGCGCGCCCGGAGAGAAGAAGGCGGGACGAGAATGCACAAAGGGTTAGCGGCTGACACCGCTAACCCTTTGTCGTCACATCCTGGTGGGTCGTGCAGGATTCGAACCTGCGACCAACGGATTAAAAGTCCGCTGCTCTACCGGCTGAGCTAACGACCCGAAAAAATCGAAGCTGCGATTATATAAAGCTGCTGCCGCGGCTGTCAAGAAATGTGATCGCAGGCCTATGCCGCGCTCACTGCGGCCGGGCGATGGCCAGTATCGAAAGAAGCGAACCCAATAGTGATGGCCGCGCGGCAGGAGGCCGGCCAACATGCGTCAGCGTGTTCGACCCCACGCCGCTCCGATACCACTTACTGCAGCGCCGCCTCGCTTATGCCGTTCATTCGCTCCACCAGTCCCTCGCAGATCGCCATTTTCCAGCGAGTCCTCACAGACCCCGTCACGGTAGACACGGCCGACGCGGGAGCGGCGGAACGAGCCTTCGAGGCATTCGTGACAAGAAAAATGCCGGTGGAGGTCTGTGGCTTTCGCATTGACTTTGGCGCCATCGCCCAGTCGCACCACAGCGCAAAGGAAAAGGGCAAAAAGGTCATTGATCTCATCGCGTCTCATATAGGGGCATCGCTGACGGGATGCTCCGATGCCAACGTCGCCAAGGCCACGGCAACGGCCGTGGCTGGCCGTCTCGCCGAATATGCCGCGGCCGACGAACTGGCGCTACAAGGCTGTCTGAGGCAGGCCGGCGCAGGAGACGACCTCGTATGCCGCCCCGCAAGAAGCGGCATCCGAATTTCCGCCAATTCCGAAGGCACGGGCTTCCTGCTGCACAAGCTGAGCGAATGGCAGTCGCTGCCTGGGGACCCTCCCCCGCCGCAGGGCGAAACGCATGGCCCTGTCCTGCGCACGCAGTTCGGCCTGTCGTTCTCGATTGACAGAACCGATGGGCTGCTGCGCGGTGTACAAGAGTCGCTATTCGGAAAGGTGCTCCTTGGAGATGCATCCCGTCACTACTGCGTGTCGGCGGATATGGAGTTCTGCCAGCTTACTTGACAGTCCGGCACGCGACATCAACGACGTGAAATACCTGTCCGATCTCACGCGACTGGCCGCCACCCTGCAGTTCGGTGGCGTCTACATGGACACCGATATTGGTCCCGGGGAGCTGTCCCTGATCGACTGGCGACTGTACCACCGCGATAAGAATGGGGAAGTACCATTGGCGGGTCCCCAGGTACAGAACACGGACGCCTATCAGCGCGACTTCCCCACGGATCGCGCGCAAACGGAATGCCTTCTGGAGCATGCCGCGGATTGCAAGAAGCCGGTGTTCAATTTCTTCTTTGCAACACGACCCAAAACCCGAAGCAATGAGGCCGCGCTTCGGTCCATGATTGACAGGCAGGACGCCTGCGGCATGGTTGCCGCGACCGCGCACTTCGCCGGAGCCAAGGATCCGCGGGAATGGGTGGTCGATCTGCCCGGCCTCGCGTGGACAACCAGCGCCAGCGACGATCTGGAAGGCAGTCCCTGATCCGCTATGCGAGCGGCGAACCATCAAGGGGAAACAGCGGGGTCTGTGACGTAAATTGGCCGATAACGTCTGATGGGAGAAACCATGCCAATGCGTGGCCATTGCAACCCGCCCAACGGGGTTCCAGCGTTCTTATATCAAAACGTCGACGAGGTTGATCTCGAGGAACTTCGAGCCAGTGCGCCCAGGAATTGGGCGATCGTCGAATTTCGCGGGGTCGCGTATGAAGTCAGATGGCTACGTCCGGATTGGCCTCCGGTGATTTCCCACTACTGGGGTCAAGGCAACAAGTCCCGGGACGCACTTGCGGCACGGTGCCTGGATCGGACCTTCCCGCTCGCAAAGGGTCCCAAGGACCGCCCGTATTTCAGTGTCCGGCGTCCGTACAACGTCAATCTGAACTGCGGCGGCGGGCATTTACCGGGCTCCCTGGTGCCGATCTCCTGCGTCGACCTGAGCCTGGTGTGGACCAGCATGACACTTCGGAGCTGGCGAGGCAAACCGGACTATTCCCGCTTTTCCAATATCCCGTCCCTGCTGGACAACATTCCGCACAATAATGCCTGGCACTTCACGGAGCTGATTCAACAGTGCCGTGCATGGGCGATCGAGGCAGGGGCACTGGGAGACCGGTTCGCCAAGATGTTCACCGAGATGGAAGCCGCCCAGCAAAGCCTTTATGGACTGCTCCTTTCCACCGTAAACCACGTCCTTGGTGTTGCACTCAAAATCAAGCACCGGGGCGGCAAGCCGCACTACGTCGTTCTCCTATACGAGCCCAACTGCTCGGTCGCGCACCGGCGGGTGGCCGCAGACCGCATCGACGACATCGCGCGACTGACGCTGGCTTCGTTCCTTCCACACGCGGACATCAGAGAGTATTTGCCGAATGGCGATTGCCTGCTCGTCCATCACGTGGATAAAGCGATATTGGAGCGTGTCAGGCGACGCGCCAGCGGCGCGCCGGCGCCTTCCACGGCGCCCCTCCACGGGAACCTGCCGCCGCTGTCGCGCGCCTTGCTCGCGCTCCTGCTCGGCCATAACCAGTATGCAGCCGCGATGTCGTTGGTGCCCATTGTCCGCGCCATGCCGGAGCCGGCCCGACGAGCATTGCTCGTGGGTAGTCAACAAAAGGATGATGCCCCGCTCGTGTTCCATGCCATCGACGGGCGTCACCCGGAGACGCTTCAGGCCTTTGCCGCGCTCATCGAGATGCTGGATCCCGCCGACCGCAAACGCCAGTTCACTGAAGTGGATGAAGGCGACGGTGATTCCGCGCGAACGCCGACAGAGTGGGCCCTGAAAGCGCAGAATGCCGTCGCCGCGGGGCCGTTCCTCAAGGTCATGGCGCGGCTGATTCCGGATGATGCGATGTCGATCCTGGAATCCACTGTGTTCGACAAACACGAGAATCCACTGTGTATGGCTGCCAACGAGGGTTCCGCCGGCACCTTGCGCGCCTTCTTCGACGCGATAGCGCATCTCACGTCATCGGAGAAGGCGCGCTGGATGACTCGGGATTCGGTGAAGCTGTTCCCGTTTCCAGTGTTGCAAGGCGCAATGACGAGCACGCGTCGGGACCCGCTGGACGCGCTGAGCGACGCGCTGGACGGCATGACACTGAAGGACAAGATCCGGGTGCTGAACCAGTACGAGGCTTTCCCGATACCACAGTTCTGCAGCCGCGCCGCCTGGCAGGCCTATGCGGCTGCCGTCGATCGCCACATTCCGTTGGCCGATCGGCCCCCCGGCCTGCAGCGACGGTATCTCCACGCCTGCTCGTTCAGGGAAGCGCCTGCCAGACCATCGTTGATCGGCCGCTCGGTGCAGAAAGCGCTCTGTGCGCTGTTTGGGTTGGAGCCGCCGGCGCCGGATGCCGCGGCGTCGCACTGATGACCGTACAGCGAAGAACAGGATCGGTGTCAGGCCATCCGTTCCAGCCGCCACATCTGGTAGCGGAACGCCAGCACCGCGCCGCCAAGGATGCCCGCCAGCGCGATGAACGATCCCACCGCCAACGTCGACACGCCGGACAGCCCTTGCCCGATCGTGCAGCCCAGCGCCGTCACGCCGCCAGCACCCATCAGGATGCCGCCCACGATATGGTTGCCGACGTCCTCGGCGCTGCCGAAGCCTTCCCAACGGAAAGTGCGGGACGCCAGCGCATAGGCCGCGGCGCCGGCGATCACGCCGACGACGCTGACGATGCCGACGGTCAGCACCTTGCTCTTGTCGCTGAACATCATCAGCCAGTCGAGCGTATAGGCGTACGGCGCGACGAAGCTGAGGCTTTCCATGCGGCCGCTGTTGGTACCGACGAAGACCTCCTCCAGCGTGTTCGGATCTTCCGGCACGAAGCCGATGTGGCCGGACACGTACCACATCGCGACGATGATCAGGCCGACGGCGATGCCGCCGAGCAGGTTGTCGAAGGTGCGGAAGCCCTTGCCGGCCAGCGCCCACAGCGACAACGCGCCGCCCAGCACCAGCCCCAGCGCCAGTTGCAGCGTGGCGCGCGACACGCCGGTTTGCGCGAGCAGCGAAGGCAGGTCCTGCGACGTGGGCAGGTCGATCGCGATGGCGTCCACGGTATTGACGCGAATCACGCCGAACAGGCCGCGTAGCGTCATATAGGCCGACAGGCCGATGAAGACGAACACCACCACCGACTTCAGATTGCCGGCGCCGATCCGGACCAGCGTCTTGCTGCCGCACCCGGACGCCAGCACCATGCCGAAGCCGAACAGCAGTCCGCCGACCAGCGCCGACAGCCAGATCAGCCGGGGACCGGCGTAGATGGTCCGCGCGGGGTCGATCAGCCCGGCACCGGCGAGCACGCCGGTGCCGATCATGGCCACGCCGATGGCCAGCACCCACATCCGCATGCGGGTCCAGTCGCCCATGTTGACGATGTCGGAGACAGCGCCCATGGTGCAGAAATGCGTACGCTGCAATACCGCGCCAAACAGGAAGGTCAGCACGAAGGTGCTGGCGAGCACGGTGCGCGTGAGCGCGGGAACGTCGATGTCAGCCATGTCTTTGGGCCGGACTGCGGTCCGGCATGCGATCGGAGTTCAATAACGTGCACCCGGCCGGCGGCCGGCGCGTGTGCGCATGAGGATCAGGGCTGGACGCCTTGCTGGTAGCGGGTGGGGTCCACAACGCCGGCGGCCTCGAAGCCAGCCCGACGGATGCGGCAGGAATCGCATACACCGCAGGCGCGGCCGTCGTCGTCGGCCTGATAGCACGACACGGTCATGCCGTAGTCCACGCCCAGCCGCACGCCGGCACGGATGATCTCGGCCTTGGTCATGTCGATGATCGGCGCATGCACGCGAATCCGTTCGCCCTCGACACCAGCCTTGGTGGCGAGATTGGCCAGCGTCTCGTAGGCGGCGACATACTCCGGCCGGCAATCCGGATAGCCCGAATAGTCGACGGCATTGGCGCCAAAGAACAGGTCGCGGCCGCCGACGGCTTCCGCCCAGCCCAAGGCCAGCGACAACATGATCGTGTTGCGCGCCGGCACATACGTCACCGGAATGCCGGCCGCCATGCCATCGGTGGGCACGTCGAGCGCATCGTCGGTCAGCGCCGAGCCGCCGAAGCGACGCAGGTCCAGATCGACGATCTCGTGGCGCCGGGCGCCCAGTGCCGCGGCAACCCGCCTGGCGGCCTCCAGCTCGGACGAATGGCGCTGCCCATAGCGCATCGACAAGGCATAGGTTTCGAAGCCCTGCGCATTGGCCATGGCGAGCACGGTGGCGGAGTCCAGACCGCCGGAGAGCAGGACGATTGCGCGTTTGGTCATAGTGGGTGGCGCCGTGCGGCCGCAATGGACGGCGTGTGGCGCGAACGACAAGGGGTAGGAATTGGCCGGTTGTTTGACGGCAACCGGCTATTTTAGCGCGCGGGAGGGGAATGCGCGTGGGGAGGGGGAATTCGGGGGCGGGGGTGAGGGCAGTCCGGCAGTAAGCCGAAACCCCGGCCTACTTCAACGTCTTCAGCCGATTGCTCGCCGCCTGTGCGCCTTCCGTGCCGGGATACTTGGCCACCACCTGCTCCAGCGTCTTGCGGGCCGCAACCTTCTGGTTCGACTCGAACTGGCTGTTGGCAATGGCGATCATCGCGTCCGGCACCTTGGCGTGCGTCGGATACGCCTGCACCATGTTCTGCAGCACGGTGATCGAGCCGCGATAGTCGCGCTGCGCGTACATCGCATTGCCGAGCCAGTACTGCGCCAGCGGAACATACGGGCTCTGGGGATACTTCTTGATGAAGTTGCTGAACGCGGTGCCGGCGCCCTTGAAGTCGCCGGTCTGGAATTGCTTCAGCGCGGCGTCGTACTCGGGCTTCTCGCCCGGTTGCGACAGCCCCTCCTGCCCTTCCACGGTGACCTGCTGCGGTTCGAACTTCTTCAGCCGGCCATCGAGGTCGGTGTAGAAGTCCTTCTGCGCGCGCTGGACCGTGGCCAGTTCGTTCTGCAGCACCTCGTTCTGACCGCGCAGCCGCGCCACTTCCTGACGCAGACCTTCGAGCTGGTTCTGCATGTCAAGCTGGGCGCGGCTGTTCTGCTCGATCCGCTGCGTGGCCGTGGCCTGGAAGCCATTGAATTGGTCTCGCAGCGTGATGATGGCGCGACGCGCCTCGTCATCGTCGAAGACACCGGCCTGGGCCTGGCACACCGGCAGCATGCCAATACCGGCGGCGGCGACAAGCCACGACAAAGTCAAGACGCGTGCTTTCATGGATCGTTCAGCAGTTCAGCGGTTCAGGGAAACAAACGGTATCAATACACGATGTCGGCGCGGCGGTTCTCGGCCCACGATGCTTCGTCGTGGCCCAGCGCCTTCGGCTTTTCCTTGCCCAGGCTGACCGCTTCCATCTGCGTCTCGGGCACGCCCATCGTGGCCAGCGAGCGGCGCACCGCTTCCGCGCGCTTCTGGCCCAGCGCCAGGTTGTATTCGCTGGTGCCGCGCTCGTCGGTATTGCCCTGGATCAGGATGCGGCGGCTGCGGTTGCCCTGCAGGTACTTGGCGTGCTCGTTCAGCATGCCCTGGTACTCCGGCTTGACGCTGTAGCTGTCGAAGTCGAAGTAGACGCTGCGGCGGGCCAGCGGGCTGTTCGGGTCGTTCAGCGGATCGCGGGTCACGTCGACCGGCGCCACGGCGCGCGGATCGGTACCGGCACCGGCGCCCGCGCCGGCGCCCGAGCCGGCGGCGGCATCATCGAGCTTGACGCCCGAGCTGCAGGCGCCCAGTGCCAGCAGCGCGGCGATGGCGAGGGACTTGGTAATCATGGTCTTGGACATGGTGAGAGGCTCCTATTGCTGTTATTGCAGAAGTTATTGCACAAACGGTTGCACAAGTTTTATTGCATAAAGGGGCCCCAGGACGGCTCGCGAACCTCGCCGGACTGGAGTGACAAAACCTGCCGGGTACGTCCATCGGTCGACACCGCCGCCAATACCGAGCGGCCTCCCACGCGGGTGGCGTAAAGGATGTACTTCCCATTGGCGGCAAAGCTCGGCGCCTCGTCGTTGGAGGTGTCGGTCAGCGACGTGACGTCGCCGGTCGCCAGATCCATCAATTGCAGCTTGAAGCCGCCACCGCGCGTAATGTACGCCAGTTGTTTGCCATCCGGCGAGAGGCGCGGGCTGACGTTGTAGCTGCCCTTGAAGGTCACGCGCTGCGCCGCGCCCGCTTCCTCGCCGGCGGCGGGCATGCGGTAGATCTGCGGAGCGCCGCCGCGATCGCTGGTGAAGTAGATGCTGCGGCCATCCGGCGAGAATTGCGGCTCGGTATCGATCGCGCTGCTGCGAGTCAGCCGGCGCAGGCCGGAGCCGTCGGCGTTGACGACATAGACCTGGGTGTTGCCGTCACGCGACAGTGCCAGCGCCAGCTGCCGGCCGTCCGGCGACCACGACGGCGCGCTGTTGTTGCCCTTGTGGTTGGCGACCAGCGTGCGCCGGCCGGTGGCCAGATCATGCACGTACACCACCGGCTTCTTGGCCTCGAACGACACGTAGGCGACCTTGCTGCCGTCAGGCGACCACGACGGCGAGATGATCGGCTCGTTGCTGGTCAGCGCGACGCGCGAGTTCTGGCCATCCGAATCGGAGATCAGGAGCTGGAAGCGGTTGCCGACGCGCGATACGTACGACAGCCGGGTCGCGAACACGCCGCGCTCGCCGAGCAGCTTCTCGTAGATATAGTCGGCAATCTTGTGCGCGGTCACGCGCAGCTGGTCCTGGCCGACGGTGAAGGCCAGGCCGCCCAGGCTGGTGCCCTTGACGGTGTCGTACAGGCGGAAGCGGACCTCGAAGCGGCCGCCGCCGGCCGGCGTGACGCTGCCCGCGACGAAGGCGTCGGCGCCGCGCGTCTTCCAGCTGGCCAGGTCGACGTTGGCGGTCTCGGCCACGGTCGCGCCGGCCACGTCGACATTGCGGAAGCGGCCGCTGCGCTGCAGATCGGCGCGGATGATGGCGGTCAGATTGGTCGGCGCACTGCCTTCATTCTGGAAATTGGCCACCGCCACCGGGAACTGGCTCGAGCCCACGCCCGAGATTTCCACATTGAGCTGGGCATGGGCCGCGCCCATGGTCAGCATCATGGCCAGTGCCATCGTGGTCCAGGCGCGCCATTGCGAACGAACGGCGCGGGCGGAGATACGTTGGCGGACATCGGCCCGCAGGAAGGCCCAAAGCGATCGCATGCTGCTCCTCTATCGAGATCGACAATCAAGATTCACCGGACACGGCCGCTGGCGGCAGCAGCGGGACCAGGCAAGGCGGAGGCTGGCAACACGGCTCACGGCGGGGGGCGAGGACGGCGCCATGCCGTTGCGGCAGGCAGCGCCGTACACCACAGCGGACGGCATCGGGCAACCGCCGATGGTAGCCAGCGCCCCTGTGGTTCTCGACCGCCGTTGCAATATGTTGCAAATCATACGCCTGGACCCTCCGACCAAGACAGCCTCAATCCTTCGGCCGGAAAGTGATCGTGAAATTCGCCGGGGCCTTGCCGTCCTCGTCGCGCGGCAGCGGATCGGAACGCTCGACCGCGCGCAGCACCGCGTTGTCCCAGGCCGAATTGCCGCTGGACTTGGCCAGCCGCGCCGACAGCAGCGAGCCGTCTGGCGCCAGCGACACCGACACCACCGCGGTCGGATTGCCTGGCACGTCCTCGGTGAAGACGATGTTGGGCTTGACGCGGCGGCGCACCCGGTCGGCATAGCCCGGCGACGCCTTGCCACCCGAACCAGAGCTTGCGGCGGTGCCGCCGCCCGCGCCGGAACCGGCGGCCAGCGCCTTGAGCCGCGCCAGCTCGGCCTCGCGGCGCGCCTTCGCCTCGGCCTCGGCCTTGGCCTTCGCTTCGGCCTGTGCCTTCGCCTTTGCCTTGGCGTCGGCATCGGCCTTCGCCTTGGCCTGCGCTTCCTTGCGTTCGGCCTCTTCCTTGCGCTTCTGTTCCTCGGCAAGCTTGCGCTGCTCTTCCTTGCGCTGCTCTTCCTTGCGCTGCGCTTCCTTGCGCTGCAGGTCTTCCTTGCGCTGCGCTTCCTTGCGTTCTTCTTCCTTGCGCAGCGCCTGCTTGCGTTGTTCTTCCTTGCGCTGGGCCTCACGCCGTTCGGCGGCTTCGCGGGCCTCGCGTTCCTCGCGCTCGCGACGGGCCTTCAGTTCGGCCTGCCGGGCGGCCTCGCGCGCCTCTGCCTCGCGCCGCTTCTGGCGCTCCAGCGCGATATCGGCGTCTTCCTCGGCCTTGGGCTGCGCAACGGGCGCGGGCGGGGCCGGCGTCGGTTCGGGCCGCGCCGTGGGCTGCGGGGGTGGTGGCGGCACGTCGGGCACCTCTTCCCACAGTTCGACCTCTACCCCGGCCGGCGTGCTGATCTGCCAGTTGATGCCGTAGTACAGCACCAGCGCGAGCAGCACGTGCATGAAGAGCGCCAGCAGGAAGGAGCGCAGCGTGCCGCGTTCCTTGACCGGCTGATACGGATAGGCGGCGGTCTTCATCGTTTGGTGGACAGCGAGTGACCCGGCAGGTTCGGGCGATGCATTATTTGGACTTGACCATCAGGCCGACGCGCTTGACGCCATCGGCCTTCAACACCGACATCACGTCGAGCACGGCCTCGTACTTGACGGTGCGCGCGGCGGCGATGACCACCGGCTGGTCGGGATTCTCGTTCTGGCGCTGATGCACGAACTCGAGCAGGCCATCGGTATCCAGCTTGCGTTCAAACGAGCGGCCGTCGGTGTCCCGGCCGCGCGCGGTGAGCTGGCCGTCCTCGTGCACGGTGACGACGATCGGCGGGGTCTTCTGCTGCGGCGTCGCGTCGGCCACCGTCGGCAGGTCGACCACGGCCGGGCTGACGATGGGCGCGGCCACCATGAAAATGACCAGCAGCACCAGCATCACGTCGATATAGGGAACGACGTTGATGTCGGCGCTGGCGCGGCGGCGGGAGCCGCCGCGACGCTGGATGGCTGCCATGCTGCGGATCTCCTTGGGTCGTCAGCGGGTCTGCCGCTGCAGGATGTTGAGGAACTCTTCCATGAAGCTCTCGAACCGGATAGCAAGCCGGTCGATCTCGGTCGCATAGCGGTTATAGGCGATCACCGCCGGAATCGCGGCGAACAGGCCGATCGCGGTGGCCACCAACGCCTCGGCAATGCCCGGCGCCACCGAGGCCAGCGTGGCCTGCTGCACGTTGGACAGGCCGCGGAACGCGTTCATGATGCCCCAGACGGTACCGAACAGCCCGATGTACGGACTGACGGAGCCGACCGACGCCAGGAACGGCAGGTGAGACTCCAGCACATCCATCTCGCGTTGATACGCGGCCCGCATGGCGCGGCGGGCCGCGTCGAGCAGCGCGCCGGCATCGTGGCTGCGCTCGCGCGCCTTCAGGTATTCGCCCATGCCGGATTCGAAAATGCGCTCCAGCGCGCCGGTGCTGTGCCGGTTGTTGGCCGCGCTCTGATACAGCGCCTGCAGGTCGCCGCCGGCCCAGAAATCACGCTCGAATTCCTCGGTCTGCGTGCGCGCGGACCGCAGCGCGAGGTGCTTGCGGAAGATATAGGTCCAGGAAAACAAGGACATGACGATCAGCAGGACCATCACGGCCTGCGCCAGCAGGCTGGCGTGCATCACCAGCGTAAGGATCGACATGTCTTGCGTGACGGTGGCGGGATTCATCGAGCGGATTTGATGGTTGCAAGGACAGGTGCGGGAATCGGGGCCGGGCGGAAGGTCGAGCGGTCGACGCATCCGACCCGGATCGCGCCGGCGGCCAGCATGTGCTCTTCTCGCCAGGCTTCCTGGGCGAATTGGACCGAGGCCGGCCCCACCCGTTCAATACGGGTGCGGATCTCGAGCAGGTCGTCCAGCCGGGCGGGCGCATTGTATTCCACCGCCGTGCTGCGCACGACAAAGACCACGCCGGCCTCCTCGGCCAGCGCCTGTTGCTCGATGCCAAGGGAGCGCAGCCACTCGGTGCGCGCGCGCTCGAAAAACTTCAGGTAATTGGCGTAGAACACGACCCCGCCAGCGTCGGTGTCTTCCCAGTACACGCGCAGGGGCCATACGAAATTCGTCATGGCCGCGATTGTAACGGACGGCGGGGCGTCTTCGGTGTCACCTGGACGCTGACAACGTAACAGCCCTGTAACCGACAGACGCGCCGCCCCAATTCGGGGCATCGACACCCGTCCGGGCCGCGTCGCCGTCTTGCGGCCAACCGGGCGCTCGCGTAAACTGCGCGGCAACCATTCCACCTTGCGCGACTGGCGATGTAAGTGGGTACTACCACGAGGAAGCGCAAGTTCTCTGGCGTCAGGCTTTGCCTGCCTACTCCGGCCGCACCAGGCCGGGGCGGTGCGCGAAGCCAGCGCGCCTGCCGCTCGCCTGGGCAGCGAATGGGAAGCAGGGTGCGCCCTGCGCCGCGTCTGCCGGGCCTTCATCCCGCCGCCCCAGACTTCGGCGCGGTCCGCATGCGTCTTCCCCGCGCGCCCGATCCGTCGTACTCCCGCAGTAGTATTCCGGTAGCCGTATCTCCCGGATCCGCTGCAAACCGTTTCCGACCTTCTTCAGACGAGTTCCGCCATGTTCGAACGCAGCCGCTATACGATCGACCAGATCGACCCCGAGCTCTGGGCCGCCATCCAGCAGGAAAACCAGCGCCAGGAAGACCATATCGAGCTGATCGCCTCCGAGAACTACACCTCGCCGGCCGTGATGGCCGCGCAGGGCTCGCAGCTCACCAACAAGTACGCCGAGGGCTATCCCGGCAAGCGCTATTACGGCGGCTGCGAATATGTCGATATCGTCGAGCAACTGGCGATCGACCGCGTCAAGCAACTGTTCGGCGCCGAGGCCGCCAACGTGCAGCCGAATTCGGGCTCGCAGGCCAACCAGGGCGTGTTCTTCGCCATGCTGAAGCCGGGCGACACCATCATGGGCATGAGCCTTGCCGAAGGCGGCCACCTGACGCACGGCATGGCGCTCAACATGAGCGGCAAGTGGTTCAACGTGGTCAGCTATGGCCTGAATGCGCAGGAGGACATCGACTACGACGCCCTCGAGAAGCTGGCGCACGAGAAGAAGCCCCGTCTGATCATCGCGGGCGCATCGGCCTTCGCGCTGCGCATCGACTTCGAGCGCATCGCGCGCGTGGCCAAGACCGTTGGCGCCTACTTCATGGTGGACATGGCGCACTACGCCGGCCTGATCGCCGCGGGCGTCTATCCGAATCCGGTGCCGCACGCCGACTTCGTCACCACCACCACGCACAAGAGCCTGCGCGGTCCGCGCGGCGGCGTGATCCTGATGAAGGCCGAGCACGAGAAGGCCATCAACTCGGCGATCTTCCCGGGCATCCAGGGCGGTCCGCTGATGCACGTGATCGCCGGCAAGGCGGTGGCCTTCAAGGAAGCGCTGTCGCCGGAATTCAAGGCCTACCAGGAACAAGTGGTGAAGAATGCGAAGGTGCTGGCCGAAACGCTGATCGCCCGCGGCCTGCGCATCGTGTCGGGCCGCACCGAGAGCCACGTGATGCTGGTGGACCTGCGCGCCAAGAAGATTACCGGCAAGGAAGCCGAGAAGATCCTCGGCGACGCGCATATCACGGTCAACAAGAACGCGATTCCGAACGATCCGGAAAAGCCCTTCGTCACGTCGGGCATCCGCCTGGGTTCGCCGGCGATGACCACGCGCGGCTTCAAGGAAGACGAGGCGCGCCAGGTTGGCAACCTGATCGCAGACGTGCTGGACAACCCGCACGACGAGGCGAACATCGCCCGCGTGCGCGAACAGGTCGCCGCGCTGACCAGGCGCTTCCCGGTCTACGGCTGACCGCTCCGTTGCCCGTCCGCCGGCATTTCGCGCGGCGACGCGGCAACGGCGAACCGGCCGGCAGGGCAGCCTGCCGGCCGGCGTTGATCCCGCCGCGCCGGCCAGAATGACAACAATCGCGCCGCGGCACCACGTCAAGGTGGATCAAGATGAAATGCCCGTTCTGCGGTCACTCCAATACCCAGGTACTCGACACCCGCATGTCGGAGGAAGGCGACACCGTACGCCGACGCCGGCGCTGCGAGGCCTGCGACCGCCGCTTCACCACCTATGAGCGCATCGAGCTGTTCTTCCCGGCGATCGTGAAGAAGAACGGCAGCCGCGTGGACTACGCCCGCGCAAAGCTGAAGGATTCGATGCGGCTGGCGCTGCGCAAGCGGCCGGTATCCGCGGAAGCCATCGACGAGGCAATTGCGCGCATCGAGGAAAAGCTGCTGGCGCTGGGCCAGAAGGAAATTCCGAGCAGCCAGGTCGGCGAGATGGTGATGCGCGAACTGCGCCGGCTCGACAAGATCGCCTATATCCGCTTTGCCTCGGTGTATCGCAGCTTCGAGGACGTTGCCGAATTCTCCGACGTGCTGGCCGAAGTCACGGCCAACAACGGCAAGCGCTAGCCCGCCGGATGGCGGGCGCCCCGCCTCCGGTCGTGCTGCTTTCAATCTCTTGCCAAACCTCCACGGTTCGTAACGTCGCGGCGTTCCCCGCTGGCTAATCTGGGCCCCTGCCACAACCGTACAGGTGCTCGCAATGCCAACACGCGATGTCCCCGCGGCGCCCTTGCCACGCCCTCCCCTCCCCTTTTGCGTTTCACGGGCGGGAGCCCGTCGTGCCGTGATCCGTTCCGCTTCTGCGGCATGCAGGCGCCGCCCGCGAAAACGGTTCATCGGCCATATCCTGCTCGAAGCGCTTACCGCGCTCGGCGTGTTCAGCGTCGGCATCCTGCCATCCGCATGGCTCGCGCCCGGTGTCGTGCAATGGTGGCGCGAGCATGGCGCGGCCGCGCATGCGTTGCGCATCGCCGCCGAGGCGGCCGAACTGGCCGCGATCGCCGGCATGGCGCCACCGCCCTTGTCCGCCGCGCTGCCGCTCGCGTCGTTGCGGCAGGCGCGCGGACTGCCGCCGCCAAGATGGTGCCTGTCAATGCCGCAGTCCGATGCCGCCGCCGCATGCCCACCCGGACCGCGGATCGTGGTGGTCGGCCCCCTGCCCGCGCGCCCAGCACCGTCGCGCGCTGCCTCATCGCCGGTACGCTGGCTGCGCGCCATCGCGCTGTGGCGGCAGCCGGCACGACGGCTTTCTATGCGATCCATGCCGGCTACACCATGGTGGCCGACGATATCCGGCTGGAGCAACGTGGCCAGCAGGCGCTGGACCAGGTTGCGGCGCTATTGCGGCATGCGGGCCTACGGCCGTTCGAAACGCCATTCGAAACGCCATTCGAGATGCCGTTCAAGACGCCGTTCGACAGGACACCCGAAGCGCCGGGCTTCCCCATGCCGGCGTCGATGCCGTCGGTGAAGCCACTGCCTTTGAGCGGTAGCGACGATTGCGGACAGCCGTCGGTTGCGTCGCCGCCCGGCCGCGGCATCGGCGCGAGCGACGCGGTGCTGATCCGCTTCGGCGGCGTAGATGGTGCCGGCAAGCCAGCGTACGGGGACCGTTACGTCACCGATTGCAGCGGGTATCCGCTGGTGCCCCGCGACGAACGCTATGCGCGCGACGGCGCCATCAACCTGCTGTACGTGGGCCTCGCGGCGGATGGCGAACCGCAACTGCTATGCCGCTACATCGGCCACGCCGGCGGATGGAGTTCGGGTGCGCTGGTGCGCGGCGTGGAGACATTGCAGCTTCGGTATGGCGTCGACGGCGATGGCGATGGCCGTGTCGACCGCTTCCTGCGCGCCAGCGAGCTATCGGCAAGCGGAGCGGACAACTGGCGCCGTGTGCGGGCCGTGCAGGTGGCCATGGTGCTGCGGGGGGACCGACGCCCGGCTCGCCCTTCCGGTCCGGTACCGTTGCTGCCGGCGCGCGCTGCCGGGGAAACGGGCGATGACATCGAATTCGTGCCAGCTTCACAGCCTGGCGCGGTCCGTCGGGTCTTCGCCACCACCGTCTGGCTGCGTAACGCGGCGGCTTGCCATGCAGCACCATGCTGATGTCGCCGCAGACGAGGCGCGGCAGGATAAGACCCGGCAAAGCGGCCGGTGCCGTCACGCTGCTGACCGTCGTCGCGATGCTTTCCGTGCTGCTGGCCACCGCGTCCGCCATGGCGAGCCTGATGATCGTCGCCCACCATACCGTCTACTGGCGGCTGGAGCGCGAGATCGCCTTCCGTGGGGCGGAGGTCGCCCTGGCAGACGCCGAAGCGGACTTGAACGCGGCCTTCGAGGATCCACGTCATCGTCGGCTGTCGCCGCTTCCGGTCCCGGGCATGTGCGGCACGGGGATGCAGCAGGGATTGTGCATGGCATCAGCGCGCGCGGCACCGCCATGGCAGAACTGGCTCGCTCCCGACACGCCTGGATCCGAAAATATCGGCGTCGCGGTGGGCCGGTTTACCGGCGCACAGGTGCCGCCCATCGCGGGCGACGCGGGAGGCGGCGCGCGGTCACCCCGCTATCTGGTCGAGGTACTTGGCCGCACGGCACATGCACCGCTGGCACCGGCCAGCCTGCCCGATCCGGCGGCGGCGCGCGGCTCGCAGCGCGAGCCGGACCGGGCGCCGAAGTGGGCCACCTTTGCGTTTCGCATCACGGCGATCGGATACGGACGCGACCCGGCCGTGCGTGCCGTACTGCAAGCCGAGTGGCTGGGCGCGCTAAAACCGACATCCCCGCACGGCAGTCGGCATGCCGGCCGCATCAGCTGGCGCGAGCTGGTGCCGATGTGATGAACGCCGGCATCGATGCGAATCGAGGGCGACCGCATCCGTTTCCTTCTTCGTTGCATGGACAGTCTCCTTCCCGGGCAACCGGTTTCACGCTGCTGGAACTGCTGGTTACCGTGTCGCTGGTCGGCCTTGTCGCCGGTATCGCGATGACAAGCTGGCATCGGCAGGTGGCGCGCGGCTGGCGCGCGCAGGCGCGTGCAGAGATGATCGCGGCAATGCTGGAGTTGCAGCGGCACGCGCTGGCAACAGGCGGCTACGCGTCGGAACGGGCCGGGGTTGCCGCCGGCCGCTGGCCGCGATGGGTGCCTGCGCCGCCGTCGCGCCCGCGCCATCGCATCGAGGCCCGCCCCTGTCCCGGCGAGACGCTGCGGCAGTGCGTGGAACTGCGGGCAGAGCCTGAGCAGCCGCAACAGCCGGACCTGGACTGCGGAACGCCGATCCTGCGCAGCACGGGCGAGTGGCTCGCATTGCGCGATGGAGGCGACGCCCCCGTGCCGATGCCGCCCGGGTGCTGACACGCCATGGTCCCGAGACGACGAGTCGCCACCGCGGGCGCGCATCCTGGCTTCGCGCTGATCGAGGTGTTGGTATCGCTATCCGTGGTGGCGCTGCTGGCGAGCGCCGCATATCCGGCGCTACAGGCGCTGCGGCAACGGCGCGACGTCGTGCATGCCGCCGACCTGCTCGCCGCGTCCATCGAGATGGCGCGCGCGGTCGCGGTGGCGCGGCGTGACGCGGTATCGCTGGTACCGCTGACGCCGGCTTCGGGCTTCGGCGGAGGGTGGCGGGTGGTTGCGGGAGAGGGGCCGCACGCCGCCGCATTGTCCGTGGTAAGCCTGCAATCGCGCTGCCTGCGGATCGATCTGGCAGGCAGCGGTGGCGCGCACGCGCTGCGCCTTGCAGCTGTGGGATACTCACGGGCGGAGCGTGGCGGTTTCTATGCGGCCACGTTCTCGGTGCGCTGCGGCGGCGCGAGGCGGCAGGTGCGGTTGAGCGCGCTGGGCCGTTTGCGGATCTGCACGCCGGGCCGCGACGCCGATTGCGACAACGCCGACCGCGGCGGGGCCTGAGCGCCATGCCGCGGCACACCTCGACTTTGCACGACCGCCGCCTTCGGCTCCCACCGTTCCTTTCCACGTCCCTAGCAGGAATTCGCCGTCCATGTTCTCCGAAAACGATCACGCCGCGATGCAACGCGCCCTGGCGCTGGCGGCGCAAGGCATGTATCTGACCACGCCGAATCCGCGCGTGGGGTGCGTGCTGATCAAGGGCGGGCAGATCATTGGCGAGGGATACACGCAGCCGGCCGGCCAGGACCACGCCGAGATCCAGGCACTGAAGGACGCCGCCGCGCGTGGCGTCGACGTATCCGGCGCGACCGCCTACGTCACGCTGGAACCCTGCAGCCATTTCGGCCGCACGCCGCCGTGCGCCGATGCGCTGGTGCGCTCCGGCGTGGCCCGTGTGGTGGCCGCGATGGAAGACCCCAATCCGGCGGTGTCCGGGCGGGGCCTGCAGCGGCTGCGCGATGCCGGCATCGACGTGCGATGCGGACTGCTGGAGAAGGAAGCGCGCGACCTCAATATCGGCTTCGTGTCGCGCATGACGCGCGGACTGCCATGGGTTCGCGTCAAGGTCGCCGCGTCCCTGGATGGCGGCACCGCGCTGCACGATGGCACCAGCCAGTGGATCACCGGGCAGGCCGCGCGCGACGATGGTCATGCCTGGCGCGCGCGCGCGTGCGCCATCCTGACCGGCATCGGAACGGTACGCGACGACGATCCCCAGTTGACCGTGCGCGCCGTCTCCACGCCGCGCCAGCCGCAACGCGTGCTGGTCGACTCGCGGCTGGAAGTGCCGCTCGACGCGCGCATGCTGGCGCGCGACAGCGGCGACTTCGCCAAGCCGGTGTTGGTGTTCTGCGCGATCGACGCCCCCGAGCGGCGGGCGGCACTGGAGGCGCGTGGCGCGGAGGTAATCGTGCTGCCCAATGCGCGGGGCAAGGTCGAACTGCGGCAGATGATCGAGGAGCTGGGCCGGCGCGGCATCAACGAACTGCATGTGGAGGCCGGCTTCAAGCTCAACGGCTCGCTGATCCGCGAGGGTTGCGCCGACGAGTTGCTGGTGTATCTGGCACCCAGGCTGCTGGGCGACGCCCAGGGCATGTTCCATCTGCCGCCGCTGTCGAGCTTGCGGGACGCGCCGGCCTTCCGCTGGCATGACGTCCGGCAGATCGGCGACGACCTGCGGCTGATCGCGCGGCGGCAGCAGGCCGATCCGGCGTGACTCCACGGGAACGATCGCGTTCGGATTTCCGAACGCCGTCTGCACACTCCCACACGGAAATCCGAACGCGGACGTGCGCCCACCCCGCGCCGTCCCTTTGATATCAAGCACTTAAAATCGCTCGGCAGCGTCCGTTCGCTGGCATGGCTCGTGCGATCCACTCCCCCGCTGTAGCAAGGCGGCGGCAACGCCGTCCCCCACAACAACGGAGGAAACCCCCGCGCCGCGCGGCGCGCCGATCGGCGCCACGCACCCGGGGCCTGGATCACCATGAAACTGAATCGCCTGCCAACCCTGATCCTGATCGCGATGCTGCTCGGCGTGGCTGCCGGCGCCGCGGTCCACCACATGGCGCCCGACGCCGACACGGCCAAGTCCATCGCCGGCCACTTCTCGATCCTGACCGACGTGTTCCTGCGCATGATCAAGATGATCATCGGACCGCTGGTGTTCGCCACGCTGGTGAGCGGGATCGCGGGCATGGGGGACGGCAAGTCGGTGGGCCGCATCGGCATGAAGGCAATGGGCTGGTTCCTGGCGGCCTCGATCACGTCGCTGCTGCTCGGGCTGGTAATGGCCAATGTGCTGACGCCCGGGCATGGCATGGAACTGCCGCTGCCTCCGGCCGACGCCAGCGCCGGCCTGAAGACGGCTTCGCTGAACCTGCGCGACTTCATCGCCCACATGGTGCCCAAGAGCATCGCCGATGCGATGGCGCACAACGAGATCCTGCAGATCGTCGTCTTCTCGCTGTTCTTCGGCTTCGGCCTGGGCGCGCTGCGCGATGGTCCGGGCAAGACGCTGCTGGCCGCCATTGACGGGCTGGGCGCCGTGATGCTGAAGGTCACGCACTACGTGATGGCCTTCGCGCCGGTCGGCGTGTTCGGCGCCATCGCCGCCGTGATCGCGGCCGAAGGCCTGGAAGTGCTGGTGCTGTACGCCAAGTTGCTGGGCAGTCTGTATCTGTCGCTCGCGCTGCTGTGGGTCGCGCTGATCGCCGGCGGTTACTGCTTCCTTGGCCGCGACGTGTTCCGCCTGCTGAAGACGCTGCGCGCGCCGCTGATGATCGGCTTCGCCACGGCCAGCAGCGAGTCGGCCTACCCGAAGGTGATCGACCAGCTGACCCGCTTCGGGGTCAAGGAGCGCATCACCAATTTCGTGCTGCCGCTCGGCTACTCCTTCAACCTGGACGGCTCGATCATGTACACGTCGTTCGCCGCGCTGTTCGTCGCGCAGGTGTACGGCATCGAGCTGTCGCTGACGCAGCAGATCACCATGCTGCTGGTGCTGCTGGTCACCAGCAAGGGCATTGCCGGCGTACCGCGCGCATCGCTGGTCGTGGTGGCCGCCGTGCTGCCGATGTTCGGCCTGCCGGAGGCCGGCATCCTGCTGGTGCTCGGCATCGACCATGTGCTGGACATGGGCCGTACCGTCACCAATGTGCTCGGCAATGCCATCGCTACCGCCGTCGTCGCCAAGAGCGAAGGCGCGATTGGCGCGCCAGTGGCCGACGCGGCGGACGATCCCSCCGACACGGTCGTGCCGGAGCTGGCTACGGTCCGCGTGGCGTCGGGCGAATAACCCACCGTCCGTCCTCGCGCCCCTGGGCCCGGCCGCCACACGCGGCCGGGCCTTTTTGTCTCCGGCGCAACCGACGCTCCGCGCGCGGGGTGTGATAAAAGACAGGGGTACCGACACAGGACCACCCTTTTCACTGCAAACCCGCCGCAAGCCGACGTGTTCCCCGCATCTCATCGCCTCCCCCGCAGCCTGATCCGCCTGATCCGCCTGTTCCATTCGCTCCGCGGCACGTCGGCGGCCGCCGGCCGGCCCGCTGGCATGGGGCGGCAATACCGCGCAGGGATTGCAATTGGCGGAAGGGCCGGATCGCGACGCGCCGACAGCCAACGCGGCGTCACCGCGCTGGCGCCGCTGCTGGCGCTGGTGTCGTTGGCCGCGATGGTCGGACTCGCCGGCTGGCTGGGCTATCGCTACAGCTACGACGCCGCGCTGGCCCGGCAGGCCGAGCGCGGGCAGGTGCAGTTGCGCATCTATGGGCAGGCGCTGTCCAGCGAGCTGGCGCGCTACGACTTCGTGCCCAGCCTGCTGGCACTGGACGAGAACATCGTGGCGCTGCTGCGCCATCCCGAGGACCCCACCCTGGTGGCCCGCGCGAATGCGCATCTGGCCGCCGTGAACGCGCGCGCCGGCACGTTGACGGTGTTCGTGCTCGATACCAGGGGCCGCGTCCTCGCCACCAGCAACTGGCAGCGTCCCGACAGCTACCTCGGCGAGGACCTCAGTTTCCGTCCGTACTTCCAGGCGGCAATGGACGGCCAGCTGGGCCGCTTCTACGGAGTCGGCACCACGCGCAGCGAATCGGGTTACTACCTGTCCGCGCCGCTGGGCAATGGCGGGAGGCCGACCGGCGTTGCCGTGGTCAAGGTCGGCCTCGAGCCGCTGGAGCAACGCTGGCAGAGCGCGGACATGCAGATGCTGGTCAGCGACGAGAACAGCGTGGTGATCCTGGCGTCGGAGCCATCGTGGAAGCTCCACGCGCGCCGCCCGATCCCGCCGGCGCTGCGCGAACGGCTGGACCAGAGCCTGCAGTACAACCGCGCGCCGCTGGAGCTGCTGCAGTTCGAGCGCGTGCGGGCGCTCGGCAATGGCGACGCGCTGGTGCGGCTGCGCCGCGGTCCGCCGATGCTGGAGCAGAACGCCACCCTGCCGGGCACCGACTGGCAGCTGACCCTGCTGACCGATACGTCGCAGGCCCGCATGGCGGCGCTCAATACCGCCGCGCTGTCCGGCGTGGTCACCGCCTTCGTGCTGCTGCTGGCGGCGGCATGGAATGTGCGCCGGCGCATCCTGTCGGAACGGCTGGCCGCCCGGGCCGCGCTGGAGGCCGCCAACAGCGAACTCGAACGGAAGGTGTCGGAGCGCACCGCCGACCTCACCGCCGCCAATCAGCGCCTGCAGAACGAAGTCGCCGAGCGCATCCGTACCGAACGCGAGCTGCGGCAGGCGCAGGATGGCCTGCTGCAGGCCGGCAAGCTGGCCGCCGTCGGACAGATGTCGACCGGCATCGCGCACGAACTGAACCAGCCGCTGGCGGCGCTGCGCACGCTGTCCGGCAACACGCAGAAATTCCTCGCGCGCGGCGACCTCGATACCGCGCGGGACAACCTGGGCAAGATCATCGCGCTGGTCGAACGCATGGGCCGCATCACCGGCGCCCTGAAATCGTTCGCCCGCAAGCCGGGCCGCAACGGCGGCGCAAGTGCGTCGCTGGCCGAAGGCGTGGACAACGCGCTCTTCCTGCTCGACTCGCGTCTGCGGGCGGTGCGACCGGAGATCGTGCGCGACATCGATCCCGCGCTGGCGGTGGCCTGCGATCCCAACCGGCTCGAACAGGTGCTGGTGAACCTGCTCGGCAATGCGCTGGATGCGGTGGCCGGCACGCCCGCGCCGCGCCTCGAACTGCGCGCCGTGGTTTCCGAAGGCATGGTCCGCTGCACCATCCACGACAGCGGCCCCGGACTGTCGGACGAGGCGTTCGCCAGGCTGTTCGAACCGTTCTTCACCACCAAGCCGCCCGGCGAAGGGCTGGGCCTGGGCCTGCCGCTGTCGGCCGGCATTCTCGACGAATACGGCGGCACGCTCGTCGCCAGCAACCATCCGGACGGCGGCGCCTGCTTCACGCTGGTGCTGCCGCTGGCCGGCCAGGAGATGCGCGATGGCGTCCACGGCAACTGAACTGACCGCGCTGATCGTCGAGGACGACCCGGACGTGCGGCTCGGTTGCGAGCAGGCACTGCGGCTCGAAGGCATCGCCACGCGCTCGGCCGGAAGCGCCGAGGCGGCGCTGCAACTGGCCGGAACGGGCTTCGCCGGCATCGTGGTGACCGACATCCGGCTGCCCGGAATGGATGGCATGGCGCTGCTCACCGAACTGAAGGCGCGCGACGCCGCGCTGCCCGTGGTGATGATCACCGGCCATGGCGACGTCGGGCTGGCCGTGCAGGCGATGAAACAGGGGGCCTACGATTTCCTGGAAAAGCCCTTTGCACCCGAACATCTGGTGGAGGTAGCGCGCCGCGCGCTGGAACAGCGCCGGCTGACGCTGGAAGTGGCCGAGCTGCGGGCGCGGCTGGCCGGTCGGGATCGCATCGAGGCGCGGCTGATCGGCGTGTCGGCCCCCATCGAGCGGCTGCGCAGGCTGATCGTCGACATCGCCGACACCAGCGCCAATGTGCTGATCCACGGCGAGACCGGAACCGGCAAGGAACTGGTCGCGCGCTGCCTGCATGACGCCAGCAGCCGCCACGCCCGGCATTTCGTGCCGATCAACTGTGGCGGCCTGCCGGAGCAACTGTTCGAAAGCGAGATCTTCGGGCACGAGGCCGGCTCGTTCACCGGCGCCGCGAAGCGCCGCATCGGCAAGATCGAGCACGCCTCCGGCGGCACGCTGTTTCTCGACGAAATCGAGAGCATGCCGCTGGCGATGCAGATCAAGCTGCTGCGCGTGCTGCAGGAACGCGTGCTGGAACGGCTGGGGTCCAACACGCCGATCCCCGCCGATGCACGCATCGTGGCCGCTACCAAGGCGGACCTGAAGACGATGTCGGAGGCCGGCACCTTCCGCGCCGACCTGTACTACCGCCTCAATGTCGTGACGCTGGAACTGCCGCCGCTGCGCGAGCGGCGCGAGGATGTGCCGCTGCTGTTCGAACACTTCGTCGCGCAGGCGGCGCTGCGCTTCGAGCGCGAGGCGCGTCCGGCAAGTAGGGCCGAGATGGCGAGGCTGGTGGCGTATCCATGGCCGGGCAATGTGCGCGAGCTGCGCAACCTCGCGGAACGGCATGTGCTGGGGCTGGGCTGCCATCCCGGCGAGGGGGCCGTCGAGCCGACCGCGTTGCCGCTGGCGCAGGCGGTGGAGCAGTTCGAGCGCGCGATGATCGCCGACGCGCTGCGGCGCCACGACGGCAACCTGAGCCGCGCCAGCGAGGCGCTCGGCATGGCAAAGACCACGCTCTTCGACAAGGTGCGCAAATACGGGCTCTGACCCGCGCCCTGGCGCTGCGTGCAGCGCCGCAATGTGACCTGCCAAACAGAGCCCGGCATCAGGGCGCGCGACGATGTCTCCAGAACCGGCTGACTGGAGAATCGCGATGGAACCGGACCCCACCCTGCCGTGCGGCGGCCTCCGGGCCAGGAAACTGCCGCTCGAACGCACCGTGCTGACGCGCGGCAAGGCCACGCTGGCAACCTATATCGCCGCAGGCTCCGCACATCCCACGCTGGTGCTGTGCGAAGTCGAGCAACTGCGCCAGTCGGACCTGGAGCCGCTGGAAAAGCTGCAGGCGTTCTGCACGCGCCGCCACGTGCTGTTCGCCGTGGTGGCGCCCGGCGAGGCCGCGCGGCCGATGGCCGAGACGCTGCAGCGCTGGGGCATCATGGTGTTCCTGCAGCCGCCCAGCGATGATGAGATCGGGGCGTTTATCCGGTTGCAGCGGGTGTTGCGGAATCCGGCGGTTTGGCCGGGGTTGGGGTGATGGGGTGCGGTTTTGCTTTGGTGGTGCTGGGACTGCCCTGTGACTGCCCTCTCCCCCGCTAAGCCGCCACCCGCTGCCAGCCGGCCACCGCCCTGCCATCGCCGTTCCCCGGCGCCATCAGCCACCCATACAGATCGCGCCCATCCTCCGGTGTGGCCACCAGTTCGATAAAGCGTCCAAGGTGACGGGCACAGGCGCTGGCGTGCAACCAGCGCAGCGCGGAGTAGTCCTCCAGCGCGAAGCCGACGGAATCGAACACCGTCACTTCGTCGTCCGACCCGCGCCCCGGCACTTCGCCGGACAGGACCTGCCACAGCTCGGACACCGGAAAGTCGTCCGGCATCTGCTGGACCTCGCCCTCGATGCGCGACTGCGGCGCATATTCGACCGCGACGCGGGCGCGCCGCAGGATGGCGGGGTCCAGTTCCGTCTTGCCGGGGCAATCGCCCCCTACCGCATTGATATGCACGCCGGGACCGACCTGCCCATCGGCCAGGATGACCGCGCGCGTCTTGTCGGCGGTGGCCGTGGTCACGATCTGCGCGCCGGATAGCGCTTCTTCCACCGATTTCACGGCCAGCACGTCCAGCCCTGCCGCGCCGGACAGGTTGCGACGCAGCCGCGCGGTGGCTTGCGCATCGATGTCATAGGCGCGAACCTCGCGCACGCCCAGCAGCGCGTGGAAGGCCAAGGCCTGGAACTCGGCCTGCGCGCCGTTGCCGATCAGCGCCATGGTGCGACTGCCCGGCCGCGCCATCGCACGGGCGGCCAGCGCGGAGGTGGCCGCGGTGCGCAGCGCGGTCGCGAGTGTCATATCGGCCAGCAGCAGCGGGAAGCCAGTGGACACCTCGGCCAGCGCGCCGAACGCCATCACGGTCGGCAGCCCCACGGCGGCATTGGCCGGATGGCCGTTGACGTACTTGAACGCGTACTGCGCGCCATCGGTGACCGGCATCAGCTCGATCACGCCGACCGGCGAATGGCTGGCCAGCCGCGCGGACTTCTCAAAACGATGCCAGCGCAGAAAGTCCTGGCGGATATGGTCGGCCAGCTGCCGCAGCGCGGTATCGACGCCCACGTCGCGGACCAGTGCGGCCACGGCACCGGCATCGAGAAAGCGCGTCATGGCGGTTTCCTTCATCTCGGTCTCCTCTGGTTCTGGCGGCGGCTCATGCCGCCTCGGCATCGGCGGCGCGCGCCGGCATGATGTCATTTCGGGCCGGCAGCGCTTGCATGGTGCTTGCACGGTCCAGCCGCAGCGTCATGCAATAGGCGCCACCGCCGGACAGCATGAACGGGGACAGGTCGACCTCGTGTACCCGGTAGCCGCGCCGCGACAGCGCCTCCCGCAGCTGCGGCGTGGTGCGCGCCATCACGATGCGGTCGTGCAGATTGACGGCGTTGACGCTGAAGTGGCGCAGGTCGTCGGCACTGGCTTCGATGCGCTGGTGTGCCGGCACGCGGCGGCGTACCTCGGCCAGCGCGGCATCTGTCAGCGCGGACGGGTAGTACAGGACCTCGCCGCCCGCCAGAGGGCAGAAGCACACATCGAGGTGATAGCTCTGCTCGGTGGCCAGTTCGAGCGCGACGACCTCCTGCCCGAAATGCGCGCCAACGCGCCCGGCGGCCTGCCGTGACGAACGGGGCCCGAACCCGGCCCAGAAATGCCCGCGGTGCGCGTCCCAGATGCAATCGCCGGCGCCCTCCTGGAAGCAGCCCGGCGGCAGCGTATCGACGGCGTCCAGCAGTCCGCGCGCTTGCAGGCCGGCGAAGATACGTGCGAATGCCGCCTCCTCGCCCTGCCGCTGCGGATAGCGAAAGCGCGCCAGCAACGCGCGGCCATCCAGCACGACCGCCGCGTTGGCGGGAAACACCATATCGGGAAGACCCGGCTCCCCGGGCGCCACTTCGATAGCGAAGCCGATGCGCTGCAGCGCGGCGTGCAGCGCGGCGAAGGCCTCCGCCGCCTGCCGGTGCAGCCCCCGGGGGTCGGCGGCCCATCGCATCGGGTCCATCCACGGGTTGATGCTGTATGACACGTCGTAGTGCCGCGGCTCGACGAGCAGGATGGTGGGCTGGCGGATCATGTGCGCTCCTCCTGGCGGGGTTGGCCGTCCTGGCAGCGGTGGCCAAGGACTATTCGATATGCATTGTGGTCGACACCGGTGCCAGCAAGAAGCCGACAATCTGTGCAAAAAGCGCCCATGACATGACAGAATGCCGACATGGGCTCACAGAATGACAAGTCGGCCCGGACGGCCTTGCCACCGTCCCTGTTCAGCAAGGAGTGCCGCCATGGACGACACCGACCGCCAGCTGCTGGCGCTGCTGCGCGACAATGCACGCATGCCGACCACCGCGCTGGCCAAGGCGCTGCGGCTGTCGCGCGCCACCGTGCAGAACCGCATCGCGCGGCTGGAGCAGGCTGGCATGATCCTCGGCTACACGGTTCGCCTGAAGCCGGACGCGGAGCCGCATCGCATCCGCGCGCTGACGACGATCTCGGTCGAGGGCAACAAGATCGGCAAGGTACTGCAAGCGCTGCGCGGCGAGCCGAACGTGCAGACGCTGCACACCACCAATGGCCGCTGGGACATCATTGCCGAGCTGCGCGCGGATACGCTCGAAGCGTTCGACCGGACACTGGATCGCATCCGCCTGATCGATGGCATCGCCGCCACGGAGACCAGCATCCTGCTGTCCACTTACAAGCTGTGAACGGTGCGACGCGGGAGACACTCCAACGAATTCCGTTATATTGGCGTGGCGTCCCGAGCCGTACGAGAGGGGCGCTGGGAGAATCATTCGAATGACATCCGGTAAGCCGGAGCGCGCGCCAATGGGTGGCGCGACGGACGACGTAAGCAAGCACGTCGGCAACGAAGCAGGCGACCACACAGGCAGCCGCGCTCGCGTCCCCGAGCCCCCGGGCGCCGCCGGGCGCTATTACGCCGAACTGGACCGGCTGGTGGCCTGCGAATACTGCGATGCGGTCTATCGCCGGCTCGTGCTGGGTCCGGGGGAACGCGCCCGCTGTCTGCGCTGCGGCGGCGAGCTGTATCACGAAAGCCGTCGCGCCTATCGCCGGCTGCTGCCGCTGGTGCTGACGGCGCTGATCCTGTTCATGATCTCGAACGCCTATCCGATCGTCGAGATGGACCTGCAGGGCGTGCGCACCCAGACCACGCTGTGGGGCGCGGTGCAGGCCCTGTATGCCGACGGCAAATGGCTGGTGGCGGTGCTCGTGTTCGCCACCACCATCGTGTTCCCGCTCACCGAAATGCTGATGATGGCCTACCTGCTGGTGCCGCTGATGCAGCGGCGCGTGCCGCCCGGGTTCGAGCGCATCATGCGCGGCATCCGCCAAACCCGGCCGTGGGGCATGATCGAGGTCTTCATGATCGGCGTGCTGGTCACGCTGGTGAAGCTGTCGACCATGGCGCAGGTATTGCCGGGCACGGCGCTGTGGTCGTTCGGCGTGCTGGTGATCGTCCTCGCCACCATGCTCACCTACGATCCGCGCGACCTGTGGCGCCATGCCGGACGGTCCACGCCGATGGAGGACGCATGAGCGCGCCACCGGAAAACCAGCATCGGCACGGGCCGCTGCGCCGCTCGCGGGAGCTGGTCGCCGGCGTCGTGCAGGACCTGGCCGACGACGACAGCGCGCCGCTGGCTGGCGTGCCCACCGCGACATCGATGGGCGTGCTGTCGTGCCATGCGTGCGACGCCCTGAGTCCGCTGGCCGACGAGGGCAAGCCATGCCGGCGCTGCGGTGCCACGCTGCATCGTCGCAAGTCCGATAGCCTCGCGCGCACCTGGGCGTTCCTGCTGGCGGCGTACATTCTCTATATCCCCGCCAATGTGCTGCCGGTGATGACGACCCGCTCGATTCTGGGCACGCAGGAAGATACCATCCTGTCCGGCGTGATCTACCTGTGGGTGTCCGGCTCGCACCTGCTGGCCATCGTGGTGCTGACGGCCAGCATCATCGTGCCGCTGCTCAAGATGGCGGTGCTGACATTCCTGCTGCTGTCGGTGCATCTGCGCTCCACCTGGCGATTGCGCCAGCAGACGAGGCTGTATGCGCTCGTTGAACTGATCGGCCGCTGGTCGATGCTGGACATTTTCGTGGTGGCGCTGCTGGCCTCGCTCGTGCGCGCCGGCGCGCTTGCAACGGTGGACCCCGGTGGCGGCGCGGCGGCCTTCGGCATGGTCGTGGTATGCACGATGCTGGCCTCGCTGAGCTTCGATCCGCGGCTGCTGTGGGATAACTTCGATGCCGGTGCCGCCATATCGGGCGGGACAACTGCCCCATCACCCCACGTGCCGGCGTCCCCGCATCCGCCGCCACATCCGTATCAGGCCGGCCACCGCGCAAGCCAATCCGCGCGCCGTCACGGCGGCACGGACCCTTTGCCTTGAACCAACCGTAGACATGCCCGATCAGGACATTCCGCCCTCTCCCTTGCCTCCCTCGCCGCCGCTGCCTCCCGAGCCGGCCCGACAGCGCCGCGCGCGCTGGCTGCCCTCGGTGGTGTGGCTGATCCCCATCGTCGCCGCCGTGGTGGGCCTGTCGTTGCTGTTCCATACGCTGTCGCAGCGCGGGCCGTCGATCGAGGTCAGCTTCCTGACGGCCGAAGGACTGGCGCCCGGCAAGACGCCGGTGCGCTACAAGGACGTCGAAATCGGACTGGTCAAGCGGGTGCGGCTGGCGCCGGACCGCTCGCATGTGGTGGCCACCATCGAGCTGACCAAGGATGCCGACAACTTCGCCGTCAAGGACACGCGCTTCTGGGTGGTGCGGCCACGGCTCGCCGTCAGCGGCGTGTCCGGGCTCGAAACGCTGCTGTCCGGTTCCTACGTCGGCGTCGATGCCGGCAAGTCGACCGAATCCGAGCGCTATTTCACCGGCATGGAAACCCCGCCGGTGGTCACCACGGATTCGTCGGGCAAGCAGTTCGTGCTGCGCGCGGCGGACCTGGGTTCGCTGGACATCGGCTCGCCGGTCTACTACCGGCGCGTGCAGGTGGGCCAGGTGGTGGCCTATCAGCTGGAACCGGCCGGGCGCGACATCACGCTGCGGGTGTTCATCAACAAGCCCTATGACAGTCTGGTCACCGCCGACACGCGCTTCTGGCACGCCAGCGGCGTCGACCTGAAGCTCGATGCCGGCGGCTTCAAGCTGAACACGCAGTCGCTCGTCACCATGCTGCTTGGCGGCGTCGCGTTCCAGGCGCCGGAAGACTCGCCGGCAACCGAGCCAGCCAAGGAGAACACACAGTTCCTGCTGGCCGGCGACCAGGCCGATGCGATGAAGCAGCCGGACGAACTGGCGCCCACCGTGGCCGTGCTGAATTTCGAGCAATCGGTGCGCGGGCTCGCGCCAGGCGCCCCGGTCGATTTCCGCGGCGTGGTGGTGGGCCAGGTCCGCTCGATCGGCATCGACTACGTGCCCGAGATCAAGTCGTTCCGGCTGCCGGTGGTGGTGGAGCTGTATCCGTCGCGGATGGGCTTCCGCCAGCACGATCTCGCCGATCCGGTGCGCTCCCGCAACCTGGTGCGCGGCATGGTGGAGCGCGGGCTGCGCGCGCAGCTTCGCACCGGCAATCTGCTGACCGGGCAGCTTTATGTGGCGCTCGACTTCTTCCCCAACGCGAAGCCGGCGAAAGCCGACCTGGACAAGCCGATGCCCGAGCTGCCGACCATGCCCGGCACCCTGGACGAACTGCAGGCCAAGCTGGGCAGCATCGTCGGCAAGATCGAGAAGGTACCGTTCGACCAGATCGGCCAGGACCTGCGCAAGACCGTGGCGCAGCTCAATACCACGCTGGCCAGCGCCGACAAGCTGGTCACGCAGCTGCAGGGCGATGTCGCACCGGAAGTGCTCGCGGCCCTGCAGGACGCCCGCAAGACCATCCAGTCGGCCAACGGCGCCCTGGCGTCGGATGCGCCGCTGCAGCAGGACACGCGCCGGATGCTGCAGGAACTGACGCGCACCGCGGTATCGCTGCGCACGCTGACCGACTATCTGGAACGCCATCCCGAAGCGCTGCTGCGCGGCAAGACGGAGGACTCACGATGACCGGGCCCCTCGCCCCCCACCGCCCGCGGCTGCGCACGCGCTTGCGCGCGGCTTTCTCCGGCACCGCGCCGGCCTTGGCCACTCCGCTCATGGCGGCATTGCTGGCGTGCCCGCTGGTCGGCTCGCTGGCCGGCTGTGCGTCGCCCGAGCCGCGTTACTACTCGCTGGCGCCGGTGGGCGCCAGCCAGCCCGCCCTGCCCGCCGCCAGCGCGACGCCGCCCGTCAGCCAGCCGCTGTGGATCGAGGTGGCGCCGGTGCGTGTGCCCGAGCGGCTCAATCGGCCGCAGCTGGTGGTGCAGGCCGGCGATGGCAGCCTCGATGTGCTGGACCTGTCGCGCTGGGCCGCCCCGCTGCCGGACGAACTGCGCGACGCGCTGGCGCAGCGGCTGCAAAGCCGGCTGGGAGCGATCGACGTCTACCAGCAGGGGCAGTCGAATGGCGACCCCGTGTACCGGATCACCACGGAAGTCGCGCGGCTCGATGCCGATCCGGGCAACCGGCTCGGCGCGACGATCAACTGGTCGGTGCGCCGCATGCCGGACGGCGCCGCCGTGGCGGGGCGCCTGGACGCCGATCTGCCGGCGCCGGGCGGCGTGGATGGCGTGGTCGCGGCAATGCGGCAGGTGGTGTCGGATACGGCGGGGCAGATTGCGGTGGGGGTGGAGTCATTGCGGCGGTGAGGGGGGTGTCGGGGGGGTGTGACTGCCCTCTGCCCCACCCACCTCCGCCGCCATCGCCCGAAGACAATCCTCCGCCCCACCCCGCACCAGCCGAGCGGAACACGCCAGCATCAGGTTCTTGCCCAGCCCGAAATCCTCCACCTCGAAGCCGCGTGCGTCCAGCGGCCGCCCGCGCCCATCGCGGCTTGCCGTGGCGCGGTCGACGATGGTGCCGGGATCGCTGCTGTAGGCCCACACCGGCTTGCCCAGCGCGCTGGCGAAACCGACCTCGAAGGCCGTGCCGGAATCCGGCTCGCCTGGGCCGCGAAAGTCATCGAGGTTGGCCATCACCATGTCCGCGCGGCGGATCAGCTCGATGTTGGCCGCGTAGATCCACTGGGCGGCCGCCGGTCCCCGCAGTTGCGCGGGCAACTGCTGGTCGAGCGGAAACAGGCCGGTGAAGCCGTACGACGCGCACAGCGCCTTGAGCCGCTCGCCATGGGCGAGCGCATCCTGGCGAAAGACGTCGGGGCCGGCGAGGTAGACGGTGGGCATGGTCGGGCGCGGGAACAGAAAGATGGCGAAGCAAGATGCGAAGCAAGCGCGGCAGTCGGCCGTGCACCGGCAAGCGGACAGCCGGCCGCACATCAGGATACACTCTGGCTCCCGATGTTCCGCTCCCTGCAAAGCCATGTCCTCCATCGAAATGATCCAGATCGGCCCGCTGGCCCCCCATCTCAACGCGATGCTGCAGGAGCGCCACGGCGCGGCGGCGCTGTGGGAGCAGGAGGACTGGCCCGGCTGGCTGCGCGAGAACGGCGGCAACGTACGCGTGGTGGCGACGTCGGCCCGTCATGGCTGCAGCGCCGCGGTGATCGACGCGCTGCCGAAGCTCGAGGCCATCGTCAGCTTCGGCGTGGGCTATGACAGCATCGCGCTCGACGCCGCCCGCGCGCGCGGCATCCAGATCAGCAATACGCCCGATGTGCTGAACGACTGCGTCGCGGACCTCGCCTTGGGGCTGCTGATCGACGCGGCTCGCGGCATCGCGCACGGCGATCGCTTCGTGCGCGCCGGACGCTGGCTGCAGGGTGGGTTTCCGCTGACCACGCGCGTGTCCGGCAAGCGGTTAGGCATTCTCGGCTTGGGCCGCATCGGCGAAAAGGTGGCGCGCCGCGCCGCCGGTTTCGACATGGAGATTGCCTACCACAACCGCCGGCCGCGCGAGGGCGCGCCGTGGCGCCACGAGCCGGACCTGCTGAAGCTGGCCGAATGGTCGGATTTCCTGGTGGTGACGTGCGTCGGCGGCCCTGAGACCGAAGGACTGGTCTCGCGCCAGGTCATCGAGGCGCTCGGTCCGAACGGCGTGCTGGTCAATGTGTCGCGCGGCAGCGTGATCGACGAAGAGGCGATGGTCGCGGCGCTGCGCGACGGCCGTCTGGGCGCCGCCGGTCTCGACGTGTTCCGCGACGAGCCGCGCGTGCCGCCGGCCCTGCTGGACATGGACAACGTCGTGCTCGCCCCGCACATGGCCAGCGGTACCGTGGAAACGCGCGGCGCGATGCAGGCGCTGATGCTCGAGAACCTGCAGGCGTTTCTCGATACCGGCAAGGTGCTGACGCCCGTCGTCTGAGGTCCATCCGCGCCCACCGGGCGCTCGCGTCACGATGGCGTGGGGTAGTGCCGGCTCGGTACAATGCCGGCCGCCCCACCACTCTTTCCGCGTCGCGCCCAGCCATGCCACGGCATTTCCTCTATCTCTTCACGTTCATCGCGCTATACGCCTGCTTCGACCTGGTCTTCGACTACAACGAAGCGGAAGGCCTGCAGCACGTCCTTATCGACGGGGTCGGCACGTTGATCACGCTTGCCGGCGTGGCCATGCTGGCACGGGATCGCCTGCGCACCGATCAGGAGATCCGCAAGCTGCGCGAATCGCTCGGCGAGGCCGAGCGCACGCTGGCGCAACGCGACGCCGCCGCGCATCAGGCCGGCCTGCAATTGCGGCACGCGATCAGCGTGCAGTTCCATCAATGGAACCTGACGGCCAGCGAGCGGGAGGTGGCCTATCTGCTGATCAAGGGGCTGTCGCTGGAAGAAATCGCCGGCGTGCGGGACAGCAAGCCGAAGACGGTGCGGCAGCATGCCGCCAATGTGTATGCGAAGGCCGGCTTGCGCGGCCGGCATGAGCTTGCGGCGTATTTCCTCGAGGATATGCTGGCGCCGGAGGTGCCTTAGGGTTGGGCTTGGTGGGGCAGTCCCAGCCCATCCACCCACCCATTGACTACCGTTATATACCACCCTATATTGCGCCAGAACCAGACCTTCGGCACCCGCGCCCTCACCCCGCCGCCATGCACCCCGCTGCCCGCCTTTCGACAAGCACCGCCGCACGGCTGGCCGCCATTGGCCTTGCGGCCCTGCTCGGCCTGGCCGCGCAAACGGCATCCGCCGCCGAGCTGGTGGTGTCCGCGGCGGCCAGCCTGACCAATGCCTTCCGCGCGGTCGCCGCCGCGTACGAGCAACGGCATCCCGAGATCAGGATCGTGCTGAATTTCGGCGCGTCGGACGTGCTGATGCAGCAGATCATCCAGGGCGCGCCGGCCGATGTGTTCGCGTCCGCCGATCAATTGGCCATGGACAAGGCGCAGGCCGAGGCCGTGATCGTCGCCGCGACCCGCCGTGATTTCGCCGCCAATGCACTGGTGATGATCGCCCCCGCGGACAGCCGGCTTGGCCTGCGCGAGCCGCGCGACCTGCTGCGCCCCGAGGTGCGCCGCATCACCTATGGCAACCCGTCGTCGGTGCCGGTGGGCCGTTATGCCCGCGGCGCGCTCGAAGCGGCGGGACTGTGGGAACCGGTGTCCGCCAAGGGGGTACCGGCGCAGAACGTGCGGCAGGCCCTGGACTATGTGGCGCGCGGTGAAGTCGACGCGGGCTTCGTGTTCGCAACCGATGCGGCCATCCTGCCAGACAAGGTCCGGGTGGTGACCACCGTGCCCACCCGCACGCCGATCGCCTATCCGATCGCGGTCACCAGCCGCACGCGCGCGGCTGACGAGGCGGGCCGCTTCGTCGACTACGTATTGTCCGCCGAGGGCCAGTCGATACTGGCCCGCCACGGCTTTCGCCCTCGCTGAGCCGGTGGCGTCCATGGATGCGGTGTGGGTCCCCCTCGCGCTATCGCTGAAGGTGGCGGCTTGGGCCACGACGATCAACGCGGTGCTTGGCGTGGCGGCGGCCTTCGCGCTGTCGCGCTGGCAATCGCCTGCGCGTGACCTCGTGGACGCCGTGTTGACGCTGCCGCTGGTGCTGCCGCCTACCGTGCTTGGCTACTACCTGCTGGTACTGGTGGGACGCCGCGGTGTACTGGGCGAATGGCTCGCGGCGCTGGGCATCGAACTGGTATTCACGTGGCAGGGGGCGGTGTTGGCGTCGACCATCGTCGCCTTTCCGCTGGTGCTGAAATCGGCCCGGGCGGCATTCGAGGGCGTCGATCCGCAACTGGAACAAGCCGCGCGCGTGCTTGGCGTGCGCGAAAGCGGCATCTTCTTCCGTGTCACGTTACCGCTGGCGATGCGCGGCATCGCCGCTGGCGTGCTGCTCGCGTTCGCCCGCGCGCTCGGCGAATTTGGCGCCACGCTGATGATCGCCGGCAATCTGCCGGGCCGCACGCAGACGCTGTCCGTGGCCATCTATGAGGCGGTGCAGGCGGGCGACGACGATACCGCCAACCTGCTGGTGCTGGTGACCTCCGTCACCTGCGTGCTGTTGCTGCTGGCGGCTGGCAGGCTGGTGCGCTAGAGGACCCGCGACGATGGCGCTGCAAGTCGNGCCAGTCGCGGACCGGCGCGCTAGAGGACCCGCGACGATGGCGCTGCAAGTCGATATCGCCAAGCACCTGGAGGCCGGCGACCGCGCGTTCTCGCTGGATGTGTCCTTCTCTTCGTCGAGCCGCCGCATCGCGCTGTACGGTCCGTCCGGCGCGGGCAAGACGCTGACGCTGCGCGCCATTGCGGGGCTGCTGCGTCCGGACCGCGGCCGCATCGCGCTGGGCGAGCGCGCGCTGTTCGACGCCGCCCAGCGCATCGACCTGCCGCCGCAACGGCGCAACGTGGCGTTCCTGTTCCAGGACTACGCGCTGTTTCCGCATCTGACGGTGGCGCAGAACGTGGCCTTCGGACTCGCGCGCGGATGGCGCAATCCGCGCCGGGGTGCCACCCATTGCGAGGCGGAGCGCTGGATCGATGCCTTCGGCCTGCGCGAGATCCGCGCGCACTATCCGGCCGAGATTTCCGGCGGCCAGCGCCAGCGCGTGGCGCTGGCACGGGCCCTCGCCACGCGGCCCGATATCGTGCTGCTCGACGAACCGCTGTCGGCGCTGGACCCGACGCTGCGGCAGCGCATGAGGGCGGAACTGCGGGCGCTACAGGCCAGCCTAGATGTACCGATGCTGCTGATCTCGCACGATGTGGAGGATGTGGAGGCGCTGGCCGATGATGTGTTCGAGATTCGGGGGGGAAGGGTTTATCGGTGAGGGGGCTTGAGGGCAGTCACGCATAACGGACCCCCAAGAATCAACCCATCACGCCCAGAATCACACTCGACGCCTTGAATATGGCCACCGCCGGCGCGCCCTCCCGCAGTTCCAGCTCGTCCAGCCCCCCATGCGTGACGATGGCGGCGATGCTGGCGCCGCCGTCGAGCGCGATCACCACTTCGGCATTGACGGCGCCCGGGACGATGCGGGTGACGGTACCAGGTAACTGATTGCGCGCGGACAGCCGCATGCCCGGCGACGGCACGCCGACCAGCACCGACGACGCCTTGATTAGCGCGTATGCCTCGACGCCCGGCTGCAGGCCCAGCGTCTCGACGCTTTCATGCGTGATGGTGGCCACCACCTGCTGGCCGCCCGGCAGCGCCAGCGTGACCTCGTCGTTCACCGCGCCGGTGCGAATCGCCGCGACGCGGCCGAACAGCCTGTTTCGTGCACTGGTCTTGATCATCAGCCGTCGAATCACGTCCACGTCGTCGGCGAGCGTGTCGCCAAGTTGCGCGCCCAGCCGGGACAGCCGTGCGACATAGGCGCCGTGTTCCTGCTCCAGCGCGAGATAGCTGCGCACCAGCCGCTGGCCGCGCTCGGTCAGTACCGTGCCGCCGCCGCCCTTGCCGCCGGCCGCGCGTTCCACCAGCGGCTCGCCGGCGCTGTTGTTCATCGCATCGACCGCGTCCCACGCCGCCTTGTAGCTCAGCCCCACCGCCTTTGCCGCGGCCGTGATCGAGCCGTGCTCGGCGATCGCCGCGAGCAGCGCGATGCGATCCTTGCCACCCAGGTCCTGGTCGCCAGCGCGAAACCAGATCGCGCCCCGTAGTTCGAGCATGTGTTCGATGGCGCCACGCGGGCGCGTCGTGAATCGATATGGCCGCGATCTTACCGCGCGCGGGCCGATTCCGGCCGTATGGCGCCATGGTGGTGCTTTGGCGGCCCCGTGGTGGACGCATCGTGGTGCGATCGAGGCGGCCTGAGCTTGGCATGGAACCTGCACGGCATCGGGTTGGAGTAGAAGCGTTCAGCGGCTTGCCGCCCGGAAATTGCTCCCGACGCAGTGCCTATCGACACAGGCAACCGGCACCGCTTCGGCCGCGCCGGGCGCATGCATGTCGGGCAAGCCGTGATCGGGCCGCCATGCTTCGCAGGCCCGTCCGCCCTCCCGGCCGCTGTCGGTCCGCACTGGCGTCGATTCGTGGATAGCCCTTCCTTGCCGAGGTATCGACCGCCATGCAAAGACGTTCCCTTCTGCGCGCCGCCGGCGCCGCCACCCTGCTCGCCGCCACGCCACTGGCCACGCCGTTCGTGCGTGCCGCCGGCACGCTGCACAGGTTCCGCTTCAACCTCGGCTGGAAAATCGAGGCTTCCGGCGCCGGCTTCCTGCTGGCGCAACAGCGCGGCTACTACAAGGACGCGGGCCTCGACGTCGTGATCGACACCGGCAACGGCTCGTCGTCGGCCATCAGCCTAGTCGCGGGCGGCGCCTACGACTGCGCGTCGGCCGACCTCGCCACCATGATCGAATTCAACGTCAACAACCCTTCCGCGGCGCTGAAGGCGGTGGCCATCCAGTACGACCTGAACCCGAACGCCATCCTGGTACGCAAGGGCGGACCGATCGTCAGGCCCGCGGATCTCGCGGGCAAGCGCATCCTCGGCCAGCCGTTCAATGCGTCGCGCAAGCTGTTCCCGGTGTTCGCCAAGGCGCAGGGTTTTGACGCCAGCGGCGTGCAGTGGGAGAACGTCGCGCCGGACATTGGCGACACCCGCTTCGTCAAGGGCGACTTCGATGCGGCCGCGTACTTCTACTTCACCGGCCTGCTCAATCTGAAGGCGCGCGGCATGGGGCCGGAGCAGGTCACGGTGTTCCGGTTCTCGGACTACGGCATGCAGTCGTATGGCAACGGACTGGTCGCCAACCGCAACGCCATCAATGGCGCGCCGGATGCATTGCGCGCCTTCGTCGCCGCGTCGACGCGAGGGTGGCTGGACGCGATCGCCGATCCCAAGGCGGGCGCCGCCGCCATCAAGGCGCGCGAGCCGCTGGCAAGCGAGGCGCTGGAGCTGGAGCGGCTCAGGCTGATCGTCGATGGCACCATGAAGACGACCGCCACGCAGCGCGACGGCTGGGGCGCCGCCTCGCCGGCGCGGCTGCAGGCGACCATCGACGAGACACTGGGCGCGTTCGGGCTGAAGGCCAGCCTCGCGCCGGCGGACATCTGGAGCGACCGCTTCCTGCCGCCGGCCGCCAACCGGCTGGTCAAGGCGTAGGCGGGGGAACGCCATGTCGATTCCCGTCCTCGACCTGACCGATGCGCTGACGCCCGGGGCGCCGCGCGGCGCCGAAGTGGCGGCGCAGTTCCGCGCCGCGGCGACGACCAGCGGCTTCTTCTATGTCCGCAACCATGGCGTGGACGCCGGCATGGTGGCGCGCCAGTTCGCGCTGGCGCGCGAGCTGCTCGACCTGCCGGCCGCCACGCGCGCGGCGCTGTCGATGCGCCATTCGCCCACCATGCGCGGCTTCGAAAACCTCGGCGAGCAGACCCTCGACGAACAGGCGCACCCCGATCTGAAGGAGAGCTTCTACTGCGGCATGGCCTATCCCGACGATCACCCCTACGTGGTGGCCGGCTACCAGACCTACGGGCATAACCAGTGGCCGGCCGAACTGCCGGCGGCGCCCGAGCTATGCGAGCGCTATATCCAGGCCATGCTGGCGCTGTCGCGTCGGCTGATGCAGCTGATGGCGCTGTCGCTCGAGCTGCCCGAAGGCTATTTCGACCACACCAGCAACAGCCCGATGGTGACCCTGCGCATGGTCCGCTATCCGCCGCATCCCGACGACGCCGACGTACTGACCTTCGGCGCCGGCGCCCACACCGACTGGGGCGCGATCACCGTGCTGGCGCAGGACGCCCACGGCGGACTGGAGGTCTGCATGCCGGACGGCGCATGGGTGCCGGCCACACCGATTGCCGGCTGCTTCGTGGTGAACCTTGGCGACATGATCCCGCGGTGGACCAATGGGCGGTATCGATCCAACCCGCACAGGGTGCGCAATGTGCATTCGGGCGGCGCGCCGCGCTACTCGATTCCGTTCTTCTACGAGCCGGACTACTTCGCGCGAATCGAAGCGGTGCCGGGAACCGTGGCGCCTGGGGAGGCGCCGTCGTTTCCGCCGTGCACGGCGGGGGAATATCTGGCGGAGAAGTATCGGAAGACGTATGGGTTGGGGATGGGGTGATTGGCCGTGAGGGTGGGCTTTGACTGCCCTCTCCCCGCCCCTCTCGCGCCTTGCGGGAGAGGGGCGGGGGAGAGGGCAGTAACAGCCCCCGACAACACCCCCGGCACGATATATCACCCCATGATACATTGGCGGTTTTTTGTGCCCGCGAGCCGGCAATCGGGCACCTTCCGCCGACATGTCGACCACACCACCCTCCCCGCCCGCCACGCTGACGGGCCAGCCCGCGCGCTGGCGGGACTGGCTCGCCGCCTTCGTCCCCATGCCGGTTGCCGCCAGCAGCCGGGAACGCCTCAAGAGCTGCCTGGGCGCCTTCCTGGCACTCGGATGCACCGAGTGGATCAGTCGTCACCTGTTGGGCGGGTTCAACCCGTGGTTCATCGCGCCAATGGGCGCGTCGGCGGTATTGCTGTTCGCGGTGCCGTCGAGCCCGCTGGCGCAACCATGGTCCGTGATCGGCGGCAATCTGCTGGCCGCGCTGATCGGCGTGGCATGCGCGCGCTGGATACCGGACCCGGGCGTGGCCGCCGCGCTGGCCGTGGCGCTGTCGATCGGACTGATGTTCCGGCTGCATTGCCTGCACCCGCCGGCCGGCGCCATCGCCATCACCGCCGTGTTCGGCGGTCCGGCAGTGACCAAGCTCGGCTTCGGCTTCGTGGTCATGCCGGTGGCGGTCAATTCCATGCTGATGCTGCTGCTGGCGCTGGCCTTCAATAACCTGGTCGGCCGGCGCTATCCGCATCGCCACCATGCGCCGGCCGCCAGCCACGGCACCAGCGATCCGCCGCCCAGCGAACGCGTGGGCTTCACGCGCGCGGATCTCGACGCGGTGCTGGCCGCGCGCGGCGAATACCTTGATATCGAACGCGACGACCTGGAGGAGATCCTGGTCGCCGCGGGCCAGCGCGCCTACCGCAGGCACTTCGGCGACGTGCGGTGCGGCGAGATCATGTCCCGCGACATGGTGACGGTCCGCGCCGACCAGCGCGTCAGCGATGCCTGGGCGCTGCTGCGGCGACACCGGTTGCAGGCGCTGCCGGTGGTGTCGCCGCGCCAGCGGCAACTGGTCGGCATGGTATCGATGACTGACCTGCTGATAGGCGACCCGGGCCGGGGTGAGCAGCGTCGCGACGGCATCGTGCGCGACGTGATGCTGACCGAAGTGCCCAGCGCCAGCATCGACCAGCCCATCGTCGAACTGGCGGGCGCCATGTCCGATGGCGGCTGGCACCTGATGCCGGTGGTGGACGACCACAAGCGGCTGATCGGCCTGATCACCCAGTCGGACCTGCTGGCCGCGCTGCTCAAGCCGGGCACGCAGGCGGCGGTGCATTGACGGCGAGGGCCCGGCGATATCGGGCGACACCGGCCGATACCGTCCCATGCGCTTGCCGTGACGGCCAACGCGCCGGCTGACACGTGACTTTGGCACAATACGGGCCCATGAAACGTCTCTGGTCCCAATTCCTCGGCCTCTTCGTGGTGGCGCTGGCGGTGTGCGCGCTGCTGGCTGCGCTGGCCGTCGTGGTCGCCAGCCGGCAGCTGCCGCCGCTCGACGCCATCGCGTCGTTCCGCCACGCGCCCGGCTTCGTGCCGCTGCGCCAGATGCCCCCGGCGCTGACGCAGGCGGTGGTCGCCATCGAGGACGAACGGTTCTACCTGCACGACGGCATCGATTACATCGGGGTGGTGCGGGCCGGCATCGCCAACCTGTCCGATGAGCTGTCGCAGGGCGCGTCGACCATCACGATGCAGGTCGCCCGCAACTTCTTCCTGTCGCGCGAGAAGACCTACACACGCAAGCTCTACGAAGCGCTGCTGGCCTACCGCATCGAGTCGGCCTTCAGCAAGGATGAAATCCTTGAGCTTTACATGAACAAGGTCTACCTGGGCGAAGGCGCATACGGCTTTGCCCAGGCCGCGCGCATCTACTTCGACAAGCCGCTGGGCGCGCTGACGCTCGCCGAATGCGCGATGCTGGCCGGCCTGCCCAAGGCGCCCTCGGCCAACAATCCGGTGGTCAATCCGCGCCGCGCGCGGCAGCGGCAAGCCTATATCCTGCAGCGCATGCTGGAGCTCGGCCGCATCGACCAGGGGCAGTACGACGCCGCGCTGCTGGAACCGCTGCGGCTGCGCTGACCCGACTGTGTTGGCTATCCAGCGGTGTCGGAGCCACACCGACGGCGGCCCCGGATGCACCGTGCTACGCTGCTGCGAGCGCCGGCCCCCCGCATCGCCGGCGGGCACCGGGAGGCGGCAATGGACGGCTTTTGGACCGAAATCTACGGCGCGCTGCGCTCCGAGTTCTCCGATATCCCCGACGTCGAGGAAGCCACGCGTGTCATCCTGCGGCTGCTGATGGCGATGCTGCTTGGCGGCATGATCGGCTACGAGCGGGAGGCGGCCGGCAAGGCCGCCGGGTTGCGCACGCATATGCTGGTCGCACTGGGCTCGGCCATGTTCGTGCTGGTGCCGCTGCAGGCCGGGGTGCCACTGAACGACATGAGCCGCGTGCTGCAGGGCATTGCCTCCGGCATCGGCTTTCTTGGCGCGGGCGCCATCCTCAAGCTCGACAGCGAGGCCGACATCAAGGGCCTCACCACCGCCGCCAGCATCTGGATGGTTGCCGCCATCGGCGTGGCCGCCGGCATGGGGCGCGAGGCGACGGCGGTGATCGCGACGGTGTTTACGCTGGTGGTGCTGGAGATATTGCAGCGGTTCAAGTGAAGGGCGTTGCCGGGGKTGAGACTGCCCTCACCCCCGCCCCTCTCCCGCCTTGCGGGAGAGGGGCGAAGACCAGCAGCGGTCGAGATGCCAGCGGTATTCTCCCCTCTCCCGCTCGCGGGAGAGGGGCGGGGGAGAGGCAGTCACAGCCCACCCAAACCTCAATACACCTCCGGCACCATCATCTCCTCCGGCACCGGCTGCCGCGAATAATCCGGACTACGCTCGCGCGCCGGCAACACCACCGAAGGCTGCTCCACCTCGCGATACGGAATCAGCGTCAGCAGATGGTGGATACAGTTCAGCCGCGCCATCTTCTTGTCGTCCGCATGCACCACCCACCAGCGTGCCTCCGGGATATGCGTGCGCGCCAGCATGATCTCCTTGGCCTTGGTATAGGCCTCCCAGCGCCGGCGGGATTCCAGGTCCATCGGGCTCAGCTTCCACTGCTTCAGCGGATCCTCGATACGCGACAGGAAGCGCAAATGCTGCTCCTCGTCCGAGATGGAGAACCAGTACTTGATCAGCCGGATACCTGACCGCACCAGCATCTTCTCGAACTCGGGAACCGTACGGAAAAACTCCTCGTACTGGTCGTCGGTGCAGAAACCCATCACGCGCTCGACGCCCGCGCGGTTGTACCAGCTGCGGTCGAACAACACGATCTCGCCCGCCGCGGGCAGATGCGACACATAGCGCTGGAAATACCACTGCGTCCGCTCGCGATCGTTCGGCGCCGGCAGCGCGGCCACCCGACACACCCGCGGGTTCAACCGCTGCGTGATCCGCTTGATCACGCCACCCTTGCCCGCGGCATCGCGCCCTTCGAACAGGATCACCACCTTCTGCCCGGTCGCCACGACCCAGCTCTGCAGCTTGACCAGTTCGCCCTGCAACCGGAACAGCTCACGGAAATAGCGCTGCCGCGCCTCCCGCTGCGCCTGACGGTCGGCATCGCCCCCGGCATCGCCGCCAAACAGCGCGTGCCAGCCGTCGTCCTCGATTGCCAGTTCCAGTTCCTCGTCGTAGTGATCCGCCACCTCCCGGTGGATTCGGCGCACCAGCTCTTCATCACCGGGTGTCATCAGCGTGCTCCTCGTGTCGCGACAGGGTCGCGGCAGTCTAGGGCACGGGTGTGACAGACGCATGAAAGGCGGGGGAGAGGGCAGTCACAAAACAACCCCCCAAAAAACAAAGGCCCCCGCCCAACCGGCGGAGGCCCTTACAGCCGCGAACAGCGCCAAACCGGCGCTGTCGCAATCAGCTGGAGAAGTTCTGCGACACGAAGTCCCAGTTCACCACATTCCAGAATGCCTCGACGAATTTCGGACGGGCATTGCGGTAGTCGATGTAGTAAGCGTGCTCCCACACGTCGCAGGTCAGCAGCGGCTTGGCATCGGTGGTCAGCGGGGTGGCGGCGTTCGAGGTCGACACCAGGTCCAGCGAACCGTCGGCCTTCTTGACCAGCCAGGCCCAGCCCGAGCCGAAGGTGGTCACGGCGACCTTGGTGAACTCTTCCTTGAACTTGTCGAACGAGCCCCACTTGGCGTTGATCGCGTCAGCCAGCGGGCCGGTGGGCTGGCCACCGCCTTGCGGCTTCATGCAGTTCCAGAAGAAGGTGTGGTTCCACACCTGCGCGGCGTTGTTGAAGATGCCGCCCGACGACTTCTTGACGATTTCTTCGAGGGTAGCGTTCTCGAAGTCCGTGCCCTTGATCAGATTGTTCAGATTGGTCACGTACGTCTGATGGTGCTTGTCGTGATGGAACTCCAGGGTCTCCTTGGAGATATGCGGGGCCAGCGCATCGTAGGCATACGGCAGCGGGGGGAGAGTATGTTCCATTTGTTCTGTCTCTGTCAGTTGTGGGACGGGAGTCATCGATTGTAGGTGACTTGCCAGACCTGCGCAAACCAGCGGAAATGCCCCTTCCCGTCGCGGCAGTATGCGTCGGCCGGGGCGTTTCCGACCTCCGGAATGACTAGAACTGCGGCAATTTCGGCTGCACGCTGGCGATGCCGATATCGGCGGCGCCTTCGGCCAACTGCACCTCCACGCGTGCGCCGGTACGCAGCTGCGACGGCGCGCGCAGCGCCTTGCCCCGTTCGTCCAGCAGCACCGCGTAGCCGCGCTCCAGCGTGCGCTGCGGCGCCAGCAATTCCAGCGCCTGCGCCGCCCGGTGCCAGCGCTGCACCGCGCGTTCGTGCTGGCGGCCGGCGGCGGCCTCCATGCGCGCGGCGAGGCGCTGCACTTCGGCCCGAGCGCGGGCCGCGTCCAGCCGCGCCGCCGCCCAGCGCATCGACAGCACCTGCACGCGATGCCGCCGGGCCACCATGCCGTCACGCCAGGCGGCGCGCAAATGCCGCGACAGATTGTCGATTTGCGCGCGCCGCTCCTGCAATTGCGCCATCGGGCTACGCACGCGACGGGCCAGCCAGTCGACATGCTGTGCCCGGCGCTCGAGCTGGCGGCGCATGCAGTTCGCCAGCGCCTCGCGCGCCCGCACGGCGTGCGCCAGCAACTGCGACCGGTCGGGACTGACCAGCTCCGCGGCGCCGGTGGGCGTGGGCGCCCGTACGTCGGCGACAAAGTCGGCAATGGTGAAGTCGGTTTCGTGGCCCACGCCGCAGACCACGGGAATCGCGCAGCGCGCCACCGCGTGCGCGACCACTTCCTCGTTGAAGGACCACAGGTCCTCGATGCTGCCGCCGCCGCGGCACAGGATAACCACGTCGCATTCGGCGCGCGTACTGACCGTATCGAGCATCGCCGCGATCCGGTCGGCGGCGCCGGCGCCCTGCACCGGCACCGGATACACCACCACCTGCACATGCGGCGCGCGCCGGCGCAGCGTGGTCAGCACGTCTCGCAGCGCCGCCGCCTGCAGCGACGTCACCACGCCAATGGTGCGCGGATGCGCGGGAATGGGCCGCTTGCGCGCGGCATCGAACAGACCGGCGCGCGACAGCTTGTCCTTCAGCCGCAGAAAAGCCTCGTAGAGATTGCCCAGGCCGGCGCGCCGCATCGCTTCGACATTGAGCTGCACCTCGCCCCGCGCCTCGTACATCGACACCAGCGCGCGAATCTCCACCGCCTCGCCCTCGCGCACCGGAAAGTCGACGTGCTGGTTGCGCCCGCGAAACATCACGCAACGGATCTGCGCGCGCGAGTCCTTCAGCGAGAAGTACCAGTGTCCGCTCGCCGCGCGCGTGAAATTCGAGATCTCGCCGCTGACCCAGGTCAGCGGAAAATTGCGTTCGAGGACCGACGCGATCGCGTGATTCAGTTCGCCGACCGGAATCACTTCACGGTGGCCGGCGGACGACGCAGGAGCCTTCGGGGCAGGGGTAAATGAGAATGAATCAGACATTACCGATCGCCTTGGAAGCGGCGCCAGATGGACATGTCCACAGCATAACCGGTCTGTCAAGCCTTTCGAAGTGGGGTGGTTCAGACGCCCTCTGCTACGCGGGGCTTGACACAAGCCATTGATTCTTAATGACTTTCCTCGACACCACTTTTTAAGCAATGTAAGAATTTCTCTTACGCGTCAATCACTTACCCATTCCGGACACCACCTTGTTCACAAAGTTATCCACAGGAACTCTGGACAACTGGCAGGTGAACAGAAGGACAGTTGGTTTCCCCATTCCGGTCGCCGTCCGGATCACCCGGATAACGCTGCGGCAGGGAAATGCCAGCGCCCGCTCACCCGGCCTTGAAGCACCCTCGCCTTGCCCAAATTGTGGGCACCCGGGGCAGTGGCTCGACGGATCAAGGACTTAGCCCGGTTCTCCAGCGCTTATCCACAATCGGTCCACAGTGCTGTCCTTGCCGCATGTGGAAACCTGGTAACTCTTACCAGTCCGGGCGGTCCCGGCGACCTGTGACGATTGAAACGCGGGATTGCCTATTTTTTAAGCACAATCCCGCTTTCCCTTGCGCGTCAAGCACTTACCCCCGTTGTCAGTGAGCTGTCCACAATCGGTCCACAGCGCTGTCCCTGTACCGTGTGGAAAGCGCGCCGCATGGGATGGGTGCAGCCCCGCGCGGGCGGCATGGTCGCCACTTGGATCCGCATGGCGCGGAGTTGCCCATTTTTTCAGCAATGGGATTTATGCCCTTGTATATCAAGCACTTGGGGACCCTGTTAGGCCGGTTTCCACAATCCGTCCACAGGACTGTCCCTCTGCGCTGTGGACAGTTCGGACGCCAAAGGAGCGGCGCACCGCCGCGACGCCCGTTCGGCTTGCCGCGCCGCAACGCGCACGCTAGAGTGGCGCCTGTTTTTGGCTCGCCGGCCCGCGCGACAGCGCGCGGCCGGCGCGATCCGCGGCTTCGCATGCCGCCCAGGGGTACCTGATTCGTGTTTTCCATCATCGAAGCGGCCGGCTGGCCGATCTGGCCGCTGCTGCTTGCCTCCATCATCGCGCTGGCGCTGATCGTCGAGCGTTTCCTGTCGCTCAAGCGCAGCCGCGTGCTGCCGGCGAAACTGTACGACGAAGCGCTGTCGATGGCCCGTCAGCGGCGCGCGACGCCGGACGTCGTCGACGCGCTGTCGCGCAATTCGCCGCTGGGCCGCGTGCTTGCCGCCGGCCTGCGGCATGTGCTGCAGCAACCCGACACCACGCGCGACGCCGCGAAGGACGCGATCGAGGAAGCCGGCCGCGCGGTGGCACACGAACTGGAGCGCTACCTGAACGCGCTCGGCACGATCGCGTCAGTGGCCCCGCTGATGGGGCTGCTGGGCACCGTGATCGGCATGATCGAGATCTTCGGCAGCCAGAGCGGCACCGGCGCCAGCCCGGAGCAGCTCGCCCATGGCATCTCGGTGGCGCTCTACAACACGGCCTTCGGCCTGATCGTGGCGATTCCGGCGCTGATCTGCTGGCGTTACTTCCGTCGCCGCGTCGATGATTACGTCACCGAAATGGAGGCGCGCGCCACGGCCTTCCTCGACGCGATCCTGCCGCGCGCGTCGCGATAGCCGGCGGAGCCCGCATGCGCTTTCGCACCCATCCGCGCCGCGACGAGCCGGAGATCAACCTGATCCCGCTGATCGACGTGCTGCTCGTGATCCTGATCTTCCTGATGATCACGACCACCTATTCGCGCTTCACCGAACTGCGCATCCAGTTGCCGCAGGCGCAGGCCGAACCGGCCGCCAACGCGCCGCCGCGCATCGTCGTGTCGGTGTCGGCCAAGGGCACCTACGCGGTGGACCGGCAGGTGCTGCCGGACACCGGCGGCGACCAAGCCGTTGGCGCGCTCACGGAGCGATTGCGCCGTGCCGCGGCCGCCAGCACGGAGCCGCCGGTAGTCATCGTCAACGCCGACGCGCAGGCCAGCCATCAGGCCGTGATCAACGTCATGGAAGCCGCGCGCCTGGCCGGCCTGCCCCGCCTGACCTTTGCCACGCAGACCTCGCAGGCAGCGCAGACCGCCCCGACAGGCGCGCGGCGCTGAATCGCCGCTGCGGCCCCCGGCTTGCGGCATGCGCATTGGCATGCCCATAATGGCCATGGCATAGCGCCGCCGTCGCGACCCGCGCCTATCCAGCCCGACCGGCGCCGCGCGTCCTTCCATCCTTTTCCATGTCCGCTCCCCGACACGCCCTGTCCGATTTCGTTACGCGCCAATGGCAACACCGCGGCTGGTTCGCCTGGCTGATGCTGCCATTCGCCGGTCTGTTCGGCGCCATCAGCGCCTTGCGCCGGCTGGCCTATCGCCGCGGATGGCTGGCCTCGACGCGCCTGCCGATGCCGGGGGKGGTGGTTGGCAACGTGACCGTCGGCGGCACGGGCAAGACGCCGGCCGTGATCGCGCTGGCGCACGCGCTGAGCGAGGCCGGACTGCGGCCCGGCGTGGTCTCGCGGGGCTATGGCGTGAAGCTGGAGCGGCCGCGTCGGGKCAAGCCGACCYCCCGCGCCGAAGACGTCGGCGATGAACCCCTGCTGATCGCCCGCTCCACCGACGTGCCGGTGTGGGTCTATCCCGACCGCGTGCTGTGCGCGCAGGCCATGCTGGTTTCGCATCCGGGCATCAACGTGCTGCTGCTCGACGACGGACTGCAGCACTACCGGCTGCAGCGCGACTTCGAGATCGTGATGTTCGACGGCCGCATGGGAGGCAACGGCTGGCTGTTGCCCGCCGGTCCGCTGCGCGAGCCGATGTCCCGCCCGCGCGACGCCACGCTGATCAACGATCCGTATTTCCGCGCCACGCCGGACCGGCCCGAGGTCTACGGCATGCGGCTGGAGCTCGACGAGGCGTGGCAACTGGCGGACCCGACCATGGCGCGGCCGCTGTCGGCCTTCGCCGACCGCAAGGTGCTGGCCGCCGCCGGCATCGGCAATCCCGAACGCTTCTTTACCAGCCTGCGCGCGGCCGGGCTGAAGCCGAAGACCATGCCGCTGCCCGACCATTACGACTTCGCGGACGACCCCTTCGCCGGTCACCCGGATGCGCTTGGCGCCGATGTCATCCTGATCACCGAGAAGGATGCCGTAAAATGCGACCGGCTCAGCGAGCCCCTCGACCCGCGCATCTGGGTCGTGCCCACCAGACCCGTGATCGACGCGGGCCTGATCGATCGAATCCGCCGCACCGTCATCGCGCGCTGCCAGGCCGCGCCCACCGCGGCCGCCGGCGCCGCTGCCGCGGCCAGCCATGCCAAGGAAAGCCAAGATGGACAACCGGCTGCTTGAAATCCTCGTTTGCCCGCTGTGCAAGGGCAAGCTGGAGTACGACCGCGCCGCCCAGGAACTGATCTGCCACGCCGACAAGCTGGCCTATCCCATCCGCGACGGCATTCCCGTGATGCTGGCCGACGAGGCGCGCCAGTCGGTGCCGGGCCGTGCGATCGACCCGGCCTGATCGATCCCGCCACACAAGACGTAGCTCGCCGATGTCCCTGCCCGACTTCATCGTCGTCATACCCGCCCGGCTCGCCTCCACGCGGCTGCCCGACAAACCGCTGGCCGACATCGGCGGCAAGCCGATGGTGGTGCGCGTCGCCGAGCGCGCCCATGCGTCGTCGGCACGGCGCACCGTGGTGGCAACCGACGCGCCCGCCGTGGCCGACGCCTGCGCCGCGCACGGCGTGGAAGCGGTGCTGACGCGCGCGGACCACGCCACCGGCACGGACCGCCTCGCCGAGGTGGCGACGCAGTTGGACCTGCCGGACGATGCCATCGTCGTGAACGTGCAGGGCGACGAACCTCTGATCGATCCGAACCTGATCGACCAGGTGGCGGTCCACCTGGCCGCGCATGGCGATTGCGCGATCGCCACCGCCGCCCATCCGCTGCATGACATCGCGGAGGTCTTCAATCCCAATGTGGTGAAAGTGGTGTGCGACGCGGTGGACCGGGCACTGTATTTTTCGCGCGCGCCGATTCCCTGGGCGCGCGACGCCTGGGCGGGCGTGCCGTCGATGCCCGCCGGGACCGGGCGGGTGCCGCTTCCGGCCATGCCGGTGCTGCGGCATATCGGCCTCTACGCCTACCGGGCCGGCTTTCTGCGCCGTTTTCCGACGCTCGCCAGCGCCCCTGTCGAACAGACCGAGGCTCTCGAACAGTTGCGCGCGATGTGGCACGGCGAGCGGATTGCCGTGCTGCGGACCGACGGCGCGCCGGCGCCGGGCGTGGACACCGCGGACGACCTCGCGCGCGTACGTGCGTTGTGGGCCAATACCGTGGCGCAGGAAGGCCCCTGAGGGTGACCACCCCCGGACCGGACGCTCGATTGCCCATACGCCGGTTTACACAGCGGTGACCGCGATCGCGGGCCGTTTCCCGGTTGCCTCATGGCATAATGCCTGCAACAAAGAGCCGTCGTTGACGCATGGCGCAACGCCAGGCTCGGTGGGGAGATGAAGAGAATGAGCCGTCCCACCCACGCCGACCCCGTTCGCGGGCGGCACGGGCGGGCACGCGGGCGTCGCGACCGGCTGGCCGGATCACCACACACGCTCGCGCGGTAAGCCACACGTCAAGTTCCGGCGGTACCCTCCTTCCTGTTCCCCAGCCACACCCGATTCAAAACTCAGAGGACCCGTAAATGCGTTTGATCCTGTTGGGCGCTCCCGGCGCCGGCAAAGGCACGCAAGCCAAGTTCATCTGCGAGAAGTACGGCATTCCGCAGATTTCCACCGGCGACATGCTGCGCGCCGCCGTCAAGGCCGGCACGCCGCTCGGCGTGGAGGCGAAGAAGGTCATGGACGCGGGCGGGCTGGTCTCCGACGACATCATCATCGGGCTGGTGAAGGACCGGCTGCGGCAGGACGACTGCCGCAACGGTTATCTGTTCGACGGTTTCCCGCGCACCATCCCGCAGGCCGAGGCCATGAAGGAAGCCGGCGTGCCGATCGACTACGTGCTGGAAATCGACGTGCCGTTCGATGCCATCATCGAGCGCATGAGCGGCCGCCGCGTGCACGCGGCGTCGGGACGCACCTATCACCTGAAGTACAACCCGCCGAAAAACGAGGGCGTGGACGACGAAACCGGCGAGCCGCTGATCCAGCGCGACGACGACAAGGAAGAGACGGTGCGCAAGCGCCTGGACGTCTACGCGCAGCAGACGCGTCCGCTGGTCGACTACTACTCGCGGTGGGCCGCGAACGGCGACGCGTCCGCGAAGGTTGCGCCGCCCCGGTATCGCAAGATCAGCGGCGTGGGTTCGGTGGACGATATCACCGCGCGCGTGTTCGACGCGCTGAAGTAACGGCACGCGGCCGCCGTGGCGCGGCATGCGGATCCACGACGGGGCGGCGCAATGCCGCCCCGCTTCGTTTTGTCCGTAGACGGGCGCTCCGACCCGCCCCGCAGGGCTGTCAACCGCCCTGCGGCGGCGGCGTGCCCATGCCCGCCAACTCGCCGCGGGCAAGCGCCAGTACCGCCATGTCGTCGTTCAGATAGGCGTCGATATGGCGATGGACCACGTCAAACGGCGCGCGCTTGAGCATGGTGGTCCAGATGCGCGGCATGCCCAGCGACTGCAACAGCGTCGCCGTCTCGATGCGCTCGTGTTTGCCGCGATGGCGGTCCCTGCGGTCGATGATCAGCCGCCGGGCCAGCAGGGCCGACAGCAGATAGCGGTTCTCTTGCAGCGCCGGGCAGTGGCGTGGCAATGCTTCGAGCTGCGCCAGCGTGCATTGGGCCAGCAATGGCGCGGCCAACCCAAGCCCCGCCGCCTGTTCCAGCGCCCTGGCGACCGCCTGCCGTTCGTCGCGCCGCATGCTGTCGCCACATGCACGGCTGACCATCTTGTATCCGGTGACCCCCACCCAGGAAAACCCGATCACGGCCGAAACGGCGAGCAAGGCCAGGCCCCCGGTGCCTGCGACCATGGCCGCGCCGAAAAACAGCAGCATGCCGGCTCCCGCCGCTGACGCGGCAATGGACAGCAAGCCATAGCCGATCCGCAGCCACGCCAGTCCACAGCGCCGCCACGCCCGTGCCATTGCCGTACGCCGGGCGCGTTCGAACAGCGCCCCGATCCTGCGCGCCAGCGGCGTCGCGATGCGCTGCCGGCGCTTGCCGTCGCTGGCGATGCGCGACCCGTTGTACCGGACCAGCATGCCAAGCTCGCGCAGCCGCCGCCGCTGGCGCCGGGCCTGCCGCAGTTCGAAGGCGCCGCACGCGACCTGCATCGCGCCGGCGGCACCGCCCAGCCCGAAGGACGGTGCATCGGCGGCACCGAGCAGCAGGTCGAGCGGGCCCTGGCCGGCCGAATCCAGCAGCGATAGCGCGTCGTAGCCGACGCTCGGCACATCGATTCCCACATCCCGCACGCACGTCAGCACGCTTCCCAGCCACGACTGGGCGGCGCGGGTATTGTGGTTGGCGGCCTCGATGTGGTGGAGATAGTCAACGCAATGGGCGGCGATCTGCCGGTCGCGCCGGGCATCGATCCTGCCCAGCTCGTCTTCGAGCCGGCGCTGCGCGACGGCGGCCACTGCCGGATCGGCGGCGGCCCCGGCATGGGGAGTCGAACCGGAGACGGACGGAAGGGGCGCGCGGTGCGCGGCGAGATACAGCGGTAGACGCACCGAACCGTCGCGAACTCCTCCGATTGCGGTGCATTGCCGCTTCAGGGCGGCTTTGGCCGCCGCGTCGTGCGCCCCGGGTCCGCACCCAGCCAGCACGGCAATGGCCTCCTCCTGCGCGGCACGCGATGACGATGCCTCCCGCATCGCGTCCCACTTGTCCTTCAGCGCGAAGCCGAAGGAGCCGGCGGCCACCACGGCGCCCGCCGCCGGCAGCACCAGCCCGGCGCCGTCGGCGATCGCGTCGTCCAGCCCGCCTGACTCGAACAGCGGCTGCGATTCCTGCAGTGCGGACGAGACGAGCGACGGTGCGAAGGCATGCACGCGAAGACTGCGATTGCGTGCAGGCAGCGAACGCAGGAACTGGCCCAGCCTTGCTGCAACGGACCCGGAAGATGGCGCCTCGATCACGATGGTCGGGTACGACGAGCCGGCGTCCGATCGGCCGCCGACGCCGGCTCGCGCGGGTTGTCCGATCAGCCAGTTGCGTGCGACGTGGGTGGGCATGGCCTGACACTTCATGGATCGAATTTTGAAGCGTAACGTCGACGTGTCGCGTCAATATGCGGAAACAGGCACTCGCTTCCACTTCTGACTCAGCGCGTTCCCCGCGGTACGGAACTTGTCGCATATCCTCTGGATTGACGTTTACGTAAACGTTATCCTTGCAAGCCTCGGCGGCCACCGCAGCCGTGGCTGGACCGGACTTCCCGACAGTCCCGTTGTTCCGGCTACCCCCGCTTTTGCAAACACTCGATCGAGGAGACAGTCCATGGAAATTCGCGACAACGTATTTATCGTGACCGGCGGCGCGTCGGGTCTGGGCGCCGGCACGGCGCGCATGCTGTCCAGCGCGGGCGGCAAGGTCGTGCTCGCCGACCTGAACAGCGAAGCCGGCGAGGCGTTGGCCACTGAGCTGGGGGCCCGCTTCGTTCGCTGCGATGTGACCTCGGAAGCGGACGGACAGGCCGTCGTCGACGCCGCGCGCCAGACCGGCCGCCTCGCCGGACTCATCAATTGCGCTGGCATCGCCACGGCCAACAAGACCGTCGGCAAGAGCGGGCCGCATCCGCTCGATGCCTTCGAGAAGACCATCCGCATCAACCTGATCGGCACCTTCAACATGATCCGGCTTGCTGCTGCGGCGATGGTGCGGAACACGCCAGACGCGGGCGGCGAGCGCGGCATCATCGTCAATACCGCTTCGGTCGCGGCCTTCGACGGCCAGATCGGCCAGGCCGCCTATGCCGCGTCCAAGGGCGGCGTGGTCGGCATGACGCTGGCCATCGCACGGGACCTGGCGCGCGATGGCGTGCGTTGCATGACCATCGCCCCGGGAATCTTCGAAACGCCGATGCTGCTGGGCATGCCGCAGGAGGTGCAGGACGCCCTCGGCAAGATGGTGCCGTTCCCGTCGCGGCTGGGCCGCCCCGACGAATACGCGCAACTGGTTCAGGCGATCATCGGCAACACCATGCTCAACGGCGAGGTGATCCGGCTCGACGGCGCCATTCGCATGCAGCCGAAGTAATTTCAGCACCGCGGCGCCTGGGGTGCCGGCATCACTTGGTAGCGTGGACCGCGACTACAATCGCCGGAACATTCACGCGACCAGGAGTCCGAGCATGCCCGTGCGTCTGTCCTCATCCCCCGCCTCAGGCAAACGTCGCCCGGCCAGCCCGCATCGCCAGCCCGCGTCACGCTGGCTGGGGGGCCTCTCGGCCGCTCTGTGGCTGTCTGGTTGTGCCGCGCCCGGCGTTTCGGGAACGGCCACCCCGGCAACGGGCCCCACAGGCACCGCGTCCGCTCCCGCGGCGCTACCCGCCGCGCCCGAGGCCGCTTCCGGCTGGGCAGACAAGCCGGGCTGGACGGCCTCCAGCTTCATGGTGGCCGCCGCCAACCCGCTTGCCACGCAGGCCGGCTACGAGATGCTGAAGGCCGGCGGCAGCGCGGTGGACGCCGCCATCGCCACGCAGATGGTGCTGAACCTGGTCGAGCCCAATTCGTCCGGCATCGGCGGCGGCGCCTTCATGCTGCATTTCGATGGCAAGCGCGTACAGGCCTACGACGGCCGCGAGACCGCACCGGCCGCCGCCACCGACAGGCTCTTCCATGGCCCCGACGGCAAGGTGATGCCGTTCCGCCAGGGGCTGGTGGGCGGACGCTCCGTTGGGGCCCCGGGCGTGCTGCGCATGCTGGAACTGGCCCATCGCCAGCATGGCAAGCTGCCCTGGGCGCGGCTGTTCGAGCCCGCCATCCGGATCGCCGTGCAAGGCTTCGCGATCAGCCCGCGGCTGGCCACGGTGATCGCCAAGGATCCGGACCTGTTCCGTGACCCGGTCGCGCGCGCGTATTTCTATGAAGCCGACGGCAGCCCCAAGCGCGCCGGCACCGTGCTGCGCAATCCCGAGCTGGCGGCGGTACTGCGCAGCGTCGCCGCGCGCGGCGCCGACGCGTTCTACCTGGGCGACATTGCCCGCGATATCGAGATCAAGGTGCGCTCGCACCCGACCAACCCGGGATTGCTGACCGCCGCCGACATTGCGAACTATCGTCCCAAGGTCAGGGAAGCGATCTGCACCGACTACCGCCGCTGGACGGTATGCGGCATGCCGCCGCCATCGTCGGGGGGCATCGCGGTCGCGCAGATGCTTGGCATCCTGCAGGCGCTTGCGCCCGCGCGCCTCGCCGGAGCCGACAAACCCGTGCGCAACGCCGTGGGGCTGGAGCCGTCGCCGCTGGCCGCGCATCTGTTCAGCGAGGCCGGCCGGCTGGCATACGCGGATCGCAACCGCTATGTCGCCGATACCGATTTCGTGCCGCTCCCGGGTGGCAGTTGGCACAGCCTGCTCGATCCGAAGTATCTTGCCGGGCGTGCCGCGCTGATCGGCGAGCGCAGCATGGGCAAGGCGGAACCCGGCACGCCGGGCGGCGCCACCATGGCGCTCGGCGAGGACCGCTCTCCGGAGTTTCCGTCGACGTCGCATATCTCGGTGGTGGACCGCGACGGCCGCGCGGTATCGATGACCACCACCATCGAGGACCAGTTCGGCTCGCGCCAGATGGTGCGCGGCTTCCTGCTCAACAACCAGCTGACCGACTTCTCCTTCGTCGCCGAGGAAGACGGCAAGCCGGTGGCCAACCGCGTGCAGGCCGGCAAGCGGCCGCGCTCGTCGATGGCACCGACGCTGGTATTCGAACGCCAGACCGGCGAACTGCTGATGACCACCGGTTCGCCGGGCGGCTCCGCCATCATCAATTACGTGGCTAAAGTGCTGGTAGGCACGCTGGATTGGGGACTGGACGTGCAGCAGGCCATCTCGCTGCCCAATGTGGGCTCGCGTAACGGGCCTACCGAACTGGAACAGGGGCGCGTTTCGGATGCGCTGGTCGATGGCCTGAAGGCGCGCGGGCACGATGTCAGGGTCATGGAACAGACCTCCGGCCTGCAGGGGATCATGCGCGTGACGCGCGATGGCAAGCGGATGTGGTTTGGCGGTGCGGATCCTCGGCGGGAGGGGGTGGCGATGGGGGATTGAAGGCTGGAGAATGGGGCGGGGGAGAGGGCAGTCACCGCTGAAGCAAACCCTCCCAGTCACCCCTCCCCCGGAATCTCCATCCCCCTCACCATCTCCCAAACCGCCGCCGCCGACGGCGACAGCGAGCGGTCCTCGCGCCTGACCATGACGATGCGCCGCTCCTCGCGCGGCGTCAGCGGCCGGGCCACGAGCGTGGAAGCCGCCGGCAAAGGCAGCGAAAACGACGGCAGCACCGACGCGCCGATGCCCGCTTCCACCATGCCGAATACGCTGGCCGAATGCCCCAGCTCCTGCACCACGCGGGGCGTCACGCCATGCTGGGCGAACACCCGGTCGATCAGCGGACGGCTGCCCGATGCAAAATCGAGCAGCACCAGCGGCACGCCGTCCAGCGCCGCCCATGGCACGCTGGCATGGCGCGCGAGCGGATCATCGTCGCGGCACACGAAGCAGAACGGGTCGGTGGCAAGCGGCACGATTTCCAGCCCTTCATGGGCCAGCGGATCGATCAGCACGCCAAAGTCCACCGCGCCGGCACGGATCTGTTCCAGCCCGTCGGCCTGCACGTTGTCCCGCACCGACAGCCGGATCTCCGGATACTGCCGGGCACACGCGGACACATAGAGCGGCATCAGGCGGGCAGAGATGGTCGGCGCGCTGGCGATCACCACCCGGCCGCGGTAACGCTCGCCCAGCTGGCGGGTTTCCTCCAGCGTGTCGTCGAGCTGGCCGAGCAGCCGCTCCAGCGCCGGCACCAGGGCCTGACCGGCGTCGGTCAGCACCACCTCGCGCGTGGTGCGGTCCAGCAGCCGCAATCCCAACGCCTCCTCCAGTTCGGCGACGCCCCGGCTGACGGCCGGCTGCGTCAGTCCGACCGCGTCGGCCGCCCGGCTGAAGCTGCCGTGGGCCGCCACCGCGAGGAAGACGCGCAATTGCCGCAGGGTGTAATTCATTCGCTTTTCCGTGGTCCGGGTTTATTCATGCAGTGGCAGGATCAATCAATTCTATAAATGAATTTGCATTCTAGGCTGCAACAGGGTCCAATACCGAGCGTTAACCCTAGCCTTTGTCTTTCACCCCTGGCGGCGCACCGCTGGCGCGCCCGTCCACCAAAGCGTAGTCATGTCCTCCCTGTTGAGCCCTTTCAAGCGACTTTACGACCTCATCGATGGTTTCGTGCTGATCATGCTCGCCGCGATCGCGCTGGCGCTGGCGGCACCCGATATCGGCACCGGCGACGGCCCGCTGCATCTGGGGCTGGTGACCAGCCTCGGCGTGGCGCTGGTGTTCTTCCTGCACGGCGCGGCGCTATCCCGCGACAAGCTGGTGGCCGGCGCCCGGCACTGGCGCCTGCACGCGTTCGTGCAGTCCTTTACCTACCTGGTATTCCCGGCCGTCGGCGCGGTACTGTTGATCGCGCTGCACGACCGGCTGCCCGCCGACCTGCTGCTGGGCGTGTTTTTCCTGTGCGCGCTGCCGTCGACCGTGTCGTCGTCGGTGGCGATGACCTCGATGGCGCGCGGCAACGTTCCCGGTGCGATCTTCAACGCGACCATTTCGGGCCTGATCGGCATGGCGTTGACGCCGCTGCTGATGGGACTGGTGATCAGCGCAAGCGGCGCGTCGATGCCGCTGGGCAAGGCGCTGCTCGGCGTGGCGCTGCAACTGCTGCTGCCGTTCGCCCTCGGCCAGCTGGCGCGGCCGCTGATCGGCGCATGGCTGGCCCGGCACAAGGCCATCACCAGCAAGATCGACCGCGGCGTGATCGTGCTGATCGTCTATTCGTCGTTCTGCGACGCCACCGCCGCCGGCCTGTGGCATCAGTACAGCTGGCAGACCATCGGTTCGGTGATGGCCTTGTCCGCCGTGATGCTGTTCGCGATTCTGGGCACCACCACCTTCGTCGCGCGCCGCTTTGGGTTCTCTGTCGAGGACGAGATCACGGCCGTGTTCTGCGGTTCGAAGAAGAGCCTGGCCAACGGCATTCCGATGGCGAAGATCCTGTTCGCGGGCCATCCGGCGCTGGGTCTGATCGTGCTGCCGCTGATGGTCTATCACCAGCTGCAGCTGATCGTGTGTTCGGTGTTGGCGTCGCGCTATGCCAGCCGTGCGGAGATCGGCGACGCGGCGGTGGCGCGGGCTTGACCTGGATCGGGGCTGGGCTGTTGCCGCGGTTTACTGCCGTGACGGCCCTCTCCCCCGCCCCTCTCCCGCCTTGTGGGAGAGGGGAGAAAACCCGCAGCGTCCGAAACCCAATCGGTGCTCTCCCCTCTCCCGCTGCGCGGGAGAGGGGCCGAGGGAGAGGGCAGTCCAAGCCCACCCCAAGCCACCCCAGGCCCATTAAACCGAGGGACTGCGCGCCAACGGCGGGTTTTTCGCGAAATACCCGCGAATGCCGCGCATGATGGCGTTGGTCAGCTGTTCCTGGTGCGCGGGATCGTTGAGCTTCTGCTCTTCCTCGGGATTGCTGATGAACGCGGTCTCGATCAGGATCGACGGAATATCCGGCGCCTTCAGCACCGCGAAGCCCGCCTGTTCCACATGCGGCTTGTGCAGCTGATGCATGCCGCCGATTTCCGCCAGCACCGCCTTGCCCACGCGCAGGCTGTCGTTGATCTGCGCGGTGGTCGACAGGTCCAGCAACACGCGCGCGACCTGCGCGTCCTTGTTCAGGTTGGCGCCGCCAATCAGGTCTGACGCGTTCTCCTTGTTGGCCAGCCAGCGGGCGGCCGAGCTGGACGCCCCGCGTTCGGACAATGCAAACACCGACGCGCCGCGCGCGGTCGGCTTGACGAAGGCGTCGGCGTGAATCGATACGAACAGGTCGGCCTTCACGCGGCGGGCCTTCTGCACCCGCACGTTCAGCGGCACGAAGAAGTCGGCGTCGCGCGTCATCATCGCCCGCATGTTGGGCTGCGCGTCGATCTTGGCCCGCAGCCGCTGCGCGATCTGCAGCACCACGTCCTTCTCGCGCGAGCCGGCCGCGCCGATCGCGCCGGGATCCTCGCCGCCATGGCCGGGATCGATCGCAACCGTCAGCAGCCGGCGCATCTTGAAGGGGCGGCCGGACGCGCCATCATCCTTGCCGCCGTCCTTGTCCTTGCCCTCGTCCTTGTTCTGCGCGAGCGCAGGCGCATGCGTGCCCGGCGCGGAGGGCGTCGGCGCCTTGGCGGGCGGCCGGGCGGCGACCGACGGGGCCGGCGGCGCGGCCCCGGGCAACGGTGTCTTGTTGCCCTGCTGCTCGAACTCGCGCACCAGCGCCGCGATGGCGTCTTCCTCGCTGCTGGACGGCGCGCCGGCGACAGCATCGGCCTCGCCGGTGGCCGGCGCCGACGCGAAGCGGCGCTGCTTGTCCTCGGTCTCGCGCACCAGCTTCCACAGCGGATCGGGCGGGTTGACCGGATACAGGTCGAACACCAGACGGTTCTGGTAGTTGCCGATCGGCGCCAGCGTAAACACCTGCGGCGCGACGTCTTCCTTCAGGTCGAATACCAGACGGACCACGCGCGGCCGGTTCTGCCCGACGCGCACCGACTGGATATAGGGATCGTTCGGCGTGATCTTGGCCACCAGCTCGCGCAGCGTCGGCGACAGGTCGAGCCCGTCGATATCGACCACCAGCCGATCGGGGTTACGGATCATGGTGTGGACCGCCGCCAGCCGCGTGTCCGACTCGATGGTGACGCGCGTATAGTCCTCGGCCGGCCACACGCGCACGGCGACAATGCCCGCGCCGAAGGCCAGTTGCGGTCCGGCCAGGGTGAGCACCACCGTGCCGGCACCGGCTTTCAGGCATTGCGCCATCCATTTGCGGCGGGCGTGATGCAGTTCGTCGGGTCGATCGGTGGCGAGTCGCTTGATCAGCATGCGTGCAGCAGAGAAAGTCCGGTTGGAGTATAGGCGCGCAACGTCGCGCTGCGGCGCTGGCCGCTATCGTCAGCGGCCACGGTGTCCGATTGGAGCAACAGGTGCAGGTCGGGTTCCCCAAGCAGGCCCGCAGCCTTCTCGGGCCATTCGACCAGATTGAAGGCGGGCTCGGCGAAGCAATCGCGAAAACCGGCGTCGAGCCATTCCTCGGGATCGGCGAAGCGGTACAGGTCGAAGTGGTAAACGGTCAGCGGCGAACCGTCGGCACGCCGCACCTGGTAGGGCTCGCATAGCGTATAGGTGGGACTGCGGACCTTGCCGGCATGGCCCAGTGCCCGCAGCACCGCGCGGGACAGCGTGGTCTTGCCCGCGCCGAGGTCGCCGGACAGCTGCACATGCACCGTGCGTGGCGACATGCCCTGCACCGCCGCGGCGAGCGCGCCGCCGAGGCGTTCGGTGGCGGCCTCGTCCGGCAGGATCAGCGTGCGTTCTTCGAGCAGGGGCATTGCGTACAATTCAGGGATGATCGACCGAGCAGCACCAGCGTCCAGCCTTCCGCCTCGACACGGGGCCGACCACGAGGCCACCGACAGCGCCGCCTCCACCGCGTCGCCACAGCTGGCCGACGTGGCCGCCCGCATTCGCGCGTGGGGCGCGGAACTGGGTTTCGACGATATCCGCATCGCCGACGTCGATCTTGGCCATGCCGAGTCCGGTCTGCTCGCATGGCTTGCGCAGGGCTACCACGGCGACATGGATTATATGGCGAACCATGGCGTCAAGCGCGCACGTCCCGCCGAACTGGTGCCGGGCACGGTGCGCGCGATCGTCGCGCGCATGCCGTATCTTCCCGCTTCGACCGGGCCCGACTGGCGCGAGCGCGAATTCGCGCGGCTTGCCGCCGTTGGCGAGGGCGCGGCAGCGATCTCACTGTATGCGCGCGGCCGCGACTATCACAAGGTCCTGCGCAGCCGGCTGCAGCAGCTGGCCAGCCGCATCGGGCAGGCCATCGGTCCGTTCGGCTACCGCGTGTTCACCGATTCGGCGCCCGTGATGGAAGTCGCGCTGGCCAGCCAGGGCGGTTTGGGCTGGCGCGGCAAGCATACGCTGCTGCTCGATCGCGACGGCGGCTCGATGTTCTTCCTTGGCGAGATCCTGGTCGATCTGCCGCTGCCCGTCGACCCCGCGGTCGATCCGCACTGCGGCCAATGCCGCCGCTGCATCGACGTCTGCCCGACCCAGGCCATCCTCGAACCGTACCGGCTCGACGCGCGGCGTTGCATCTCGTATCTCACCATCGAGCACAAGGGCGCGATTCCCGAGGCGTTGCGCGCGCCGATGGGCAACCGCGTCTATGGCTGCGACGACTGCCAGCTGGTGTGCCCATGGAACAAGTTCGCGCATCGCGCCACGCTGCCGGACTTCGATGTGCGCAACGGCCTGGACGCCGCCGACATGGTAGCCCTGTTCGGCTGGAGCGAGACCGAATTCAACCAGCGGCTGGAGGGCAGTCCGATCCGCCGCATCGGCCATGAACGCTGGCTGCGCAATCTGGCGGTAGGGCTGGGCAACGCGCTGCGCGAAACCAGCGACCCCGCGCGGGCACGGGCCATCCGCGAGGCGCTGCATGCCCGCCTCGGCCACGATTCCGGACTGGTGCGCGAGCACGTGCAATGGGCACTCGCGCAGGAACCGGCCCGCAGGGCGGGACCGGACGCCCAGGCTAGCTGACCAGCGCCAGCCACAGCGGCGCGGTCACGATCGCGCTTACCGTCATCACCGAGATCGCCGCGGCCACCATCGGACCGTTGCCGCCCATCCGCACGGCAAGGATGTAGGCGCTGGAAGCCGTCGGCATCGCCGCGTAGAGCACCGCGATCTGGAACTGCAACGGCGACAGCGGCAGATGTCGGCCCACCGCCCAGGCAAACGCCGGCATGGCAAGCAGCTTGACGCCGGTCCACCATGCCACCGGGCCGACCGTGCCGACCGCCCCGCTCATCTGCAGGCCCGCGCCGACCGTCATCAGTCCAAGGGCGGTGGACGCCGACCCCAGCCGCGCCATCGTCATGGCGACCACCTCCGGTGGATGCAGTCCCAGCACGTTGGTGATCAACCCACCAGCGGTAGCCAGGATCAGCGGGTTGCGCGCGAGCTCGCGCCATAGCCGCATCTCGCCGTGCCGAGCCAGCGCCCACACCGCCGCGACATTGCACAGCGGCACCACGCAGCCGACGATCACCGCCATCATCGCCAGGCCCTCGCTGCCGCCCAGGCGCGCGGCAAGCGCCAGCGCGATATAGGAATTGAAGCGGAATGCTGTCTGCAGGCCCGACGCGAAGTCGATCGGATTGGGCCGCAGCACCCATTTGACGGCGTAGCCGGCCGCCATGCCGAAGACGGTGGTGGCCAGCGCCAGGGCCAGCATCGCCGACGTCGTCGAGAAGTCGAACACCGCGCTGTTGGTGGCCTGCAGCAGCAGCGCGGGAAACAGCACGAAATACACCAGGCGTTCGACGCCGGACCAGAAGGCGCGGTCGAACGACGTATAGCGCACCAGCAGCCAGCCGATCAGGATCAGGCTGAAGTCGGGCACCATCAGGAGAGCTGAAGACATCGGCGTTTTATTGTGTGGCCGGCCGTGGCGCCGGTGGGCGTGCCGCGGGAGCTGGGCGCAGGAGCCGCCAGAGTGCGCCCTAGGGCAGATACGGATTGGTATTGTTTCAGAAAACCCGGAAGATGGCACGCTGCGTCATGCTGTCGGCGCCACTTTTATTTGCCCTCTTCACCGTCTTTGCACCGCGTTCCCATGCCGTCCCGCCGCCGTTCCGTCCCTTCCCTGCTGCTTTGCAAGGCTGGCCAGTTTGTCGCGGGGGCGTGCCTGGTCGCGGCCGGCCTGTCGCCACTGGCGGCATCGGCGATGGAGATCGAGGGCGTGCGCGTGGACGAGGCCGTCCGGGTCGGCGGCAAGGAGTTGCAGCTCAACGGCGCGGGCCTGCGCACGGTATTTATCGTCAAGGGCTACGTCGCGGCGCTGTATCTGCCGGAGAAGGTGCGCAACGCGGCCGTGGTGCTGGGTGCCAAGGGGCCCAAGCGCCTGCAGATCCGGCCGCTGCGCGAGGTGGAATCGGCCACCTTCATCAAGGCGCTCAACGAGGGCATGCGCGAAAACCATAATGAAGCGCAGATGGAGCGGTTCGCCGGCCGCATGGCCCAGCTGGAACAGGCGATGGGACAGATCGGCACGGCGCGTAAAGGCGATGTCATCGACTTCGATTACACCCCCGACAGCGGCACGGTGATCGCCATCAACGGTACGGCGCGCGGCAAGCCGATTCCCGGCGAAGATTTCTACCAGGCGGTGCTGCGCATCTTCCTGGGCGAGAAACCGGTGGACCGCGACCTGAAACGCGGGCTGCTGGGCGGCTGACCGATCGCCATCGGCATGGCCTTCTACCAGGCCGCGCCGGTATTTTTGTCCAGGGCGGACTATCCCCGCCCGGTTTTCTGACGGAGACACGATCTCATGCAAAAGAAGCACATTGCACTGGCCCTGAGCCTGGCCGCCGCGGCGTCGATCGCCCAGGCGCAGAGCTACCCGACCAAGCCGATCCGGCTGATCATCCCGTTCGCCCCGGGCGGCACCACCGATATCGTCGGTCGCGGCGCGGCCGACCAGATGAGCAAGATCCTCGGCCAGCCGGTGGTGGTGGAGAACCGCGCCGGTGGCGGCGGCTCGATCGGCGCCGAAGCGATTGCGCGCGCCAATCCGGACGGCTACACCATCGGCATCTCGACGGTGTCGACCATGGCCGTGAACCCGGCCTGCAACCCCAAGCTGCCGTACGATCCGATCAAGGACTTCAAGCCCATCACCAACCTGGCCAACGTGGCCAACGTGATCGCGGTGAATCCGAACTTCCCGGCCAAGGACTACAAGGAGTTCCTGGCCGTGCTGAAGGCCAACCCGGGCAAATACTCGTACGCGTCGTCGGGCACCTGCGGCTTCGGCCACATGCTGGGCGAGCAGTTCAAGGTCTCGACCAAGACCTTCATGGTCCATATCCCGTACCGCGGCGCCGGCCCGGCGCTGAACGACGTGCTGGCAGGCCAGGTCCCCATCATGATGGACAACCTGCCGTCGTCGATGCCGCATATCAAGGCTGGCAAGCTGCGCCCCATCGTGGTAGCCGCCGAGAAGCGCCTGGACTCGCTGCCCAACGTGCCGACCTTCGCCGAAGTGGGCCTGAAGGAGCCGAACGATCCGGCCTGGTACGGCCTGGTGGCGCCGGCCGGCACGCCTGACGAGATCATCAACAAGCTCAACCAGGCAGCGGTCAAGGCGCTGCAGGACAAGGGCTTCCGCGAGCGCCTGCTGGCCGCCGGCGCCGAGCCGTCGGGCAACTCGCCGGCCCAGCACGCCGCCGAGATCAAGAAGGAATTCGACAAGATGCGCAACCTGGTGAAGGTGCAGAACATCAAGCTCGAGCAGTGACGACATCGCTTCGGGGCGCGGCGGGGGTGCCGCGTTCCGGAGTTTTTTTGCTGTGACTGCCCTCTCCCCCGCCCCGCTACCCCCCGCCCGACGATCGCACTAAAATCCCGTATCCGCTCACCGCGCCATACCGGGCCCCGCTCGTCATGCCCCTTCCCTCCGCCTCACGCCAACATGCCGCGCCCGTCGCACGTCCGGCGCATGGCTTCGACGCAGTGCTGGCCGCGCCCTTCGGCCGCCTTGGCGTGCGCGTGGACGGCGAGCGCCTGACGTCGATCGTATTCCTGCGCCCCGATACGCCGCTGCACGCCGCCGATGCCCCCGCGGTACAGCGCCTTGCGCTGCAGCTCGCCGCCTATTTCGACGATCCGGACGCGGCCTTCGACGTGCCGCTTGCGACCGTGGGCACCGCGTTCCAGCAACGCGTGTGGCAGGCCATCGCCGCCGTGCCGCGCGGCAGGACCGCAACCTACGGCGAACTGGCCAGCTCGATCGGCGGCACCGCGCGCGCGGTGGGCCAGGCCTGCGGCGACAACCCGTTTCCGCTCGTCGTGCCCTGCCATCGCGTGGTCGGGGCAAAGGGGCTGGGCGGCTTCGCCCATCACGGCGACGACGGCTTTCACCTCGACGTCAAGCGCTGGCTGCTGCGCCACGAGCGCGTGATGCTGCTGTGAACGCGCCACGGGAGCGCGCCGCCACGGCGCTGGCGCGGGCCACCGCCGCCGATGCGAACGACCGGAACGATGCGGCCGCTGCCGCCGCGCTCGCACCCGAGCTGCTGTTGATCGACCGCTTCTGTGATGCGCTATGGCTCGAGGACGGCCTCGCGCGCAACTCCATCGACGCCTACCGGCGCGACCTGACGCTGCTGGCCCGCTGGCTGATGCAGGAGCGCCAGTGCACGCTGCTGGCCGCCGACGACGGTGCGCTGTCGGGCTATTTCGCGGCCCGCCATGCCGGCACGCTGGCCTCGTCGGCAAACCGCCGGCTGGCGGTATTCCGTCGCTTCTATCGCTGGGCCCTGCGCGAGCATCTGGTCAAGACGGACCCTTGCCTGCTGATGCGCACCGCCAAGCAGCCGCCGCGCTTCCCGAAGACGCTGAGCGAGGCCCAGGTCGAGGCGCTGCTGGCCGCGCCCGATACCGACACGCCGCTGGGGCTGCGCGATCGCACCATGCTGGAACTGATGTATGCCAGCGGACTGCGCGTATCGGAGCTGACGCAGCTCAAGACCGTGGAGATCGGCCTCAACGAGGGCGTGGTGCGCGTGGTCGGCGGCAAGGGCGACAAGGAACGGCTGGTGCCGTTCGGCGCCGAGGCTGGCGAATGGCTGCGCCGCTATCTGGCCAACGGACGTCCCGCGCTGCTCGGCGCGCGCGCAAGCGATGCGATGTTCGTCACGCAGCGCGGCGAGGCGATGACGCGGCAGGCGTTCTGGTATCTGATCAAGCGATACGCGCGCGCCGCCGAGATCCACGCCCCGCTGTCGCCGCATACGCTGCGCCATGCCTTCGCCACGCACCTGCTGAACCACGGCGCCGACCTGCGCGTGGTGCAGCTGCTGCTCGGCCACGCCGATATCTCGACCACGCAGATCTATACCCACGTCGCACGCGAACGGCTGCGCGTGCTGCACCAGCAGCACCATCCGCGCGGCTAGGGCGACGGCATCGCAACGGCGCGGCATCCGCGCCTCCGGAAACCGCACACCCATGGCCAAATCCAGGCATATCTCCGAAACGCCCGCGACCCAGCTGCTGCGCCAGCAAGGCATCGCCTTTGGCGAACATCCCTACGATTACGTCGACCACGGCGGCACCGGCGAATCCGCGCGCCAGCTCGGCGTCGATGAGCACCATGTCGTCAAGACGCTGGTAATGGAGGACGACAAGGCCCAACCGCTGATCGTGCTGATGCACGGCGACCGCACCGTCTCGACCAAGAACCTGGCGCGGCAGATCGGCGCGAAGAGCGTGCAGCCGTGCAAGCCCGAGGTCGCGCAACGCCACAGCGGCTATATGGTGGGCGGCACCTCGCCGTTCGGCACGCGCAAGCGCATGCCGGTCTATGTCGAGCAAACCGTGCTGGCGCTGGAGCGCATTTATATCAATGGCGGACGGCGCGGCTACCTGGTGAGCATCGATCCCGCCGTGCTGGTCTCGGTACTGCAGGCCAGGCCGGTCAATTGCGGGCTGGTGGAATGACCGGCTGACCGGGCCGCCGCGCTACAATCGCGCCAACTTTTTTCTCGCTACCCTGCCATGGCAAACCTGCTCTTCGCGCTGGCCGCCTATCTGATCGGTTCCGTATCGTTCGCCGTCGTCGTCAGCCGCGCGATGCGGCTGCCGGACCCGCACACCTACGGCTCCGGCAATCCGGGCGCGACCAACGTGCTGCGTACCGGCAACAAGAAGGCGGCGCTGCTGACGCTGCTGGGCGATGGCCTCAAGGGCTGGCTGGCGGTCTGGCTCGCGCAGCGCTTCGGCCCGGACCATGGGCTGGACCAGACCGGCCTCGCGCTGGTGGTGATCGCGGTATTCCTCGGCCACCTGTTCCCGGTGTTTCACCGCTTCGCCGGCGGCAAGGGCGTGGCCACCGCGGCCGGCATCCTGTTCGCGATCCATCCGTGGCTGGGGCTGGGCACGCTTGCCACCTGGCTGATCATCGCGTTCTTCTTCCGCTACTCGTCGCTGGCGGCGCTGGTGTCGGCGCTGTTCGCGCCGTTCTTTTATGTGCTGATGTTCGGCCCGAACGTGGTGGCCGCGGCCATCGCGGCGATGAGCGTGCTGCTGATCGTGCGGCACCGGCAGAACATCGCCAAGCTGCTGGCTGGGCAGGAGAGCCGGATCGGGGAGAAGAAGAAGATGGGGTGAGTTCTCGGGGGAGAGGGCAGTCCCCGCAAAAGCGATCCCCCTCAAGCCGCCTTCGCCATCTCCGCCAGCGGGAACACCATCTCCACGCGCAGTCCGCCCTCGTCGCGGTTGCGCAGGTTCAAACGCCCGCCCGACTGGCGCACCAGCCGTTCGACGATCGCCAGTCCCAGCCCGGAATGCGCATTGCCGCCCCGCGCGGGATCCAGGCGCACGAATGGCAGCGTGACCTTGTCGAAGTCGCTCTCCGGGATGCCGGGCCCCGCATCCTCCACCGCCAGCCGCCAGCCGTCGGACGTACGGGATGTCTCGATACGCACCGGCGGCGCGCCATAGTGGAATGCATTGTCGACCAGGTTGCCGATGATGCGGTCCAGCTGCGTGGCGATCAGCCGGAAGCCGTCACCCGCCTGCAGATCGAGCTCCACCGGCCGCTCCTGTTCGGCCAGCGACGCGGCCAGCTCGGTCATGCGCCGATCCACCGGCACCGGCCGCGCCGTGGGCTCCGCTACCTGCGCGAAGCTCAGGAACTGCTCGACGATCGCCGACATCGATTCGACGTCGCGCGTGATGCCGGCCGCCGCCTTCCCGTCGGTCAGCATCTCGGCCCGCAGCCGCAGGCGCGCCAGCGGCGTCTTCAGATCGTGAGCGATGCCCGCCAGCATGGTGTTGCGCTCCTGCTCGATGCGCGCCAGGTCGGCCACCATGCGGTTGAAGCGTTCGATCAGCTGCCGCAGCTCCAGCGGCCCGCGCTCGCGCAACGGCGGCACCGGCTGCTGGCGCGACAGCAGTTCCGCCGCCCCCGCCATCTCGCGCACCGGCCGCTGGATCTGCCAGGCGATCAGCAGCGCGAACACGATGGCCACGCTGACCACCAGCATCGCGCCCGGCACCAGCCGGTTGTCGGTCGGCGGGTTGTGGACCCACAGGATCGGCATCGCGATCCAGTCCTGCCGCGTCGGCAGGCGGACCCAGATGCGCGGCGTGCTTTCGTCCTCGATGCGGATCTGCGTGCCCGGCGGCAGCCGCTGCGCGAAGCGCTCCACCAGCCGGCGCGAGCGCTCCGTGGGCGCGCGCGAGTGTTCCTCCGCGCTGGCTTCGCTGGCCACCTCCACCAGGCTCGGCAGGGTGGCCGGCGGCCTCGCGTCGAGCGCGCGCTGGATGCTGTCGAGCTGGAACAGCATCTGCTCGGCCGAATACTCCATCCGCTGCTCGCGCCGGTCCATGCGCAGGATCGCCAGCCACGAGAAATGGCTGATCACCAGCACCGCTGCGATCAGCAGCGCCATCCGGCCGAACAGCGTATCGACGCGCAGCTTCATGCCGCGCCCTCGCTGGCGTCGTCCGGCACGAAGGTGTAGCCGCGGCCACGCACGGTCTGGATATAGCGGGGACGCTGCGCATCCTCGTCCAGCAGGCGGCGCAGGCGCCAGATCTGCACGTCGATGCCGCGATCGCTGACGCCGCTGGACGCCCCGTACATCAGTTCGACGATGCGCTCGCGCGACAGCACTTCGAGCGGATGCATCAGCAGCAGCTTCAGCAGCGCGAATTCGGTATCGCTGATCGGCAGCGTCTGCCCGGAGCGGACGAGCGTGCGTTGCCGGAAGTCGACGCGGAAGGGGCCAAAGCTGGCGCCCTCGCGATCCTCCGGCGCCGCCGCCGGACGCGCCAGCTTGCGGCGCAGCACCGCGTTGATGCGCGCCAGCAGCTCGCGCGGCGAGAACGGCTTGCCGAGGTAGTCGTCGGCGCCGATCTCCAGGCCGACGATGCGGTCGATCTCGTCGCTGCGCGCCGTCAGCAGGATCACCGGGATGTCGTCGTTGCGGGCGCGCAGTTTCCGCAGCGCGGTGAGACCGTCGACCTTCGGCATCATCAGGTCCAGCACGATCAGCGCCGGGCGCTCGCGCTCGAGCCGGGCCTGCAGGCCGTCGCCGTCGTGCAGCACCGACACGGCAAAGCCTTGCTGGGTCAGATATTCGCGCAGCAGGTCGCGCAAGTCGGGATCGTCGTCGACGACCAGGATCTGGGTGGGCTGATTGGATCGCATAGGCGGATGATAATCAGAGCGCGTGCCCCCCGGCCGCCCGATTGTGTTTCGGCGCGTTACATCACGCCGGCTGGTAATCATCTGTAATAAAGCAGGGCGGGTCCGACATAGGTTAGCCACGGGGCACGCCTTATCCTTGCCACGTCGCCGCGGCGCCGTTCGCCGGCGCCCCGGCGAGCCGGCCGCTGCGCCTGCAAGGCGCGGTGCGCATTGCGGCATACTGCTGCCCTCTTCCCTTGAATTCACGCTAGCCGCGCCCCTTGGCGGCGCGCCTTATCCGGTAATGGCCCACTCCGAAGAACATCAGTCCGCCAGCCCTCGATCGCCCGGTGCCCCGTCCGCACCGGCCTCGCCTCCGTCCGCGGCGGCGTCCGGTGCCGTTCCTCCGGACCGGCCCGACACCCCGCGCGATCCCCGGCCCCCGCGCAGCCGCCGCAGCCGCTGGATCCTCGGCGCCGTGCTGGTGGCCCTGCTGGCCGGCGGATGGTATTGGTACAGCCACCGCGGCGCGCCGCAAGGCCAGCAGGCCGGCGCCCCGGGTCCGGGGGGCCGCATGCCGGCCGGTCCTGGCGCGCCGGGCCGGCCAGGCGGCATGGGAATGCCGTCGGCGCCGGTCGTGGTCAGCCAGGTACTCCAACGCGATATGGACGTGGTGCTGAACGGGCTGGGCAATGTCACGCCGGTGTCCAACGTGACGGTACGCGCGCAGGTCTCCGGGCCGCTGCTGCGCGTGCTGTTCCAGGAGGGCCAGATGGTCAAGGCCGGCGAGGTGCTGGCGGAGATCGATCCCCGTCCGTTCCAGGCGGCGCTGGACCAGGCGCTGGGCCAGCTGGCGCGCGACCAGGCGCTGCTGCAGAACGCGCGGCTGGACCTGCAGCGCTACCGCACGCTGCTGGCGCAGGATTCGATCGCCAAGCAGCAGGTCGACACCCAGGAGGCGCTGGTGCGCCAGTATGAAGGCGTGGTCAAGACCGACCAGGCCGCCGTCGATACCGCCCGGCTGCAGCTGGGCTACACCCGCATCAAGGCGCCGGCGTCGGGCCGGATCGGCCTGCGGCAGGTCGACCCGGGCAACATCGTCAGCACCAGCGATACCAACGGCATCGCGCTGATCACGCAGATCAGGCCCATCGCCGTGCTGTTCTCGATTCCGGAGGACAATCTGCCGTCCGTGCTGCGCCAGCTGAACGCCGGCCAGACGCTGGCGGTGCAGGCCTGGGACCGCCAGGCCCGCAACAAGCTGGCCGACGGCGCGCTGCTCACCACCGACAACCAGATCGACACCACCACCGGCACGGTGCGGCTCAAGGCGGTGTTCCGCAACGACGACGGCATGCTGTTCCCGAACCAGTTCGTCAACGTGCGGATGCGCGTCGACACGCTGCGCAATGCCACCGTGGTGCCCGTGGCCGCGATCCAGCGCGGCCAGCAAGGCGTCTTCGTCTACGTGGTCGACGACCAGAACAGGGTCAAGGTGCAGACGCTGGAGCTGGGGCCGGGCGATGGCGAACACACCTCCGTGCTGCGCGGGTTGCGACCGGGCCAGCGCGTGGTGGTGGATGGTGCCGACCGGCTGCGCGAAGGCATGACGGTTGAAACGGTCGACCCGGCCGCGCGCGCCGCGGCACTCGCCCCGGCGAGCGCCCCCGCGGCGCGCGGCCGCCGCCATCGCGGTGCATCGGCCCCCGAGGCCCGAGGCCCGCGCGGCGCCAGCGCGCCGTCCGCCGCTCCCGCGAGCGCGGTCCAGCCCCGGCAACCGTGAACGCGCCCCACCCGCATCCCGACCCGCATCCCGCCGCGCATCCCGCCGAACACGCCGCATGAATCCGTCACGCCTCTTCATCGAACGGCCAGTCGCCACCGCGCTGCTGATGCTCGCCATCCTGCTGTCCGGGCTGGTGGCCTACCGGATGCTGCCGCTGTCCGCGCTGCCCGAGGTCGACTACCCGACCATCCAGGTCACCACGCTGTACCCCGGCGCGAGTCCCGACGTGATGACCTCGGCGGTCACGGCGCCGCTGGAGCGGCAGTTCGGCCAGATGCCGGGCCTGAACCAGATGTCGTCCTCGTCTTCGGGGGGCGCGTCGGTGATCACGCTGCAGTTCGACCTGTCGCTGCCGCTGGACGTCGCCGAGCAGGAGGTGCAGGCCGCCATCAACGCGGCCAGCAACCTGCTGCCCGGCGACCTGCCGATGCCGCCGGTCTACAGCAAGGTCAATCCGGCCGACGCGCCGATCCTGACGCTGGCGATGACCTCGGACACGCTGCCGCTGCCCCAGCTGCAGGACATGGTCGATACGCGTGTCGCGCAGAAGATTTCGCAGATCCAGGGCGTTGGCCTCGTGACCATGAGCGGCGGCCAGCGCCCCGCCGTGCGGATCCAGGCCAACCCGACCGCGCTGGCGGCGCTGGGCATGTCGATCGACGACCTGCGCACCGCCATCGGCGCCGCGAACGTCAACGGCGCCAAGGGCAGCTTCGATGGACCCGCCCGCGCCTCCACCATCGACGCGAACGACCAGCTGCGTTCGGCCGACGAGTACCGCCAGATCATCATCGGCTATCAGAACGGCGCGCCGATCCGCATCACCGACGTGGCCACCATCGTCGACGGGCCGGAAAACGCCCGGCTGGCCGCATGGGCCAACGGCAAGCCGGCCATCGTGCTGAACATCCAGCGCCAGCCCGGCGCCAACGTGATCGCCGTGGTGGACCGCATCAAGACCATGCTGCCGCAGCTGCAGGCGTCGCTGCCCGCCTCCGTCAAGGTCGACGTGCTGACCGACCGCACCGTCACCATCCGGGCTTCGGTGCATGACGTCCAGTTCGAGCTGCTGCTGGCGATCGCGCTGGTGGTGATGGTGATTTTCCTGTTCCTGCGCAACGTGCCGGCCACGGTGATCCCCGGCGTGGCGGTGCCGCTGTCGCTGGTCGGCACCTTCGGCGTGATGTATCTGGCCGGCTTCTCGATCAACAACCTGACGCTGATGGCGCTGACCATCGCGACCGGCTTCGTGGTGGACGACGCCATCGTGATGATCGAGAACATCATGCGCTACATCGAGCGCGGCGACACGCCGATGGCGGCCGCGCTCAAGGGCTCGAAGCAGATCGGCTTCACCATCATCTCGCTGACGTTCTCGCTGGTGGCGGTGCTGATTCCGCTGCTGTTCATGGGCGACGTGGTCGGCCGGCTGTTCCGCGAATTCGCCGTCACGCTGGCGGTATCGATCCTGATCTCCGCCGTGGTGTCGCTGACGCTCACGCCGATGATGTGCGCGCGGCTGCTGCGCCATGTCCCGGAGGAGGAGCTGCCGCGCTTCCACCGCGCCACCGGCGCGTTCTTCGATCGCGTGATCGCCCGCTACGGCCGCGCGCTGGAGTGGGTGCTGGCGCGGCAGACCGCCACGCTGCTGGTGGCCATCGGCACGCTGGTGCTGACGGTACTGCTGTACCTGGCGGTGCCCAAGGGGTTCTTCCCGGTGCAGGACACCGGCGTGATCCAGGGCGTCACCGAAGCGGCGCAATCCACGTCGTTCCAGGCAATGGCCGCCAAGCAGCGCGCGGTGTCCGAAGTGGTGCTGCAGGACCCGGCGGTGCAAAGCGTGTCCGCGTTCATCGGCGTGGATGGCAGCAATACCACGATGAACGCGGGCCGCATGCTGATCAACCTGAAGCCCAAGGGCGAGCGCGACGGCTCGATGAGCGAGGTGATCGAGCGGCTGCAGGCATCGGTGGAGCGGCTCGGCGGCGTGTCTCTGTACATGCAGCCGGTGCAGGACCTGACCATCGAGGACCGTGTCTCGCGCACGCAATACCAGTTCACCGTCGAGGACCCCAGCCCCGAGACACTCGCCACCTGGGTGCCGCGCCTGATGGACCGCCTGAAGCAGGAGCCGGAGTTCCGCGACGTCGCCACCGACCAGCAGAACAATGGCCTGCGCGTCTATGTCGACATCGACCGCGACGCCGCCGCGCGCTTCGGCATCACCACCGCCGTGATCGACAGCGCGCTGTACAGCGCCTACGGCCAGCGCCTGGTATCGACCATCTTCACGCAGGCGAGCCAGTATCGCGTGGTGCTGGAGGCGATGCCGGAATTCCGTGACAACCCGCTGGCATTGGCCGAGCTGCGGCTGCCCTCGTCATCCGGCGGACAGGTGCCGCTGGGCGCGTTCGCCCGCATCACGGAGCGCACCGGTCCGCTGGTGATCAACCACCAGGGCCAGTTCCCGGCCGCGACCATCTCGTTCAACCTGGCCAAGGGCGCGTCGCTGGGCGCGGCGGTCGACAAGATCACGCGGATCGAGCAGGAAATCGGCCTGCCGGTGTCGATGCAGACCACATTCCAGGGCGCGGCGCTGGCCTTCCGCGCCTCGCTGTCGAATACGCTGTGGCTGATCCTGGCCGCGGTGGTGACCATGTACATCGTGCTCGGCGTGCTGTACGAGAGCACCATCCATCCGGTCACCATCCTGTCGACGCTGCCGTCGGCCGGCGTCGGCGCGCTGCTCGCACTGCTGCTGGCGGGGCAGGACCTGGGCATCATCGCGATCATCGGCATCATCCTGCTGATCGGCATCGTCAAGAAGAACGCGATCATGATGATCGACTTCGCGCTCGAAGCCGAACGCGAGCGCGGCATGTCGCCGCGCGACGCGATCTTCGAGGCCTGCCTGCTGCGCTTCCGCCCGATCCTGATGACCACCATGGCGGCGCTGCTGGCCGCGCTGCCGATGATGCTCGGCACCGGCATCGGCTCGGAGCTGCGCCGGCCGCTTGGCATCACGATGGTCGGCGGCCTGCTGGTCAGCCAGGTGCTGACGCTGTTCACCACGCCGGTGATCTACCTGGCCTTCGACCGTGTCGGCGGCCGGCTCAAGGGCTGGCGCCGCCGGCGCTTCGGCGATCCGGATGCGGACCTGCGGGGCGTGGATAGCGGCGCGCGGCCGCCGGGGGCGGCATGAACCTGTCGGCCATCTTCATCCACCGGCCGGTCGCCACCGCGCTGCTGACACTTGGCATCCTGCTGGCCGGGCTGGCGGCGCTGCGCATGCTGCCGGTGTCGCCGCTGCCGCAGGTGGACTACCCCACCATTTCGGTATCCGCGTCGCTGCCCGGCGCCAGCCCCGAAACCATGGCGGCCACCGTGGCGACGCCGCTCGAACGGGCGCTCGGTTCGATCGCCGGCGTCAATGAAATCACGTCGAGCAGCTCGCTCGGCTCGACGCGGATCGTGCTGCAGTTCGACCTGTCGCGCGACATCGACGGCGCGGCGCGCGACGTGCAGGCCGCCATCAACGCGTCACGCGCCACCCTGCCCAGCAGCCTGCCGGGCAACCCGACCTACCGCAAGGTCAACCCGTCCGACGCGCCGATCATGATCATCGCGCTGACTTCGCCGACCATGACACGCGGCCAGCTGTACGATGCCGCGTCGACCATCCTCGCGCAGAAGCTGTCGCAGATCGATGGTGTCGGCCAGGTCAGCATCGGCGGCGCCTCGCTGCCCGCCGTGCGCGTCTCGCTGAACCCGACCGCGCTGAACAAGTACGGCATCGCGCTGTCGGACGTGCGCAATGCGATCAGCGCGACCAATGCCAACCGGCCATTGGGGGTGGTCGAGAACGACACCAACGCGTGGCAGATCTATGCCAACGACCAGGCGATGAAGGCGGAAGACTATATGCCGCTGATCATCCGCTACGCGACGCCCGGCAGCTACTCGACCACCACGGCGGGCGCGCTGATCGCCAGCACGTCGAGCGCCACGTCGGGCGGCACGGTGCGCACGACCACCGTGAACGGCGTGACCACCACCACGGTCACCGCCGGGGGCACCACCACGACCACCGTCAACAACGCCAGCGGCGGCAACGGCGCCGCCAACGGCCCCAACGCCTTCCCGGTGCCGGTGCGACTGTCCGACGTCGCCACTGTCACGGACTCGGTGCAGGACATCCGCAACGCCGGCTCGGCAAACGGCAAGCCGTCCGTGCTGCTGGTGCTGAACCGGTCGCCGGGCGCCAACATCATCGAGACCGTGGACCGGGTCAACGCGATGCTGCCGTCGCTGCGCCAGATGATCCCGGCCTCGATCTCGATGGACGTGGTGCTGGACCGCACGCCGACCATCCGTGCGTCGCTGCGGGAGGTCGAGCACACGCTGATGCTGTCGGTCGCGCTGGTCATCATGGTGGTGTTCCTGTTCCTGCGCAACGTGCGGGCCACGCTGATCCCCAGCGTGGCCGTGCCGGTATCGCTGATCGGCACCTTCACCGTGATGTATCTGGCCGGCTTCTCGCTGAACAACCTGTCGCTGATGGCGCTGACCATCGCCACCGGCTTCGTGGTCGACGACGCCATCGTGGTGCTGGAAAACATCTCGCGCCATATCGAAGCCGGCATGCGGCCGGTGCAGGCCGCGCTGCGCGGCGCGCGCGAGGTCGGCTTCACCGTGATCTCGATGAGCCTGTCGCTGATCGCGGTTTTCATTCCGCTGCTGCTGATGGGCGGCATCGTCGGACGGCTGTTCTCCGAGTTCGCCATCACGCTGTCGGTGGCCATCCTGGTGTCGCTGGTCGTGTCGCTGACGACCACGCCGATGATGTGCGCGCGGCTGCTGGGGCCGCAGGACCCGGAGCGCCCGCGCGGCCGCTGGTACCGCGCCAGCGAACGCGTCTTCACCTGGATCAACGATCGCTACGCCAGCTCGCTATCGGTGGCGCTGCGCCACAGCAAGCTGGTGTGGGTGGTCCTGCTCGCGACCATCGCGCTGAACGTGTGGCTGTATGTGATCGTGCCCAAGGGCTTCTTCCCGCAGCAGGACACCGGCCGGCTGATCGGGTTTATCCGCGCGGACCAGGCCACGTCGTTCCAGGCCATGCGCACCAAGCTGGACAGCTTCATCAGCATCGTCCAGTCGGACCCGGCCGTGGTCAATGTCACCGGCTTCACCGGGGGCTCGCAGCGCAACACCGGCCAGATGTTCGTCACCCTCAAGCCGCTGAGCGAGCGCAAGGAATCGGCCGACCAGATCATCGCGCGGCTGCGCGTGAAGCTCGCCAAGGAGCCTGGTGCGCGGCTGTTCCTTGTACCGGTGCAGGACATCCGCATCGGGGGACGGCAAAGCAGTTCCCAGTACCAGTTCACGCTGAGGTCCGACGACCTCGAGGTGCTGCGCACGTGGGAGCCCAAGGTCCGCAACGCACTGTCGAACCTGAAGGAACTGGAGGACATCGATACCGACACCAACGACAAGGGGCTGCAGACATCGGTCATTGTCGATCGGGATACCGCCGCGCGGCTGGGCGTCACCATGCAGCAGGTCGATTCGATCCTGAACGACGCGTTCGGCCAGCGGCTGGTGTCCACCATCTACCATCCGCTGAACCAGTATCGCGTGGTGATGGAACTGAGCCAGGAATACCTGCAGGGGCCGCAGGCGCTGAAGGACATCTACGTCGTCACCGGCGCCGGCAACCGCGTGCCGCTGTCGGCCTTTGCGCGGGTCGTGCCGACCAGCACGCCGCTGGGGGTCAACCACCAGGGCCAGTTCGCCGCGTCCACCATCTCGTTCAACCTCGCCGAGGGCGTATCGCTGTCGCAGGCGACCGACCGCATCCGCCATGAGATGGCACGCATCGGCGCCCCCGAATCGTTGCAGGCCGACTTCGCCGGCAGCGCCAGCGCCTTCCAGGATTCGCTGAAGAGCCAGCCGATCCTGATCCTGGCCGCGCTGATCACGATCTATATCGTGCTCGGCGTGCTGTACGAGAGCTACGTCCATCCGCTGACGATCCTGTCGACGCTGCCGTCGGCCGGGG
>NZ_VLJN01000014.1:93020-101563 GCF_007829435.1 Cupriavidus gilardii J11
CCGCCAAGCCTGCCTGCTGCGCTTCCGCCCGATCATGATGACCACGCTGGCCGCCATCATGGGCGCGCTGCCGATCGCGCTTGGCCTGGGCGCGGGGGCCGAACTGCGCCAGCCGCTGGGCCTCGCGGTGGTCGGCGGGCTGCTGTTCTCGCAGGTGATCACGCTGTTCATCACGCCGGTGATCTATCTCGCGCTGGACCGGTATTCGGGCACTGGGCCGATGCAGATCGATGCGGATGGCAATCGGGTCGGGGTGCCTGTCGCGCAGGACGCCGCCGCCCACTAGGGCCGCCGCCTAGCCGAACAGCTCCTCGGCCACCGTCGGATGCAGTTGCACCGTTGTCTGCAGATGCGACAGCCTGACGCCAAGCCGGATCGCCAGCGCCATGGCCTGTGCGATTTCCGGTGCGGCGTTATCCATCATATGGATGCCAAGTATCCTGCCGCTGCGAGCGTTATAAACCAGCTTGATCATGGACGGCATCGCATTGCCGGCGAAGCGGTTCTCCAATGACACGAACCGCTTGATCCGCGTGCCGATGCGGTCCGGCTTCCCGGCTGCCTCGATCGCCTGCTGCTCGGTCAGGCCAACGCAGCCCAATGCCGGCTCGCAGAACACCGCGGTCGGTGTCACATCGAAGTCCGCCCCTTCACCGCGCCGCGCGAACAGCCGGTCGGCAAGCCAGCGGCCCTGGGCGATCGCCACCGGCGTCAGTTGCGGCGCGTCGATGACGTCGCCGATGGCATGGATGGTGCGCACCGTGCTGCGGAACTGCCGATCGACGCGGATATTGCCGGATTCCGTCATCTGCACGCCGAGAGCCTCCAGACCAAGTCCGTCAACGTTGGGCTCGCGCCCCACCGCGGCCAGCACGGCCTGCGCCCGGACGCTTTCGATGCGGCCGCCATTGCCGCCCCTGCCGGCCTTGCCGCCTTTGCCGTTCCCCTGTCCCCTGCCATCGGCCTGCCGGTAGCAGACTTCGATGGCGCCATTGGCCTGGTCGAGCAAGGTGACCTCGGTATTCATATGCAGGCGGATACCCTTGGCCGCCAGCGTCTCGCCCAGCGCGGCGGCGACATCGTGGTCGAAGTTCTCCAGCAGGCGGTTCTCGCGCACCAGCATGTCGACGGTGACGCCAAAGCGCGACAGGATCGAGGCCATCTCGACCGCGATATAGCCGCCGCCGACCACCACCACCGAAGCGGGCACGCCGGTCCAGGTGAAGACGTCGTCGGATGTACTGGCCAGTTCCCCACCCGGCACGGGCAGCGGGCGCGGACGGGAACCAGTGGCGATCAGGATCCGTCCGGCGCGCAGTACCGCGTCGCCGACGCGAACCAGGTTCGGCGCGATCACGGTGGCCTCGCCATTGAGCAGCTGCACGCCGGCCTCCTGCAGCCTTTGCGTGTAGCTGACATGCAGGCGCGCCATCTCGGCGTGGATGCGGACGCTGGCGTCGTTCCAGTCCTCGCGGCCGCCGGTGTGCGACAGGCAGCCAGACAGGATCGCGGCCCAGGTGGCGCCGTAGTTCAGCATCTTTTTCGGGATGCAGCCCCGATTGATGCAGGTGCCGCCGATCTCGCCGCGTTCGATCAGGATCACGCTCGCGCCATTCTGCGCGGCGCGCCTGGCGGCGGACACGCCCGCCGAGCCGCCACCGATGACAATGAAGTCGGCCTCGCGATCGATGCGCGGTGTGTTGCCCTTGGCCAGCGCGCGGGCACCGCCGCCGCCACGGCCCCGGGGCACGCGTTCCATCCTGGGTTCGGCCGATACCTTGCTTGCGCGCTTGCGTTCCAGTTCGCTGCCAGCTTGCCGCTTCGTCATCTATGCCTCCTGCCGCGGCTTGCGCCGCGCGTTGCGGGCCCATCGATGGGAACGGCAGGGGCCGCTCCCGCTTCTACGATGCCGCCGCGCCGGGCGAAAACGCGCCCTGCGCGCCGGCGGTCCAGTCGCGCAGGAAGGTCTCGCCATCGTGCCGGCCCAGGTCGTAGGCCAGCGTCATGCCTTCCGGCCGGGTGTAGTCCCAACTGGAGATCGGCACTCGCCGGGACGGCTGCACGTAGAGTCGCCGCTGGCCGCCGTGCTCGATCACGAATCGGCGCGGGCGCGGGTACAGGCGCGTCATCAGCACGAGCACGTCGCCGGGCGTGGGATCGAGCGCGTCGACCGGCACGTTGTCGACCAGCCCGCCGTCGAGCACGGCGCGGCCATCGCGGCGCAGCACCGGCGTGAACGGCGGCGTGCAGGACGACTGCAGCAAAAGGTCTGCCAGCGCCTCCGGCGACGCGCAGTCCTGGGCGCGCACAAACTCGGGATGGAAGCCCAGCCGCCGACCCAACCGCGGATGCAGCGTCTTCAACAGATGCTTGTCGATGTTGTACGCCAGCAGGCCCGCCGCGACCGCAAGCCGGGGGCCGCACCAGCGGGGAATATGGGCGACGCCGACGCGGATCTCCGGCGCCGCTTGCAGCTTTTGCATCCGGCCGTCGGCGAGGATGGACAGCAGCGCGGCGCGGTAAATGCCGTAATGCGGAAACACGCGCTCGTTGCCCAGCAGATTGCGCCAATAGGCATTGCGCTTGTTGCGCGACAACACCCCGTGGTAGTAAGCCATGACCTCGCGCGCGTCATGCGTGTAAATCATGCACGCGGTGGCCGCCCCGGCCGAGATGCCGGCGATTACCCGGGGCTTGAGCCCCAGCTCGGGCGCCACGGTGTCCCACCAGCCAGCCTGCCACCAGCAGCGGTTGCCGCCGCCGGCGAATACGACCTGGTCGAACGGGCCGGCATGGCCCGAGCGCGCCCCTTGCGCCTGGATGTGAGGGGCGGCCAGCGGGTTCGAGGTCATGTCACAGCAGCGCGTAAGTGGTGGTGGCCTGGACCGCCAGCTTGCCGTCGGCGCCGCGCAGCGTCATTTCGCCGAACACCACGGTCTTGCCCAGGCGCAGCACGTCCGCGCGTACCAGGATGTCGCCGTTGATCACCGGCCGCATGAAATTGGTGGTCAGGCTTACCGTGGTCATCGGGCGGAATCCGCCCAGCGCATTGGAGATCGCCACGATCATCGCGGTGTCGGCCGCGGACATCAGCACCTGGCCGCAGATCACGCCGCCGGCATGGCGCAGCGATGCGTCGAAGGGCAGCCGCAGCGTGATGCCCTCGCCGTCGACCTGCTCCGCGCGCAGGCCCAGTTGCCGGACCCAGGGGGCCAGCACCTGCTCGAGGATGGCGTCGATATCGGCAAGGGCGAGGGTCGGCTCTGGCATGGCGGGCGGCGGTCCTTTTGGCAAGGTGCGATGGCCGCCCGGTCGGTCAGTCGGTCTCCCCCGGGGCGGCGCGATGTTTGAGCCAATGATACAGGGGGCCTGTCAGCAGCACCACGAACGCCATCCGGATCACGTGGAAGGCGGTGACCAGCGGCACGCCAAGCTCCAGCACCTTGGCGGTGATGCACATCTCGGCAATGCCGCCGGGCGTGGTGCCCAGGATCACCGTGGCGGGATGCAGGTCGGATACCGCCGCCAGCCCCCAACCGAACAGCGCCGACACCACCAGCGCGAGCAGCGTGTAGATCGCCACGCCGGTCAGGAAACGCGGCGCCGTATGCAGGAACTCGCGCGAAAAGCGCGCGCCCAGCGAGATGCCAATCAACAGCTGGCCCGCATGGCTCATCGAGGGCGGAATCGCCGACAGCTCGATGCCGGAGGCCGTCAGCGTGGCCGCCGCGATCAGCGTGCCGATCACGAAGGGGTTGGGAAGGTTCAGCTTGCGCACCACCAGCGCGAAGGCGACGGTGATGGCGATCAGCGCCATCAGCCCCAGCGTATCGACGGTGCGCGGTCCCGGCACATAGGTATCGAGGCCATGGATGCCGCCGTACTGGAACACGGCCGGCACGACCATCACCACCATCAGCACCCGCAGCGAATGGGCCGCGGCCACCTGGTCGATGCGCGCGCCATTGCGCTCGGCGAGGTTGGCCATTTCGGACGCGCCGCCGATCGCGGTGGAGAAGTACGCGGTCTTGAAGGCCACCCCGGTGGTCCGCCGCAGCAGCAGCGCGCCCACCGTGCCCAGCACCAGTGCGAACAGCGATCCCGCGACGATGTGGGGCGCGTACTCGACCAGCTTGCCGACCACGTGCGGAGTGAAATAGAGCCCGAGCGATGTGCCGATGGCCCACTGGCCGGCATTGCGGGCCTGCGCCGGAGCCTGCAGGTCGGCGCCCATCATGCGCGCCCCGGCCACGGAAATCAGCGGGCCGATCATCCATGGCAAAGGGGTGTGCAGCCATTCGCACAGCAGGGCGGCAACCAGTCCGAGCAGCAGCGTTGCCAGGACCGGACGCCAGCGGGAGAGCAAGGGTCGCATGATGGTGCGGGCTGGCGCGGGTCGGCGCCGCCTCGTTCTTTTGATTGGAGGGTTTGCTTTGACTGCCCTTACCCCCCCTCTCCCGCTTTGCGGGAGAGGGGGGGTAAGGGCAGTCAAAGCAAGAGCAACGCCGCAAACCAGCGCCGCCAGCAAAAACTGCCCACTATTGTGCCCGATTCAGTTCGCCGCGTCCGCCACGCCGCGTACCGTCGAGCGCCGCGCCATCCAGCGCAACAGCCTCGGAATCACCACTACCGCCACGGTCAGCGCCAGGATCGACGCGGAGATCGGATGCCGCACGAACATGCTCCAATCGCCCTGGCTGATCGACAGCGCGTTGCGCAACTGCTTTTCCGCCATGGGCCCCAGGATCATGCCCACGATCACCGGCGCGGTCGGGAAGTCGAAGCGCCGCATCGCCATGCCGAGCAGGCCGATCAGGAACAGCAGCAGCAGATCGAAGGCCGACTGCCGGATGCCATACGCGCCCAGGCCCGCGAAAATCAGGATGCCGCCATACAGCAACGGCGTCGGAATCCGCAGCATGCGCACCCATAGGCCGATCGCCGGCAGGTTCAGCACCAGCAGCATCACGTTGCCGATATACAGCGATGCGAGCAGGCCCCACACCAGGTCGCCCGAGGTCTGGAACAGCATCGGGCCGGGCTGAAGGTTGTAGTTCTGGAACGCCGCCAGCAGGATCGCCGTGGTATTCGAGGTCGGGATGCCGAGCGTCAGCAGCGGCGCCAGCGTGGCGGTCACCGCGGCGTTGTTGGCCGCCTCCGGACCCGCCACGCCTTCGATCGCGCCTTCCTTGCCAAACTCCTCCGGATGCTTTGACAGCTTCTTCTCGCTGGCATACGACAGGAAGGTCGGAATCTCGGCGCCGCCGGCCGGGATCAGGCCGAACGGGAAGCCGATGATGGTGCCGCGCAGCCAGGCCGGAATCGAGCGCTTCCAGTCGGAACGGTTCATCATGACCTGACCGACCTTGTTGAAAGTGCCGGGGGGCTGCGGGAAAAACGCGTTGAACAGCGCCTCGCCGACCGCGAACAGGCCCACCGCCACCACGACGATGTCGATGCCGTCGTACAGCTCCTGGATGCCAAGCGTGTAGCGGGTCTGGCCCGACAGCGAGTCCATGCCGATCAGGCCGATGCCCAGGCCCAGGAACAGACTGGTCATGCCGCGCAGCATCGACGAACCCAGCACGGCCGAGACCGTGGTGAAGGCCAGCAGCATGATCATGAAGTACTCGCCCGGGCCGAACTGCAGCGCGATATCGGCCGCGACAGGCGCGCACAGCGACAGCAGCACGGTGGCGATGGTGCCGGCCACGAAGGAGCCGATCGCCGCGGTGGCCAGTGCCGGGCCCGCGCGGCCGCGCTTGGCCATCAGGTTGCCCTCCATCGCCGTGACCATGGTCGACGATTCGCCCGGCGTGTTCATCAGGATGGAGGTGGTCGAGCCGCCGTACATCGCGCCGTAGTAGATGCCGGCGAACATGATCAGCGCGGCGGTGGGCTCGACCTTCGCGGTCAGCGGCAGCAGCATCGCCACCGTCAGCGCCGGGCCGATGCCGGGCAGCACGCCGATCGCCGTGCCCAGGAAGCAGCCCACCAGCGCCCACATCAGGTTCAGCGGCGTGATGGCGACGGCGAAGCCGTGCATCAGTTGATTCAGGGTATCCATCTCTGGCTCTCCTATTTCTCGTCTATCGCCGTGGCATGGTCAGAAGCCGGCCACCGGCAGCAGCGGCAGGTTGATGCCTAGCAGGAAATCGAACAGCAGCCACATCGGCACCGTGATGGCCAGGCCGATCAGCGCATCGCGCAGCGGGCGCCGGCTCCCGTAGCCGCGCGCCACGCAGACCATCAGCAACGTCGACGACAGAACGAAGCCGAGCGTGCCGATCAGCGCCATGTTCAGCACCAGTCCGGCCGCAACCCACAGCAGCCCGGGCAGGCTGTGCGGCTGGTTCGGCAGGTCGGCATCCTCTTCGGGCATGACGCGAAAACCGCCGCGCAGGCCCTGCCAGGTCAGCAGCGCGCCGCAGACGGCCAGGCCGATGCCGACCAGCGTCGGCACGAAGCGCGGAGACAGGCCGGCATAGCCCGCATCGCCCGAAATACCGGGCAGGCCGGCGAAGAAGGCCGCTGCCAGCAGCAGCACCACGATGCCGATCACGGTGTGGGAAGGTTTCACGGGGGAACTCCTGTGAAGCGCGCGGCGTGGCGCCGCGCTGGCGAGGCCCCTGCGGGCCCCGCATGCAATACCGCATGCGAAACGATGGGACCGCATCGGCGGCCGCCGGGCCATGGCAGGTCCATGGCCGGTAGCCGCGCGCCCATGGCGCGGCTACGGCACGCCTACTTGGCGACGCCCAGTTCGCGCAGGGTCGTACCCAGGCGTGCGGACTCGCTGTCGACGAACTTGCCGAACTCGTCGCCGGTCAGCAGGAACGGGGTCCAGTCGTTCTTGACCAGCGCTTCCTTCCACGACGGTGTCTCGGTGGCCTTGACCACCGCGTCGATCAGCGCCTTGCGCTGTTCCGGCGTGATGCCGGGCGCGCCATAGACGCCGCGCCAGTTGTAGATCTCGACGTTGACGCCCTGCTCCTTCAGCGTCGGGATACCGGCCACGCGATCCTTGGAGCTGACCGCCAGCGCGCGCATCTTGCCGCTCTTGATAAAGGGAAGGAACTCGGAGACACCCGCGACGCCCACGGTCACGTGGCCGCCGAGAATCGACGCCGATGCCTCGCCGCCGCCCTGGAACGGCACGTAGTTGACCTTCTTCGGATCGACGCCGACGTCCTTGGCGATCAGCCCGGCCATGATATGGTCGATCGAACCCTTGGAACCGCCGCCCCAGCTCACCGCGCCCGGATTGGCCTTGAGCTGCGCCGTCAGGTCCTTCATCGACTTGATCGGTGAATTGGCCGGCACCGTGATCACCATGGTGTCGGTAAACAGCCGAGCGATCGGCGTGGCGTTCTTCAGCGTGACCGGCGGCTTGTTGGTTTCGATGGCGCCGACCATCACCGCGCCGGTCACCAGCAGCGCATTCGGATTGCCCTTGTCGGTATTAATGAACTGCGTCAGGCCGATGGTGCCGCCGGCACCGCCCTTGTTGTCGTACGAAGCCGACTTCGCCACCCCGGCGTTCACCATGGCCGCGCCGAGAGTGCGTCCCGCCTGGTCCCAGCCGCCGCCGGGGTTGGCGCCGATCATGAACTTGGCGGTATCGAGCGCGAATGCCGGACCGGCCACGATGGCTGCGCTGGCCGCCACGGCATAGGCGAGTCGATGGAAGGTGCGACGCATATTGAGTCTCCTGTTGCGGTTTGCAGCGTGGACGCTGCCTCATTGGCAAATCGTTCCGGCCGGCGCCACGGTGGCGCGGACGGTGTGGGGGAGCAAGGACGGATCGGGGTTCAGGCATGCGGGCCGGAGTCTGGCCGCGTGGCGGTGCCATGGCACCTGCCGGTCAGGGCTTGTCTCCTGTCGCGCGCCCTGTGTCGGGTGCCGGACGATATTGTCGTTCTGCCTTGCCTGGCCGCTTCGTCATCTGTCCATCGGATCGGCGATCCCGGGACAGTGGCGACCATGGCGGCGATTCTAGAAGCGGGAAACTGTCAGGAAGCTGTCAAAAGCGCGACAAAGTGACTGGGGTTTACGCTTAGCGTGTTGAGGGTCGGCGAAATAGCGTTCGGGGTTGGGCAATGCGGGTGGCCGTCGGGCTGTGACTGCCCCCTCCCCTCACCCACTCCCGACGATCGGCAACCTCAACTCCGCCCGTAACCCGCGCCCCTCCCGGCCATCGCCCAGCGTCACGCTGCCGCCATAGCGCGCCGCCATCTCGCGCGAGATCGCCAACCCCAGGCCCGACCCCGGTTCCTCGTGCCCACGCCGCCGGTAAAAGCGGGCGAAGACCTTGTCGCGCTCGTCGGCGGGTATGCCCGGACCGTCGTCTTCCACCGCCAGGCAAGCGGTATCGGCTTCGCGCATGGCCGATAGCGTGATGCGGCTGCGGCGCGGCGAATACTGGATCGCGTTGTGCACCAGGTTGGCCAGCGCCTCGCGCAGCAGGTCGCCATCGGCCCGCACCGGCAGCGCGAGCCCGCGGCAGATAGTCCAGCGCGACCTGCGCGGCAATGGCGGCGGCG
>NZ_VLJN01000015.1:0-18567 GCF_007829435.1 Cupriavidus gilardii J11
CCGGTCCTTCCGTCCCGCGTTGATGGCTGCCACATGGGCGGCGGCGATCTTCGTCTTCTTCAGCCTGTCGGGATCGAAGCTGCCCGGCTATATCGTGCCGATCTTCCCGGCACTGGCGCTGCTGGCGGGTCTCGCGCTGGACCGCATCGACGCCCGCGGCTGGCAGCGGCTGCTGACCGTGATGGTGGTGGTCAGCGCGCTCGGGGTGGCGGCCACACCGATAGTCGCCTCGCTCGACTCGGACAATACGCCGAACGCGTTCTATCGCCTGTTCGCGCTTTGGGTGGGCGTCGCCTTTGTCGCGATGCTGGCCGGCGTGCTGGTGGCGCACTGGCTGGCCAGGAACCGCGGGCAGCTGGCCAGCATCGTCGTGTACGCCCTCGGGATGTACACCGCGTTCACCATCGCGCTGCTGGGTCATGAAGTAATGGGCCGCCGCACATCGGGCATCGACCTCGTCGAGAAGATGCGGCCGTTGCTGACCGAATCGATGCCGCTGTATGGTGTCGACATGCTGGACCACACGGTGCCGTTCTATCTTCGCCACCGGCTGATCCTGGTCCGGCATCCGGACGAGCTGCAGTTCGGCCTGCGCCAGGAGCCGCAGCTGTGGATCCATAGCCTGGAGCAGTTCGAACAGTTCTGGCGCAACGGCCAGCCGGCGATGGCATTGATGCCACCGGAGCTGTACACCAAATTCCAGGCTCAGGCGTTGCCTATGTACCTGCTTGGGCAGGACGCGCGCCGCGTCGTGGTCACCAACTTCCCGCCGCCCAAGACCAGCGGGACGGACAACGCCGCAGCCGGTTCGGGCGGCGGCCACCCCGCTCCGGCCCACCGTTGACGGCATCCACCCCGGTATCCATGACCCTTACCACCTTCGCCTTCATTCTTGGCGGCGTTCTGCTGAACGCCTGCGCGCAGTTGCTGCTCAAGGCCGGCGTCAACGCCGTCGGCACCATCACGCTGGATCGTGGCACGCTATTCGATACCGGACTGCGCGTGCTGGCCCAGTGGCCCGTTCTGGCCGGGCTGATGCTGTACGTTGTCAGTGTGGGCGTGTGGATCGTCGGCCTGTCGCGTGTCGAGGTGTCGGTCGCGTATCCGATGCTGTCGCTTGGCTATGTGGTCAATGCGGTGGCGGCATGGTGGCTGTTCGGCGAGATCATCGGTCCGCTGCGACTTGCAGGAATCCTGCTGATCCTGGCCGGCGTGTTCCTGGTAGCGCGTTCCTGACGCGGGAGGTATCGCTCATGTCGTCATTCGAATTCCTTCCCTTCGTGCGGCCGCATATCGACGCGGATGCCATTGCCGCCGTCGGCGACGTGCTGGCGTCCGGCTGGATCACCTCGGGACCGAAGATGCAGGCGTTCGAGGCGGCACTGTCGGGGCTGTTCGGCGGACGTGCCGTGCGTACCTTCGCCAATGGCTCGGCCACCATGGAGATCGCGCTGCGCGTTGCCGGCATCGGGGCCGGAGACGAGGTGATCACCACCGCCATCACCTGGGTGGCCACGGCCAACGTGATCGTCGCGGTGGGCGCGCGCCCGGTCTTCGTCGACGTCGACCCGCGCACCCGCAATCTCGACCTGGCCGCCGTCGAAGCGGCCATCACGCCCCGCACGCGCGCCATCCTGCCGGTGTATCTGGCCGGCCTGCCGGTCGACATGGACCGCCTGTACGACATCGCGCGCCGGCATGGCCTGCGCGTGATCGAGGACGCCGCGCRGSCCATCGACTCGCGCTGGCGCGGCCAGCGCATCGGCAGCTTCGGGGATCTGGTGAGCTTCAGCTTTCAGGCCAACAAGAACATCACCACGGTGGAAGGCGGCTGTCTGGTGCTGAACGACGCCGCCGAGGCCGAGCGCGCCGAGCGGCTGCGGCTGCAGGGCGTGGTGCGCTCCGGCCTGGACGGCATGGATGTCGAGATGCCGGGAGGCAAGTTCAACCTGACCGATGTCAACGCGGCCATCGGCCTGAGCCAGTTGCCGCGGCTGGAAGCCATCACGCGCCGACGCGCCGAGCTGGCGGCCCGCTATTTCGATGCGGCGGCCGCCTGTGGGCTCGACGACCTGGGCATCGGTCTGCCGCCCCGCGGCGACGCGGCCGGCGCGCTGTCGAACTGGCACATGTTCCAGGTGGTGCTGCCGGTCGAACGGCTGCATGGCGGCCGTGCGGGCGTCATGCAGCGCATGCGCGACGCCGGCATCGGTACCGGCGTGCACTACCCGCCGGTCCACCTGTTTACCTACTACCGCTCGCTGGGCTGGCGCGAGGGCATGCTGCCGCATGCCGAACGCATCGGCCGCGGCATCCTGACGCTGCCGCTGTTCCCGGCCATGCGCGATGCCGATGTCGGGCGGGTCTGCGAAACGCTGAGTCAAACATGCAAAAGTCTGCTTTCATGAGTGGCCGGCCGGCGCCGGTCGAGGTATCGGTGGTGATCCCGGTGTACAACGAGGAAGCCGGCCTGCAGGCACTGTTCGACCGCCTCTACCCGGTGCTCGACGGACTGGGCGCCGCCTATGAGGTGGTGTTCGTCAACGACGGCAGCACCGACCAGTCGGCCCGCATCCTCGCCCGCCAGTTCCATCAACGGCCGGATGTCACGCGCGTGGTGATGTTCAACGGCAATTTCGGCCAGCACATGGCGATCCTGGCCGGCTTCGAGTACACCCGCGGCGACATTGTCATCACGCTCGATGCCGACCTGCAGAACCCGCCCGAGGAAATTCCGAGGCTGGTGGCGGCGATCCGCGACGGCCACGACTATGTCGGCACGATCCGGCGCCAGCGCCAGGACACCGCGTTCCGCCGCTATGCGTCGCGCGCGATGAACCAGCTGCGCGAGCGCATCACCAAGATCCGCATGACGGACCAGGGATGCATGCTGCGGGGTTACCATCGCAGCGTGGTCGACACCATCAATGCGTGCCGCGAGGTCAATACCTTCATCCCGGCGCTGGCCTATACCTTCTCGTCCAATCCGATCGAGATCGAGGTCGGCCATGAGGAGCGGCACGCCGGCGAATCGAAGTATTCGCTGTACCAATTGATCCGGCTGAACTTCGATCTGGTGACCGGCTTCTCGATCGTGCCGCTGCAGTGGTTCTCTGCAATCGGCACGTTGCTCGCGCTGCTGTCCGGCGGCCTGTTCGTGACGCTGCTGGTGCGGCGCTTCCTGCTCGGCTCGGAGGTGCAGGGCGTGTTTACGCTGTTCGCCTTCAACTTCTTCCTGGTGGGCATCATGCTGTTCGGCATTGGCCTGCTGGGCGAATATGTCGGCCGCATCTATCAGCAGGTCCGCGAACGGCCACGCTATCGCATCAAGGCCGTGCTCGATCGCAGCGAAAGCGTGCACGAGGATCTGGAGACCCCATGCGTGCGGTAGTTTTCGCGTATCACAATGTCGGCGACCGCTGCCTGCGCGTGTTGCATGCGCGCGGCGTGGACGTGGCGCTCGTGGTCACGCATCGCGACCGGCCGGACGAGACCATCTGGTTCCGCCGCGTCGCCGATACCGCCGCGGAACTCGCACTGCCCGTGCGCTACTGCGAGGACCCGTCCGAGCCTGCGCTGGCTGACGCCGTTCGTGAGGCCCGCCCGGACATCATCTTCTCGTTCTATTACCGGTCGCTGATCCCGATGTCGGTACTTGGGCTGGCTCCGCGCGGTGGCTTCAATATGCACGGCTCGCTGCTGCCAAAATACCGTGGCCGTGTGCCGGTCAACTGGGCGGTGCTGCACGGCGAAAGCGAAACCGGCGCGACGCTGCATGCGATGCGGGAGAAGCCCGACGCCGGCGACATTGTCGACCAGACCGCGGTGCCGATCCTGCCGGACGACACGGCGCGCGAAGTGTTCGACAAGGTCACCGTGGCGGCGGAGCAGACGCTTTGGCGCGTGCTTCCCGCCATGATGGCGGGGCAGACGCCGCGTCGTGCCAATGTGCTGTCCGAGGGTAGCTATTTCGGCGGCCGTCGTCCCGACGATGGCCGCATCGACTGGCATCAGCCGGCGACGGCGGTCTACAACCTGATTCGCGCCGTTGCGCCGCCCTATCCCGGCGCGTTCACCGACGTGGCGGGACGCCGCCTGGTGGTCGCCAGCGCCCGCCGGCCGCATGCCGGTGAATTGCCGTCGGCCGGCTTTCCGGCCAGCATTCCGGCAGGCGCATCGGCTGGAAGACAGCCCGGCCTTCACGTCATCGACAACCGCATCGTCGGCGTCTGCGGCGATGGCGGCCTGATCGTCGTGCGCGAGCTGCGCGACGGCGACATCCCGATCCAGGCCGAAAGGCTCTTGCTGCTGTTGCAGTCCCCCTCGCCCTCTGTCGCACCATGAAGAAAGTCCTGATCCTTGGCGTCAATGGCTTTATCGGCCACCACCTGACCCGCCGCATTCTCGAAACCACGTCGTGGGAGGTCTACGGCATGGACATGTCCAGCTCCCGACTCGGCGAGCTGGTGAACCATCCGCGCATGCACTTCTTCGAGGGTGACATCACCATCAACAAGGAATGGATCGAATACAACATCCGCAAGTGCGATGTGGTGCTGCCGCTGGTGGCCATCGCCACGCCGGCCACTTACGTGCGCCAGCCGTTGCGGGTGTTCGAACTGGATTTCGAGGCGAACCTGCCCATCGTGCGGGCCGCCGTGAAGTACCGCAAGCATCTGGTGTTTCCGTCCACCTCGGAGGTCTACGGCATGTGCGAGGACGATGCCTTCGACCCCGAAACGTCGCCGCTGGTGTACGGGCCGATCAACAAGCCGCGCTGGATCTATGCCTGCTCCAAGCAGCTGATGGACCGCGTGATCCACGCGTACGGCATGGAGCAGGGGCTGAACTACACGCTGTTCCGGCCGTTCAACTGGATCGGCGCGGGGCTGGACTCCATCTTTGAATCGAAGGAAGGCTCGTCGCGCGTGGTGACGCAGTTCCTCGGCCATATCGTGCGCGGCGAGCCGATCCGGCTGGTCGATGGCGGCGCGCAGAAGCGCGCCTTTGCCGATATCTCGGACGGCATCAGCGCGCTGATGCGCATCATCGAGAATCCGGGCGGCATCGCGAGCGGCAAGATCTTCAATATCGGCAATCCCGGCAATATCCATTCGGTGCGCGAGCTGGCCGAGATGATGCTGCGAATGGCGGCGGACTATCCGGAGTACGCGGAATTCGCCCGGCAAAGCCGCATCGTGGAAACCTCGTCGGGCGAGTTCTACGGCAAGGGCTACCAGGACGTGCAGCACCGCGTGCCGAAGATCGACAACACGATCAGCGAGCTGGGCTGGCAACCCGCGGTCAGCATGGCGGAATCGCTGCGACGCATCTTCGATGCCTATCGCGATTGCGTGGTGGACGCCCGCACGCTGGTGGAGTCCGCCAACGGCAGCGGCAACTGAGCCCCATGGCAACCATCGCGCTGAAGGTCGATGTCGATACGCTGCGCGGCACGCGAGAAGGCGTGCCGATGCTGCTGCAATTGCTGCGGGACGCGCACGCGCAGGCCACGTTCCTGTTCAGCCTGGGCCCGGACCACACCGGCTGGGCGCTGCGACGCGTATTACAGCCCGGGTTCCTCAGCAAGGTGTCGCGTACGTCGGTGGTATCGCACTACGGCCTGCGCACGCTGATGTATGGCGTGCTGCTGCCAGGTCCCGATATCGGCAAACGCGCGGCCGATCCGATGCGCGCGGCGCGTGACGCCGGACACGAGTGCGGCTTGCATACCTGGGACCATGTCTATTGGCAGGACAATGTGCGCTCGCGCGACGCGGCGTGGACTCGCGAGCAGATGACGCTTGCCTGGAAGCGCTTCGTGGACGTGTTCGGCGCCGCGCCGGCCACGCACGGGGCCGCCGGCTGGCAGATGAATGCGGCAGCCTTCCGGCAGATCGACGAATGGGGCATGGCCTATGCGTCCGACGGGCGCGGGACCGCGCCCTATGTGCCGGTGGTCGACGGGCAAGCCTGTCGCCATGTGCAGATGCCCACCACGCTGCCGACGCTGGACGAACTGCTGGGCCGCGACGGGGTTGACGAACACAATGTCGAGCGCGCGCTGCTGTCGCGCACCGCGGAGGGCGGCGACCACGTATTCACGCTGCATGCGGAGCTGGAAGGCGGCAAGCTCGCGCCCGTGTTTGCGCGGCTGCTGCGCGGCTGGCGGGAGCAGGGGCACGCGCTGGTGTCGATGGGCACGATGTATCGCGGGCTCGATGCCGAGCGGCTGCCGCGCCTGCCGGTGACGTGGGGCACCGTGCCGGGGCGCAGCGGGGAGTTGATCGTGCAGCCGGCTTAGCGCTTTGCGGCGCGAGGAGGGCCTGTGACTGCCCTCTCCCCCGGCCCCTCTCCCGCAAGCGGGAGAGGGGAGAACACCGAGGGCTCTCGTATACGCGGAGAGGGGAGAATTAGCGGATTGCCCGGGCCAGTCGCAGGCCGTTGGCCACCACCAGCAGGCTTGCTCCCATGTCGGCGAACACGGCCATCCACATCGTTCCCATGCCGGCCACCGTCAGGGCCAGGAACACTGCCTTGATGCCGAGCGCCAGCGCGATATTCTGCGTCAGCACGGCATGCGTGCGGCGGGACAGCCTGATCAGCGCCGGGATCTTGCGCAGATCGTCGTCCATCAGCGCCACGTCGGCGGTTTCGATGGCGGTATCGGTGCCGGCGGCGCCCATCGCAAAGCCGATATCGGCGCGCGCCAGCGCCGGCGCATCGTTGATGCCATCGCCCACCATGCCGATCCGCCCGCGTGCCCGCTCGCTTGCGAGCCGCTCCAGCGCATCGGCCTTGTCCTGCGGCAACTGATTGCCGCGCGCCTCGTCGATGCCCACCGCATCGGCGATGGCCCGCGCCGTGTGCGGGTTGTCGCCCGACAGCATCAGCGTGCGCACTCCGAGCGTGTGCAGCTCGGCAATGGCCTGCCGGCTGCTGTCCCTGATGGTGTCGGCCACGGCGAAGATCGCCAGCACGTTCCCCGGCCGGCCCTGCGCGTCGCCGGTGGCCAGCAGCACGACCGAACGGCCCTGCCGTTCCAGCGCTTCCAGCCGCGCCTCCAGCGCATCGGAGCACAGGCCGAGGTCGTGGATCAGCTTGTGGTTGCCCAGCCAGTACTGGCGTCCGTCCACTTTCCCGGTGGTCCCCATGCCCGGCAACGCCTCGAATGCGCCGATGGCAGGCGCATCGCCGGCATCCGCGGCATCGCAGGGAGCGACGCCGTCGCGGCGGGCCGCGCGCAGGATCGCCTGCGACACGGGATGGTCGGAACGGCCGGCCAGGGCGGCGGCGATGGCGCGGACGGTGTTGGGCGCACCGGGCAGCAGCATGAAATCGGTCTGTTCGGGCCTGCCATGGGTGATGGTGCCGGTCTTGTCGAGCGCCAGCCAGCGTAGGGCGCGTGCCTGCTCCAGGTAGGCGCCGCCCTTCACCAGGATGCCGTGACGCGCGGCTGCGGCCAGTGCGCTGACGATCGTGACCGGTGTCGAAATCACCAGCGCGCATGGGCAGGCGATCACCAGCAGCACCAGTGCCCGATAGACCCAGCCGAGCCAGTCGCCACCCGTCATCAACGGCGGCAGCACCGCCACCGCGACGGCGAGCGCGAACACCACCGGGGTATAGATGCGCGCGAAGCGGTCGACGAAGCGCTGCATCGGCGCCCGTCGACCCTGCGCGGCCTCGACCGCGTGGATGATGCGGGCCAGCGTCGAGCCGGACGCCAGCGCGGTCACCTCGTATTCCAGTTCGCCGCCGTGGTTGATCGAACCGGCAAACAGCGGGTCGCCTGGCCCCTTGTCGATGGGCACGCTTTCGCCGGTGATGGGCGCCTGATCGACGGCGGACTGGCCGCGCAACACGCGACCGTCCAGCGCCACGCGCTCGCCCGGTCGCAGGCGCGCCACCGCGCCCACCGCCACGCCGGCGGCCGGCATGGTTTGCCACCCGCCGTCGGGCTGCCGGATGGTGGCCGCTTCCGGCGCCATCGCCATCAGTCCGCGCACCGCATTGCGGGCCCGTTCGAGCGAAGCCGCTTCGATGCGTTCGGCCAGCGCGAACAACACCATCACCATGGCCGCCTCGGGCCAATGTCCGATCAGCACCGCGCCGGTAACGGCGATGCTCATCAGCGCATTGATGTTCAGGTTGCCATTGCGCAGCGCGATCCAGCCCTTGCGATAGGTGCCGAGCCCCGCCACGGCGATGGCCGCCAGCGCCAACAGCGCGGGCGGCCACACGCCGCCCACGCCGAACCAGTCGAACGCCTCGGCCGCCAACGCGGCCGCACCGCCCACGGCCAGCGGCCACCATGGCGTCGTGGCGGCTGGTGGCGCGGCATCCGGTGTGGCATCGCCATCGAGCGGCTCCGCCCGCATGCCGACTCCGGCGATGGCGGCGACGATCGGCTCGGTCGACGGCAATGCGTGGTGGACCGTCAGCACGCGTTGCATCAGGTTGAATTGCAGCGCGGCCACGCCCGGCATGCCATCTAGCTTGCCCCGGATCAACGCTTCCTCGGTGGGGCAGTCCATGGCCTCGATGCGGAAACGGGAGGCGGTGGCGCCGGGGGGCGGTGCCATCGGCGGCGCGGGTTCGGGCGCCACCGACACCGGGCCGCAGCCACCGCCGCAACAGCTGGCCGGCGCGTGCGGGTGACCATGGGCGTGGTGGTGGGTGGAATGGTCGGAATCCGTGGAGATGCGTGCCATGGGATGCGGTATGCGGGTGAGCCTGGTACGCATTGGAAACCCTGGAGTGGGTACAGGGTCAAGGGGCGGGGGAGAGGGCAGTCTCAAAACCCCCTGAAACCGCCCCCAAAATCAATGCACCACATTCACCATCCAATTCACCCCAAACCTGTCCTGCACCATGCCGAACCCCTCGGTCCAGAAGGTCTTCGTCACCGGCATCATGACCCTGCCGCCATCGGACAATGCCTCGACATATTTGCGCGCCTCGTCCACCGATCCAGCGGAGATCGACAGCGAGAACCCGGCGAAGCCCTCCGCCGGCGCCCCCGGCATGCCGTCGGAGGCCATCCATTCGGCGTCGCCCATGCGCAGGCTGGCATGCATGATCTTGCGGTCCCAGCCCTCGGGGAGTGGCGGCTGCCCTTCGCGCGCCTCGGGCGGCATCTCGCCGAAGGTAAACCTGGCGGTGACTTCCGCGCCCAGCGCCTTCTGGTAGAACGCCAGCGCTTCGTCGCAACGGCCGCCGAAATTGAGATAAGGCTGAATCTGCATGGTGGTCTCCGGTTCCGTTTCTCGATGGGGCGGGCAGGGACGCCCGCCCGTGCCTAGCACATTAGGCGTGTACGGACCGGAATGGGAAGGAGAGTTCGAGCACGGTCATCCCGTCGCCGCTGGTTGCCGACGCATTGCCGCCATGCAGCCGCATGATCGTGTCGACAATGGCCAGTCCCAGGCCAGTGGATGTGGCGGAATTGCTGCGTGCCGGATCGGCCCGATAGAAGCGGCCAAAGACATGCGGCAGCGCCTCCGCCGGGATTCCCGGTCCGCTGTTGGCCACGCGGATGCAGGTGGCCCGGTCCATGCGCTCCACCGCGACGGTGATGCTGGTGCCAGAAGGCGCATGGCGCAGGGCGTTGTCCATCAGGTTCGTCACGGCACGCCGCAACAACGTCTGGTCCGCCCGCACGGTGGCGTGCCCGCGCACATCCAGCCGGACGTCGCGCTCCGCGGCGACCGCGTCGAAATACTCCGCAACCTTGTCCAGTTCCGCCCGGGCGTCCAGCAGCCGCACATCGAGAGCGACCTGCGCGTGGTCGGCGCGCGCCAGGAACAGCATGTTCTCGATCATCCGCGACAGCCGGTCGTATTCCTCCAGGTTCGATTCGAGCAGCGCCTCGTACTCCTGCACGGTCCGCGCGTGGGCCAGCGTCACCTCGGTCTGGCCGACCAGATTGCTGATCGGCGTGCGGAAGTCATGCGCCAGGTCCGCGGAGAAAGCCGACAGCCGCGAGAAGCTGTCCTGCAGCCGCGCCAGCATGCCGTTGAAGGCGTCGGCCAGTTCTCGCAGCTCTGTCGGCGCATCGCCGGCGTCCAGCCGCGTGGCCAGCCGGCTGGTGGTCACGGCGGATGCCTCCTGGGCCATCCGGCGCAGCGAGCGAAGGCCGCCCCGCGCCAGCAGATAGCCGAGCCCCGCCGCCGCGACGGCGCCGCAGAGCGTGGCCCACAGGATATGCAGCTGGTAGTCCTTGATCAGCCGCGCGCGGTAGCCGGCATTGCGCAGCACGACGATCTCCACCGCACGATCGCTGGCGCCAAGCCGGCCCAGCGCCGCGATGCCGCGCGAGGGCACGCCGTTGCGCGGATACCAGGTCTGCAGCATCGAGCGGTCGGGAATCGTGGTGGCGGGCAACACGGGCAGCGGCGGCACGGTTTCCTGCTTGGGATTGAGCACCACCAGCGGCGCCCCTTGCCGCGTGCGCACCACCAGGATCAGCCCTTCATGGCCCATCGCCAGATCGGCGAAACGGTGCAGGCCCGCGCGCACTTCCTCTTCGGTGGACACCTCCTCCAGCAGATGGCGCACCAGCATCACCTCGCCGAGCAGCTCGGTTTCGTCCCGCTCCTGCAGTTGCGCGGCCAGCGCGCAGGCCAGATAGGTGCCGACCGCCACCAGTACCGCCGCCGCCACGGCGCCGAACGCCAGCGCCATGCGCGCAGTCAGCGAGTCCGGCACCAGCGAGTGCCACCACGGCAGGCGCCGCATGCGGGCGGGACGGTCCTGCGAGGCGACGTTGGGCGCGCCCGCCACGGTGGAGCCGTCGCTCATGGTTGCGCCTCGTCCAGCACATAGCCCATGCCGCGGCGGGTATGGATCAGCTTGTGCTCGAACGGATCGTCGACCTTGGCGCGCAGGCGGCGGATCGACACATCCACCACATTGGTATTGCTGTCGAAATTCATGTCCCACACCTGCGACGCGATCAGCGAACGGGACAGCACCTCGCCGCGCCGGCGGGCCAGCAGTTGCAGCAGCGCGAATTCCTTGGAGGTCAGGTCCAGCTTCTGGCCGGCGCGGGACACCCGGCGCCGCACCGTATCGATCTGCAGATCGGCGACCTCGATCAGTTCACTTTCGCGGAGCGGTCCGCGCCGCAGGATCGTGCGAATGCGCGCCACCAGTTCGGCGAAGGCGAAGGGCTTGATGATGTAGTCGTCGGCGCCCAGTTCGAGTCCCTTGAGGCGGTCGGCCAGTTCGTCGCGGGCGGTCAGGAACAGCACCGGGGTGTCCTTGTCGCGGCGCAGCTCGCGCAGCACCTGCCAGCCGTCCAGTCCGGGCAGCATCACATCGAGCACGATCACGTCATAGTCCTGCGCCCGCGCGTGCGCCAGACCGTCCACGCCATCGGCGGCAAGATCCACCACGAAGCCCGATTCGGTCAGGCCCTTCTGCAAGTAGGCGCCTGCCTTGGGCTCGTCTTCCACAATCAGAATGCGCATGTATCGTTTCATCGGTCGCCGGGCGTCCCCGGCAAAGCCGATACCGTACACGAGCTGCGCGGATTTTCGTGGCCAGAGCTGGCCATTTTGGCCAACATTGCAGTATTGTCATGTTCGCGTCACCGACACGCAGGGTTCGGCGCGGGTACAATGCCGTCTGCTCCGAATCCGGGCCCGAATCCGCGCCTGTCTTGCCCCGAGCCCGTCGGCCCCGAAAGAATTTCGATGAAACGTTTGCTGCGTCCGCTCGTGCTATGTCTTGCCATGATCGCATTGCCCGTCCAGGGCATTGCGGGCACGGTCATGATGATTTGCGGCGCGGCGCCCGGCACCGGCGTCGCCGCGATGATGAGCCGTCACGCGGCCGTCAAGTCGCAGGTCGAAGCGCAATGGCGCACGCAGTCGCAGCACGCGCACTGCCATGATGGCGACGCGCAGGACGCCGGCGCCGCCGCCGACAACGCATCCGGGGCCACGCTGGAGCCGGAGCACGCGGACCACGCCGGCCAGGCCAACGCTGCCGATCGGCCGGATCACGCTGGCTGGGCCGTCAATGATATGGATGGCGACGGTCCCGGCGATCCAGGCAATCCGGACGACAACGGGATGGCCCATCACCACGCCAATAACGGCTGCACGGCCTGCGCGTCGTGCGCGCTGGGCGCCGCGCTGCCCGTCGGTCCGCTCGATCTGGCGCTTTCGCATTACCGGCACACGTTGCCGCGCTCGGCCTCGGCCACGATGGCCGACATCCGCCTCGATACCCTCCTCCGTCCCCCCGCCGACCGCTGCTGACAGCCGAGGTGCGTCCATCGCAACTGCGCTGGGTGCCAATCTCGGCGCAGATCCCGGTGCCAAACGGCCGGCGCGTCGCTAAACCTTTGCGCTTCCCGACGCGTACGGCCTCTGGCGCGACGCACATTGCGCGCCGGCGCGGATAGTCCTTCCGCCGAGCCGGCCGCCGGACGAGGTTTCCATGCTTGCTTTCCTGACTGCCCGCCTGCAGGGCCTGGCGCTGGCCGCCGTCTGCTGCGCGGCCGGCGCGGCGCTCGCCGCGCCGCCACCGCCCACGGCGCTGACAATGGCGGGCGACCCGCTCGACGCCGCCGCCGCGGTGCCACCCCTGCCGGATATCGATGCGTTCGCCGGCTATCAATCCTTCCGCGACGAACCGGTCGCCTCCTGGCGCGACAGCAATGCCGCCGTGGCGCCGCGTCCGCGCGGCGGTATGCCGGACGGCCATGGCGACCATCGCGACCATGGCGGCGCACATGACGACCATGCGCCGCGGGCCGAGCCAGTCCGTCCAGCCGACGCCGGGCCCCGCTCGCCGGTCCGGACGGCGCCAGCCGAGCCGCTACGCGAGAACCACCGCGAACACCATCACGACCATCGCCGTCAGCAGGAGCCGAAATGATCGCCGCGCTACGATCCCGCGGCGCCGCAATTGCGCTCGCGCTGCTTCCGCTGGCCGGCTGCGCCAGCTTCTCCGCCGATGGCGGCTTTGGACCGACCGCCGATGCCGCGCGGGAGCGTCTCGGCCAGCAAGCGGTCTGGGCCCGCGGCGATGACGACCGCGCCGCCATTGCCGCGCGCACGCGTGAGCTGCTGGCCGAGCCGCTGTCGATCGATGCCGCCGTGCAACTGGCACTGCTGAACAGCTCCGCGCTGCAGGCCCGCTTTGCCGAACTCGGCGTTGCCGAAGCCGACTATGTGCAGGCCACGCGGTTGCCCAATCCCGGTTTTTCGTTCAGCCGCACCACCGCCGGCGACACGCTGAAGATCGATCGGGCGGTCACGGTCGGCCTGATGAATCTGCTGGCGCTGCCGTTCGCCGCGCGCATCGAGCAGGATCGCTTCGCGCAAACCCGCCTGGAGGTCGCCGACGCGATGTTGCGCCATGCCTTCGCGACGCGCCGCGCGTATATCGAAGCCGTGGCGGCGGAACAATCCGCACGCTATGCCGAGCAGGTGCGCGACGCCGCCCAGACCGGCGCGCTGTTCGCGCGCGATCTGGCGCGTGCCGGCAATGTCAGCCGCCTGGACCATGCGCGCGAGCAGGCGTTCTACGCGGAGGCGGCCACCCGCGCGGCACGTGCGCGCGAGCGCGCCGTGACGACGCGTGAGGCGTTGACGCGCCACATGGGCCTGTGGGGCAGCGGCATCCAGTATCGGTTGCCCGATCGTCTGCCCGATCTCCCCGCGCAGCGGCCGGCAATGGATGCGCTGGAGAGCCATGCCATCGGCAACCGGCTCGACCTGCAGGCCGGGTGGCTGCGGTTGGAGAGCCTGGCCCGATCGCTGGGACTGACCCGCGCCACGCGTTTCGTCAATGTGCTGGAGGTCGGCTATCTGCACAACAGCGAGAGCGGATCACCGCGCGAGACGGGCTACGAGATCGGCCTGGAGATTCCGCTGTTCGACTGGGGCGGCGCGCGTGTCGCCCGGGCGGAGGCGGTGTACCTGCGGGCAGCCAACGAGCTGGCCGATGCCGCCATCGCCGCCCGTTCGCAGGTGAGGGACAGCCATGCCAGCTACCAGATCCGCTACGACATCGCGCGGCACTACCGGGACGAGGTCGTGCCGCTGCGCAAGCGGATCAGCGACGAAGCGCTGCTGCGCTACAACGGCATGCTGATCAGCGTGTTCGAGCTGCTGACGGAGGCGCGGGAGCAGATCGCGGCGGTGGACGGGTATCTGGATGCGCTGCGGGATTTCTGGCTGGCGCGGGTGGGGTTGGAGCAGGCATTGGGTGGGGGTTGGGCTGGGACTGCCCTCTCCCCCGGCCCCTCTCCCGCGAGCGGGAGAGGGGAGATTGGAGATTGATATGGTGACTCGTCGACAATTTCTACATGGCTCGGGTGCGGCCATGCTGGGCGCCGCGCTGGTATCGCGCGCCGGTGCCGCAAACCTGCCCGAGGCGCCCGAGCAGAAGGGCGCCGCCACCGAGCCGCCCGCGCCCCCGGCGGTGGGGCGTCCCTTCCAACCCGTGGTCACGCTGAACGGCTGGAGCCTGCCCTGGCGCATGCGCGACGGCTGGAAGGAATTCCATCTGGTGGCCGAGCCGGTGGAGCGCGAGCTTGCGCCCGGCATGAAGGCGCATCTGTGGGGCTACAACGGCCAGAGTCCCGGTCCGACCATCGAATGCGTGGAGGGGGACAAGGTCCGCATCTTCGTCAGCAACAAGCTGCCCGAGCACACCACGGTGCACTGGCACGGCGTGATCCTGCCCAACGGCATGGACGGCGTGGGCGGGCTGACGCAGCCGCATATCCCACCCGGCAAGACCTTCGTCTACGAGTTCGAGATGCGGCACGCCGGCACCTTCATGTATCACCCGCACGCCGACGAGATGGTGCAGATGGCCATGGGCATGATGGGCAGCCTGGTGGTGCATCCCCGCAATCCCGCCACACGGCGCGTGGACCGCGACTTCATGTTCGTGATGGCCGCCTATGACATCGACCCCGGCTCGTACACGCCGCGCGTGGCGGAGATGACCGACTTCAACCTGTGGACCTGGAACAGCCGCGTGTTCCCCGGCATCGACAGCCTGCCGGTTCGGCTCGGCGACCGGGTGCGCGTTCGCATCGGCAACCTGACCATGACCAACCATCCGATCCATCTGCACGGCCACCGCTTCGAGGTGACGGGGACCGATGGGGGCTGGATTCCGCCGTCCGCACGCTGGCCGGAGGTCACCGCCGACATCGCGGTCGGACAGATGCGCGTCATCGAATTCGTGGCCGACAACCCCGGCGACTGGGCCTTTCACTGCCACAAGTCGCATCACACCATGAACGCGATGGGTCACGGCGTGCCGACGATGATCGGGGTGCCGCAACAGGACCTGGCGCGGCGCATGAATGCGTTGATTCCCGACTACATGGCGATGGGGCAGGCCGGCATGGCGGACATGGGCAACATGGAGATGCCGCTGCCGGACAACACGCTGCCGATGATGAGCGGACACGGGCCCTTCGGGCCGATCGAGATGGGTGGCATGTTCACCACCGTCAAGGTCCGCGCGGACCTTGCGCGCGGCGACTACCGCGATCCCGGCTGGTACCGCCATCCGCGCGGCACCGTCGCCTTCGAATACACGGAACCCACTACGCAACCCGAGCGGAGGAAATCATGAAGCGAACCCACATCCGGCTGGCCAGGCTCGCCGCCAGCCTGGCGTTTTGCGCGGCCGGCGCGATGGCGCACGCGACCACATCGGAACACGCCGGCCATCTCACGCAGCCCGCGGAGGCCGCCGCGCCCGACATGTCGATGGCCGACGGCGAAGTCCGCAAGGTCGACGCCGCCAATGGCAAGCTGACGATCCGGCATGGGCCGCTCGCCGACCTTGGCATGGACGCCATGACCATGGTGTTCCGCGCCGGCGACGCCGCCATGCTGGAACAGGTGCGCGCCGGTGACCGCATCCGTTTCCGGGCGAAGCGCATCGATGGCGTACTGACGGTGACGGAGATGACGGCGGCGAACTGAAGGCCGGAAGCCAGTCGCGACAAGCTGCACCGCTTTCAGCGGTCTACTTGTCGCCGTAGTGGTACCGACAGCCGGCGATCCGCAGCGAATCGTCGTCGGCTCCCACGCGGGCGCGCGGAGGGGCCGCTTGCAAGCACCGTGTGGCGCGCCCTAGTCGACGCGATAGAACTCGGCGCTCTGCCCGGCATTGACGGCGCGTTGCAGCCAGTCCGGCATCTCGCCGGTGCCGTCCCAGGACTGGCCGAGGGCATTGCGGTACAACACCGTCCCCGCTTTTGACGCCGGGGCGTCGGCATGGACGCCGTTGTCGCCGGCACGTTCAGGCGCGAGGACCGTTGCGGAATCCCCGTCGGAGGAAAAACAGCCAGCCGCCTCCAGATCGTCGAGCGACAGGCCATAGCGGTCCATCTGCGCGCGGATCCATGCGATCGCGGCTAGTCTCGCTTTATCGAACTCGGACATGATTTGTTTGTGCATCTGCGGGTCGCCAACGGACCGCAGGCATGAGGAAAACGGGAAGGATCCGGCGCGGAGCCGGTCGGTCTACCGCGATTCTACAGGCAGCGCGGGCGATGGCTTCGAATCGGCACGGAAATCCCGCTGTCCCCGCACGATCCGCAAGTCTGCGCAATAAAGCGAAACTGGTTGGTGCGCCAGGCCGCCTTGGGACCGTTCCGGTCTGGCATCGCCCATCGCCACGCGCACCGGAGCGGAAAATTGCTGCATGACAGCATTGTCATCTTCAAGTCATGTTCGTGTGCGTGGCGCACTCCTAGACTGCGGTCACGGGCTCGGCGATATCCGCCGGGCTGGCTCTCTGGAGAACTACAACATGCGCACTCTGACCCTGAAGCACACCCTGCTCGCCACATCCTTCGCCGCCACGCTGACCGCCTTTGCCGGGGTCGCACAGGCAGCTCCGCACAGCGTCGACCCGTACACCGACGGCGCCGTCACCAGCCAGCGCGACATCTACGTGGACGGTGCCCGCGCCACCGGCCCGCGCGACGCGTTCACCGACGGCGCGCGCATCGACAACCGGGACCCGCACAGCGACGGGGCCTGATACTCCTCCTGCTCTCTCCCCTCTCCCCGACCCTCTCCCGCAAGCGGGAGAGGGAGCAAGGCACGTATTTTCTGCCTCCTCCCGCAAAGCGGGAGAACGGCCAAACCCCGCCCGCCCCTCGCGCCGTCTCGTATACTGCGGCCCCAGACCCTCTCCTCACCATCCGCAATCAAACGGAGCACCATTCATGCGTATCGCTTTTCTTGGTCTGGGCGTCATGGGCTTTCCGATGGCCGGCCACCTCGCCGCCAAGGGACATCAGGTCACCGTCTACAACCGCACCGCCAGCAAGGCGCAGTCCTGGGTCGACCAGCATGGCGGAACCAGCGCGCCCACGCCGGCACAGGCGGCCCGCGACGCCGACATGGTGTGCAGCTGCGTCGGCAATGACGACGACCTGCGGGCCGTGCTGACCGGGCCGGACGGCGCTTTCGAGGGCGCCCCGGCCGGCTGCGTGTTCGTCGACCACACCACGGCCAGCGCCGACGTCGCCCGGGAACTGGGCACCATTGCAGCCGGGCGCGGCTTCGCCTTTCTCGATGCGCCGGTGTCCGGCGGCGAAGCGGGGGCGCAGAAGGGTGTGCTGACCATCATGTGCGGCGGCGACGAGGCGGTATTCCAGCGCGCCGAGCCGGTACTGGCCTGTTACGCCCGAGCCGTCACGCGGATCGGCGGCGCGGGGTCCGGCCAGCTGGCGAAGATGGTCAACCAGATCGCCATCGCCGGACTGCTGCAGGGACTCTCGGAAGCGATCGCCTTCGGCGAACGCGCCGGCCTTGACATGCCGCTGGTCCTCGACGTGATCAGCAAGGGCGCAGCCGGCTCGTGGCAACTGGAAAACCGCGGACCGACCATGGTGCAGGACAAGTTCGATTTCGGCTTCGCGGTGGACTGGATGCGCAAGGACCTCGGCCTGTGCCTGGACGAAGCGCGCCGCAATGGCGCCACGCTGCCCGTCACTGCACTGGTCGACCAGTTCTATGCCGACCTGCAGCAAATGGGCGGCGGCCGCGACGATACCTCGTCGCTGATCCGCCGCCTGAGAGGCACCCGCTCCGCTTGAGCGGGCTCTCACTGCCTCTCCCCCGGCCCCTCTCCCGCCTTGCGGGAGAGGGGAGGTAACCGGCGGCAATTCCAGCATCGGGGTGTGCTCCCCGCGAACGACCACCCCATCGTCGTCCGATTCCTACACCCGTTTCAGCAACGGACCGGGCGGAACACCACGGGCGGGCGTCTATCGTTGAATCAGCCCAGACCGGCCTGACGTCGAACGGCGCCACGCCGTCACGGCAAACAAGAGCAACGACAACGCCAGCCGAGAGCGCTCGGCAAAGGAGCCTCCATGACCTTAGGTACCATTCTCCTGATCGTGCTGATTCTGCTGCTGATCGGTGCGCTGCCCTCATGGCCGTACAGCAGCGGCTGGGGATACTGGCCCAGCGGCGGACTTGGCATCGTGCTGCTGATCGTGATCGCGCTGGTGGTGATGGGGCGGTTGTAGTCGTTATCTGGGCTTTGGGAGGGGCCGGG
>NZ_VLJN01000015.1:18573-76415 GCF_007829435.1 Cupriavidus gilardii J11
CCCCCGGCCCCTCTCCCGCCTGGCGGGAGAGGGGAGAACTGACCGGCAGGCTTTGCCCTTGCAGCGGCACTCAGGCCGCCGGCTTCGTCCCCGTACTCGCGCGCTCACCGAGCCTGCGCAGCGCCAGCACCGGCAACCTCAGCAGAAATCCGCCGAGCAGCCGGACATGCATCGATGTCAGCAGCACGTTGTCGCGTACGTAATGGAAGTGCGACACGCCACCCTCGTCCTTGCGGAAATACCGCACCGGGGTGTCAACGTTGATCGGGCGCACGCCGCGCCAGCACAGGCGAATCGCCACTTCCGGATCGAAATCCATCCGCCGCATCCAGCGATGCCCGCGCATCACCGCGCAAAGCGGACCGATCGGGTACACGCGAAAGCCGTACAGCGAGTCGCCAATTCCCGCCCACAGCGTTTCAAGATCGGCAAACACATTGCTTAACTTGCGGCCGTACACGCGAGCCCGGGGCGCGCTGTCGTCGAACACGGGCCTGCCCAGCACCATGGCGTCCGGGTTGCGCCTGGACACCTCCATCATCCGGCCGATCATCGCGGCGGGATGCTGCCCGTCGGAATCCATCGCCAGTGCATGCGTGTAGCCCTCGGCGGCCGCCTGTTCCAGCCCGTGCAGCACGGCCGCACCCTTGCCGCCGTTCCTCGGCAACACCAGCACACGCAGCCCTGGATCGGAGGCCGCCTGCTGCCGCAGCCACTCGGTACTGCCGTCGGTGCTGCCATCGACGACCACCCATACCGGGTTCCACTGCTCCCGCGCCTCGCGTATCACGTCCCGGACCTTGGGGCCGGGGTTGTAGCTGGGGATGATCACCAGGTGCGTGGTCGAGCGTTCTGTCATGCGGCGGTGCTCCATCAACATGTTGTCCATGGTCGTCCAGCTCTGTCGCCGGCCGTTCTCGCGTCCTGCCGGAAAGCGTCACTGCGCTTTACTGCCCCTCACTGCGGCGACGTGCCCGTCGCAATCAAGACCGCCTGACTGCAGCATAGTTCACGTCCAGCCGTTTGCCGGGCGGCGTGGAGGGGAATACGGGAAAGCGCTGAGAAACTGACGGGGCTGCTACGCTTCACTGCAACGATCCTCCGCCGGACACCTGTCAGCGCGTACGATGCGCCTCGGTGTAGGCGGCCAGATTGCCCAGCGTGGCAAAGATGGTGTGATTGTCCGGATTGTCGGAACGCAGCTCGAAGCCATACTTCTTGGAGACCAGCAAGGCAACTTCGAGCACGTCGATGGAGTCCAGCCCAAAGCCTTCGCCGTAAAGCGGCGTATCGGCCGACACGTCTTCCAGTTTGACTTCAGTGATGTCGAGTTCGCTCAGGATCATCCGGGCGAGTTCGATTTGGAGGTCGGTCATTGTCGCGAAATGTAAGAAACGGCATGGCGGCGCATGGGCGCGGGCTGCTGGGCCAGCGAAAGGCTCTTGGGGGACACGGACACAGGGCCGGCCACGGCCCTCGGATATACTGCGGCACCGCCTTCGCCGGCAATGCTACCAAGCCGCCGCGCCGGACTCCATCGGCGAGAACTTTGGTAACAACCTTGGTGCGCAAGCGCGGCCGGAACGCTTCACACTGCGGGGCTGATCGACCGGACCGATGGCGGGGACCCCTGCACTGCTGCCGCTCCAATGCTTCGCAACCATTTCGTCAGCGCCGCCACCTGCGCCGTCATGCCTGTGTTTCCCCATCACCGCCCACCCCGTTTTCTTCCCTCTGCCGCCGCATCGCGACGCCGGAGCGGCCAGGGCCGGGCTGGCGGAGTCGTCACCGCCGCGGCCGTTGCCAATATGGAGACGACATTGCCGTTGCTGGCGCACACGCGTGCCGACGCCATCGTGGCCTACCGCCAGCACGGCCCGGTAGCGGCCGCGCGCTTCCTGGCCGATGTCCGCCGACTGGCGGCCGCCCTGCCGCCCGGACGCCACGTGCTCAACGTCTGCCGCGACCGCTATCTGTTCGCGGTGGGCCTGTGCGCCGTGCTTCTGGCGCGCAAGATCAGCGTGCTCCCGGCGGCGCAAACGGCCGAGGCGGTGCGTGAACTGGCCGCCTTCGCACCGGACGTGTTCTGCCTTCACGACGCACCGCACTGCGATATCGCGCTGCCGAAGGTACACGTCGTCGCGCCGCCCCCCGAGCCGATGGCCGGCCATGCGCGTGCGCGAAGGCTGGTGATGCCGCGAATTCCGGCACGCCGCACGCTGGCCTATCTGTTTACGTCCGGCTCCACCGGGGCGCCCACCCCGCACCGGAAAACCTGGGGCGAGATGGTGGCGAATGCGCGCTCAGCGGCCGCGCGGCTGCAAATCGATCCGGCGCGAGGCGGCACGCTGGTCGGCACGGTGCCGGCCCAGCATATGTACGGCCTCGAATGCACCATCATGCTGGCGCTGCAAGGGGGTATCGCGCTGTCCGACGCGCACCCCTTCTACCCGGCGGACGTGGCCTCGGTGCTGCAAGCGATGCCGTCGCCGCGGCTGCTGGTGGCGTCGCCGGTGCACCTGCGCGCCATACTGGCATCGACCGCCAGCCTGCCGCCGCTCGACAAGGTGCTGTCGGCCACCGCCCCACTGGCCGCGCGAGTCGCACGGGAGATGGAGGAGCGCAGCGGCGCGGCGCTGGTCGAGATCTACGGCAGCACCGAGACCGGCCATATCGCCACGCGGCGTACCGCCCACGAGGCTGCCTGGCGGCTGCTGCCCGGCCTGCGGCTTGACCATGCACCTGGCTCTTCGGCCGATGCACAGGCCGACGCGCAGGCCGACATCGTGGACTGGCGCGTACGCGGCGGCCACCTGCGGCGGCCGGTGCCGTTGAACGATGCGATCGAGCCGCTCGATGCCGGCCGGCTGCTGCTGCATGGCCGCAAGTCCGATCTGGTCAAGATCGCCGGCAAGCGCACGTCGCTGGCCTACCTGAACCAGCAACTGCTCGCGATCGACGGCGTGGTGGATGGCGTATTCCATCTGCGCAAAGACGGCGAGAACGGCGGACTGGCCAAGGTCGAGCGGCTGACGGCCGTGGTAGTTGCGCCCGCGCTGAGCGCCGCCGACATCGTGCAGGCGCTGCGCGGCCGCATCGATGCCGCCTTCCTGCCAAGGCGCCTGCTGTTCGTCGAGGCGCTGCCGCGCAACGCCGCCGGCAAGCTGCCGCTGGACGCGCTGGAGGCGCTGCTGCTGCGCCAGTCCGGCACACCGGCAACCGCGGTATCGAGCGAGCCATGAACAGCGCCGGCAGTTTCACGATCGGCCCGGATCATCCCGCCCTGCCCGGCCATTTCCCGGGCCATCCGATCGTGCCGGGCGTGGTGCTGCTCGATCGGGCCGTGCTAGTCATCGGCGCGGCGCTGGGCGTGGAACAGGGCGATCTGCGCCTGCGCGGCATCGCGTCGGCGAAGTTCCTGGCACCGGTCGCCCCCGGGGAGCGGGTCGAGGTGTGCTTTGCGCAAGAGGCGCCGGACATCATCCGCTTCGTGCTCCAGGTCGACGGCCGACCGGTCGCGTCGGGAGCGCTGACGACGGGAGAGGCGACGGCGTGAGCGCTCCAAAGCGGCAACGGCAACACGCGGGCGCCGCCAACGACTGGTCCAGCCGGCCCGAACGCAGCCGCGCGCTGCCGCTGCGGCTGATGCGCTGGATGTCGCTGCGCCTGGGGCGTGGCGCGACGCGCTGGCTGCTGTGGCCCGTCGTGCTGGCCTATCTGGCCACGTCGCCCACGGCGCGCGCCGCCTCGCGCCGCTATCTGTCGGCCGCGCTGGGCCGGCGTGCCGGGTTGCGCGATGTGCTGCGCCATTTCCATGCCTTTGCGACCACCATCCACGACCGCGTCTACCTGCTGAATGGCCGGCTCGATCTGTTCGACATCCGCGTCCATGGCGAGGACGCGGTGCAGCGGATCGTGGCCCGTGGCGACGGCGCCTTCCTGATGGGCGCGCATCTGGGCAGCTTCGAGGCGGTGCGGGCCGTTGGCGGCCGCATTCCCGAGGTACGGCTGGCGGTGATGATGTACGAGGACAATGCCAGCCGGCTCAACGAGGCGCTTGCCACGATCAATCCGGCGATGCGGCAACATGTGATTCCGCTGGGTCGTCTCGATGCGATGCTGCGCGCGCGCAGCTACCTGGAGCGCGGCTACCTGATCGGCCTGCTGGCGGACCGCACGCTGGCCCGGCTGGCCACCGACCCGGTGCGCGTACTGCCCTTCCTTGGCACACCGGCGCCCTTCGCCACCGGACCATTGCGGATGGCCGCGATGCTGCGGCGCGAGGTGCTGTTCATCGCCGCGGTGCATGGCGGCGGCAACCGCTACGACGTCCATTTCGAAACGCTGGCGGATTTTTCCGCGACGCCGGCGGACCAACGCGATGCGGCCATCGAGACCGCGCTGGCGCGCTACGTGGCGATGCTGGAGCGGCACTGTCGCGCCGCGCCGTATAACTGGTTCAACTTCTATGACTTCTGGGCGATGCCCGACACGCCGGCATCGCCAGCCCAGGCATCCCTACCATGACCCTGTCCCGCGTTCCCCCGCCGCCCACGCGCACCAGACGCCTTGCCTTGCCTGTCCGTGCCATGGTGCTGGCCTGCCTGATGATGGCCGGCTGGCCGGCGGTCCAACCCTCCGCGGCCGCGCCACCCGCGGGTACCGCCGCATGGAGCGTCGACCGATTGATGGCGACGCTGGCGCAGCAGAAGTCCGGGCGGGCGCGCTTTGTCGAAACCAGGTATCTGGCGATGCTGCAGGCACCGCTGGAATCACGCGGGGAGCTGCAGTTCGTCGCGCCGGACCGGCTCGTCAAGCGCACGTTGGCGCCCAAGCCGGAAACGCTGACGGTGACCGGCGACATGCTGACCATCGAACGCGATGGCCGCAACACGACCATCCCGCTGTCGAATTTCCCCGAGTTGGCCGCCTTTATCGAAAGCCTGCGCGGCACGCTGGCGGGCAACCGGCAAGCGCTGGAGCAGTACTACCGGCTGAGCCTGGACGGGCAGGCGGCGCGCTGGAGCCTGACGCTGGCGCCACGGGACGCCCGCATGGCGTCCGCCATCGCCAGTGTCCGCATCGATGGTGAACGCGAGCAGCTGCGTCGCGTCGAGATCCGGCACGCCGACGGCGACCGTTCCGTGATGGCGATCGAGCCGCAGCCGGGCCCATGACGCGCGCGGTGCCCGACCGCCGGCGCGGCCGGCTGCTGATCGCGCTGTGGCTTGCGTTCGTACTCGCGTGCGCGGCCATCGTCACGCGCACGACTTTCAGCGCAGACCTGTCCGCCTTCCTGCCGCGCGCTCCAACGCCGGAGCAAAGGCTGCTGGTCGATCAATTGCGCGACGGGCTGGTGTCCCGGCTGGTGCTGATCGGCATCGAGGGCGGCGATGGCGGCAGCCGCGCGCAGCTGTCGCGCGCGCTTGCGGCAACGTTGCGTGCAGATACCCGCTTTGTCGCGGTGCAAAACGGCGAAGCAGTGCACCGCGAGCGCGACGGCCAGCTGCTTTTCGAACACCGCTACCAGCTCAGTCCCGCGGTGACGCCGCAGCGTTTCAGCGAGGCGGGCCTGCGCGCGGCCATTGGCGACACGCTGGACCTGCTTGGCTCGTCGGCCGGACTGTTTGTCAAATCGCTGCTGCCGCGCGATCCGACCGGCGAGATGACCTCGCTGCTATCGGACTACGCCGGCACCCAGGGCGCCGCGCTGCGCAACGGCGTCTGGGCCTCCCGCGACGGCCAGCGCGCCGTCCTGCTGGCCCAGACCGCCGCGCCCGGCGCGGATATCGAGGCGCAGGCCGCCGCCATGGCGGCGATCGACGACGCCTTCGACCGCGCGGCGGCACAGGTGGCAGGCGCCCACGGAAAGACGGCCGCCGACTTCCGTCTGCGCATGACGGGCCCCGGCGTGATCTCCGTGCAGACCCGCGACACGATCCGCGACGAGGTGGCGCGCCTCTCGGCGCTCGGCGTGGCCGTCGTGATCGCGCTGCTGGGTTTTGTCTACCGTTCGGCCACCACGCTGGCGCTTGGCCTCGTGCCGGTACTGTCCGGCGTGCTGGCCGGCGTCGCCGCCGTCAGCCTGGGGTTCGGCACCGTGCACGGACTGACGCTGGGCTTCGGCACCACGCTGATCGGCGAGTCGATCGACTATGCGATCTACCTGTTCGCGCAGGCGCGGCCAACCGTCGACGCGCAACGGCAGGGCGAGCGCCAGCGCTGGGCCGCCGGCTTCTGGCCGACGGTGCGCCTTGGCGTGCTGACTTCGGTGTGCGGCTTCGCATCGCTGTTGCTGTCGGGCTTTCCGGGGCTGGCGCAGCTCGGCCTGTTCTCGATCGCCGGCCTGTGCGCCGCCGCTCTGGTCACGCGATTCGTGCTACCCGAGTTGATCCCCGCGCGGCTGCGCATCCGCGATCTGCGACCGCTGGGCGATCGGCTCGCCCGGCTCGCGGCCGTGGCGCCCAGGCTGCGCTGGCCGGCCGCCCTGCTGGTGGCGGGCGCCTTCGCGCTGGTCGCATGGTCTTCGATGGCGCAACGCGAACCGCTGTGGAGCCGCGAGCTGACCTCGCTGAGCCCGGTGCCCCCTGCCACGCAGGCCCTCGACGCCATGCTGCGCGCCGATCTCGGCGCGCCCGATGTGCGCCACCTGATCGTGGTGCGCAGTGACAGTGAACAGGCGGCGCTGCAAGGGGCCGAGCGCATCGCCGCACAACTGGACCCGTTGGTGGCACGGCAGGTGCTGGCCGGATACGAAAACCCCGCCCGTTTCCTGCCCAGCGAGGCCACGCAACGCGCCCGGCTGGCCGCACTGCCGTCCCCCACGGCGCTACGCCAGCGGGTGGACGCGGCGGTGGCCGGCATGCCGATCAAGCCGGCGCTGTTCGCTCCGTTCCTGGCCGACGTCGAGGCAGCGCGCGCGCAGCGGCCACTGCGGCGCGAGGATCTGCAAGGCAGTTCGTTCGCGCTGGCGGTCGACGCGCTGCTGACACAGCGCGATGGCGCATGGCAGGCCACGTTGCCGCTGCGCATGACGAGCGACGCGCAGGCGGACGCGGCCACCGCGCAGATCCGCGCGGCGCTGGCGCGGGCGGCCGTGCCCGGCGCCTTGCTGGTCGACCTGAAACGCGAATCGGACCAGCTGTACGCCGGCTATCTTGGCGAGGCGCTGCGGCTGTCGCTCGGCGGCGCGCTGGCCATCGCGATCGTGCTCGCGGTGGGACTGCGCTCGCCCCGGCGTGCCCTGGCCACGCTGGCGCCGCTGGCCGCCGCCATGGTCGTGGTCATCGCCGGGCTGGCCGCGGCCGGCCGGGAACTGTCGCTGCTGCATCTGGTCGGTCTGCTGTTGCTGGTGGCGGTGGGTTCCAACTATGCGCTGTTTTTCGGCGGCGCCGGCGGCGGCGCGCCCGCGCCTCGCACGCTGGCCTCGCTGCTGCTGGCCAATGCCACCACGGTGGCGGCCTTCGGTCTGCTAGGCTTATCGCATCTGCCGCTGTTGCAGGCCTTTGGGCAGACCGTCGGACCCGGTGCGATACTGGCCCTTGTGTTCGCGGCGATTTTTGCGCCGCGTCACGGCGCCGTCGGCACCGACCAGGAGGACAGACCATGACCCGCATGCCGCATCCTGTTCCGCCTTCGCTGGCACGACCAGCCGCCCGCAGCTGGCGGCCGACGCCATGGCTGGGCGCCGCCGCGGGCGTCCACATTGCCGCGGTGGCCGCCGCGATCGCCCAGCCCGCCACGCTGCCATGGGCGCTGGGCTCGGTGGTCGCCACCCATCTCGCGCTGGTCGGCGCCGGCTTGTGGCCGCGCAGCACCGTGCTGGGCTCGAACCTGCTGCGGACCTTCGACGACGGGCCCAATCCCGACGTTACCCCCGCGGTGCTGGACCTGCTCGATGCGCACGGCGCCCGGGCGACCTTCTTCTGCATCGGCGNGGTCGGCGCCGGCTTGTGGCCGCGCAGCACCGTGCTGGGCGCCAGCGTGGCGCTGACCTTCGACGACGGGCCCAATCCCGACGTTACCCCCGCGGTGCTGGACCTGCTCGATGCGCACGGCGCCCGGGCGACCTTCTTCTGCATCGGCGAGCGGGCACGGCGCCATCCCGACCTGATCGCCGACATCGTGCGGCGCGGCCACGCCGTGGAAAACCACAGCCAGCATCACTGGCTGCACTTCTCCACCTTTGGCCCGGGCCGCATCGCCCGCGAGATCGACGAGGCCCAGCAGACGCTGGCCGGGCTGACCGGACAGGCGCCACGCTTCTTCCGCGCGCCGGCCGGCCTGCGCAACCCGCTGCTCGATCCGGTGCTGTGCCGGCACGGCCTTCGGCTGGCCGCGTGGACACGGCGCGGCTTCGACACCTTCCAGGCCGGCAATCCTGACGCGGTCGCGCGCCGGCTGCTGCGCAGGCTTGCCGCGCGCGACATCCTGCTGATGCACGACGGCAATCCCGGCAGCGACCGTGCCGGCACGCCGATGGTGCTGGTCGTGCTGCCACGCGTGCTGCGCGCCATCGACGACGCCGGCCTGCGCTATGTCACACTGCGCGAGGCCGTGCCAGCATGACCCGCTGGCCGAGCCCGGAAGGCGCCGGGCTGGTGGCGCACGCCGCCGCCTGGTACGCACCGGCCGGCGCCTTCGCCCAGCGCTTCGCCCGCTTCAAGCTGCATCACGATCCGGTGTTCGCGATCCTGCTGGCACAGGGCCTGGTCCCGGCGCGCGCGCGGATTCTCGATATCGGCTGCGGCCAGGGCCTGCTGCCCGCCTGGCTGGCAACGGCCAGCGACTGCCATCCGCACTCATGGCCGGGTGACTGGCCGTCGCCGCCGGTACCCACGGCTTACGTGGGGATCGAACTGACGCCCGCCGACGCCGAACGCGCCCGCCGGGCGCTGTGCGGGCGCACTGCATGGCCCTGTGAGATCCGCACCGCCGACGCGCGTGAGGCGTTGCATGACGAGCGCGCCGCCTACGATGTCGTGGTCATCCTCGACGTGCTGCACTATATGGAGTTCGACGCACAACAGGCCGTGCTGCGCGACGCGGTGCGCTGCCTCGCTCCCGGCGGCCGACTGATCCTGCGGGTAGGCGATGCCAGCGCCGGCTGGCGCGCCCGCTACAGCCGCGCGGTGGACCGTATCGTGCAATGGCTGCGGGCCGGTCGCGCCACGCCGCTGTATTGCCGTCCCGCCGATGAATGGCGGCGCCTGCTGCGGGGCATGGGCCTCGCGTTGCGGGAAATCCCGTTGCCAGCCGACGCTCATGGTGCCAACGTGCTCATGGTAGGGGTGCTGGCGGAAAGCACGACGTCGCACGGCACGGCGGGGGATGCGTGCGCCGGGGCCGCCGGCGTCCCGGCCCAGCCCCTTTGATACAATTGCCTGCGCGGCAACCGCCCCGTCCGGCTTCCCCACCGGCAGAATTTCCACCGATTCCCTCGATCCGGCCTTGTCCCCCTTGCTGTTGTCCCACTTCACCGCCACCACCTGCCTAGGGCATGGGTTGGCCGACCATGCCAACGCACTGCGCGAGCAGCGCGGCGGACTCGCGCCGTGCCGGTTCGAGGGCGTGCGCCTGCAGACCCATGTCGGTGAGGTTCCGGATGTCGATGCGCAGCGCGTGCCCGAGCAACTGGCCGCCTTCGACTGCCGCAACAACCGGCTCGCATGGCTGGCCTTGCAGCAGGACGGCTTCGCCGGCCACGTGGTCGCGGCGCGCGAGCGCTACGGCCCCCGCCGCATCGGCGTATTCCTCGGCACCAGCACGGGCGGCATCCTTGAAACCGAGCGCGCCTATCGGCGCCGCGACGCCACTGGCGCGCTGCCGGCCGATTTCGACTACGCCCGCCAGCACAGTCCATTCGCGCTGCCGGCGTTCGTGCGCGCATGTTTCGGCCTGACCGGTCCGGCCGCCGTATCGTCGGCCTGCTCGTCCGGCGCCAAGGTGTTCGCCTCCGCGCGCCGCATGATCGAAGCGGGATGGATCGACGCCGCCGTGGTGGGCGGTGTCGACACGCTGTGCCTGACCACGCTGTACGGCTTCGATTCGCTGGAACTGGTGTCGGCGCAGCCTTGCCGGCCCTATGACGTGGCGCGCAACGGCATTTCGATCGGCGAGGGTGCCGGCTTCGCGCTGCTCGAACGCGCGCCGACCCGGCCCGGGCCCGATGCGATCCTGCTGAGCGGCATCGGCGAGTCCAGCGACGCGCACCATATGTCGAGCCCGCACCCCGAGGGTCTGGGCGCGCGCATGGCGATGGCGCAGGCGCTGTCCGATGCCGGCCTGTCGCCGGCGGATATCGACTACATCAATCTGCACGGCACGGCCACCCGCGCCAACGATGCGGCCGAGGGCCGCGCGGTGCTCGACCTGTTCGGCGCCACGCCATGCAGCTCGACCAAGGGCGCCACCGGCCATACGCTTGGCGCCGCCGGCGCGGTGGAAGCCGTGATCGCCGCGCTGGCGCTGCGCGAAGGCTTCATGCCGGCGGGCATTCATACCGCCACCGTCGACCCGGCCTTGCCGGTCCAATACCTGCTGCAGACCCGCCGGCAACCGATGCGTCACGTGATGAGCAACGCCTTCGGCTTCGGCGGTTCGAACTGCAGCCTGTTGTTCAGCCGCGCCGATGCGGCCTGCGCCGGAGCCGACGCATGAGTGCCACGGTCTATCTGGAAGGCATTGGCGTGATCGGACCAGGGCTCGTCGACTGGCCCGCCACCGCCGCGATACTGCGCGGCGAGGCCCCCTGGTCGCCTGCCGCCACGCAGCCGCCGCCGCCCGAGAACCTGCCGCCGGCGGAACGCCGGCGCACCGGCCCCGGCGTGCGTCTCGCGCTGGCGGTGGGCCGGCAGGCGATCGCCGCGAGCGGACGCGATGCCGCCACGCTGCCCGCCGTATTCAGCGCGTCCAGCGCGGACGGCCACAACTTCCACGCGATCAACGAGGCGCTGGTCAGCGACGATCCGATGATCTCGCCCACGCGGTTCCATAATTCGGTGCACAACGCGCCGGCCGGCTACTGGAGCATCGCCACCGGGTCGATGGCCGCGTCCAACGCGATGTGCGGCCACGATGCCAGCTTTGGCGCTGGCCTGCTCGACGCCTGCGCGCAGGTGGTGGCCCATCGCGAACCGTGTGTGTTGATTTCGTATGACACGGACTACCCCGAGCCGCTGCGCGGCGCGCGGCCGATTCCCGACCTGCTCGGTGTCGCGCTGGTGCTGGCGCCCGATCGCGGACCCGCCGCCATCGCGGCGTTGACCGTCGACCTGGTGGACGACGCGCCCACGGCGCTCGCGCACCCGGATCTGGAGACGCTGCGCGGGCGCATTCCCGCCGCCCGCGCGCTGCCGCTGCTGCACGCACTGGCGCACGACCGGTCGGCGGCGGTGGTGCTCGACTACCTCGACACCATCCGCCTGAGAATCGACGTGGCGCGCTGCCGCTGAAGCTGCCGATGCCGGCGCCCATGCCACCGCTGGACCGCGAATGGATCGTGGCCCATCTGCCCCATCAGGGCGCGATGTGCCTGCTCGACGCGGTGGTGGCGTGGGACGCCGGCACGATACGCTGCACCGCGGGCGGCCTCGATGCATTGAATCATCCGCTACGCGAGGCGGGCCGCGTGCCCGCACTCGCCGCCATCGAATACGCGGCGCAAGCCATGGCCCTGCATGGCGCGCTGTTGCAATACGGCGCGGCGCGGCCAGGCATTGCCTCGCGGCCGCGCGTCGGCTACCTGGCCAGCGTGCGCAAGGTCGAACTGCATGCCGACCGCCTCGACACGCTGCCCGCCCCGCTGACCGTGGACGCGGAACGGCTCAGCGGCGACGGCACGCAGGTGCTCTACAACTTCGCGGTACGCGCCGGAGAGCGCGTCGTGCTGACGGGCCGCGCCGCCGTGGTGCTGGATGCCGGCAAGCGCGACGAGCCGGCCGGCACGCCGCGCTAGATTCCGCCGACCGTCCGGGCCCCCGCTATTCGACGGCAGGCGCCGGCGCGATGCGCCCCGCGACCTCGCCGAAGCCGACGCGATAGCCATCGCCCTGGCACCACCCCGTCATCACCACTTCGTCGCCGTCCTGCAGGAAGCCGCGCGTAACGCCGCCTTGCAGCGCCAGCGGCTGCGCGCCGTTGCGGGTCAGTTCGAGCAGGCTGCCGAACGAATCGGGGGCGGTGCCGCTGATCGTTCCCGAGCCCATCAGATCGCCCACCCGCACATTGCAGCCGGACACCGTGTGGTGCGCGAGCTGCTGCGCCATGGTCCAGTACATCGCCCGGAAGTTGGTATGGCTGACACGCTGTGCCTCGCCCGCGCCGTCCGGGCGCAATGCCACTTCCAGTTCGATATCGTAGGCATTGGGCACGCCCTGGCGCAGATACGACAGCGGCTGCGGGTCCTGCGGCGGATTGTCGCGACGGAACGGTTGCAACGCTTCCATCGTCACCACCCATGGCGAGATCGACGTGCCGAAGCTCTTGGAATTGAACGGACCCAGCGGCACGTACTCCCACTGCTGGATATCGCGCGCGCTCCAGTCGTTGAGCAGCACCATGCCGAACAGATAGTCGTCGGCCGCGTCCACCGGAACCGGTTCGCCGAGCACGGAGTCCTTGCCGACGATGAAGCCCATCTCCAGCTCGTAGTCGAGCTTGCGGCATGCGCCAAAGATCGGACGCGGGGCGTCCGGCAGCTTGATCTGCCCATTGGGCCGGCGAACCGGCGTGCCGCTGACCACGACCGAACTGGCGCGGCCGTTGTAGCCGATCGGAATTTCCAGCCAGTTTGGCAGCAGCGCATTGTCGGGATCGCGAAACATGCGGCCGACATTGGTCGCATGTTCGCGCGACGAATAAAAATCGGTATAGCCCGGGATCGACACCGGCAGATGCAGCGTGGCGCCGGCCATCGGCACCACGGCGCGCTCGCGCAGCGCGGCGTTGTCGCGCAGCGCGCCTTGATCGCGCGACAGCAGCTCGGTCAGGCGGCGCCGTGTCTCGCGCCATACCGGCCGGCCCAGCGCGATAAAGCGATTGAGCACCGGCTCGCCAAACGTGCCGCGCACTGCTTCCGGCAGCAACCCCGCCTGGTCCAGCGCATTGAGGTCGACGATGCGATCGCCGATCGCCACGCCCACGCGCGGCGCCTCGCCCTGCCGGGAAAACACGCCGTATGGCAGGTTCTGCAAAGGGAAATGTGTGCGGCCGTCGTTGGCGGACTCGATCCAGCTGGTCTGTGTCATCGGCTTATTTCTGGTTCGGGTTGAAGTTCTTGCGCAGCCCCTGCCAGCAGCGCTGATAGTCGGACTGCAGCTGGTCCGATTGCGCGGCGTAGGGCGTGGGCCGGATCACCGCGGGCGTCTCGAACATGAACGCCATCGTGTCCGCGATCTTGTGCGGCCTGGTGGTATCCGCTTCGCTGGCCTTCGCAAACGTCTCGGCGTCGGGGCCGTGGCCGCTCATGCAGTTGTGCAGGCTCGCGCCGCCCGGCGCGAAGCCCTCGGCCTTGGCGTCGTAGACACCGGCGATCAGCCCCATGAACTCGCTCGCGACATTGCGGTGGAACCATGGCGGCCGGAACGAGTGTTCCATCGCCAGCCACCGCGGGCCAAAGATCACGAAGTCGATGTTGTCGACGCCCGGCGTATCGGAAGGGCTTTGCAGCACCAGGAAGATCGACGGGTCCGGATGGTCGAAGCTGATCGAGCCGATGGTATTGAAGCGGCGCAGATCGTACTTGTACGGCGCGTAGTTGCCATGCCAGGCCACCACATCGAGCGGCGAATGATCGATGGCCGCACGCCACAGATTGCCCTGGAACTTGGCCACCAGTTCGAAATCGCCCTCCTCGTCCTCGTACCACGCCACCGGCGTCTGGAAGTCGCGCGGGTTGGCCAGCCCGTTCGAGCCGATCACGCCAAGGTCGGGCAGCCTGAACAGCGCGCCGTAGTTTTCGCAGATATAGCCGCGTGCCTCGCCGTCCGGCAGTTCCACGCGAAAGCGCACGCCGCGCGGAATCACGGCGATCTGCTGCGGCTCGACCTCCAGACGGCCGAGTTCGGTGGCAAGCAGCAGCCGTCCCTGCTGCGGGACGATCAGCATCTCGCCGTCGGCGTTGTAGAAGAAGCGGCCCCGCATCGACCGGTTCGCCAGGTAGAGATGAATACCGCAGCCGGTCATCGCATCGGGGCCGCCATTGCCGGCCATGGTGACGATGCCGTCGACGAAGTCGGTCTCATCCGACGGCATCGGCGGCGGACTCCAGCGCATCTGGTTTGGCGATGGCGGCACTTCATCGAAGCGGCTGACGATACGAGACTGCGCCAGCGGCTCGAAGTGCTGGTGCATCGCCGCCGGCCGGATGCGGTACAGCCAGGATCGGCGGTTATGCGCGCGCGGCGCCGTGAACGCCGTGCCGGACAGCTGCTCGGCATAGAGGCCGTACGGTACGCGCTGCGGCGAGTTCTGGCCCACCGGCAGCGCGCCGGGCAGCGCTTCGGTGGCAAATTCGTTGGCAAAGCCGGACTGGTAGCGAAGTTCGGTGTCCATAAACGATCTCTTCTTCAAGTGGTGATGAGGGACGGCAGCCCGTCCAGGCTGCCGTCCCTGGCTGTCCCGCCGCCCGGCCCGCGCGGTACCGCCGCGCGGGCGCGGGCCATGGCATCGCGCAGCACCGCCGCATCGCCGATATGGTTGGCGAGCAACAGAATGAGCTGCGCATTGGCCGCGTGGCTTTGCGCGGCATCGAGTTCGCGGTGCATGTCGATCAGGGCTTCATAGAACTCGTCGGGCTGTTGCAGATTGGGCTCGATACGCAATGCCGGTTGCGCATCGTCGCGGGCGGGAGTTTCGTCGCGGACGGCCGGGGCGGCGAGCGCCAGCGCACGCCGCAGCGCGTCGTGCAACAGGTTGGCGCGCGGCACGCGCCAGCGTGCACAGACGTGCTGGTCCGGCCGCAGCAGATAGCAGGTGCCAGGGCGGCCGTCGTAGCGTTGCGCGGCCAGGCCCTCCCTGTCCTGCACCCAGCCTATGCCCGCTGGCAATGTGCGAGGCTCGCAGCCGGCCGGCACGATGCACAGCACGTCCACCGGTACCGGCGCGTCGGCCAGCGTACCGAGCGCGGCCAGCGTTTCGGGCGCCAGTCCATCCGCATCGGCAAAGCACAGCAGCGCGAAGCGGTCGCCGAGCCGCTCCAGCAGCCAGCCATCGCGCGTGGCGTCGCCGGTATTCCCGCACTCGCGCACCGGCGCGTCGGCGCAGGCAGCCCCGGGCACCATCGCGCCGGCGAACGCATCGACATCGCGCGTATTCAGCGGCGAACGCGTCAGCACCGTGGGCGTCGACAGCCGGCCGCTGTTCACCAGTTGCCGCGCGAACGGATGCTCCCGCGCCAGCCTCAGCACCGCATCGCGAAAGCCGCGGCTCGCATCGCTCTTTGGCGTGATGAAGTCGGTCGAGCGAGTCGAGTGCAGGATGTTCTCGTCGGCGGCGAACTCCCGCTCGTCGGCATAGCTGTCCAGCAGCGCGTCGGGCGCCTGTCCGTTCAGCACCAGCCGGAGTTTCCACGCGAGGTTCTCGGCATCCTGCACGCCGCTGTTCGCGCCACGCGCGCCGAACGGCGAAACACGGTGCGCCGCGTCGCCGGCGAACAGCACGCGGCCATGGCGAAAGCGCGCCATGCGCTGGCACGAGAACGTATAGACGCTGACCCATTCCAGCGTGAATTGCGCATCGTCGCCCAGCAGCTGTCGCAGCCTTGCCGTGACGCGTCCTGGTTGCCGTTCGACTTCGGGGTCGGCGTCCCAGCCGAGCTGGAAGTCGATGCGCCAGACATTGTCGGGCTGCCGGTGCAGCAGCACGGACTGATTGCGATTGAACGGCGGGTCGAACCAGAACCATCGCTCCGCCGGAAAGCCGGCGGCCATGCGCACATCGGCAATCAAAAAGCGATCCCGGAAGGTGCGGCCCCGGCTTTCCAGGCCCATCATCGCCCGCACCGGACTGCGCGCGCCGTCCGCGACCACGACATAGCGTGCGCGAAGCGTGTATGGCCCGTCGGGCGTGTCGACCGTCAGCGCAACGTGATCGTCATGCCGGGACAAGCCCGTCACGCGGTGCTTCCAGTGCAGTTCCAGCCCCGGAAGCTCGCCCGCCCGGTCGACCAGATAGCCTTCGACGTAGTACTGCTGCATGTTGATGAAGGCGGGCCGACGGTGGCCCGGCTCGGGCAGCAGGTCGAAGCTGTAGACCTGGTCCTGGTCGAAGAACACGCGGCCGACGTTCCAGCGCACTCCCTTTTCAACCATCCGCTCGCCGCAACCAAGCCGGTCGAAGATGTCGAGCGTGCGCTTGGCGAAGCAGATCGCGCGTGAGCCGGTAGCCAGCGTGCAGTCGTCATCGAGCAGCACCACGGGTACCTGCTGCCGTGCCAGATCGATGGCGGCGGCAAGCCCCACCGGGCCGGCGCCGATCACTACCACCGGGCGCACCCGCGGTTCGGCACCGCTGGCGCCATCACGCCGCTGCTCGGCGCAGGGCCGGTATTCGAAGCGGCGCGCCTGTTCGTTCGTTTCCATATTGTCTCCGTCCACCACCGCGGCGACTGTCCCGCGCCTGCGGCTACCGTGTTCAGGCCTGCAGCGCCGCCCACATTTCCTTGTCGCGCTCCGCGGTCCAGATGCGCGGATGCTTGATGCCGCTCGCCTCGTCGTAGGCGCGGGCGACATCGAAGGGCAGGCAATGCTCGTAGATGAAGACATGGCCGAACAGCGGATCCATCGCCTCGCGCGTATGGGCCATCGCCGCCTTCAGATCGAGCTTGCGCGCCACCGCCTCACGTCCGCGGGCAAGCAACGTGCTGACGAAATCGCGGGTGTAGTCCAGGCCCTTGGCGACCTGCTCCGGCGTAGTGAGCGCCGGCCCGCGGCCCGGCACCAATGCCCGCGGTTCGAGCGCGCGCAGCGCGTCGAGCGTGGCGGGCCACTCCTCCAGCTGGGCGTCGCCGCAATAGCAGGCCGCCTCGTACTCCACCAGGTCGCCGGAGAACAGGATCTTCTGCGACGGAATCCACACCACGGTATCGCCCTTGGTGTGGCCCGGGCCGGGATGCAGCACCTTGACCTCCAGCTTGCCCAGATACAGCGTCAACTCGCGCTCGAACACCACGTTCGGCCAGGTGAGCCCGGGCACCGTCTCGACGCCGGCGAAGAGGCGGGGAAAGCGCTCGATCTCCGACTTCATGTCCGCCTCGCCACGCTCGACGATCATCTCGTAGGTGCCACGGCTGGCGATGATGTTCTGCGCGCCTTCGCTGAAATAGGCCGACGCGCCCAGCACGCGCACCGCGTGGTAGTGGGACAGAACCACATGCTTGATCGGTTTATCGGTGATCTCGCGAATGCGGGCGATCAAGTCCTGCGCCATGGCCGGCGTGGCGGTGGTGTCGACGATCAGAACGCTATCGTCGCCGATCACCACGCCGGAATTCGGATCGCCTTCAGCCGTATAGGCATAGGCGTTCTCGGACAACCTGGTAAAACTGACCTGCTTGGCTTGCAGATCGGCTTGCGATGCGAAGGCTTTGGTCATGGGGCTCCTCTCTCTCTTCTGGTGTTGGTTTTCTCCCCGCTCCCGCAAGGCGGGAGCGGGGCGGGGGAGAAGGCAACAACAGCCCGATAACCCCCCTTAAATTACGTATTACGTAATCGATTTACCAAATCGTAATCGCCCGCCATAGCCGTGTCAAACCGCGCCGACGCACGCGCAAGCCGCGTCGGGCGCGTGCGAACGCTCTGCGCAGGTCCAGTCTGTAAAGGGGGAAAATCTGAAGGACAGGTGCGCGCGCAAGCGCGCGCGACCAGGCGGGACATCGCGACACAAGCGGAAATCACGCCGCGTTGCACGGCGTGATCCAGACAGCGGCAGGCGGCGAACCGCCGCCAGGCAAGCCCGGCCGACGTGCGGCCGGCGTGCACCCGGATACGGCGATCAGGCCGGCTTCTGGCCTTCGCTTTGCGGGGTACCCATGCCGCCGGACGACGACCCCGACTGGCCGCCGGCCTGCGTGCCGGACTGCGACGATGCGCCGGCGCCCGACGGGCCCGCCATCGAAGCGGCTGTCACGCCCCCGTTGCGGCTGGCGATGAAGGCGTTGACGTCTTGCGCCAGATGCTGGGGGGCCAGCACGACTTCGAGGCCGAGGGCCTCGCAGGCGGCAAGGAAGGTTGACATGCGCGGATCGGCCTGGCCCGATTCCGCACGCAGATACGCTTCGCGGGAAATACCCGCTTTGCGGGCGACGTCCTCCTGCTTGAGCTTGCGCGCTCGGCGCAGCGCCCGCAGTTGCCGGAACGGTTCGCTAGCGCCTCGTGGCACGGCTGTACTGTTCATATCGGTCTCCAGTCACCATTGAATGAAAGTGCGCGGACGTGCATTCGAGTATAGAGCACGCAACGCGTTCCGTATGTAATCAGGGAAACACTTTTACAGTTTTCTCCAGATGCGCCGGAGAACGCTTTCGCCGGCGGTTTTTCCATGTCAGGCAATGTATGTGCCCGTGCTTCCACAATAGCGAAAAGGTCTCGGAAGCGGCAAGTTCGGGTTGTAAGACCGATCGGTCGTGCTATTCTTCAGTGCATGCAAAAAGGACACGTCACACGCGCCACCATCATCGCGCGCGCATACGACATGGCGGCCCGGATCGGATTCGAGCCGCTGTCGCTGGCCGACCTCGCCGCGGAGACTGGGATGTCGAAAAGCGGCCTGTACGCGCACTTCCGCTCGAAAGAAGCGCTGCAGCAGGCGGTGCTCGAACTGGCGGTGGAACGCTTCTCCGCCAGCGTGGTGGCCCCCGCCCTGCGCCGGCCGCGGGGCACCGAGCGGTTGCGGGCGCTGTTCGACGGCTATCTGGGCTGGATCAATGCATCGGCCGGTAGCGGCCGCTGCCTGTTCATGGCGCTGGGACAGGAATATCGCGACCGGCCGGGGCCGATCCGCGATGCGCTGGTGCAGGTAACGAAGGATTGGCACAGCACCATCGCCCGGGTCGCGGCGGACGCTATCGAGGACGGGGCCTTCGCCGCGGATGTCGAGCCGCGTCAGGTCGCATTCGAGATCGTCGGCATCGGCATGTCGTACCAGCAGTCGCTGAAGCTGCTTGACCGGGCAGACGCGGAAGCGCTGGCGCGGCGGGCGTTCGAATCGTTGCTGGAGCGCGGCCGCGCGGCCATGCCCCGCGACACGACGCCGGACATGGCGCGGGGTTGAGCCGGCGTCCTTTATTTGGCCATAAAAAAGCACGACCGGTCGGTCTCTTCAAATATCGGCACGGTTTCGGGTGACAAACATTGCGGCCCGTTGGGCAGTGGAGGACAGGACGTGACGATCAACACCACCGCGGCCGGCAGGCCGCAAGCATTCACGCTGCCCCGATTGGCGCATGTGGCTCATGTGGCGCGGCGTCTGGGCTGGCAGGCCGGTTCCGCCTTGTTTCCAGGGCGTACCGCGCGCGCCTTCGAACGCGTCTGGTTCTCGCTTCCGCCCCAGAAACCGGCCGAGGCCCCTGCCGTGCTGGCACAGGCGCGCCAGGAATGGGCACTGGTGACCGGCGACGGGGCGCCGCGTCGGGTGCGGGTCTACCGTTGGCCGGGGACGGGCCCCACGGTGCTGCTGGCGCATGGCTGGGGCGGTCGCGCAAACCAATGGCGCAGTGCCGTACCGACGTTGCTCGCGGCGGGTTATCGTGTCGTGGCGTTCGACGCGCTGTCGCACGGCTTGTCCGACGCCGGCGCGCGCGGCCCCGGGCAAAGTTCTCTGGTGGAAATGTCGCGCTCGCTGCTGGCTTGCGCCTGGCATGCCGGGCCGATCCGCGCGGTGATCGCGCACTCGCTCGGCGCCGCCGCCACGGCGCTGGCGATCCGCGAAGGGTTGCCGGTCGACGCCGCGGTGCTCATTGGCGCGCCCGCCGACATGGCGCGGGCGTCCGCGCGGCTGGCGTGGCAACTGGGCGTGACACCGGACGTGCTGGCGCTTACGCAGCGCAATAGTGAACGCTGGCTCGGCATGCCGTGGAGCGCGTTCAACGTGCCCGATATCGGCCGTTGCCGCCCCGTTCCCTCGACGCTGGTAATCCACGACCGCGACGACAGCGAAGTCGACTGGCAGGACGGTGCGGCGATCGCGGGCGCATGGCCGGGGGCCAGCCTGCTGACCACCGACGGCCTCGGGCACCGCCGCATCCTTCATGATGCGGCCACGCTGGCCAAAGCCGTCGGGTTCCTCGATGAGGCGCTCGGCGACGGCGGGTTGTCGGCCCGCGCGCGGGGCGGACCACGCGCGCAAGACCGGGGCCTGCACGACGCCGGCCCGCATGGCGTTCTTGGCATGGCCCGGTAAAAGTTACTGACGGCCCGTGCCGATGCGGCCCGCTCACGCGGACTCGCGCGGGCGCCGCTCGCAATGGCGGTCGGCATGACGCTTGCTGGACCGCCCACTGCCGCGCGATCGCGGACGGAGGCGAGCCATGACGCTGATACGGTTGTCGAGACACGACGATGCCCTACCCCGCCCCCCTGCCACGCACAACGGCAAGGCGCGCGATGATGGCCTCGCGCTGTACGCCGAAGCGGCCGCCATCGACGCGTTGCACGAAGCGGCCTTCGACCTGCCCGGATGGCCGCATGCCGACGACCTGCTGGTCGAGGACCCGCTGCTGGTCCACGTGCTGGACAACCACCGTTGCAATGCGCTGTTGTGGGAGCAGGAGGATCTGGCGCGGCGCGCCGATGCGCCGGACAGCGCCATCGTCGCCAACAAGCGCGCCATCGACCGCTACAACCAGCGCCGCAACGACGCCCTCGAGGCGATGGACGATATCCTGCTGGCCGCGTTGGCGCGTGCGAACGTGCGGCCGGCGCGCGATGCCTGGGTCAACAGCGAGACGGCGGGCGCGCTGATCGATCGCATGTCGATCGGCGCGCTGAAGGTTCACCACATGGGCCGGCAATGCGAGCGCACCGATGTCGACGACGCACACCGGCAGCGATGCGCCGACAAGCTGGCCACGCTGCGGGACCAGCGACGGCACCTGGGCTGGTGCCTGCGCAATCTGCTCGCCGGCATGGCACAGGGGCGCTGCATCTACCAAGTGCACAGGCAGTTCAAGATGTACAACGACCCGGCGCTCAATCCCTATCTGCAAGGCACCGCCAGCGCAACAGGACCGGCGTGATGCGGGCGGTCGACGTCCTGATTCCTACGCGCGATCGCCCCGCCGCGCTGGCGGTGACGCTGACCGGCCTGCTGGGTCAGCGCTTCACCGACTTCAATGCGGTGGTGCTCGATCCATCCGACGGCAGCCCCGGCTACGATGCCGGCGAGGCCAGAGCGGCGATCCGCCTGCTGCGGGCGCGTGGCCATGCGGTACAGCTCGCGCGAAATCTCCCCCGCCGCGGGCTTGCGCATCAGCGCCAGTGCCTGCTGGAGCGGGCTGGCTCGCCCCGCGTGCTGTTTCTCGACGACGATGTGATCCTCGAACCGGAGGCGCTGCAGCGGATGATGGAGGCACTGGACGCCGCGGCCTGCGGCTTCGTCGGCAGCGCGGTGATTGGCCTGTCGTTCGCCGACGATGTGCGGCCCCATCAGCAAGCCGTCGAGTTCTGGCCCGGCGATCGCGTGAAGCCCGAGCACGTCATGCCGTGTTCGCCGGCATGGAGACGGCATCTGCTCCATAACGCGGCAAACCTGTGGCACGTGCAGCGCGACATCCCGCTTCCGCCGCGTGGCTGGCGGCTGTACAAGATCGCGTGGATCGGCGGCTGCGTGCTGTTCGACCGCGCCAAACTGCTGGACTGCGGCGGCTTCTCGTTCTGGTGCGACGTGCCGGAGGAACACTGCGGCGAAGACGTATTGGCGCAGTTGCGCGTGATGGCCCGCCATGGGGGCTGCGGCATCCTGCCGTCGTGCGCCTACCACCAGGAGGTGCCGACCACCGTGCCAAACCGGGAAGTCGATCTGCCGCGCTGGCCCATGGCCGGGCCAGCCGCCATGGCCGACGGCGCGATGCCGCCATGAACGCCGGTCCGGCTGACGACATCGCATCGCGTCGGGTCGACGATGTGCGGCGCATCGCGGTGTTGCGCGCCAACGCCGTCGGCGACTTCGTGCTGACGCTGCCGGCGCTCGAAGCGTTGAAGACGACGTACGCGGGCGCCACGCTCACGCTGCTGGGCAAGCCGTGGCACGCGCGCTTTCTGGCGGAGCGCGACGGACCGGTGGACGAGGTAGTCTGCGTTCCGCCGATATCCGGCGTGACGGCGCCGGCCGACGCGCCGGTCCCTGCGGCGCACGCTCGTGCGGCGGCGGATTTCCTGGACGACATGCGCGCGCGCCGCTTCGATATCGCGGTGCAGCTTCACGGCGGCGGCCGCTACAGCAACCCGCTCGTGCTCGCGCTGGGCGCTCGTGTCAGCGCGGGCTTCCGGGCCCCCGATGCGGTGCCGCTGACGCGCAACTTCCGCTACGTGCCCCCGGAAATCGACCTGCATCCGCGCGCGCTGCTGCTGCGCGAGTGCGTGGGGCTGGTGGGCGCTGAATCGGCCACGATTGAACCGCGCCTGTCGCTATGCCCGGCCGATATCGCGGAACTGGAGCACAGGATGCCGGGATTGGACGGGCCGCTCGTGGTACTGCAACCCGGTGCGACGGACCCGCGCCGCCGTTGGAGCGCCCGGCGCTTCGCCGCGGTCGGTGACGCGCTGGCGGCGCTTGGCGCCAGGGTGGTGGTCAACGGCGATGCCGACGAAGCGCTGCTGGCGGTGCGCGTGTGCGAAGCGATGCGAGCGCCCGCCATCAACGCGGCGGGCCAGCTGTCGCTCGGCGGGCTATGCGCGCTGCTGGCGCGCGCCCGCGTGGTGGTGTCCAACGATACCGGGCCGGCCCATCTGGCACGCGCGCTCGGCGTGCCGACGGTCACTGTGTACTGGATCGGCAATCTGCATAGCTACGGGCCGCTGTGCGTGCGCTGGCATCGTGTGGCGGTGTCGTACCGGACCGCCTGTCCCGCGTGCGGGCGGTGCAATGTGAGCACACGTTGCGAACACGATGTCTCCTTTGTCGACGACGTGGCCGTGGAGGAAGTCATCGCGCTGGCGGCACCCTTGTTCCACGAGGCCGGGGACCTGCCGTCGTCTCCAGCAGCGACTCCGCCATTGCGATGACTTCGGCCGGACCCGGGCGACGATCGCCGCCGGCGATACGGTGCAGCCCGTTGTGCGGCGGGCCCCAACGCGTCACGTCCGTGGCGAAGAAGATCACCACGCTTGGCACGCGCAGGGCCGTGCAAAGATGCGCGGCACCGGTATCGTTCGATATCGCCAGCCGCGCGCCGCCAGCGCGTCCCCCACCGCCGCAAAGTCGCGCGGGGGCCAGCGCTTGGCCGGATCGCGCGCGCCGGCAAGGGAGCGTAGCAGCATGGCAGGGGGCCTCGCTCTGCATTTTGGCGGGCCGTGGTCCGGTGTGTGGTGTGAGGCAATTCATGGCCGTTAATTGCGAACTCACCGATCGCCACAGCGCTCTTGAAGACCGCGGATTCGCCCCTAATTTCGCGGGCAGCGCGGCCGCGTGGCGGCCGCATCCTGCGACATCGTCGTGAAGCACAGGAGGATCTGCATGCATGTCCGCCCCTTGCACGACCGCGCTGTCGTGCGTTTCCCCTTCCGTTCCCGCCGGGCGCCCCGCACCGCCACGCACACCGTGGTCACGCTGACGCGCGCACCCGATGGCGTCGCGATCGCGGCCCACTGTACCGGGGCCCCCGCTGACACGTGGTCCTTTGGGCGACGGCGCCAGGGGACAGGCCGGCGTGCCGCCCCGGCGCTCACCGCGCGTGGCCGGCCACGGCAGCGCTGATTTCGCGCGCCGTGCCTGAGCCCGCGCGTCGCCCGGAACACATCCCTCTGGCGCGCATGCCATACGGCCGCGACCGCGCCGTGCTTCTTCCGTCGCGGCCGCCGCGGCCTATCATGGTTGCGCGGGCTCTTCCGTCTTTCGTTCGTTCGATCGCATGGCGCATGGAGCCGTCGCACATCCACACCCGGCTTCATCGCCGCCGCGTCAAGCAAGAGGAGGTTTGTCGATGAAAATCGCCCAGATCGCCCCGCTCGCCGAGCGCTGCCCGCCCAAGCTGTACGGCGGTACCGAGCGGATCGTTTCCTACCTGACCGAGGAACTGGTCCGCCAGGGCCACGACGTCACGCTGTTTGCGAGCGGCGATTCGCGCACGGCCGCGAAGCTGGTGCCCTGCGCCGATGTCGCGTTGCGCCTGAACCCGGAGGTGCGCGATCCGATTCCGTATCACATCATGATGCTGGACGAGGTCCGGCGCCGCGCCGACACGTTCGACGTGCTGCATTTCCATATCGATCTGCTGCACTACCCGCTGATCCGCGACTTCGCCGACCGCGCCGTGACGACGCTGCACGGACGGCTCGACCTGCCCGATCTGCAACCGTTCTATCGCGCCTTTTCCGAGCTGCCGCTGGTGTCGATCTCCGATGACCAGCGCAGGCCGATGCCGCCGGTCAACTGGGTCGGCACCGTGCATCACGGACTGCCGGCGCGCCTGCATGCCTTTACCGCGCAGCCGCGTGGCGGCTACCTGGCCTTCCTGGGCCGGATTTCGCCGGAGAAGCGGCCTGACCGCGCCATCGAGATCGCGGCGAAGAGCGGCCTGCCGCTGAAGATCGCCGCCAAGATCGACAAGGCCGACCGCGCATACTGGGACGAGACCATCGCGCCCATGATCGCCGCGCATCCGAACGTGCAGTTCGTCGGCGAGATCAACGAACACCAGAAGACCGAGTTTCTCGGCAATGCACGCGCGCTGCTGTTCCCGATCGACTGGCCCGAGCCGTTCGGCCTGGTGATGATCGAAGCGATGGCCTGCGGCACGCCGGTGATTGCGTTCCGCCGCGGCTCGGTGCCGGAGGTGATCGATCACGGCGTGACAGGATTCATCGTCGACGAGGTCGACGAGGCAGTGGAAGCGGYCCGCCGCATCGGCGATCTGGACCGCGCCGCCATCCGCGCCACGTTCGAGCGGCGCTTCACCGTGCAGCGCATGGCGCACGACTACGTGGCGATCTATCGCGCCTTGCCGGCGCTGCGGCGGGCGGCCGCATCGCGCCCGATGCCGGCGTCCGAGGCACCGAACCGCTGGACCGAGGCACTGGTGGGCCGGGGCGCGGGCCTGCGCGTACCGGCCTGAAGCAGCGAGGGAAAACAGCATGTCGGTACCCAGCATCGAAACGGCGATCAAGGCCTCCCATCCCGCCGCGATCGGCACAGCCCCGCTGGCGCAGTTCTTCATTCCGGCCGCGGCCTCGCTGCAGGAGCGGCGCCCGCGCACGTTAAAGCATGGCGATACGTTTGCCGTGTTCGACCACAACGGCGATGCGCTGTCCGGTCCCGGCAGCCCCGAGGGGATCTTTCATCGCGATACCCGGCATTTGTCGCATTGGTATCTGACCATCGGCGGCGCGCGGCCCATGCTGCTGTCGTCCACACTGCGCGACGACAATGCCATGCTGACCTGCGACCTGACCAATCCCGACCTGTACGACGCCGAAGGCCGCCTGCTGCTCGAGCACGACCTGGTGCATCTGCGACGCTCGCGATTCCTGTGGAACGGCAGCTGCTTCGAACGGCTGCTGGTGCGCAACTTCGACGATTCGCCGCGACGGATCGATATCGGACTGGTATTCGAAGCTGACTTCGCGGATCTGTTCGAGGTGCGCGGCACGCGGCGCCAGCGGCGTGGCGAAGCGCACGGGCCGGAAATCGGCGAGGATCGCGTGGCGCTGTCATACACCGGCCTGGACGGGCTGCGACGCACCACCGTGCTGTCGTTCGATCCGGCGCCGGCGCGGCTGTCCGGTGCGGGGGCCCGGTTCGATCTGGAACTGGGCCCGCGCCAGGCCTGCGCGCTGTTCATCGAAGTCCGCTGCGAGGCAGGCGCATCGGCCATGCCGCCGCGACGCGCGTTCTTCAGCTCGCTGCGCGATGCGCGCCGCGCGTTGCGCGCGTCGGCGTCGCGCGCGACATCCATCGCGACCTCCAACGAGATCTTCAACGAGTCGGTCCGGCGCAGCGTGTCGGACCTCTACATGCTGCTCACCGATACGCCGCAAGGCCCGTATCCCTATGCCGGCGTGCCATGGTTCAGCACGGTGTTCGGCCGCGACGCGCTGATCACCGCGCTCGAAACGCTGTGGCTGGACCCGGCCATCGCGCGGGGCGTACTGCGCTACCTCGCCGTGAACCAGGCCACTACCGTGGATCCGGCGGCCGACGCCGAGCCGGGAAAGATCCTGCACGAGGTGCGGCGCGGCGAAATGGCCGAACTAGGGGAGGTGCCGTTCCGCCGCTATTACGGCAGCATCGACTCCACGCCGCTGTTCGTGATGCTGACCGGCGCCTATCTGCACCGCACCGGCGACGTGGACACCGTGCGCGACCTATGGCCGCATGTCGGGGCCGCGCTCGACTGGATCGACAAGCATGGCGACCGGGATGGCGACGGCTTCGTGGAATATGGCCGCCGGACCAGCGAGGGGCTGATCAACCAGGGCTGGAAGGACAGCCACGACTCGGTGTTCCACGCCGATGGCACGCTGGCGCGGGGCCCCATCGCGCTGGCCGAAGTGCAGGCCTACGTCTATGGGGCCTGGGTTGCCGCCGCCGACATCGCACGGCGCCTGGGCCACGAGGCTCAGGCCGTGGCCGCGGTGCGGCGGGCGGAAGCGCTGCGCGCCGCGTTCGACGAGCACTTCTTCGACGAAGCGCTGGGAACCTATGTGCTCGCGCTCGATGGCGACAAGCGTCCGTGCCGCGTGCGCACCTCGAACGCCGGCCACGCGCTGCTGACTGGCATCGCGCTGCCGGAGCGCGCCGGCGCGGTGGCGCGCTCGCTGATGGCGGGATCGTCGTTCTGCGGCTGGGGCGTGCGGACGGTGGCATCGACGGAGGCGCGCTACAACCCGATGAGCTATCACAACGGCTCGGTGTGGCCGCATGACAACGCGCTGATCGCGGCGGGACTGGCGCGCTACGGGTTGCACCGCGAGGCGGCGCGCATCTTCGAGGGGCTGTTCGCCGCCTCCAGCTATATCGACCTGCGTCGCTTGCCCGAGCTGTTCTGCGGCTTTGCGCGCCAGCATACGCAGGGGCCGACGTTCTATCCGGTCGCCTGCGCGCCGCAGGCATGGGCCGCGGCGGCGCCGCTGTTGATGCTGCAGGCCTGCCTGGGACTGCGCTTCGATCCCGGCGAATTGCTCGTGGCCTTCGACGAGCCCACGCTACCCGCCTTCCTCGACGAGGTGGTGTTGCGCAACCTGTCGGTGGGCAACGGCGCGGCCGACGTGGCGCTGCGGCGGTCGGGACGGCGTGTGGTGGTGGATGTGCTGGAGCGAAGGGGGCCGGTGAGGGTGATGACGACGAATTAGTGGGTTGTTTGCCGGGGGTGGTTGGCGGGCTGTTGCTGCCCTCTCCCCCCTCGAACACCATCAACCCGCCGCCAATATCCTGCCCCCGCCATAACTCGATTGCACCGGCTCCGCACCTCCCAGCGTCATGCTGATCGCGCAGTACTTGAATTCCGGGATCTTGCCGAACGGGTCCAGCGCCGCGTTGGTCAGCTTGTTGATCGCGGCCTCGTAATAGCAGAACGGCACGAATACTGCGCCGCGCGGCGTGCCATCGTCGGCGCGCGCGTACAGCGACACCCGTCCGCGCCGCGACGCCAGCGTGACGATGTCGCCAGGCTTGCCGCCGAGCGCGGCAAGATCGAGCGGATGCACCAGCGCCACCGGGTCCGGTTCGAGCGCATCGAGCACGCCGGCGCGCCGGGTCATGCTGCCGGTATGCCAGTGCTCCAGCTGCCGTCCGGTGATCAGCACCATCGGATAGTCGCTATCCGGGCGCTCGGCCGCCGGCACGATATCGGCCGGCACGAACCGCGCCCGCCCGGTCGGCGTCGGGAAGTCCTCCATGAAAATCACCGGTTCGCCGGCGTCGCCCTCTTCCCTGCAGGGATACGTCACCGCATGCTCGCGTTCGAGCCGCTCCCACGTGATACCGGCGATGCTGGGCATGGCCCGCCGCATCTCGTCGAACACGTCGGCGACGCCGCCATAGCGCCAGTCCAGGCCGAGCCGCGCGGCGATCTGCTGGATGATCCAGATGTCCTGCCGCGCCTGCCCCGGCGGATCGATGGCCTGGCGGCCAAGTTGCACGATGCGGTCGGTATTGGTGAAGGTGCCGGTCTTTTCGGGGAACGCGGACGCGGGCAGCACCACGTCGGCCAGGTAGGCGGTCTCGGTCAGGAAGATGTCCTGCACCACGAGATGGTCCAGCGCGGCCAGCGCTTCGCGGGCATGCTGCGCGTCGGGGTCGGACATCGCGGGGTTCTCGCCCATGATGTACATGCCGCGTACTTCCCCGGCCTCGATGGCCTTCATCACCTCCACCACCGTCAGCCCGGGCTGCCGGTCCAGCGGCCGGCCCCACAGCGCCTCGAAGCGCGCGGCCGCCGCCGGATCGTCGACGCGGCGATAGTCCGGATACATCATCGGGATCAGCCCGGCATCGGACGCGCCCTGCACATTGTTCTGTCCGCGCAGCGGATGCAGCCCGGTACCGGGCCGTCCGATCTGGCCCGTCATCAGCGCCAGCGCGATCAGGCAGCGTGCATTGTCGGTGCCGTGCACGTGCTGCGACACGCCCATGCCCCACAGGATCATCGCGCTGCGCGCGGTCGCGTATAGCCGCGCGACATGGCGGATGGTCTCGGCGTCGATGCCGCATATCGGCGCCATGGCCTCGGGACTGTACGGCGCGACGTTGCGCGCCAGCTCCTCGTAGCCAATGGTCCTGCTGTCGGTGAAGTCGCGGTCGACCAGGCCCTCGTTGACGATCACATGCATCATCGCGTTGAGCAGCGCGACGTCGGTGTCCGGCTGGAACTGCAGGAAACGATAGGCGAAGCGCGCCAGTTCGGAGCGGCGTGGATCGGCGACGATCAGGCGCGTGCCGTTGCGCACCGCGTTCTTGATCCAGGTCGCGGCGACCGGATGGTTGACGGTGGGATTGGCGCCGATCAGGATCACGACCTCGGCCTTGCCGACATCCATCACCGGATTGGACACCGCGCCGGAGCCGATGCCCTCCAGCAGCGCGGCAACCGACGACGCATGGCACAGCCGCGTGCAATGGTCGACGTTGTTGCTGCCAAACCCCGTGCGCACCAGCTTCTGGAACAGATACGCTTCCTCGTTGCTGCCCTTGGCCGAGCCGAAGCCGGCCAGCGCGCGGGGACCGTGCGTGTCGCGAATGCGGGCCAGCCCGCCGCCGGCGCGTTCGAGCGCTTCCTCCCACGTGGCCTCGCGGAACACGTCCATCGCGCGGGCCGGGTCCATCACGACATCGCCCCGCTTGGGCGCATCGTCGCGGCGGATCAGCGGCACCGTCAGCCGATGCGGATGCGCGGCATAGTCGAAGCCATACCGGCCCTTGACGCACAGCCGCCGGTGATTGGCGGGACCATCGCGCCCCTCGACATACTGGATGCGGTTGTCCTTGACGTGGTAGGTCAGCTGGCAGCCCACGCCGCAGTACGGGCATACCGACGCCACCTGCTTGTCCGGCACGGGCAGCGCGGCCCCGCGGGCCGGCATCAGCGCGCCGGTCGGACACGCCTGCACGCATTCGCCGCAGGCGACGCAGGTGGAGGCGCCCATCGGGTCGTCCATGTCGAACACGATGGCCGCTTGCGCGCCGCGATAGGCGATGCCGATCACATCGTTGGCCTGCTCGTCGCGGCAGGCACGCAGGCAGCGCGTGCACTGGATGCACGCGTCGAGATTGACCGCGATCGCGGGATGCGTGAGGTCGGGGGCCACGGCCTCGCGTGGCGCGAAGCGCGGCTTGCCGATGCCAAGACGCAGCGACCAGTGGTCCAGCTCGTTGTGGCGCGTGTAGTCCGCCTCCGGCATATCGGACTGCAGCAGCTCCAGCACCATGGCCTGGGCGCGCCGGGCCCGTGGCGATTCGCTGCTGACCTTCATGCCGGGAGTGGGCTGCCGGCAGCACGAGGGCGCCAGCACACGTTCGCCGTCGATCTCGACCATGCAGGCGCGGCAGTTTCCGGCCGTGTCGAGGCCGTCCTTGTAGCACAGATGCGGGATCTCGACGCCTTCGCGTCGCGCTACCTGCAGTAGCGTCTCGCCGGGCGCGGCGGCGACTTCCCGGCCGTTCAGCGCAAAGCGCACCACGGTGTCATCCGAAGCTTCGATCAGGGCGCGCTCCGCGCGGGTGAGGGCATTCATATCTGTCTCGTGTCTTGTCGTGGCGGGCACGCGCCTTCGCTATTGCAGTTCGTGCGGGAAGTACTTGACCACGCTGTCGATCGGATTGGGCGCGGCCTGGCCCAGCCCGCAGATCGACGCATCTCGCATCACGGCCGAAAGATCGGCCAGCGCGTCGAGATCCCACTTCGGCGCGGCAATCAGTTCCGACGCCTTGGCGGTGCCCACCCGGCATGGCGTGCACTGGCCACAGGACTCGTGCCGGAAGAAATGCATCAGGTTGCGCGCGACGTCGACGGCACGGTCGTGATCCGACAGCACCACCACCGCCGCCGAGCCGATGAAGCAGCCGTGCGGCTGCAGCGTGTCGAAGTCCAGCGGAATATCGCCGAGCGACGCCGGCAGGATGCCACCCGACGCGCCGCCGGGCAGATAGCCGTAGAACGTGTGGCCGTCGAGCATGCCCCCACTGTATTCGTCGATCAGTTCGCGCACCGTGATGCCGGCCGGCGCGAGATGCACGCCGGGGCGCTTCACGCGGCCGGACACCGAGAATGAACGCAGACCCTTGCGGCCATGGCGTCCCTGCGAGGCAAACCAGCCGGGGCCGCGTTCGAGGATGTCGCGGACCCAGTACAGCGTTTCGAAGTTGTGTTCCAGCGTCGGCCGGCCGAACAGGCCCACCTGCGCGACATATGGCGGACGCAGCCGCGGCCAGCCGCGCTTGCCTTCGATCGATTCGATCATCGCGGATTCCTCGCCGCAGATATAGGCGCCCGCGCCCCGGCGCAGCGAAATGGGGGGCAGGCCCGTGCACGGCGGCGCCTCGGCCAGCTCGCGCAGCGCGTCGGTCAGCAGCGCGCGGCAGCCGGCGTACTCGTCGCGCAGATAGATGTAGATCGCGTCGATCTCCACCACGCGCGCGGCGATCAGCATGCCTTCGAGGAAGCGGTGCGGATCGCGCTCCAGATACACGCGGTCCTTGAACGTGCCCGGCTCCCCCTCGTCGATATTGACGGCCATCAACCGGGGGCCCGGTTCGCTTCGCACGATGCGCCATTTGCGTCCGGCCGGGAAGCCCGCGCCGCCCAGGCCGCGCAGTCCCGCCTGTTCCATCGCGACGATAGCGTCTTCCGCGGCGAGCGTGCCATCGGCCAGCGCGCGCAGCAGCGCATAGCCGCCCTGCTGCACATAGGCGTTCATGCCGATCCACGGCTCGGGGTCGTGCCGCGTCGCCCGCGCGCTTACGCGCTGCGCGATTGTCGCGGGATCGGCATGGTCGACCGGATTCTGACCGACCAGCGCGGCCGGAGCCTTCTCGCAGCGGCCGATGCAAGGTGCCGCCACCACCCGCACATCGGCGTCGAGCAGCGCCGGCAAGCGTTGGAGCAAATCCCTTGCGCCGGCGAGTTCGCAGGCGATGCCCTCGCACACCCGCACCGTCACCGCGGGCGGCGGCGCGATGTTGCCGTCGGCATCGCCGCGCACCACGTCGAAATGGTGGTAGAAGGTCGCGACCTCGTAGACCTCGGCCTGCGACAGCTTGAGTTCGGCGGCGAGCGCGGCCAGATGCGGCACCGCGAGCTGGCCGTAGCGATCGTTGATTGCATGCAGATGCTCGATCAGCAGATCGCGCCGCCTCGGCATATCGCCCAGCACGGCGCGCACCTCGGCCAGCGCGGCGGGATCGACCTGGCGTCCCTTGGGCTGGCTGCGCTTGCGCTGCCTGCCGATGCTGGCGACCGGAATGGGGATCACGACCTGGTTCATGGCGCTCTCTGTCTACTTGTCATCGTGCCGTCGGCAGGCGCAGGCGCCGCGGCGTGCTGGTGGGGATGCGCCCGGATATCCGGCCGCGAGGTCGATCATCATAGACCAACCCGCTCATTGCAACGACCCGCGCCGATCTACTGCTATACAGTATGTGATATATCAGACGAGTCAAGCGCTTTTTGGATGATTGCCAACATCGGCCGGGAAATCCCTAGGGGCGTCGCGATCGGGTCGCAAGCCATATCACGGCCATCGCCACGCAGCCGATGCCGCCCAGTTGCGCGATGCCGACCGGTTCCCCCAGCAGCGTCGCGGCCAACGCTACCGCGGCAATCGGCGCCAATGCCGTGAACAACGCCGCCTCGGCGCCGCTGGTGCGCGCCGCGCCCGCATACCAGAGCAGATAGCCGCCCACGGTCGGGATCAGCGCGTAGTACAGCACGGCCCACAGTGCCTGGTGGGGCAGCGCGCCTTGCCACGCGCCTTCGTAAATCGCCGGTCCTGCCGCGGCAAGCAGGCCGATCGCGCTCATCAGCGTGGACAGCACCAGCGGTGACGGCGCCTGTCGCAGCCGCTTGTTGAGCAGGATGAACAGGCTTTCGCACGCCACGGCGCCGAGCACCAGCGCGTTGCCCATCACCTGCTGGAACACCGCGCCGCCCTCCCCGTCTTCGGCTTCCGGAGCGGAAGGCACGGCCACCGCGATCACGCCGGCAGTGGCCAACCCGATCGCCAGCCACAGCGCCCGGTCCGGCCGCTCGCGCAGCACCAGCGTGGCGACCAGTGCCGACACCACCGGCAAGGTGCCTACGATCACGCCGGCATCCGCGGCCGACGTCATGCGAAGGCCGGACAGCAGCAGGGTCGTATAGCCGGCGCTGCCGGCCAGCCCCTGCAGCACGAGCAGCGCCCAGTCGGCGCGCGCGAGCCGGGGCCACGGCGCGCGCTGCAGGCGCATCAACAGCAGAAAGACCGGCAGTGCGATGGCAAAGCGCAGCGCCGTCGCGGTAAACGGGGGCAGGCCGCCCGCGATGACCTTGCTGGCCACCACGGTGCTGCCGACCGTGACCATGGCCAGGGAAAGATAGAGATAGCCGACTTTGGTTGCCGACATGGTGCGCGCTCCGAAGGGTTGAGGAGGCGGCAGGATGCGGCGAAGTGTGGGAGGTGGTCTTGGATGAAATTGCAGGGGACGGGGGAGAGGGCAGTAACACCCTAACCACCACTACCTCCCCACCACCCTCGCATACGCCCACGGCGACACCCCGTACGCCCGGACAAATACGCGCGTCATATGGCTCTGGTCCGCAAAGCCCGCAGCCAGCGCGGCCTGCGCCAGCGGATCGCCGCGCTCGATCAGCCCGCGTGCCAGATCCACGCGGCGCTGCAGCAGATAGGCATGCGGTGTCATCCCCGTCGCCTTGGCGAAACCGCGCAGCAGCTGGAAGCGGCTCAGGCCCGCCAGTTCGGCCAGCTGCTGCAGCGATGCCGGCGCCACCGGATCGTCGTCGATGCGGGCGCGCGCCCGCGCGACACCGGCCGGGACACCGCCGTGCGCAGCGGTTTCGACGCCGCTGCCGAACAGCCGCATGAACAAGGTCGCCAGCGCGGCGTCGCGACGCAGCCCGCCGGTAGAGTCCATGGGCGCGGCCATGGCCTGGAACAGGTGCAGGAACGAGCTTGCCGCGGCTGGGTCGCGCAGGACCGGCATGGTGAATTCGTCGACCATGCCGTCATCGCCGAGCCCGGCGCATTGCGCGCGAACGACGGCCGGCTCGAAATACAGCATGCGCCAGCTGCGGCCTCGTTCGTCGAGGGGAACGCCATCATGGACCTCGCCCGGATTCACGGTGATCAGGTCCCCTGCCTCGGCCTGCACGAGGCCACGGCCGCTGGCCGACCTCTGCGCGCCGGCAACGATCACGCCGACACCGAAATGGCCGTGGGTATGGCGCGGAAAGCGGTGACGCGAATGCGCTTCGACAGCGAAGACGCCCGGCAGCGAGCAAGGCAGCGAATGGAAGCCGGCGCTGGACATGGCGGAGCCCCTGCGGTGGTGGACGATCGCCATATTGCCGCAAGCCTGCGTATCCCGGAAGCAGATAGCTATCGCAAGCCCGCCCTGCCGACCGGCCTGCCGCCCATGGCCTAGCCGGTCTTCAATGCGACCAGCGGCCGCTCCTGCTGCGCGATGGCGTCCCAGATCGCCGCCGCATTGGGCTTGAGCGACCGTCCCTTGCGCCGCACCAGCATCACGGGCAGCGCCGCATGAGGGCGCAACGGCAGCAACACCACACCGGCCGGCAAGCCGGCACCCCGCGCGCGCGATGGCACGATGCCAATGCCCTGCCGCCGCGCCACCATGCCGATCACCGCGCAGAAATGCCCCAGCGGCCGGTACAGGCGCGGGCGGACATGGTAAGCGGCCAGTGCCCGCTCGATCGCGGCATGCATGCCGGAGCAGCGATCGGGGCCGAACACCTGCGCGTCGTTCAGATCGCCCCATCCCAATGCCTCGCGCGAGGCCAGCGGATGGCCCGCCGGCAGCGCGACATGGAAGGCGTCCTCGTAGACGAGCTCGCATTGCAGCTCCGCGCAGGGCTCCGGATCGCTGACGATGGCGAAGTCCGCCTCGCCGCTGCGCACGCTGTGCAGCGCGGCGTCCTGTCCGAGGTCGCGCAGCAGCAGGTCGATTTCCGGCAAGAGTGCCTGACATGACTGCAGCCATCCCGGCACCGACAGCGACGACAGCATCGGCCCCAGCGCCAGCAGCACACGCCCATGCGGAGGCCGCGCGCTGCCATGGGTCTCCTGCAACGTCTGCTCGACCTCGTCGATCAGGTGGCAGATGCGCTCGGACAGATGCGTGCCGGCCTCGGTCAACTCGACCTGCCGGGTCGTGCGGTCGAACAGCCGCTGGTCGATCTCGTCCTCGAGCTCTCGCACGCTGCGGCTGACCGCCGATTGGGTCAGGCCGAGTTCGGCGGCGGCGCGCGTGAAGCTGCGATGCCGCGCCACGGCGGCGAATGCCTTCAACTGCGGAAGCGAGACGTTCATCGGGGGTCTCCTCTTGCGCCGGCATCGGGCCGCCACGGGCCATGCCGCGTCGCTGTTCTTGTCTGCCGCCACGCCGGCCGCCTGGGTGCCGCGACGCGGGGATCGTCTTCGATGCTAGTGCAAACGACTATGCACCACGCCTTAACTTTTTTATTAAGATCATTGACGATCCGCTATGGATGCGCCCGCGCCCGGCGTTCGTTGGGCGCATCACCTGCCGAGGCCGCGATGAAAAACGCCACCCTGCGTCAGCTGAAGGTGTTCGAGACGGTCGCCCGCCATCTGAGCTTTTCGCGCGCGGCCGAGGAATTGCACCTGACCCAGCCTGCGGTATCCACGCAGGTACGGCAGCTGGAGAACCATGTCGGCCTGCCGCTGTTCGAGCAGCTCGGCAAGAAGATCTACCTGACGCCGGCCGGCACCGAGATGCTGCACTACAGCCGCAGCATCATCCAGCAGTTCCGCGAGGCCGAGGACGCAATGTCGCAACTGAGCGGCATCGCCGGCGGGCGGCTCAATATTTCGGTGATCAGCGCGGGAGATTACTTCTTTCCGCGCGTGATCGCCGAGTTCATGCGCCGGCATCCGGGCGTCACGCTCAACCTGGCGGTGCACAATCGCGAGGAACTGCTGCATCAGCTGGCCGGCAACCTGACCGATCTGGCGGTGATGGTGCGTCCGCCATCGGGCCTGGACACCGTGAACGAGTCGTTCGCACCGCATCCCTATGTCATTGTCGCGGCGCCAGACCATCCGCTGGTGGGCAAGCGCAACCTGCCCTTCTCGGCGCTGGCCGACGAGGCCTTCATCTGCCGCGAGAAGGGCTCCGATACGTGGAACTCGATGCAGGAGGGCATCGGCGCACGGCTGCAAAACGTGCGCATCGCCATGGAGATCAAGAGCACGGAGACCATCAAGCAGGCGGTGATCGCCAATATGGGCATCGCCTTCCTGTCCGCGCATACGGTGGCGCTGGAACTGCGCACCGGACATCTGGCCGTGCTGGACGTCGAGGGCTTTCCGGTCATGCTGAACTGGTACGTCGTTCATCGCAAGAACAAGCGGCTGCCGCCGGTGGCGCTGGCCTTCAAGCAGTTTCTGCTGACCGAGGGCGCGGCGCAGATCGACAGGATCACGGCGGTGGATGGGTTGATACGCCGCCGTGGGCGGTAACGCAACGCCCACCGCGCGTTTCTCTCCCCTCTCCCTCTCCCGCGTGCGGGAGAGGGGAAAGGCCTCCACCTATATACGATCGCTTATGGTTCCGGCCATCAACTTCAATTGTCGTGAATGGTTCAGCGTTCCTATGCTGCAGTCATGTCCCACTGCATCCGTACCGAGGAGCGATCATGGATACGCTGACGACCGACACGCTGGCCGCGAGCGCGGCTGCTTCCGAGAGCCGTACCGGGACCCCGCCCACGCCGTCGCGCGACGCGCAGCTGTGCGCCTATAACTCCGTGTTTGTCGAACTGGAGCTGGGTTTCAGCTGGGACCAGCAGATGTTCGACTGGCTGTGCGGCATCGAATGCGAGCGCACGCGGATCGCCCGCTATATCGAGGAGTACCACGCGCATCTGCTGACGGCCTATGACGCGGACTTCCTGAGCCAGTTGATTCTGGACAAGAAGAACGCGCATCTCGAAGCGCGGGCGATGGGCGTCAACTGAATCGCCCTTGGCCCATCGCATGCGGGGCCGTCCGCTTCCTCGTCGCCCCCGCGCACGCGGGGGCCGCCGGCTTATTCAAGCATGGGAAAGTCACCGGGTCCCCGCATTCGCGGGGACGACGGCAGCATGCGTGGGAGTGACGAAGGCATGTGTCAGCCCGGCCAACGGCGCCGGCCCCCTCCCTTCCACGCCGACACACCCGCAACCGCACCAGCCAGCGTGATTGCGGCCGCCACAAGCAGCACGCCTTCCCGACCCGCCAGCAAGGTAGCCAGCACGGCCACAAGAAAACCCGCCATGGCACAGGCCATTCCGGGCCGCCAGCCCATTGCCTGCGCGGCCAGCCCGCCCATGGCGAGCGCGCAGGCCACCAGGTAGATCGATTCATCGGGCGTTGGCATCGCGGGGCCCGGGGCGCTCATCCACCGACCGCGTTCACCAGCGAGCCGATACCGTCGATGCATACCTCCACCACCGAGCCGGCCTTCATCGAACCCACGCCCAGCGACGTGCCGCATGCGATCACATCGCCTGGCATCAGCGTGAGATCGCGCGACAGCCGGCTGACCAGTTCCTCCGGTCCGAAGATCATGTCCGACAGCGGGTAGCGCTGGCGTTCGGCGCCGTCCAGCCGCGTCACCACGGTGGCGTCGCGCCAGTTGAAGCCGGTGACGATGGCCGGGCCGATGCAGCCGAACGTGTCGCTGCCCTTGGCGCGGCACCATTGCGCAAAGGTGGGATCGGCGGCGATCAACTCGGCCGCGGTGACGTCGTTGACGGCGGTGTAGCCAAAGATGTAGTCACTCGCGCGATCGACCGGCACATCGCGGCATACGCGTCCGATGACGATGCCAAGTTCGCCCTCGAAGACGATCTTGCCGGTGTAGCCGGACGGCCGCGCGATGGTATCGCCGGGCCCGGCCAGCGACGAGGCGGGCTTGAGCAGGAACAACGGATGCGCGGGCGCGGGCTTGTCGAGCTTGCGCGCCAGCGCGTGGAAGTTGTTCCACAGCGCGACGATCTTGCCGGGCTCGCACGGCGCAAGCAGGCGCACCTCGCTGCGCGGGAACGATACGCCGGTGGGACGCGGCACGGCATAGCCCGGTCCATCGTGCTCGAACACCCGCTTGCCGTCGAGCCGTCCGGTACGCGGCCGGCCATCGCCGGCATCGAAGCGAATCCAGGTTTGCATGGAGAGGTCCTGTGGGTCTTCATCTGCGAATGCCTGGGGGCGGTTTGCTGTTATTGCCCTCACCCCCACCCTCTCCCGCAAAGCGGGAGAGGGGCCGGGGGAGAGGTGAGTCATCGCTCCACTACCGCCCCCAAACCATCAAATCTTCCCCGCCCCCCGCGCCCACTTGTACTTCGCCCCCAGCACCGCCACCGGGATCTCCGTCGAGTACGCATAGGCCGGCACGCCATGCTCGTACAGGTACTCCGCCGCCTCCTCCACCTGCACGTCGCCAGCCAGCGAAGCGACGATCGGCTTTTCGATGCCGCGCGCCGCCATCTCCTGCTTGACCTCGACCACCAGCCTGGCGAAGACCATCGGCGGCGTGATGATGGTGTGCCAGTAGCCCAGGATGATCGCGTGGATGCGCGGGTCCTCCAGGCCCAGCCGGATGGTGTTCTGGTACGTGCTGGGCGGCTCGCCGCCGGTGATGTCGACCGGATTGCCCGCCGCGCCGAATGGCGGAATGAACTTGCGGAAGGCAGCGTCGAGGTCTTCCGGCATCGCCATCAGCGACAGGCCGTTATCCACGCAGGCATCGGACAGCAGCACGCCCGAGCCTCCCGCGCCGGTGATGATGACCACGTTCTCGCCCTTGGGCGTCGGCAGCTTCGGAATGCCGCGCGCAAACTCCAGCAGGTCGCGCAGCGAACGGGCCCGGATCACGCCGCACTGCCTGAACACGTCCTCGTAGACGCGATCGTTGCCGGCCAGCGCGCCGGTATGCGAACTGGCGGCGCGCGCGCCGAGGCTGGTGCGGCCAGCCTTGAGCACCACCACCGGCTTGCGCTTCGACACACGGCGCGCGGCCTCGGCAAAGGCGCGTCCGTCCTTCAGGTCCTCGCAGTGCTGGGCGATGATCTCGGTGTCGTCGTCCTGCTCGAAGAACGTCAGCAGATCGTCTTCGTCGATATCGGACTTGTTGCCCAGGCCCACGATGGCCGACACGCCCATCTTCGCGGAACGCGAGAAGCCGATGATCGCCATGCCGATGCCGCCGGACTGCGACGACAGCGCGGCCTTGCCCTTGACGTCATAAGGCGTGCAGAAGGTGGCGCACAGGTTCTTCGGCGTGTAATAAAAGCCGTAGATGTTCGGGCCCATCAGACGGATGCCATGCTTGCGGGCGATCGCGACGATCTCTTCCTGCCCCTCGACGTTGCCGGTCTCGGCAAAGCCCGACGGGATCAGCACCGCGCCCGGAATACCCTTCTTGCCGACCTCCTCCAGCGCCTGGGCCACGAACTTGGCCGGAATCGCGAACACCGCCACGTCGATGTCGCCCGGTACGTCAAGCACGCTCTTGTAGGCGGTCATTCCCATGATCTCTTCGGCCTTGGGATGGATCGGATAGATCTTGCCCTGGTACCCGCCGTTGATCAGGTTCTTCATCACCGAGTTGCCGATCTTGCCGTCCTCGGCCGACGCGCCGATCACCGCCACCGTATCGGGCCGCATGATGCGGTTCATCTGCGCGACGATCTGCTCCTGCGTGGGTCGATAGCGCTGCGGCTGCGGCGCGTGGTCGAGCACGATGCGCACGTCGGCAGCCACCGCGCCCGATGCACTGGCGAACACCGGGTTCAGGTCCAGCTCGGCGATCTCGGGGAAGTCGCTGACCAGCTCCGACACGCGGCGGATCATGCCGGCCAGCGCCTCGCGGTTGACCGGCTCCGATCCGCGCACGCCCTTGAGCATCTCGGCGGCAGCGATGCCATCGAGCATGCCCAGCGCGTCCTGCTCCGTCGCGGGCGCCATGCGGAACGTGATGTCCTTGAGCACCTCGACCAGCACGCCGCCGAGGCCAAAAGCCACCAGCTTGCCAAACGACGGATCGGTGACCGCGCCAATGATGACCTCCTGCCCGCCGCCGATCATCTGCTGCACCTGCACGCCGAGGATCTCCGCCTTGTCGTTGTAGCGCTTCGCGTTGTCGAGAATGGTGCGATAGCCTTCCTCGACCTTCTGCGCGCTGTCGAGCCCGACCAGCACGCCGCCGGCCTCGGTCTTGTGCAGGATGTCGGGCGACACGATCTTCAGCACCACCGGAAAGCCCATGCGCGACGCCAGCTTCGCCGCCTCGTCGGCGGATCTGGCCAGGCCCTCGCCAGGCACCGCGATGCCATAGGCGTCGCACACCAGCTTGCCCTCGGGCGCCGTCAGCGCGGTGCGTCCCTGTTCCTTGGCGGTGGCCAGAATATTGCGCACCGCGTCCTTGTCATACGCCATGTCAGACCTCCATTGGGTCATGGATTGCAGCGAAGAATGGAAAGCAACATCACGGGCGGCCGACGGGCCGGCCGCCTCAGATCGCGCCGGCCGCGCGCAGCGCCTCGATCTGCGCCGGCGAGCGGCCCAGCCATTCGAGAATCTCGGCGGTGTGCTCGCCCAGCAGCGGCGACCGTTCGACCTCGACCGGCGACGCCGACAGGTTCACCGGGCAGCCCAGCTGCACATAACGGCCGCGTTCGGGATGGTCCAGCTCCACCAGATAGCCGCGCTCGTACAGCGAACGATCCTCGATCAGATCCTTCATCGACAGGATCGGACCGCAAGGCACGTCCACCTCGTTGAGCGCTTCCATGACCTCGAACTTGCTCTTCGTGCGCGTCCATTTCTCGATGATCGAGAAGCACTCCTCCAGGCATTTGAGGCGGGCCTCGGGCGTGGCGAACTGCGGATGCGAGATCAGGTCTTCCCTGCCGCACAGGCGCATCAACGGCTCCCAGCCCTGCGGCTGCACGATGACGTACACGTAGTCGTTGGCCCCTCCCGGCGCGCAACGCAGCGCCGCACCCGGCTGGCCGCCGCCCGACGCATTGCCGGCGCGCGGCACGTAGTCGTGGAACTCCTTGTTCGGATACTCGCGCAGCGGCCCGGCCGCCAGGCGCTGCTGATCGCGCAGCTTGACGCGGCACAGGTTCAGCACCGCGTCCTGCATCGCGACCTCGACGCGCTGGCCCTCGCCGCTGCGCTCCCGGTGCAGCAGCGCGGCAAGGATGCCGATCACGCAATGCACGCCGGTGCCCGAGTCGCCGATCTGCGCGCCGGTCACGGTTGGCGCGCCATCCTCGGTGCCGGTGGTCGATGCCGATCCACCCATGCACTGCGCGACGTTCTCGTACGCCTTGCAGTCGGCATACGGTCCCGGACCGAAGCCCTTGATGGACGCGAAGATCAGGCGGGGATTCAGCTCGTGCAGCCGGTCCCAGCCGAAGCCCGCGCGGTCCAGCACGCCGGGGCCGAAGTTCTCGACCAGCACGTCGCAGCGCTGCAGCAGATCCTCGAGGACGGCTCTTCCCTCGGGGGTCTTCATGTTCAGCGTCAGGCTGCGCTTGTTGGAGTTCAGCATCGTGAAGTAGAGGCTGTCCGCATTGGGCACGTCGCGCAGCTGGCTGCGGGTGATATCCCCGCGGCCGGGCAGCTCGACCTTGATCACGTCCGCGCCCAGCCAGGCCATCAGCTGGGTCGCCGACGGTCCCGCCTGCACATGCGTCATGTCCAGTATGCGCACGCCTTCCAGTGCCTTGCTCATGGCGTTGTCTCCTCGCCTGTTTCCGTTGGTAGTGTTGGGCCGGCAACCGGCGGACACGGCCGCGCGCTTTCCTTCGATCGATGCAGCTTTCGATAGCGCGCGGCCGGGCCGGCTTACTTGTACATGGTCTGGTTCTTGGTGCCCGGCGCGTACTCGCGCGGATCGACCCAGATATTGATCACGGCCGATTTGCCGGTGCGCTGGATCGCCTCGCGCCCGCGCCTCAGCGCGGCGGCGATCTCGTTCGGATCGCGCACCTCCTCGCCGTATCCGCCGAGCATCTGCGCGAACTGGCTGAACGGCACGTCCGACAGCAGATTGCCGACGTTGCCGCGCGTCTCGCCGTACTTGGCAAGCTGGCCATAGCGGATCTGGTTCATCGCCGAGTTGTTGCCGATCACCGCCAGATACGGCACGCCGAAGCGGTTGGCGGTCTCCATGTCGAAGGCCGTCATGCCGAACGAGCCGTCGCCGTAGTAGCACAGCACTTCCTTGCCGGGATTGGCCAGCCCCGCCGCGATGGCGAAGCCGGTGCCCACGCCGAGCGAGCCGAGCGCACCCGGGTCCATCCATTGGCCCGGCCGGCGCGGCCGTACCGCCTGCGCGCTGATGGTGACCACATCGCCGCCGTCACCGATGTAGATCGTGTCGTCGCCCAGGAACTCGTTCAGCTCGTAGGCCACGCGATACGGATGGATCGGCGTGCTGTCGGAACGGAACAGCGGCATCAGCTTCTCGGTGGCCTTGGCTTCGGCCTCGGTCAGATCCGCCATCCACTTGCGGCGGGTCTGCCGCTTGTCCTGCTTGATGCGGCCGCCGGCGGCCTGCAGCACCGCGCCCAGGATCGCGCCCGGGTCGCCTACCAGTCCCAGGTCGATGTCGCGGTTCTTGCCAACGGTGCGGTAATCCATGTCGATCTGCACCAGCTTCAACTCCTTGCTGATGCGCTTGCCGTAGCCCATGCGGAAGTCGAACGGCGTGCCGACGATCACCAGCACATCGGCGTTGGCGAAGGCCTGCGATCGCGTGCGGTCGAAATGGTGGGGATCGCCCGGCGGCAGCAGGCCGCGGCTGGCGCCGTTGAAGTAGCCGGGGATATCGAGGCCGCGCAGCAGCGCGATGGCTTCCTCGTGGCCGCGTGCCGTCCATACCTGCTGGCCGAACAGGATGGCCGGACGTTCGGCGTCGACAAGGATGTCGGCCAGCCGCTCGATATCGCGCGGATCGCCGATTGATCTGGTCGAGGCGCGATAGTGACCGGGCTGCGGCACCACGGCGCGTGCAAGTTCCACTTCACGGTCCAGCACATCGCGAGGGATTTCCAGATAGGCTGGACCGGGCGCGCCGTTGAAGCATTCGCGCGCGGCCATCGAGATCATGTCGGCGACGCGCTCGGTGCTCGGAATGCTGGCCGCGAACTTGGTGATCGGCGCCATCATGTCCACATGCGGCAGGTCCTGCAGCGAACCCATCTTGTGCTGCGACAGCGCGCCCTGCCCGCCGATATGCAGGATCGGGCTTTCCGAGCGGAAGGCAGTGGCCACGCCGGTGACCGCGTTGGTGCAGCCCGGCCCCGCGGTCGTCACGACGCAGCCCAGCTTGCCGGTCTGGCGCGCGTAACCGTCGGCGGCATGCGCGGCGACCTGCTCGTGCCGCACGTCGATGATTCGGATGCCCTCGTCGACGCAGCCGTCGTAGATGTCGATGATGTGGCCCCCGCACAGCGTGAAGATGGTATCCACGCCTTCGTTCTTCAGCGCGCGCGCCACCAGGTGGCCGCCCGAGACGATGCCGGCTTCGCGGCTCTTCTGCTTCAGGGTGTCATCGGCCGTCGTCGAATCCGGCCGCAGCGATACGACTGCAGACATGTGTGGGTCTCCTCGTTGACTTCGGCGCAGCCGGGCTTGCCGGGCGCCGCTTTCCTTCTTGTCGGCCGGGCGGCCACCTTTTGACCTCTCGCTCGGTCTCCATTTGTCGGGCGACCTTGATGAAATACCGTATGTGATATATCAGAAGTGAGCAAGGAAAATTGCGGCCCGGGCGCGTGAAATCGACGATGCAGCGCAGCAAATGAGCGATAAATTGACCGATATATGCGGCCTTCTTGTTATATCTCCGTCAATAATGGGCGGCAGTCATCAATCACCGCATACACGGACCTCGGGCAAATTCAGGGACAAAAATCGCCTTGGCGCCTGTTGATATATTACATACCATATTTCTGCGCATTTCCTGCGCCCAACGCGATGGGTGACCGGCCGCGCGCCCTCATCACAACAAGCCAGCGAGGAGACATGAACATTCACGAATATCAGGCCAAGGAGCTGCTGCGTCGCTACGACGTCGCGGTACCGCGCGGGGCGGTGGCCTTCACCCCCGACGAAGCGGCCAGCGCCGCGCGCCGGATCGGCGGACCGGTATGGGTGGTCAAGTCGCAGATCCATGCCGGAGGACGCGGTGCGGGCCGGTTCGCCGACGACCCATCGGGCAAGGGCGGCGTGCGCGTCGTGAAGTCGGTGGACGACGTGCGCGCGCAGGCGGAGCAGATGCTCGGCAAGGTGCTGGTCACCAGGCAGACCGGCGCGGCCGGCCGGCAGGTGCGCCGGCTCTATATCGAGGAAGGCTGCGACATCGCGCGCGAGCTGTATCTCGGCATGCTGATCGACCGCGCCACGTCGCGCATCACCGTGATGGCGTCGACCGAAGGCGGCATGGAAATCGAGGAGGTCGCGGCGCGCACACCGGAAAAGATCCTGAAGCTGGCGATCGACCCGGTCACCGGCATCCAGCCTTTCCATGCGCGCCGGCTCGCGTTCGGCCTGGGCCTGTCCGGCAAGCAGGTCAATGCGGCCACACGGTTCATCCTGTCCGCATACCGCGCATTCACCGAGCTCGATGCCTCGGTGGTGGAGATCAACCCGCTGGTGGTCACCGGCAGCGGCGACGTGATGGCGCTCGACGCGAAGTTCAATTTCGACGACAACGCGCTGTTCCGCCATCCCGATATCGAGGCGATGCGCGACGAGACCGAGGAAGACCCGGCGGAGATCGAGGCCGCGCGCCATAGCCTCAACTACGTGAAGCTCGACGGCAATATCGGCTGCATGGTCAATGGCGCGGGGCTGGCGATGGCCACCATGGACATCATCCAGCTCTACGGCGGCCAGCCGGCCAACTTCCTCGACGTAGGTGGCGGCGCCACGCGCGAGCGCGTCGCGGCCGCGTTCCGGCTGATCCTCGCCGACCGCAACGTCAAAGGCATCCTGGTCAATATCTTCGGCGGCATCATGCGTTGCGACGTGATCGCCGAAGGCGTCGTCGCGGCCGCGCGCGAGGTCGACCTGACGGTGCCGCTGGTGGTGCGGCTCGAAGGGACCAATGTCGAAATGGGCAAGGCCATCTTGCGCGACTCGGGTCTGCCCATCGTATCCGCCAGCAATCTGGCCGACGCCGCCGCCAAGGTGGTGGCCGCAATCCGGGGAGGAAAATGAAATGGCCGTGCTGATCGACCGCAATACCAGGGTGCTGTGCCAGGGCTTCACCGGCGCGCAGGGCACCTTTCACTCGGAACAGGCGCTGGCCTATGGCACGCGGATGGTGGGCGGGGTCACGCCCGGCAAGGGTGGCGACACGCACCTCGGCCTGCCGGTGTTCGACACCGTGGCCGACGCGGTGCGGCACACCGGGGCGGAGGCATCGGTCATCTATGTGCCGCCGCCCTTCGCCGCCGATGCGATCCTCGAAGCGGTGGACGCGGGCATCGGCCTGATCGTCTGCATCACCGAGGGCATTCCGGTGCTGGACATGGTGCGGGTCAAGCGCGCGCTGGCCGGGTCCGGCAGCCGGCTGGTCGGACCGAACTGTCCGGGCGTGATCACGCCCGGCCAATGCAAGATCGGCATCATGCCGGGCCATATCCACCGGCCGGGCAAGATCGGCGTGGTATCGCGCTCCGGTACGCTGACCTACGAGGCGGTGGCGCAGACCACGGCGGCGGGCCTGGGCCAATCGACCTGCATCGGCATCGGCGGCGATCCGGTCAACGGCACCGACTTCATCGACTGCCTGCGGATGTTCCTCGAGGACGACGACACCGAAGGCATCATCATGATCGGTGAGATCGGCGGCTCGGCCGAGGAAGACGCCGCGCACTTCCTGCGCGACGCGGGCAGCGACAAACCCGTGGTCGGCTTCATCGCCGGCACCACTGCGCCGCCGGGACGGCGCATGGGACATGCCGGGGCGATCATTTCAGGCGGAACGGGCACCGCCGAGGCAAAGATCGAGGCGATGCGAGAGGCGGGCATCCATGTTGCGCGCTCGCCGGCGGAGCTTGGGATGACGATGGTGAAGGCGTTGGGGGGATAGGGTTTTTGTCGGGGTTTCGCATGCTGTGACCGCCCTCTCCCCCGGCCCCTCTCCCGCAAAGCGGGAGAGGGGCCGGGGGAGAGGGCAGTCAGGGCAAAACCGCTACACCATCCCCCTCAATCCAGGAAATCGCAATACCGCTCCACATAATCGGCCAGATCCAGCGAGTGCTGGCGCACCAGCCGTTCGGCCAGTTCGGTATCGCGGCGCTCCAGCGCCTCGATGATGCGCAGGTGATCGACGATCGAGCGCGCGGCGCGGTCGCTCTGGGAGATGGTCATTTTGCGGATGGCCCGGACATGGATGAAGATGTTCCGGATCGTGTCCATGATGATCTGCGACTTCGACAGCTGCACGATCGCCTGGTGGAAGGCGATGTTGGCATCCGAGTATTCCTCGATATGCTCGGCCGGGGTGGTATCCCGGAAGCTGTCGAACATGTGCCGCAGCTGCGCGATTTCCTCGTCCCTCGCATGAATCGTGGCAAGGCGCGCCGCCATGCTTTCCAGCGCGGCCCACATCTGGATCATCTCGACGATCTCACGCTTGGTCTTGCGCATGATGTAGATGCCCCGGCGCGGCACCGTGCGCAGGAAACCCTCCTGCTCCAGCAGCGTCATCGCTTCGCGGATGGGCGTGCGGCTCACGCCCAGCGCCTCGCTCAATACGCGTTCGTCCAGGCGGATCTCGTCGCGCGACTGGTAGATGTCCGCATCCGCGATGGCCTGCCGCAGCATCGCATAGGCCTGATCGCGCAGGCTCGCGCCCGCATTGATCGGCTGCAGCGATAAGGCGAGCGCCGGCGACGCTTCGGCGGTGGTCGGGGAAAGCTCGGCTTGACGTTGCACGGACATGGAATCGCTCGTCGGTGAAGATCGCCGGCCTGCCCGATGCAGGCCGGCGCAAGGATTGCGGCGCGAGGCTGATTGATCACCGCCACGGTCGCTCCTTTGTTGTATATGGTATATCAGTTCACATGGACCGCGAGTTCAACGCTGCTGCGCGACCTTCTCGCGCAGCTTGATCAGCGCGAGCACCGCGTCGATGGTCGGAGTGGGCTGGTCCACCAGCCGGCCCATTTCCTGCACAACGGTCAGCAGCGGATCGATCTCCATCGGCCGCCCTGCCTCCAGGTCCTGCAGCATCGAGGTCTTGTGCGCGCCCACCGCGCCCGCGCCGTCGATACGGCGTTCGACATCCACCCGGAAATGGACGCCGAAGCGCTCGGCGATGTCCTTGGCCTCCAGCATCATCTTGCGCGACAGCGCCCGCGTGCCAGGATCGGATGTGATCACGTCCAGAGTCGCATGGGTCAGCGCGCTGATCGGGTTGAAACACAGATTGCCCCACAGCTTCAGCCAGATCTCGTTACGGATGTCGTCGCGCACCGGCGCTTCCAGATCCGCCGCCATCATCGCCTCGGCCAGCGCGGCCACCCGCTGGGAGCGGGTGCCATCGGGCTCACCGAGCGGGAACTTCTTGCCGTACACATGGCGGATCACACCGGGTGCAACGATTTCGGCGGCGGGATAGAGCACGCAGCCGATCGCCCGTTCCGGCCCGAGCAGCCGCCACTGGCGTCCGCCCGGATCCACGCTTTCGAGCGTCGTTCCTTCCAGCGCGCCACCATGCCGGTGGAAATACCAGTACGGAATGCCGTTCACGCCAGTGATCACGGCGGTCCGCGGCCCGAGCAGCGGCTGCATCGTCTCCACGACGCCGGGCACGGAATGGGCCTTCAGCGTAATGAATACATAGTCCTGCGGTCCCAGTTCGCGGGGATCCGACGTGCACCGCACCTTCTGCACGCGCTCCTCGCCGTCGATCAGCAGCTTGACGCCGTTTTCCTGCATGGCCGCCAGATGCGCGCCGCGCGCCACGAAGCTGACGTCGATGCCCGCCCGCGCCATTTGCGCGCCGATATAGCCGCCGATAGCACCGGCGCCGTAAATGCAGACCTTCATGGGTTGTCTCCCGGATGTGGTTTTGGATTCTGTGCGCGCCCATGCCGCGAACACTGGTATATCACATACTATATTTCAACCGTTACGAATCACAACCGGAATTTGGCCGGCAGCTACGGTGGGATAAGATCGCTCGTCTGCTCCCACGCGCCCCGGCGCCGAACTTTTTCGGACCGCGGGCGTCTTTTCTGCAACTTCATCGACGGGCTCGCGCCCCTCCCGTATGCCGAAAATGAACCGACGGACCGTCCTGGTCTCCGCCGCGGCTACCGCCGCGCTCGCCGCACTGGGCATCCCCGCGCCGGCCCTGGCCGCGGGCCGCATCAAGCTGGCCAAGGGCCAGCCCTTCAGCCATGAGGGCCTGGTCGCGCTGGCGCGCCAGATGGCCACCCGTCCTTACGTGGCGCCGCCCTCCCCGCCGGCCGATATCCTCGAGAAAATCGATTACGACGCGCACGGCAAGATCCGCTATCACACCGACGACGCGCTGTTCGCCAACGGTCCCGGCCAGTTTCCCGTTACCTTTTTCCATCTCGGCACCTACTTCCGCGTGCCGGTGCGCATGCACGTGGTGGAACCCGGCAACGGTGGCGCGATGGCAAGGGAGATCGTCTACGACGAATCGCTGTTCGACATGCCGGCCGACAGCCCGGCCCGCAAGCTGCCGCGCGGCAGCGGCTTCGCCGGCTTCCGTTTCCAGGAAAGCCGCCTGGGCGACCAGAAGAAGCTGGACTGGCGCAAGAACGACTGGGTGGCCTTCCTCGGCGCGTCTTACTTCCGCGCGATCGGCGAGCTGTATCAGTACGGCCTGTCGGCGCGCGGCATCGCGATCGACGTGGCGGAGCCCGGCAAACCCGAGGAATTTCCGGTCTTCACGCATTTCTACTTCGAGACGCCCACGGACGGCAGCGACACCGTGATCGTCCACGCGCTGCTCGACGGTCCGAGCGTGACAGGTGCTTACCGCTTCGCCATGCAGCGGGCCAAGGGCGTGGTCATGGACATCGACAGCGCTATCTTCCTGCGCAAGGACGTGGGCCGGCTCGGGCTGGTCCCGCTGACGTCGATGTTCTGGTTCTCGGAAACGGTAAAGGGGACCGGCGTCGATTGGCGCCCCGAAGTGCACGACTCCGACGGCCTCGCGATGTGGACCGGCGCCGGCGAACGCATCTGGAGGCCGCTGAACAATCCGGTCCGCACCATCGCGTCGGCCTTCTCCGACGACAACCCGCGCGGCTTCGGCCTGCTGCAGCGGGACCGCAATTTCGACCATTACCAGGACGGCGTGATGTACGAACGCCGGCCGAGCCTGTGGGTCGAGCCGCGCGACGGCTGGGGTGCCGGCACGGTGCAGCTGATCGAGATCCCGACCGACGACGAAATCCACGACAACATCGTCGCCATGTGGGTGCCGAAGGCGCCGGCCAAGGCTGGCGACAGCCACCCACCGGGGCACCCCCCCCCACTGGCTCGCGGACGAGCCCTATCCGACCCCGCTGGCGCGCTGCGTCGCCACGCGCCTGGGCAATGGCGGCCAGCCCCGGCCCCCCGCCCCCGCGCGCCCCCCGCCCCGCCCCGCCCCGCGGAAGGGGCCCCCAGCCGGCCCAGCCCCGTCCGTCCGGCGTGCGCAAGTTCATGGTCGAGTTCAAGGGCGGCCCGCTGGAAAACCTGCCCTTCGGCACCAAGCCGGAAGCGGTGCTATGGGCGTCGCGCGGCAAGTTCTCCTATGTCTTCACCGAAGCCGTGCCCAATGGCGTGCCGGGCCACTGGCGCGCGCAGTTCGACCTGACCACCGAAGGCAACGACCCGGTCGACATGCGGCTGTTCCTGCGGCTCGACGGCAAGACGCTGTCGGAGACGTGGTTGTACCAATACCATCCGTTCGCGGCAATCAAGCGCTGACACGCTCCGAAGGTTCGCCTCCCCCTCTGCCGCAACGCGGGCGAGGGGCCGGGGGTGAGGGCGGTAACCGCGACAGCGATGCCGCTACCCCCTCTACCGCCAAGCAAGAGACGACGTAAAAAAAACCGGCCCGGTATCGCCCCAACGCTTGCGTGCGGGACCGATACCGGGCCGGTTTTTTATCACTGCGTCGCTACTTTCCGCGCTCCTACCTGTGGGCGCGTAGCGGCCGCATGCTGCGCTGCAGCCTAGCCGTTCGCAAACGCGATCTTGGCGTCGCGGGCGTCGGCTTGCAAACGGCCGAACAGGGCTTGGACGGCGGCGATCGCGCGCTTCACGTCATACGCCAGTCCCAGGCGCGGCGCGGTGATTTCGCGCTCGATCAGGTCGCGTTCGAGTTGATCGGTCAGCTTGGTGTCGAAATGGGCGTTCATGGCGTCGGTTCCTACAGGATTACCCTCATCGGGTTTTCCCGAATTGTAGGCCAACCGATGTCGCATCGCAACATTAGGTAGAAGGGCGTATGCGGAAAAGCAACGCATTCCGCACGGACGCCACCCGAGCGACCGATGTCAGCGCCCTGACACATGGCTGTGCGCCTCACTACGCCCCCAGGCCAGCAGTGACAAAGCAAAACCGGCCTGGCATGGGACCGCGCTCGGGCGCGAACCCATGCCAGGCCGGCTTCTCGTCGCCTCAGCGACCCGCTATTTCGCCGTCAGCCACCCGTCTACATGACTGACGCGACAGGCGGATGCTGCACTGCAACTTAACCGTTCGCAAACGCGATCTTGGCCTTGCGGGCGTCGGCTTGCAGGCGGTCGAACAGCGCCTGCACGGCGCCAATGGCGCGCTTGACGTCATAGGCAAAGCCCAGACGGGGCGCGTCGAGCTCGCGCTCGATCAGGTCGCGTTCGAGTTGGTCGGTCAGCTTGATATCGGATTGGGTGTTCATGGCATCGCTCCTACAGGGATAACCCTTATGGGGTTTTCCCGAATTGTAGTGGAGCGATTGTCGCAACGCAACATTAGGTAGAAGTGCGTATGCGGGAAAGCAACGCTTTGGCGAACAACGCACTGGCATATGCTTTTTACGCCGTCTGTTCGGTGCGGGCCACGCGCGTCATGCCGTCAATGCCACACCACCGTGGAGCCGTTCCGTGACGGCGCGTCGCACCCATTGGGGCGCGTCGACAAGCAAGCCGGGCCATTCGGCGATGGCTTGCCGCGCGAGTTGCCGGGCCTTCCGCAGATAGCGATGGGGTCGCATCAGGCCGGCGGCGCGTATCAGCGCCTCGAGGTCAGCCCAGGAAAAGGCCCGCAAGGTGGCATCAATGGCGCGGTTCACGCCATAGTCCGTCGGGGCCACGCTATCGAAGAAGGCCGCATGTTCAAGCTACATACAATGATCATTTTTGCAACAAAGCGTAGAACCATGATCCGGGGAACTGTGGCACCACGGCAAACGGTGCGACGACATCTCGCCGGCGGTCATCCACCTCTGTCCTTGACGTACTCACGCCGATCGATGCCATGGCGGTTCAGCTTGTCGTAGAACGTCTTGCGCGCAATACCGAGCGCTTCGATGGTCGCCCGCACATCGCCGCCATGCGCGGCCAGCGCCTCGCGGATCAGGCCAGCCTCGTAGCGGTCCATCCGTTCGGCCAGCGTGCCCTCGCCCGTCGCGGCATCCCGGTTGGACGTCGTGGCACCGGCCGGCGACGTCGGCAGCTCATGCACGCCCAGCACAAACCGTTCAGCGAAGTGCAGCAGTTCGCGTACGTTGCCCGGCCAGTCGTGATGGCGCAGATAACGCCGGACGGCGTCCGTCATCGGTGGCACGTCGCGCTGGAAGCGGCGCGCGGCCTGTCCGGTGAAGACTTCGAACAGCAGCGGGATGTCTTCGCGCCGCTCGCGCAGCGCGGGCATGTACAGCGTGACGACGTTGAGGCGGTAGTACAGGTCCTCGCGGAAGTCGCCGCGGCGCGCGGGGTCGCCGAGGTCCACCTTGCTGGCGGCAACGACACGCAGATCGACCGGACGCATCTCGTTGGTGCCCAGCGGCGCGACGCTGCGCGTCTCCAGCACACGCAGCAGTTTCAGTTGCACCGCCGGCGGCATGCCCTCGATCTCGTCGAGGAACAGCGTGCCGCCGCTGGCGTATTCGATGCGGCCGACGCGCTTGCGCTGCGCGCCGGTGAAGGCGCCTGGCTCGTGGCCGAACAGTTCGCTCTCGATGACGGACTCCGGCAACGCGGCGCAATTGAGCGCGACGAATTCCCCGGCGGCGCGGCGGCTCCAGCGGTGCAGCGCGGTGGCTGCCATTTCCTTGCCGCTGCCGGTCTCGCCGACCACGAGCACGTCGACATCGGCGTCGGCGATATGGCGGATGGTCTGGCGCAGCCGTTCCATCGCGGGCGTCGCGCCGATCAGCGGCCATGCGCTTTCGGCCTGCGTGGCCGCCTGCTGGAGCCTGCGGTTTTCCATCAGCAGTTGCCGCTTTTCCCACGCGTGGCCGACCGCCGTCAGCAGCCGGTGGCTGGCGTACGGCTTTTCGAGGAAGTCGTAGGCCCCCCGGCGCATCGCCTCGACGGCCTGCGCGATGTCGCCGTGGCCGGTGATGAAGATGACCGGCAGGCCGGCGTCGCGCTCGAGCACGCGTTCGAACAGTTGCAGGCCGTCCAGGCCCGGCATGCGCAGGTCGGTGACCAGCACATCGGGATAGCCGTGGCGCAAGCTGTCGAGAAAGGCCTGCGCGCTGGCGTGGGCGTCGACTTGATAGCCGGCCAGCCGCAGGGCGTCGGCGGCGGCGATACGTACGTCCTCGTCGTCATCGACCAGGGCCACGCGGCGTGCCGGGGCATCGTTGGATTGCATCATGGCGCTCGGTTCAGCGTGATGGTGAAGATGGCGCCGTCGCTGTCGGCGGCGCGGTGTTCGAGCTTGCCGCCGAAGTCGGCGACGATGTCGCGGGAGATCACGAGGCCCAGGCCCAGCCCCTCGGCCTTGGACGTCGAGAACGGCGTGAACAGCCGTTGCGCGATATCGGGCGCGATGCCGGGGCCGTTGTCCGCGATGTCGATAACGATGCAGGGACCCGCATCCCGTACCGCGATGTCGATGCGTGGCGCCTCGCGGTCGCCGACGGCGTCGAGCGCGTTCTGCAGCAGGTTGACCAGTACCTGTTCGAGTCGCAGCCGCTCGGCCATCACGTGCAGGCCATGCCGGCCCGCGCGACGCAGCGTGACGCCGAGCCCGCGCATGCGCGGACCCAGCAGCATCAGGGCGCCGTCGATGGCGTCGTCCACCGCGGTGGGCTCCACCGCGCCGCTACCCTTGCGCGCGAACGCGCGCAGGTGTCCGGTAATGGCGCCGATGCGCTCGGTCAGCGCGCCGATGCGCGACAGGCTCGCCCGCGCGCCGTCGGGCTCATTGCGTTCAAGGTAGCTGCCGGCGTTGTCGGCATAGGTCCGGATCGCGGCCACGGGCTGGTTGATCTCGTGCGCCACGCCGGCTGCGATCTGCCCGAGCGACGCCAGCTTGTTCGCCTGCACCAGTTCCTCCTGTGCGAGGTGCAGGCGGACTTCGGCCTGTCGCCGTTCTTCCATCTCGGCTCGCAGTTGGTCGTTGGCCGCCTGCAGCGCCGCCGTACGCTCGCGCACGCGCATCTGCAATTCCGCCCGAACAGCGGCCTGCTGGGCGTTGTGCCGGCGCACGCGGCGGCGAGCGTAGGCAACCAGTCCCACACCGAAATAGGCGAGCAACAGCACGACCACCGCCTGCGCCTGCATGCGGGCGCGCGTGGCGGCCAGCGTCGCACTCGCGGGCGACAACTGGTGAAAGGTCCACGAGGTTGACGGCACCGGCATCGCGGTATGCACGTAGCGCTCGTCCGGCGAACGTCCCGGCGCCGCCAGCCGCAGCAGGTCGCCGCGGCCGCCACGGTCGGCGGCCCCACGGGCGGGCGGCCGGTCGAGGGGCAGGGGCTCAAAGCGCGCCTCGCCGAACTGCAGGCTCTGCCGCAGGCGCCGGGCGGTGGGCTCGGCCACCGGCGCCAGTGCGCGGAAGCGCCAGCCGGGCTCGCTGGTCAGCAGCACCACTCCGTCCGGATCGGTCACCAGGACGGGATCGGGCAGGTGCGACCAGTCCTGTTCCAGGCCATTGAATTCGACCTTGACCACGACCACGCCGAGCGCCGCGCCGCTCGCGTCGTCGAGTCGATGCGACAGGTACAGGCCCGGGCGCCGGCTTCGGGTGCCCAATGCAAAGTGTTCGGCCGCGCCGGACGCGATGGCGCGTTGGTAATAGGGTCGGAAACGGTAGTTCTCGCCGACGAAGCTGTCCTGCTGCAAATAGTTGCTCGCGGCAATGGTCAGCCCCGTCCGGTCGAGCAGATAGACCACCGATGCGCCGGTAGCCTCCGCAAGCCGTTGCAGCTTGGCATCGAGCGCGGCGATCCGTGCGTCGCCGCCCTGCGTGATCGCCCGGTGCAGGTCCGGATCCTGGGCGAGCACGTACGGCAGCGCCCGGTGCTTGTCCAGATCCCGACGCAGCGTGGCGACATTGAAGTGGGCGGCACGGCTGGCACGCCTTGCCACTTCATCGACGCCTTGCCGGTACGCGAGCCGGTCGACCCAGTACAGCACGGCGGCGGCAAGCAGCACGGCAAATGCCGCGGCGATGGCAAAGCCGGCTAACCGTCGCGGCGAAATCCGGGACGGCGAGTATGGGGCGGACGGATCGGAGGGAGGAGACGAGGTCATGACGGCGGGGCCGCGAAGCAACAGTCGGCAGCGGATCTGCACACCGCCTGCGCCACGCGCTGTGTGGAAATCCACACACAGCCCGGGCATTCTATGCGGATTTCCGCTCGTCCGCCAGCGAGCGGATCGTCACTGCAACGGTTTTTCCTTTGCGTTCAACGGCTTACAGCGAATCCCGTAGTTGGCACAGCGCTTGCGTTATAGGCCCGCCCCGGCGCCGCACCCGTTCGGCCCGGCCATCGCAAACACGGCTATTCGCACCCGTCGCGACGGGAACAGCGGCAGCCACCGCAGGGGACACCCACATGATCGCATCCGACTTCGAGGCGGCCGCCGCCCAGCCTCGTCCGTTCTATCGTCATCTGTATTTCCAGGTCCTGGTCGCCATCGTGGCCGGCGTGACGCTGGGCCACTACTGGCCCGACCTCGGCGCCAGCATGAAGCCGCTGGGCGATGCCTTTATCAAGCTGGTGAAGATGATCATCGCGCCGGTGATCTTCCTGACCGTGGTGACCGGCATCGCGGGCATGACCGACCTGAAGAAGGTGGGCCGCGTCGCCGGCAAGGCGATGGCCTACTTCCTGATCTTCTCCACGCTTGCGCTGGCGGTCGGCATGATCGTGGCCAATGTGGTGCAGCCGGGCCACGGTCTTCACATCGATCCCGCCACGCTGGATTCGAAATCGGTTTCCGGCTACGTGTCGAAGGCGCATGACTCGACCATCACCGGCTTCCTGATGAACATTATCCCGACCACGGTATTCAGCCCGATGGTCAACGGCGACATCCTGCAGGTGCTGTTCGTCGCGGTGCTGTTCGGCATCGCGCTGGCGCTGGTGGGCGAGCGCGGCAAGCCGGTGCTCGACTTCTTCCATGCGGTGATGCATCCGGTGTTCCGGCTGGTGGCGATCCTGATGAAGGCCGCGCCGGTGGGCGCATTCGGCGCGATGTCGTTCACGATCGGCAAGTACGGCATCCACTCGGTGGCGAACCTCGCCATGCTGGTCGGCACGTTCTACCTGACCTCGCTGCTGTTCGTGCTGGTGGTGCTGGGACTGGTGGCGCGCTACAACGGTTTCTCGATCGTCAAGCTGATCCGCTACATCCGCGAGGAACTGCTGCTGGTGCTGGGCACCAGTTCGTCGGAGGCCGCGCTGCCGACCCTGATGCAGAAGATGGAGCGCGCTGGCTGCGCGAAGTCGGTGGTTGGTCTCGTCGTGCCTACCGGCTATTCGTTCAACCTGGACGGTACCAATATCTACATGACGATGGCGGCGCTGTTCATTGCGCAGGCCTGCGACATCCATCTGTCGTTCGGCGACCAGATCCTGTTGCTGCTGGTGGCGATGCTCAGCTCGAAGGGCGCCGCTGGCGTGACGGGCGCGGGCTTTATCACGCTGGCGGCGACGCTGGCCGTGGTGCCGTCGGTGCCGGTGGCCGGCATGGCGCTGATCCTGGGCGTGGACCGGTTCATGTCGGAATGCCGCGCGCTGACCAATCTGGTTGGCAACGCGACCGCCGCGGTGGTGGTGGCGCGCTGGGAAGGCGAGCTGGACAAGGGGGAGCTGGATCGTGCGCTGGCAGGCGAGGTGGCGGCGCCTGGGGAGCAGGAGGCTGCCAACGAGGGGGTGGTGCAGCGGGTGGCTTGAAGGCGTTTTTTGTCGGCACGGGGTTGGGGAGAGGGCCGGCCGGCGGCAATCCTCCCGCCCGCCATCCCAACAACGCTCAATACGTCTCCAGATGCAGCCGCCCCTGTTCCTTCAGGCCGGCGGCCACCGCATCCCAGTCCATTCCCGCCTGCTCGGCGATCTCGCGCAGCGCCAGTACCACGCCCTCCTCCATCGCCTTCAGTCCGCACACGTAGAAATAGCAGTCGGGATCGCCCAGCAGCGGCGCCAGGTCGGCCGCGCGCTCGCGCATCAGGTCCTGCACATAGCGCTTCGGTTCTCCCGGCGTGCGCGAGAAGGCCAGGTTGATATCGATGAAGTCCTTCGGCAGGCTCTGCAGCGGCCCGAAATATGGCAGTTCTTCCCGGCTGCGGGCGCCGAAGAACAGCATCAGCTTGCCGCCGTCAAACTTGCCTGACTTGCGCAGCCGTCGACGCCATTCCGTCATCGCACGCATGGGCGCGCTGCCGGTGCCGGTGCAGATCATCACGATGTGCGAGCGCGGATGGTTTGGCATCAGGAAGCTCGCGCCGAAGGGGCCAATGACCTCCACCTGGTCGCCGACACGCAGGTCGCACATATAGTTCGACGCCACGCCACGCACCGGATTGCCCTCGTGGTCCTCCAGCACGCGCTTGATGGTCAGCGACAGGTTGTTGTAGCCCGGCCGTTCGCCGTTGCGCGGGCTTGCCACCGAATACTGGCGCGCGTGGTGCGGCCGTCCGCTGGCGTCCACGCCGGGCGGCACGATGCCGATCGACTGCCCTTCCAGCACCGGGAACGGCATGGCGCCGAAGTCCAGAACGATGTGGTGGGTGTCGTAGTCGCTGCCGGCTTCGCGGCCCACTTCGGTCACGCGCACGTTGCCGACCACGGTGGCCGTTACCGAGCGACGTGCGGACCTGGGCCCGTACAGGTTGGTATAGCAGTGCGCGGCCGACCAGGGCGGTACCGTGGCGCCATATTGCACGCTTTGCATGGGCGCCAGCGTCGCATCGGCCGCGGCCATCGCATCGGCGGCCAGGGGCTGCTCCGCCGCGTTGCTATCCTCGGCCAGCGCGGAGGCGGCGCCCGCGGCGGCAAGCTGCTCGCCGCTCAACTCCTCGGGCAGCACGTCCCAGCCCAGTTGCTCGTCCAGGGTATAGGGCCGGCTGCGCGGCACCGTGCGCCAGTTGTCGATCGAGCCCGTCGGACACGGCGACACGCAGGTCATGCATAGATTGCACTTGTCGGCATCGACCACGTAGTTGCGCGAATCGTGCGTGATGGCGCCGACCGGACAGGTCGCTTCGCAGGTATTGCAGCGAATGCAGATCTCGGGGTCGATCAGATGCTGCTTGATGACATGAATGTCTGCCATATCCATGGCGATCTCCATTGCCGGCCGCTCGTTGGCCGATACCGCCGCGCGGCCTAGTTGAAGCGGACGTACTCGAAATCCACGGGCTGCCGGTTGATGCCGATCGCCGGCGGCGCGATCCAGTTGGCGAACTTGCCGGGCTCCACCACCCGCCCCATCAGGCTGGCGACGAACGCGCGGTCCTCGTCGG
>NZ_VLJN01000015.1:76452-78417 GCF_007829435.1 Cupriavidus gilardii J11
CCCTGCCATTCGGCGTCCGAGATCACGCGGCCGTCCGGCGACACCTTGACGCCGGCCAGCGCGCCGATATTGCGATGGAACGCCTTGTGCGGGACCTTCAGGCGGAATGGAATGCCGGCCTTGTCGATGACCTTGTTCCAGCGTTCGACGCCGGCCACGCTGTCCTTGATGTAGTCGTCGCGCAGCACCTCGTTCAGCGCGTTGAGCATCGGCACCTCCTTCTCCACCAGCTGCCCTCCCACCGCCTGCAGCACCTTGTAGCTGGCGCCCTTGAGCACATGGTCGTCGGTGCGCTTGCCCTCTTCATAGCGGCCCTTCAGGCCCGTGCTGTAGAAGGTGGCGGCATTGCTCGATTCGTCCGCGCCGAACAGGTCGATGGTGACGCTGTAGTGGAAGTTCAGGTAGCGCTGGATGGTGGGCAGGTCGATCACGCCGGCGGCGCGCAGCTTGTCCGGGTCGTCGGTCTTCAGTTCGTTCATCACCTGGCACGTGCGCTGGATCACGCGCGACACGCCGGATTCGCCGACGAACATGTGGTGCGCCTCCTCGGTCAGCATGAACCTGGTGGTGCGCGCCAGCGGGTCGAACGAGCTCTCCGCGAGCGCGCACAGCTGGAACTTGCCGTCGCGGTCGGTGAAGTAGGTGAACATGAAGAACGACAGCCAGTCCGGCGTCTGCTCGTTGAACGCCTGCAGGATGCGCGGATTGTCCTGCTGCCCGCTGCGCCGCTCCAGCAGCGCCTCGCCTTCCTCGCGGCCGTCGCGGCCGAAGTACTTGTGCAGCAGGTAGACCATCGCCCACAGGTGCCGCCCTTCCTCGACGTTGACCTGGAACAGGTTGCGCAGGTCGTACATGCTGGGCGCGGTCAGGCCCAGATGGCGCTGCTGCTCGACCGAAGCCGGCTCGGTATCGCCCTGCGTGACGATGATGCGGCGCAGATTGGCGCGGTACTCGCCGGGCACGTCCTGCCAGACGTCCTCGCCCTTGTGGTCGCCGAAATGGATCTTGCGGCCGGCCTCGGCCGGATTCAGGAAGATGCCCCAGCGGTAGTCGGGCATCTTCACGTGGCCGAAATGCGCCCAGCCCTGCGGATCGACGCTGATGGCGGTGCGCAGGTAGACATCGAAGTTCTGCGCGCCCTCCGGGCCCATGTCGTTCCACCAGCTCAGGTAATTGGGCTGCCACTGTTCGAGCGCCCGCTGCAGCGTCCGGTCCTCGCTCAGGTTGACGTTGTTGGGGATCTTGTCGCTGTAGTTGATGGCGGACATGGGAGTGTCTCCGGTCTGGTGTTGGGTCAGTTCTCGGTGCGTCTCAGCGTCTTTTCAGGGACGCCGGGTTCCCGCGTTCGCGGGGACGACATGGGGTTTCACACGCGGTTCCAGTCGAATGCGGCCTTGTCGCCCTTGCCGTAGACCTTCAGCGCACCCTTCTCGCCCACGGCGTTCGGCCGCTGGAAGATCCAGTTCTGCCATGCGGTGAGCCGCCCGAAGATGCGGGTCAGCATGTTTTCCTGACCGTTGAAGCGCAGGTTGGCCTCCATGCCGGTCAGCGCATCGGGCGACATCGCCACGCGCTCCTCGATCGCGATGCGGATCTCGTCGGCCCAGTCGATATCGTCGGGATTCGACGTCGCGAGCCCCAGTGCAAACGCGGCATCGGCGTCCAGTGGCTGGCCGGCCTTCGCGCGCACCGCTTCGAGCGGCGCGGCCTCGTCGTAGAAGCGACGGCCGAGCCGGCTCTGGCCGGTGGCCATCGGATACAGGCCGAAGTTGGTTTCCGCAACGACGATCTTCGGGGCGCGCGCTTCGTCATCGGGCAGCGCCAGGTGGTAGATGCGGTCGCACGCCAGCGCCAGCTCCAGCAGCGTGCCGGCGAAGCACGATCCCTCGTCGACCAGCGCGAACAGGCTGCGCGACGACACGTCCAGGCGCGACAGCGTGCGCCGCAGCATGCCGATGGTCTCGC
>NZ_VLJN01000015.1:78491-100505 GCF_007829435.1 Cupriavidus gilardii J11
CCTGCAGCAGCGCCTGCGCGTCGCCCTCGGTCTTGATCAGCCAGGTGCCGATGTCCAGTTCATTGGTCCGCATCGACAGGATGGCATCGTCCAGTTCGCGTGCCAGCTGCAGCGGGTACCAGCCCGCGCCCGCCTCGACGATGGCGGCGACCGATTGCGGCTGCGCGCCGGAAGGTGCCCGCACCACGAAGGTGGCCGTGCGCGCGGCGCGGTCGATGCGCACCTCGACATGGCGGTAACGCAGCGCATCGGCCTCGACGGCGCGATCGAGCGGCGTCAGCGCGACGCCCTTGGCATCCGCCGGGCGATCGCTCTGCTCGGCCAGCGCCACCGCGCGTTCCCGCACCTTCTGCGCGAATACCGCGGGCTTGGCGATATCGTCCACCAGGCGCCAGTCCTTGGCCCGTTGGCCCCGCACGCCCTCGGTGGTGGTACAGAACAGGTCGGCCAGATCATGGCGCACATGGCGCTTGTCGGTAACGCGCGTGAGGCCGCCGGTCCCCGGCAGCACGCCCAGCAGCGGCACTTCGGGCAGGCTGACCGCCGACGAACGGTCGTCGATCAGGATGATCTCGTCGCAGGCGAGCGCCAGCTCGTATCCGCCGCCGGCGCATGCGCCGTTGACCGCGGCGATGAACTTCAGGCCGCTGTGGCGCGACGAGTCCTCGATGCCATTGCGGGTCTCGTTGGTGAACTTGCAGAAGTTGACCTTCCACGCATGGCTGCTGACACCGAGCATGAAGATGTTGGCGCCCGAGCAGAACACCTTGTCGCGGGCGCTGGTCACCACCACGCTGCGCACCTCGGGATGCTCGAAGCGGATGCGGTTCAGCGCGTCGTACAGCTCGATATCGACACCCAGGTCATAGCTGTTCAGTTTCAGCTTGTAGCCGGGGCGCAGCCCAGCGTTCTCGTCGATATCGAGCAGCAGGGTAGCAACGGGGCCATCGAACTGGAGCCGCAGGTGCCGGTAGCGGGAAGGATCGGTCTGGTAGTCGACGGGGGCGTCTTGCGTCACGGCAGTGTCTCCTCTGCGAAGGGGCACGATATTGCATCGCGCCGTTTGACTGTTCCAAGCATCATAGTGCATCGTTGTTATGCCCGTCAAGCACTATTGTGCATGCTCATCTCAGTGCGTCGCCCATGGCACCGGGCAGGCCTCCAACGCGGCCGCATACCGAAACTACGGCGTAGATCCGGCTTTGGTACATAGGCAGGGACATTACGCGCGCCAACCGGGACTGACACCGCGTTAACCCGTAACGCTGCACTATATTGCTTGACATCGTCAAAAGCGCGCCCTATGGTTCGCCAATGCACAATAATGCATTGACGATCGATGCGCAAACCGCCCCAGCATGCGGTGACCGCGATGGATCGCAACGGAGCGCCCCCATGACCCCTGCCGTTTTCCAAGCCGTTCCCTGCTCCCCGTATTTCGTCCGGCGCCGGAAAGGCCGCATCGATTTCACCGGCTGAACGACCGGAATCGCCGCCCCCATCTCCCGAGGAATTCACATGACCGAACCACTTGCCAACTATCTGGGCGGCCGCTGGCAGCAAGGCAGCGGCGCCGGCGTGCCGCTGCTGGACCCGGTGCTGGGCAACGAACTGGTCCGGGTCGATGCCAGCGGCCTGGATCTGGCGGCCGGTTTCGCCTTCGCGCGCGAACAGGGCGGCGCCGCGTTGCGCGCGATGACCTATCGCCAGCGCGCGGCCCTGCTCGCCGCCATCGCCGAATGCCTGCAGGGACATCGCGACAGCTATTACGAGATCGCGCTGGCCAACAGCGGCACCGTCAAACGCGACTCGGCCACCGATATCGATGGCGCGATCTACACGCTGGGTGTCTACGCCCGTCTTGGCGACACGCTGGGCGACCGGCGCCATTTGCCCGATGGCGAGGCGCAGCGTCTTGCCAAGGACCCGTCGTTCCAGTCGCAGCATGTACTGGTGCCCAACCGCGGCGTCGTGCTGTGCATCAATGCGTTCAACTTCCCGAGCTGGGGCCTGTGGGAGAAAGCGGCGCCCGCTCTGCTGTCCGGCGTGCCCGTGATCGCGAAGCCGGCCACCGCGACCGCATGGCTGGCCCAGCGCATGGTCCAGGACGTGGTCGAGGCCGGCATCCTGCCGGCGGGCGCGTTGTCGGTGGTGTGCGGCAGCGCCGACGGCATGCTGGACGCGCTGCAACCGTTCGACGCGGTGTCGTTCACCGGCTCGGCCCATACCGCGGCGCTGATCCGTTCCCATCCGGCGGTGACGCAGCGCTCGGTGCGCGTCAATATCGAGGCCGACAGCATCAACGCGGCGCTGCTGATGCCCGGCGAAGCGGCGGACGGCGAAGCCGCCCGTCTTCTCGTCAGCGAGGTGGTGCGCGAGATGACCGCCAAGTCCGGCCAGAAATGCACGGCCATCCGCCGCGTCTTCGTGCCCGGTTCGCTGTACGCACCCATCGCCGAGGCACTGCGCGCCAGGCTCGCGGCGGTGACGGTGGGCAATCCCCGCAACGACACCGTGCGCATGGGCGCGCTGGTGAGCCGCGCGCAGGTGGACTCGGTACGCGACGGCCTCGCACAGCTGAGCACGGTGACCGAGACGCTTCACGATGGCGATAGCCACGCGCTGATCGACGCCGATCGCAAGCGTAGCTGCTGTGTCGGCCCGACGCTGCTCGGCACACGCGACGCCGACGCCAGTGCGCTGTTGCACGATACCGAGGTGTTCGGCCCGGTCGCCACGTTGATGGCGTATCGGGACGATGGCGCCGACGGCGGCCTGTCCAACGCACTGGCGCTGGTGCGGCGCGGACAAGGCTCGCTGGTGGCGTCGCTCTACGGCGAAGACGCGGGCAGGCTGGCCGACGCCGCCGTCGAGCTGGCCGACTCGCATGGGCGCGTGCACGTGGTGTCGCCCGATGTGGGCGACACCCATACGGGCCATGGCAACGTCATGCCGCAATCGCTGCACGGCGGCCCCGGACGGGCAGGCGGCGGCGAGGAGCTCGGCGGACTGCGCGCGCTGCAGTTCCATCACCGGCGCTGTGCGGTACAGGCCAGCGGCACGGTGCTGGCGCGCCTGTAAGACCCACGCGAACCACATACGCTAACGACAAGGGGAGACAACCATGACCGCTGCCAACACCGCCGCGCCTCCCACCGCCGGCATGCAAGCACCGCCACCCGATGCCAGCCCGCCGCCCTCGCCGTTCAATTTCGCCGCGCATTTACTGCGGGCAAATGCCGGACGTGCGGGCAAGACCGCCTATATCGACGACCGTGGCACGCTGAGCTACGGTGAGCTCGACATGCGGGTGCGCCGGCTGGGGGCCGCGCTGCTGGCCAATGGCGTGCGCCGCGAGGAGCGCGTGCTGCTGCTGATGCACGATTGCGCCGACTGGCCCGTGAGCTTTCTCGGCGCGATGTACGCCGGCATCGTGCCGGTCGCCGTCAATACGCTGCTGACCGCGGACGACTATGGCTACATGCTCGAGCACAGCCGCGCGCGCGCCGTGCTGGTGTCCGCGGCGCTGCTGCCGGTGTTGCGGCAGGCCATGGCGCAATGCCAGCATGAGGTCGATACGGTCATCGTGTCCGGCGCGGAAGCGCCGCCCGGCGACGGCATGCTGGATTTCGACGCGGCGCTGGCCGCCGTCACGCCGCTCGATGCGCCGGCGCGCACCTGTCCAGACGATCCGGGCTTCTGGCTCTACTCGTCCGGGTCCACCGGGCGGCCCAAGGGGGTGCTGCACAGCCACGGCAATCCGTACTGGACCGCCGAGCTGTACGGCAAACCCGTGCTGGCGCTGACGGAACAGGACGTCTGCTTCTCGGCCGCCAAGCTGTATTTCGCCTACGGGCTCGGCAACGCGCTGTCGTTCCCGTTGAGCGTCGGCGCGACGGTGGTGCTGATGGCCGAACGGCCGACCCCGGAGGCGATCTTCCGGCGCTGGCTGGATCATCGTCCCACCGTATTCTTCGGCGCGCCCACCGGCTACGCCGGCATTCTGGCCTCCCCCGCCCTGCCGGCGCGCGACCAGGTGGCGCTGCGGCTGTGCTCGTCGGCCGGTGAAGCGTTGCCCGCCGAGCTGGGCACCCGCTTCACCGCGCACTTCGGCTGCGAGATCATCGATGGCATCGGCTCGACCGAGATGCTGCATATCTTCCTGTCGAACCGTCCGGGACAGGTGCGCTACGGCACCACCGGCTGGCCGGTGCCGGGCTACGCGGTGGAGCTGCGCGACGAGCAAGGACGCCCCGTCCCCGACGGCGAAGTGGGTGACCTGTATATCCGCGGCCCGAGCGCCGCGCTGATGTACTGGGGCAACCGCGACAAGTCGCGCGAGACCTTCCAGGGAGACTGGACCCGCAGTGGCGACAAGTATGTGCGCAACGCGGATGGCACGTACTGCTATGCCGGCCGTAGCGACGACATGCTGAAGGTCAGCGGCATCTATGTGTCGCCGTTCGAGGTCGAAGCCACATTGATGCAGCATCCGGCGGTCCTGGAGGCGGCGGTGATCGGTGTCCACGATGCCGACGGCCTGATGCGCAGCAAGGCCTTCGTCGTGCTCAAGCCCGGCGTGGCATGCACCGACGCCGACCTCAAGGCCTTCGTCAAGGAACGCCTTGCACCGTACAAGTACCCACGGCTGATCGAATTCATCGACGCGCTGCCGAAGACCGCCACCGGCAAGATCCAGCGCTTCCGGCTGCGCGAGCAGGAACGCGAACGCGAGGAGCAGTCCACAGGCCAGTGCGGCGGCCAGTCCGGCGCGGTGCTGCCGCGCGAACTGGCGGGGGCGCCATGAGCGAGGACGTGGCATTCGCACGGATCAACTGGCAGGGCCGGCCGGTCCGCATCGAATATCGATGGATCGCCGCCGCCCGCACCGATGCGCCGCTGCTGGTCTTCCTGCACGAGGGACTGGGCTCGGTGGCCATGTGGCGTGACTTCCCGCAGGCGCTGTGCGCGGCCGGGGACTGGTGTATTCGCGCCCCGGCTACGGCCGCTCGACACCACGCGCCTCCGACGAGCGGTGGCAGCCGGACTTCATGCACCGGCAGGCGCATGAGGTTCTGCCGGCGCTGTTCAACGCGCTCGACATCGACACAGCCGGACGGCCGCCATGGTTGCTCGGGCACAGCGATGGCGGCTCGATCGCGCTGCTGCACGCGGCGCGTTTCTCCGATGCCGTGGCCGGTGCCATCGTGCTCGCGCCGCACATCATCGTCGAACCCATATCGGTAAAGAGCATCGCGCAGGCGCGCGAGGCGTATCTGCACGGCGACCTGCGCGCGCGGCTTGGCCGCTATCACGACGATGCCGATTCGCCATTCTGGGGCTGGAACGACATCTGGCTCGATCCGCGCTTTCGCGACTGGTCGATCGAAGAAGAAATCGGGGCGATCCGGTGCCCGCTGCTGGCGGTGCAGGGACTCGACGACGAGTACGGGACGCTCGAACAGATCCGCGGCATTGCCCGCCGCGTGCCGCAGGCGCGGTTGCTCGAATTGCCGGAGTGCGGGCACTCGCCGCATCGGGATCAGCGCGAGACGCTGATCGATGCCATCGCCGGCTTCATGCGGCAACACCGGACGGATCAGACGGCATAAGCCACCGCCAACGCGGCCAACCCAGGAAGGAGACAAAAGCATGCGGCAGATCGACGTGCACAAGCTGGCCGATGAGGCCCGCTTCAACCGGTTTCATGGGCTCGTACTGTTCTGGTGCGCGCTGATCATCATCTTCGACGGCTACGATCTCGCCGTGGCCGGCATCGCGCTGCCGTCCATCATGCAGTCGATGGGGGTGGATGCGACGCAGGCGGGCTTCATGGTCAGCTCGGCGCTGTTCGGCATGATGTTCGGCGCGATTTTCCTTGGCACCATCGCCGATCGCATCGGCCGGCGCTGGGCCATCGTGATCTGCATCCTGCTGTTCAGCGTGTTCACCGCGGCCGCCGGCTTCGCCACGGATCCGGTGACGTTCGGCATCATGCGCTTCCTGGCCGGGCTGGGCATCGGCGGCGTGATGCCCAACGTGGTGGCGCAGATGACGGAATACTCGCCGCGCCGGATCCGTGGCACCATGGTGACGCTGATGTTCAGCGGCTATTCGGTGGGCGGCATGGTGGCCGCGCTGGTCGGCAAGGGCATGATCGAAAGCTACGGCTGGCAATCGGTGTTCCTGGTGGCCGGACTGCCGGTGCTCTTGATTCCGCTGATCCTGAAGGCGCTGCCGGAATCGATGCCCTTCCTCATCCGCGCCGGCAAGATCGACACGCTCAAGGGCGTGCTGGCCCGGATGGACACCGGCTACCGTCCCCGCGAAGACGACCGCTTCACGCTGCCCGCACAGGACCAGGCCAGCGGCGCGCCTATCGCACGGTTGTTCCGGGACGGCCGCGGCTTCAGCACGGTGATGCTGTGGATCGCGTTCTTCATGTGCCTGTTCATGGTCTACGCATTGAGCTCCTGGCTCGCCAAGCTGATGGCCAGCGCGGGCTACAGCCTCGGCTCGGCGCTGACCTTCGTGCTGGTGCTGAACTTCGGCGCGATGCTCGGCGCCGTGGGCGGCGGCTGGCTGGCCGACCGCTTCAATATCAAGCATGTGCTGGTGGGCATGTACGCGCTGGCCGCGGTGTCGATCACGCTGCTGGGTTTTCCGATGCCGACCGGCGCGCTGTTCATTATGGTGGCGCTGGCCGGCGCGTCGACCATCGGCACGCAGATCGTTACCTACGCGTATGCCGGACAGTTCTATCCGATGGCGGCACGTGGCACGGGCATTGGCTGGGCGTCGGGAGTGGGCCGCGGCGGCGCGATACTGGCGCCGATCGTCATTGGCATGCTGGTCGGCATGGCGCTGCCGCTGCAGCAGAACTTCATGGCGATCGCCATTCCGGCGGTGATCGCGGCGCTTGCGGTGTCGCTGATCGACCATCGGCGTTCGGCGACGGTGATGCAGCAGCGGGAGCAGGCGCGCGGCGGGCTGGCGGTGGCGTCGTCGGGGGAGTGAAGGTGTTGGCGGCTGGGTGGTGTGATACTGCCCTCTCCCCCGTCCCTCTCCCGCACGCGGGAGAGGGGCGGGGGAGAGGCAGTCACAGCCCCAACCATCACGCTGTAGTCCCCACCCCCGGCGACAGCGTCGGCTTCCCGCCCGCTCCGTCTGTCACCCCAGCCTCGTCCCCGCCCGCCTCTTCCAGCTTCATGCCAGTCGTCTCCGGCAGCAGCCATGCGGCCAGCACCACCAGCGCATAGCCAGTGCCCGCGACGATCGCAATCGCCAGCGGCAGCGATGTGCGGCCGCTGCTCAACCACCCCACCGACAGCGGGAAGAACGACCCGATCACACGTCCGATGTTGTAGGACACGCCGTAGCCGGTCGCCCGGATATCGTTCGGATACGACTCGGAGATCGTGGCTCCAATGCCCGAGAACACGCCCTGCATCAGCACACCGAGCGGAAAGCCCAGGAACAGCATCGACGCGTTGGACACCGGGATCACCATGTAGATCAGCGCCATGGCGAACGCACCCATTGCGAACGCGATATAGGTGGGACGCCGGCCCCAGCGGTCGGTGGCATAGGCGCCCGCGACATAGCCGACCAGCGAGCCGAGGATGGTCACGGCCAGATAGGAGCTGGTGCCGAACACCGACAGCCCCCGTTCGGTTTTCAGGAACGTGGGCAGCCACGTGGCGATCGCATAGTAGGCGCCCAGCATGCCGCCCGACAGCAGGCTGCACAGCACGGTCTTCTTCAGCAGCGGACGCCGTACCAGACGGCCCAGCTCGTGCCACGCCGAACCGCGTGCGCGGGTCGCGCGGCTCCTGACGAAGACCTCGGGCTCTTCAAGGTTGCGACGCAGATAGACCACCACCAGCGCGGGCACGATGCCGAGGAAGAAGCAAACGCGCCAGGCGGTCTCCGGCTCGAACAGGCTGAAGGTCAGCGCGTACGCCAGCGCGGCGCCGCCCCAGCCGAACGAATAGCTGCTGGCCGTAAAACCCGAGTATTTCCCGCGATGCGCCGGATTGCGGATCATCTCGGTGACCAGTACCATGCACAGCGACGATTCGCCGCCGAAGCCAAGCCCCTGGATCATGCGGAAGACCATCAGCTGTTCCGGCGTATTGGCCAGCCCGCACAGGAAGCATGCCACCGCGAAAACGAGGATGGTCCAGCGCAGCACGCGTACGCGGCCATAGCGGTCGGCGAGCATGCCGGCGCCAATTGCGCCCACCAGCGACGACACCAGCGTCCACGTCACGATCGCGCCAGCGGTGGACTTGCTCATGCCCCACTGCGTCAACAGTGTCGAGATCAGGAACGAGTAGATCATGAAGTCGAACACGTCGACCGCGTGGCCGAGAAACGCGCCGTAGAAGCCCTTGCGCTCCATCCGCGATAGGTCTTTGAACCAGTCCAGCATGATCACTCCTTGTTCGTGTGGGGTCGTGTGGGGTAGGAAAGAGAATGGCCCGGGGCCGGCGACAGCGGATGCGCGGCCGTCAGACGGGGCCATCCGGCGGCACGAAGCCGTATCCGGCGTCTTCCAGCAGGCTGGCGAAGCGCAGCGCGGTCAGGTCGCGATAGCGGCCGGCGACGATCTGCACGCCGACCGGCATGCCGCTGCGGCCCGGGCCTATGGGCGCGACCGTCGACGGCAGGCCGCACAGTCCGGAGTGCCCGGCCCAGAACAGTTGCGTGGTCATTGGCTGCGGCCTGCCATTGACGGTCAGGTGGCGCCGCCAGGGCTCGCCCGCTTCGTCGATAGGGAACGCCGACGTTGCCGCGGCCGGGCACAGCAGCACATCGAACTCGTCGAAGAAACGCGCCCAGGCGCGCGCGAAGCGTTCGCGCGCTGCCTGCAGCTGCAGCCATTCGCGGTGGCGCAGCGTCGCGCCGGCGAACTGCAGCCTGGCGTAGCTGCCGCCATCGTCGCCGGCGCCCGGCGTGCCGGCGCGGGCGAGTGCATCGTCGAAAGCCGCGTCGCCCATATGCACCGAGGTGGTCGCCCGCAGCAGCAGCACATAGGTACGCCACAGTTCGGTCGCATCGAAATCCGGACGCACGTTTGCGCGCACGGTTGCGCCGTGGCATCGCAATGCATCGCCCAGCGCCTCGATCCGCTCGCTCACTTCCCGGTCGACCTCGGCCACCGGGTGGCTGGGCAACAGCGCCACCCTGAAGTCCGATAGCGCGCGATGTCCGCACGCCGGCAAGTCCAGCCGCCATGCGGGTGCGTGCTCGTCGGCGGGGCCCGCGATGGCGCCAAGCACCAGTTCGAGATCGCGCGCGCTGCGCGTCACCGGGCCCGCCACGTTGATATCCTGCTCACCGAAGTGGCGCGCGCCAGTGCCATGTCCGGCCAGCGGCACGATGCCGTGGCTGCTCTTGTGCGAAAACACGCCGCAGTAATGGGCGGGGTTGCGCAACGACGAGCCGATATCGGAGCCGATGTCGAAGAAACTCATGCCGGCGCAGACCGCGGCGGCGCTGCCGCCGGAGGAGCCGCCCGGGGTTAGCGCGGGATCGCGCGGATTACGCGTGGTGCCATAGACCGCGTTATAGGTCTGCCAGTCGCGCAGGCCCAGCGGCACATTGGTCTTGCCCAGCAGCACCGCGCCAGCGTCACGCAGGCGCTTCACCACCACGGCGTCCGCCGCCGCCACGTGGTCGCGCAGCGCGGGGCTGCCGCACGTGGTCGGCCATCCGGCGACGTCGAACGATTCCTTGATTGTGAATGGGATGCCGTCCAGCGGACCGAGCGCCTGCCCCCCGGCTCGTCGCCGGTCGCTTTGCCCGGCGGCCTCGTAGGCGCGATCGAAGTCGCTCAGCACGATGGCATTGATCGTCTTGTGGCCGCGCCGCCATGCGGCCTCGCACAGCGCCACGAGTTCGCGCGCGGTGGTGCCGCCGTCGGCCAGCGAGCGGGCCGCGTGCCACAGCGGCTGGTAGGAGGCCGCCAAGATGTCGCCGGATACAGCGGCATGGGAAGACCGGGGCGGCAGGGCCTCGGCATGCGGGGAGAACGGCTGCGTCACGTCGGCTCCTTGTTGTTATTGTCGAGCAACCGGCGGCGCCCTCGGCCCCGGTGCCGTGCTGTCTGTATACTCTATACAAACGTTCGATAACGACAAGGCAATTTCCATGCCGCACCGCAAAGACGCCGGCGAGCACCCGAGGCGACGGTGCGGACGATGGATGGCAGCCGCGGTCGGGCGAAACTTACGCGAGGGGAGCGGAAAGGCGGAAAGGCGATGCGCGAGGCCGCCCGGGCGGGAGGAGAAACGGGGAAATGGACAACGGGGCGGAGAACGGCGCGGAGAACCGCGGTGAAGCAAGCGCGCCGCGACAGGCTTGAAACGCGCAATAAAAAAGCGCCCGAAGGCGCTTTACCGACCGGAATCGCAGACTCAGGCGGCTTGATGCCGCTTGCCGCCGAACAGCGACCGTACGAAGCGGACGACGTCGGACCAGCGCAGCGGGATCAGCGGGGTCGCGTGGCGAACTTCATCGCGCGCCGCATAGTGACGCAGCAGTTGTTCGCCAATGGTCGCGCCCCGATAGGCGAAATATGGATGGGAATCGGGGTAATTCATGGTCTTTCCCTATTGCATTCAGACGGGCTACAGTATACCCGAATTTGGTGCAGTGCGCCGAGGGCGTGCACGGTCCGCCCCGCTTTCGTGCATGGAGCGCGGAAATCTGCCGTGAAATCAGGAGGAAAGTGTTTCGTCGCCGGTACACGGCGACGGTGTCACGCCGACTGAGCGGTGTCGCCGACGGGAAGTTCAGCGGCCTTGGCCGCGCTGTAGACATGCCGGGCTGCCAGCAAGGCTGCGAGGTCGGCATCGCCGGCGATCACCGCCTGCAGGATCTGCGCGTGCTCGTCCCAGTTCTGCCGCGCACGCACGGCGTTGGCCGGGCCGAACAGCGCCGCGGTGCGCTCGCGCAGCGACCGCATCATGTCCTGCAGCACGCTGTTGGCGGCGATGGTGCCGAGCACTTCATGAAAACGGGTGTTCAGCGCCAGCAGTTCGTCGGCGCGGCCCTGCGCCGCGGCGTCCATGCCCTCGCGCAGGACCTGCTGCAGTTCCGCGACCAGCTCGGGATCGCGCCGCTGGGCGGCCAGCTTGGCGTTCAGGCCCTCCAGCGTCGCACGAACCTCCACCATCTCGCGGACGATGTCCGGAGACAGCCGGGCCACCGACGCGCCGCGCCGCGGTTCGATCAGCACCAGGCCCTCGCTGGCCAGCGCCCGCAGCGCTTCGCGTACCGGAATGCGCGATACGCCCAGTTCGGCCGACAGCCGGTTTTCCACCAGCCGCTCGCCGGGCGCGTACTGGCCGTTCAGGATGCGTTCCCGCAGCTTGTCGGTCACCAGCGCGAACAGCGGCGAATGGCTCGCGCCCAGGCTGACGACATCCTGTTCGGGCTCTGGCGAAGCGGAAAGGCGGGCGGACATGGTGGGCGGCTGAGAACTGGAGAGAAGTGACGGGGCTCGCGTGCGGGCCGCCCGTCAATGTCGTTATTGTATACCAGTGCGGTGCCGCCACGGCCACCCCGGCGGGCGCCGCGCGACCATCAGCCGCGCTGGAAAGTGAAGCTGTCCGCGTAGATATGGTCGAGGCTGGCGCCGCGCGCGAGGAACGCCTCGCGGGCGTCCCGGATCATGTTCGGGGATCCGCACAGGTAGATTGCATGTTCGGACAGGTCTCCGATCTCGTCGAGCACGGCGTGATGGACATGGCCGCGACGCCCGTCCCAGGATGCCTCCGGCCGCGACAGCACGGGCACATAGTGAAAGTCATAGAGCCGCTCGGCCCAGCGTGGTATCTCGCCATGCAGGTACAGATCGCGCCGCTGCCGCATGCCCCAGTACAGCGACACCGGCGGGCAATCGGGATCGTCCATCAACGATTCGAGCATGGCCTTGATCGGCGCGATGCCGGTTCCCGTGGCGACCATCAGCAACGGCCGGTAATCGCGCGCGCGATAGAAGAAATTGCCGTGCGGCAACTCCACGTCGAGCGTTTCGCCGGCCTGCATCGCGGGCAGCACGCGGTCGGTGAATAGGCCTCCCGGGATGCGCCGGATATGCAGGTCGACCAGATCGCCGCGCGGCGCCGAGGCCATCGAGAAGCTGCGCGCCAGTCCGTCGGCGGTATAGAGCTTCAGGTATTGTCCCGGGCGGTAATCCAGGCTCAGCACGTCGAGGTCCGGCAGTTCCAGCTCCAGATGCAGCACGTCAGGGGTCAGCGCACGCAGCGCGCGTACACGTGCGCGGTGACGCGCCGGTTCGGCGCACGCCTCGTCCTCGCGCGCGGTGCTGATCAGCAGATCGGCCGTCGGGCGCGCCTGGCAGGCCAATGCGTAGCCGGCGGCCGCTTCGTCGGGAGCAAGGCCCATCGGTTCCTCGTCGTAGCGCACCTGCCCATCCAGCACGCGGATTCGGCAGGTACCGCAGCCGCCGAGCTGGCAATCGTGCGGAAGCGCGATGCCGGAGCGCAGCGCCGCCTCGAGCAGCGTTTCATTACGCTCGACAAAAAACGCCTGCCGGGTTTCGAGCAGTTCGATGCGATGCGACATGGAATCTCCGTGGAGGTAAGGCAGCGCGTGCCCGATGCGTCAGCGCTTGATATCGGCCTGCGCCAGCACCGTCAGGTCCTGCGGCGCCAGCAATTCCTTCAGTGCCTGCAGCGCGGCCAGACCGGCCTGCGTATCCTGCTCGCCGTTGCCGCCGGACAGGCCGATGCCGCCGATCACCTCGTCGTTGACGACGATCGGAAAGCCGCCGACAAAGACCGCGAACTTGCCCTCGAAGCTCCACTGGATGCCGAACGCTTCGTTGCCCGGCAGCGCTGGGCCATTCGGCGGCTGGTTGAACAGATGGGTCGAGCGCTTGTGACCCGCAGCGGTGAACGCCTTGTTCCAGGCGATCTGCGGGCCGGTGATGCGCGCGCCGTCCATCCGTTCGAGCACTAGCGGATAGCCGCCCTCATCCACCACGCAGATCGACTCGAGCACGCCGATCTCCTCTGATTTGGCGATGGCCGCGGCAACCATGTGGCGCGCTTCGCGCAGCTCGAGCTTGATGGCCTTCTTCATGCGATGTTCTCCTGATGGCGCGGCCGTTTACAGGCCGCGGTAGATGGTCTTGATCTGCGTGTAGAACTCCAGGCCCGTGCGGCCCGATTCCCGGAAGGTCGACGTGCTCGACCGCTTCAGCCCGCCGAACGGCGCATTGACGAGGTTGCCGGTGGTGGTGCGGTTGATCTTGACCGTGCCGGCCTCGATATCGCGCGCGAACCGATGCATGTGGGCGGGGTCGCGCGTGACGATGGCCGCGGCGAGCCCATATTCGGTGTCGTTGGCCTTGGCGATTGCGTCGGCGTAGTCGGTGAACGCGATGACCGCGATCACGGGGCCGAAGATCTCCTCGCGCGCGATGCGCATCTGCTGCGTGACATCGGTGAAGATCGCGGGCGACACATAGAAACCCCGATCGAACTGCGGGCCGGCCAGCCGCTCGCCGCCATGCAGCAGTGTGGCCTCCTGCCTGCCGATCTCGATATAGCCGAGCACCGTTTCCAGCTGCTTGCGCGTGGCCAGCGGGCCGAGGTCCATGCCTGGTGTCATGCCGCTGCCGATCTTCAGCGAGCGGACCTTGGCGAGCAGCTTGTCGAGATAGCGATCCTTGATGGCCTGCGCCACCAGCACGCGGCTGGTGCCGGTGCACGCCTGCCCGCTCAGCGAGAATCCGCCCTTGATGGTCAGGTCCACGGCCTTGTCCAGGTCGGCGTCCTCCATCACGATCAGCGGGTTCTTGCCGCCCAGCTCCATCTGCGTGCGCGTGGTCAGCGGCACGGCGCGGTGGATCTGCTCGCCGGCCCGCGTCGAGCCGGTGAAGGAGATCGCACGCACGGCCGGCGCCTCGGTGATCGCGGGGCCGACCTCGGCCGCGCTGCCGGTGATGAAGTTCAGCACACCCTTGGGCAGGCCGGCATCGATCAACGCTTCGGCCAGGCGATATCCCGACAGCGGCGCGTCGGACGAGGGCTTGAACACCACGGTGTTGCCGGTGATCAGCGCGGGCGCGATCTTGCGGGCCGGGATCGAGATCGGGAAATTCCACGGCGAAATCACCGTCACCACGCCAAGCGGTTCGCGCTGGCTGTACACCAGCATGTCGCCGTCGTCGTTCGGGTAGGTTTCACCGGTAAAGGTCTGGCCTTCGATGGCGTAGAAGCGCAGCGTCTGGGCCGAGCGCAGGACCTCGTCGCGCGCCAGGCCGAGCGACTTGCCTTCCTCGCGGGTCAGCTCGCGCGCGATGCCGTCGGCATTGGCCTCCAGGCGCTCGGCGGCGCGCACGAGAATGGCCGCGCGCTTGCCGATGGGCGNGGCACCGTCGCGCGCCGAGGATGCCTGGAAGCGGCCCACCACATCGTCGGTGTCGGCGGGATTGATGTTGTCGAAGGTCCGGCCGGACTCGCATGCGGTCCATTCGCCGTCGATATGGTTGTGGAACAGATCCATGTTTGCGGCAGTCTTCCTGCGAGGTGGACGGTTTGACATGATGGGCGGCGGGGGCGCCGCCACGGTGATGGATCCCGGGGGGCGCGCGGAACCCGCTTGCGGCTTCCGCGCGGCAGCCAGGGCGGCCGGCGTCAGGCCGCCATTTCAAGCTCGGGCAGCGGCAGTTCCTTCTCGACGTAGTCGTAGTACAGCGCGGTGGTGTACAGCAGCCGCATCTGCGCGCCGACCTCGCAGATCTTCAGGCAGCGCTGCTGCAGTTCGGGCGTGTTCGCATGTTCGAGCACGATCTGGTAGCCGCGCTCGCCGTGGATTTCGTCCGACACGATATGCAGATCGAAGAATTCGACCTCCTCGTCGGTGAACTGGTACTTCTCGCGCAGCGTGGGTGTCTGCTTGCGGTAGATCGACGGCACCTGCGATTCGAGGCCGACCACCAGGCCCGCCACCGCCACGATCGGATCCTCGCGCATCGCCACGGCGTAGCACCACGACTGCAGCCCCCGGGTGGTGGGCGACATATTGTCCGGGTCGGTCACACGTTCCCGCGTGGTGCCGCACGCCTCGGCGAAGCGGATCAGCAGGTCGGTATGGCGATCGCCGCCGATCTCCTCCTCGTACATATTGGCCAGCAGGAAATCCTTGGCCTCGGTATACCGATCCGGCATGCGGGCGTAGATGTAGCCGAGGTAATCGGCGAACGGGCCGACATAGTGATAGTGGTTCTCGGCCCAGCGCGCCAGATGCGCGCGGGTCAGCTTGCCGCTGGCCCACGCCACGCTGAAGGGCGCCTTGTTGGCGCTCTTGCCTTTGATTGCCTCTTCGAGAGCGGCACGGAATTCTTCGCGGTGCATCAGTTCGGCCATGTGGGGCTCCTGGGTTGGACTGGTTCGGTTGGCGATACGCGACGCCAAGCAGATAAGACTGTCGCGGGCGTTTGTATACTATATACACATAGCGCAGTGACGCAAGCGGTTTTCGCCCCGTTCCCGGGGAGAGACATTTCGCTGCGTTCAGCGCACCGAGCCTTGCTGCAGGCGTCGCCATGCAAGGCCGGCCAGCGCGATGTCCTCCAGCCCAACGCCGACCGACTTGTAGATCACGATGTCATCGTCGCCGCGACGCGGCGTCACACGGCCGAGCACGACGTCGGCCAGTTCAACAAGCTTGCCGTCCGGCAATACGCCATCGGCCGCCTGCACGATATCGCCAGCCTCGCGCGTCGATTGCGGGCGCCACTCGACCACCACCGCGCTGGCGCGCGATAGCGCGATATCGTCCAGTTCGCGCGTATGCGGCAGGCTCGATCCGATCGCCGCGACAAACGCCCCAGGCCGGATCGCGGCACCGGAAAACAGCGGCGTGGTGGACCGGGACGCCGTAACGACGATATCGGCCTGGGCCACCGCCTCGTCGGGCTCCGCCACGGACACCGGGATGCCGCAGCGCGCGGATAGCCGCCGGGGCATCCCGGCGTCGGCATAGGGATCGCTCACCAGGATCCGCTGAAGCGACAGCGCTGACGTCAGTTGCTCCGCATGCGCGACGCCCTGCGTGCCGGCGCCATACAGCGCCAGCGTAGCGGCATCGCGCCGCGCCAGGCGCCGCGCGGCCACCACGGTGCAGGCCGCGGTACGCAGGCGCGTAATCGCGCCGGCATCGAACGACGCCAGCGGCCGTCCATCCACGGTCGAGAACAACAGGATCACGAAAGAGAACCGCCCTTCGATGGTGGTGTAGACCTTGGCTCCGGCCACCTGCTGGTCCGGGATCACCGCTCCGAGCGTGGACAGCTTGACGCCGCCAGCCTCGGTGCGGATGCGCTTCTGCATCGCGGCCCGTTCGTTGCCGAAGCTGGTGAACGCTTCCAGCATCGCCTGTTGCGCATCTGGCGCGGTCACAAGCTGGTCGACCATTGCGTCGGTGATGTGCTGCATTACGGCTCCTGGGTTGTGGAGGGAATTGCGGGAGGGTTGGGGATGGGTTTTTGTTGCTGTCGATGTTGGTTGGTTGGCTGGGACTGCCCTCTCCCCCGTCCGGCGCCACAGGCCACGTCGCTTGCAAAGCATTTATGTATACAGTCTACAACCTACCTTCAATCACGCCAAGCCCCCACCGGCGACCCCAGGCCGCACCAAGGCGGCGCCTCCGTCGCCATTCCCTGAGGAATGGCGCGACTTTTGGGCACGCTCGCACCAAGGCGGTGTCAGCGTAAGTCCCGATGCAAATTCACTTGGTGATGCCCAATGTCTGAATATAGTATACAGAAACGGCCCCGAGCCGCCCCATCCTAACAATCTGCCCCGCGGAGTTCTCATGCAAAACGAGGTCGTGATCGGTGCCGCGCACTGGATCTATCTGCTTGGCGTGGTCGTCATCGTGCTGACGATGATCCTTCGCGCCAATGTCGTCGTACCGTCGATCGTGGGCACCGCCCTGGTCGTCCTGGCGCTCACCGGGAGTCCTGTCAGCGCGCTGGGCGGCATCTTTTCGGCAAGCCTGGTGGCGGCGAAGGAGCTGTTCAATATCTTCCTGGTGATCGCCTTCATGACCGCGCTGCTCAATGCGCTGAAGACGCTGCGATCCGACATCCGCATGGTGGAGCCCTTCCGCGTGGTGATGAAGAACGGCCATAGCGCCTTCTTCATCCTGGCAGCCATCACCTACGTGATCTCGCTGTTCTTCTGGCCCACGCCCGCCGTGCCGCTGGTGTCCGCGATCCTGCTGCCGGCCGCCATCGCGGCCGGACTGCCGCCGCTGGCGGGCGCGATGGCGATCGCGATCGCGGGGCAAGGCATGGCGCTGTCGTCGGACTACGTGATAGGGGTGGCGCCAGGAATCAGCGCCAAGGCCGCTGGCGCCGCGGTCAGCGCGGGCGTGGTGGCCGACCGCGCGCTGACGCTTTCCATCATCACCGGTGGCATCGCGCTGTGCCTGGCCTATCTGTCCATGCGCAAGCATATCGTGCCGCCCAGCGGCACCCTGCTCGACCGTTGGCAGGCCCGTGCGGGCGCCACGTTTTCCGTACCCGTCGACGGCGGCGGTACCTTCGACAAGGCCGAGCTGGCCCGGGGCACCAGCCATGAGGAACCGCTGGCCACCGAATCGAATATCGAGGCCAGCCTGTCGATGGTGGACCAGCGGCGCGTCAAGTGGTCCAAATGCTTCGCGGTGGTCACGCCGATCGCCTTTCTCGCGGTGGTGGCCATCATGGTGCTGCCCAAGTTCGGCGCCGGCGTGCAGGACCTGAAGGGCGGCGAGGCGGCAGCGCTGGTCGGCGGCGTGGCGGCGGTGCTGATGATGCTGGCCACGCTGGCGGCCGAAGGGCCGCGCCGCATGCTCGATGTCTGCCCCGAGCACATCACCGACGGCTTCGTGTTCGCCTTCAAGGCGATGGGATCGGTACTGCCTATCGCGGGATTCTTCTTCGTCGGCGCGGGCGAAACGGCGGCGCAGATCCTTGGCGTGGCGCCGGGCAAGGCGCCCAGTCTGCTGTTCGAACTGATCCAGGCATACCAGCACATGATTCCGGACAACCACATGCTGGTGGCCTTCGGCGTGCTGCTGGTCGGCATGATCACCGGCATCGACGGCTCGGGTTTCGCCGGCCTGCCGCTGACCGGCACGCTGGCTGGCGCGCTCGGCCCTGTGGTCGGTTTCGATCCGGCCACGTTGGCGGCCGTGGGCCAGATGGGCGCGGTATGGACCGGCGGCGGCACGCTCATCGCCTGGTCGTCTCTGATCGCGGTGGCCGGCTTCGCGCGCGTGCCGGTACTGGAAGCGGTGCGGGCGCTGCTGATTCCGGTGCTGCTCGGCCTTGCGGTGTCCACCCTGTGCGCGATGCTGCTGTGGTCGTGAGCCGGACCGCCGCATCCACATCGATTCCCCTTTTTGACTGGCCGGCCCCTGCGGCGGCGGCCCTGCTTCGCTGATTGGCGCCACTCCCACGGGCACGGCGCCAGAGGACATTGCCTTATGCCAATCGTTACCCTGCACAAGAACGGTCACGTCTATACCGACGAGGTCAAGGCGCAGACCAATCTGGTGGTGCGCGCCGGCATCCGCCAGTTCCCTTATCCCAACCTGCGTTACGAGTGCGGCATGGGCAAGTGCTCGAAATGCGCTTGCCGGGTGCTATCCGGCGCCGAGCATCTGCCGCCACCGAACTGGAAGGAAAAGAAGCAGCTTGGCGAACGGCTCGAACAGGGCTTTCGCCTCGTATGCCAGCTGTGGATCGAGCACGATATCGAGCTGGAACAGCCGGAAGCACCGCCCGAACGGCCAGCGGCTCCGGCCGGCACGGTCGGAACGACATGTACGTGATCCTCACCAGCCGGTCCGGCGAGTTCCGCACCGAGCCGGGCGACGGCATGCATCCCGTGGAAGCCTACGACTACGTGTTCTATGGCAGGACCACCGCGCATTTCGTCATCGCGTCGCTGGAGCGCGACAGCCGCGTGCGCGTGATCGAGGAAAGGCCGCCGTACGTCATCAACCAGGTCCCGACCAAATTCCTGGAGAAGTTCGACACCATCGAGGCGGCACGCGCGGAACTGCGGCAACTCGCCACCTTTGGCAGCATGGATATCGCGCTGGTCCCCGCCCAGCGCCTCTTGCCAGACCCATCATGATCCAGATCACCTTTCTCACCAATCACGGCAAGGTCGCCACCGCGGCACCCAACAGCAACCTGCTGCGCGTCTCGTTGCGCGAACAGGGCGGCATTCCGTTCAAATGCGGCGGCGGCCTGTGCGGTACCTGCAAGTGCCGGATCGAACAGGGGCGCGAACATACGGAGGCGGTTACGGCCAAGGAAAGGAAGCTGCTGCAGCCGCACGAGCTTGAAGCGGGGTACCGGCTGGCGTGCCAGACCTTTGTCAAAGGGGATATTTCGGTGTCGTGGGAGGTGAAGGCGGTGGAGCGGTAGGGGCGGTTGGATTTCACTCTGTTTTTGGCCAGCGGGTGGCGGTGTGGTGACTGCCCTCTCCCCCGCCCCCTCTCCCGCCGGCGGGAGAGGAACGAGGCAAAGGGAATTGACCTTCAGTTCCATGTGGTCATCTTGACCATACGTTCTCGATTTACGATAGTAAACGCAATATCGTTCGCAAATTGAGAACCAACAAAACGCCATGGAACTGGCCGAGCTGGAGATTTTCCGCGCCGTCGCGCAAGAACAGAGCGTCACCCGTGCCGCGCGCGTGCTCGACCGGGTGCAGTCGAATGTCACCACCCGGCTCAAGCAACTGGAAGACGACCTCGGCGTGCTGCTGTTCCAGCGCGAAGGCAGGCGCATGTCGCTGACGCCGGCAGGGCAGCGCCTGCTGGGCTACGCCGAGCGCATGCTGGCGCTGGCCGAGGAGGCGCGGCAATCGCTGCGCGAGGACGCACCGAGCGGCGTGCTGCGGCTGGGCACCATGGAGAGCGCCGCCGCCGCGCGCCTGCCCCGTCCGCTGGCGCGCTTCCATGCGGCCTGGCCGGACGTGCGGCTGGACATCCGTACCGGCACCGCGCAGGCGCTGGTCGATGCGGTGGTCGAGCACCAGCTCGACTGCGCGGTGGTGGCTCATCCCGGACGCGGCAGTGCCCGTTCGCTGTCTATCGACGACATGGGACCGGGCCTGGAGGCGACCTTCCTGTTCACCGAAGACCTGATGCTGGTGCTGCCGGCGAACCATCCCCGCGTGCGTCGTCCGCAGGATGTCCGCCTGCGGACGCTGGCTGGCTTCGCACGTGGCTGCACCTACCGGCAATGCGCGCTGGAGTGGCTGGCGCAGGCCGACGAGTCGCTGCGCGACAGTTTCACCGTGCGCGAAATGCCGTCGTACCACGCCATCCTGGCCTGCGTCACCGCGGGCTCCGCCGCGGCAATCCTGCCCAGGTCGCTGCTTGACCTGCATCGCGACGCCATCGGCGACGTGCAGACCGTGCCGGTGCGCCAGGCGCATACCTTTCTTGTCCGCCGGGCCGGCTTCACGACATCGGCATACCAGGCCCTGCTGCACGCATTGCGGCATGAATGAGCCGGCGCCGCGCGCGGCCCGGCGTTACCCTGCGAAGGAGCGCATCCATGACATCGTCCCCCCGGCCGACGGGCCTGCTGGCCCGGCTCGGCATGACCACACCGATCATCCAGGCGCCGATGGCAGGCGTGAGCACGCCCGCGCTTGCGGCGGCGGCATCCAACGCGGGCGGCCTCGGCTCGCTGGGCGTTGGCGCCATGAACGCCGATACCGCGCGCCAGGCGATTCGCGACACCCGGGCCCTCACCAATCGACCGTTCAACATCAATCTGTTCTGTCATGTGCCGGCCACCGCTGACCCGCAGCGCGAGCAGCGGTGGCTGGATTATCTTGCGCCGCGCTTCGCCGAGTTTGGCGCCACGCCACCCGCGTCGCTACGTGAGATCTACCGCAGCTTCGTCGCCGACGATGCGATGTTCGACATGCTGCTGCAGGAAAAGCCCGCCGTGGTGAGCTTTCACTTCGGCCTTCCCAACGACGCCTGGATCGCGGCGCTGCGCGAGGCCGGCATCGTGCTGCTGGCGTCGGCGACCAACCTCGACGAAGCCCGGCGCGTCGAAGCCGCGGGCATCGACGCGGTGGTTGCGCAGGGCGTCGAGGCGGGCGGGCACCGCGGCGCATTCGATCCCGTCGCGCGCGATGAAGAAATCGGCACGCTGGCGCTGACACGGCTGCTGGTGCGCGGCACCCGGCYGCCGGTAATCGCCGCGGGCGGCATCATGGATGGCGCCGGCATCGCCGCTGTCCTGGCGCTGGGCGCCGAGGCGGCACAGCTGGGCACGGCGTTTGTCGCATGCCCGGAGACCGCCGCCGATGCGGCCTATCGCTCCACGCTGCTTGCGGCTGACCGCCCGACCACGCTGACGCGCGCGATCTCCGGACGGGCGGCGCGCGGCTTCGTCAACCGTTTCACCGAATTGGGCGATGCGCCCGATGCGCCGGAGGTTCCGGACTATCCGATCACCTACGACGCCGGCAAGGCATTGCACGCGGCGGCCAAGGCCGCGGGCAGCGCCGATTTCGCGGCGCAATGGGCGGGACAGGCGGCGCCGCTGGCGCGGTCGCTGCCGGCTGCTGAGTTGGTAGCGGTGTTAGGGGAGGAATTGCGGGAGGCGGTGCGGGCAGTGCAGAAGGTTTTGTAGGGGATTTTGTGGATGCTGGCGGGGGGCATGGTGTGACTGGCCATTGGGTGTGACTGCCCTCTCCCCCGCCCCTCTCCCAGGTGTATAGACCGGACTGTGGTGGTCAAGTTTTTTCAGACAGGTGTTTAGGTTGTTTCCTGGCTGAATTTGTCCTCGTAGCGTTGGGGCGAGTCATAGCCCAGTGTCGAGTGCARCCGCACAGGGTTATAGAATCCCACGATGTACTGCGTGATGTCGCGCTTAGCTTCGGCCCGGTCAACGTAGCGCCGTTGCCAGACCCGTTCCATCTTGAGGTTTAAGAAGAAGCGCTC
>NZ_VLJN01000016.1:0-46646 GCF_007829435.1 Cupriavidus gilardii J11
GGCGCCGCCGCTGCTGGCCGAGTATCTGGGCAGGCCGGTCAACGAAGCGGTGTCGTCCCAGCACGCGGCTTGGTTCGCCGCGCTGCTGTGGCTGGACCGCGCCGGCTTCGCGCTGCAGGCGGCGCGCGAGGACAATGCGATCGTCTGTCGCGCAATGCCGGCGGCCGGCGTGTATGGGGATGACCGGTTGGCGGTCTGGATCGAGCAGTTTTAAGGGGGCGGACTGGTATCCCCTCACCTCCGACCCCTCTCCCGCGTTGCGGGAGAGGGGAGAAAGAAAAACGGCGCGATATACGCGCCGTTTTTTATTGGTCCCCGGTTTCCTCCCCTCTCCCGCAAGCGGGAGAGGGGCCGGGGGTGAGGGAAGTCTCAGCACACCCCGCCAGACGATCCCAGCCTCAAGCCTGCGCCCCATAATTCGGATCGTTCCGATCGATATCCCCCGCCTTCCTGGCATCCGCCTTCACCAGGTCCTCCCGCCGCACGCCCAGCCACATCGCCAGCGCGGCCGCGACGAACACCGACGAATAGATGCCGAACAGGATGCCCACGGTCAGCGCCAGCGCGAAGTAGTGCAGCGTCGGGCCGCCGAAGAAGAACATCGACAGCACCATCATCTCGGTCGAGCCGTGCGTGATGATGGTCCGCGAGATGGTGCTGGTGATCGCGTTGTCGATCACCTCGCGGGTGCTCATCTTGCGGTACTTGCGGAAGTTCTCGCGAATCCGGTCGAAGATCACCACCGACTCGTTGACCGAGTAGCCCAGCACCGCCAGCACCGCCGCCAGCACCGACAGCGAGAACTCCCACTGGAAGAAGGCGAAGAAGCCGAGAATGATCACCACATCGTGCAGGTTGGCGATGATGCCCGCCACCGCGAACTTCCACTCGAAGCGGAACGACAGGTAGACCACGATGCCGACGATCACGCATAGCAGCGCCAGCAGGCCATCGGTGGCGAGCTCCTTGCCCACCTGCGGGCCGACGAACTCCACGCGCTGCAGCGTGGCGTCGGGCGACACCGTCTTCAGCGCCCCCATCACCTGCTCGCTCTGCTGCGCCGACGAGACCGGCTTGCCGTCGGCGCCCCTTTGCAGCGGCAGGCGGATCATCACGTCGCGCGAGGTGCCGAAGTTCTGCACCTGCACGTCGGTATAGCCTAGCGTGCCGACCTGGCCGCGGATCTTCTCCAGATCGGCCGGTTGCTGATAGCTGACCTCCATCACCGTGCCGCCGGTAAATTCGATCGACAGGTGCAGGCCCTTTTGCCACAGGAAGAAAACGGCGGCGGCAAAGGTCACGAACGAAATCACGTTGAAGATCGACGCGTTCTTCATGAACGGAATGTCGCGCCGGATGCGGAAGAATTCCATGGTGAATCCTGGTTGTGCTGCGTATGTCCCGGTATCGGGCGCGGGAACCGCGCCCGATACCGCTTACTTCGTCGCCGTGCCCTTGGTATTGGAGCTGTCGGGGCCGGGCTTCCAGATCTGGCCGATCGAGACGCTCTGCAGCTTTTTCTTTCGGCCGTACCACAGGTTGACCAGGCCCCGGTTGAAGAACACCGCCGAGAACATCGACGTCAGGATGCCCAGGCAGTGCACCACGGCGAAGCCGCGCACCGGGCCGGAGCCGAAGGCCAGCAGCGCCAGGCCCGCGATCAGCGTGGTCACGTTGGAGTCGAGAATGGTTGCCCAGGCGCGGTCGAAGCCGATGGCGATGGCCATCTGCGGCGACGCGCCCGCGCGCAGTTCCTCGCGGATCCGTTCGTTGATCAGCACGTTGGCGTCGATCGCCATGCCCAGCACCAGCGCGATGGCCGCGATGCCGGGCAGCGTCAGCGTGGCCTGCAGCATCGACAGCACCGCGATCAGCAGCAGCAGGTTCACACCCAGCGCCGCGACCGAGAACACGCCGAACAGCAGGTAGTACGCCACCATGAACACGGCAATCGCGGCGAAGCCGTAGGCCACCGAGTCGAAGCCCTTCTCGATGTTGTCGGCGCCCAGCGACGGGCCGATGGTGCGTTCCTCGATGATTTCCATCGGCGCGGCCAGCGAACCGGCGCGCAGCAGCAGCGCGAGGTCATTGGCCGCTTCGGTGGAGTACGAGCCGGTGATCTGGAAGCTGGAACCGAGTTCCGACTGGATCGTCGCCACCGTCAGCACCTCGCCCTTGCCCTTCTCGAACAGCACGATGCCCATCGGCTTGCCGATGTTCTCCCGGGACACGTCGCGCAGCACGCGGCCGCCCTGGGCGTCGAGCTTGATATTGACCGACGGACGCTGGTTCTGGTCGAAGCCGGCCGACGCGCTTTCGATGCGGTCGCCGGTAAAGATCACCTGCTTCTTCAGAACGACCGGGGCGCCATTGCCGTGCAGGAACAGTTCGCTGCCAAACGGGATGGCGTCGCCCTGACGCGGGCTGCGGGGCGCGTCGGGATCGACCAGGCGCGCTTCCAGCGTGGCGGTGCGGCCGATGATGTCCTTGGCCTTGGCCGTGTCCTGCACGCCGGGCAGCTGCACCACGATGCGGTCCGCGCCCTGCTGCTGGATCACCGGCTCGGCCACGCCGAGTTCGTTCACGCGGTTATGCAGCGTGGTGATGTTCTGCTTGACCGCGGCGTCCTGCACCGCGCGGCGCGCGGCCTCGGTGAAGGTGCCCACCACGTTGTTGCCGTCCATCGAGAAGGCGAGGTCGGGCAGGCTGTCGGTCAGCACGCCGCGTGCCCGCTGGGCGTCGTCGGCATTGTTGAAGCGAACCGTCAGGCGGTCGCCGTTGCGATCGACGCCGCCATGGCGGATGCCCTTGTCGCGCAGCAGTGTGCGCGCGTCGCCAGCGAGGCCGTCCAGCTTCTTGTCGACCGCGCCCTTCATGTCGACCTGCAGCAGGAAATGCACGCCGCCGCGCAGGTCCAGGCCGAGGTACATCGGCAGCGCGTGCAGCGAGGTGAGCCATTGCGGCGAGCCCGACAGCAGGTTCAGCGCGACCACATAGGTCGGGTCGGAGGGGTCGGGGTTCAGTGCGCGGTTCAGTGCGTCCTTGGCCTTGAGCTGCTCGTCGGTGGTGCGAAAACGGGCCTTGACCGAGCCGGACTGGCCGGACACGTCGAAGAACACGCCGTCGGGCTGCAGGCCGTTCTGCGCCAGCACCTGTTCGACCTGCTGCTGCATGGCAAGGTCGACCTTGACCGTGGCCTTGCCCGACGAGACCTGCACGGCCGGCGCCTCGCCGAAGAAATTCGGCAGCGTATAGATGATGCCGATGGCGAGCGCCACCAGGATCACGATGTATTTCCAAAGCGGATAGCGATTCATCTTCGGCCAGTCATTCAGCATCGCCGGGGTGCGCGCATGACGCGCGAGCCGGCGACCGGTTGGCAAACAGCCGTCTGGCCGCCCGCGAACGATCCGCGGGGGCGGCCAGACGGCTGTGGGGGCATGCTATTGGCGGCATGCCGGACCTTGCGGACGCGCCGCGAAGGCCAGGGAGGCGCTGCCGGGTGCGTGCGGCGCACCGGGCGCGCCCCGGATCAGGGCGACTTGTCAGAGCGCCTTCAACGAGCCCTTGGGCAGCACCGCCGTGACGGCGTTCTTCTGCACCGTGATTTCCATGCCCTCGGCCACTTCCAGCGTCACGTACTGCTCGTTGACCTTGGTCACACGGCCGAGGATGCCGCCAGCGGTCACGACCTCGTCGTTCTTCGCCAGCGCTTCGAGCATGGCCTTCGCTTCCTTTTGCCGCTTCATCTGCGGGCGGATCATGATGAACCACAGCACCGCGAACATCAGGATGATGGGCAGGAAGCTCATCAGGCCGCCGGCAGCGCCGCCGGCACCGGCGGTCTGGGCAAATGCGTTGGAAATCAACACGTTAGTTCTCCGTCACTCAATATTTGCAAGGAATCGGGCATTCTACCACCCGCTGTCCCCCGTTTTACCGCCCGCAGGGCGGTGACCCGAAGGGGTCGGCGGTCGGCTTCAAAGCCACCGCTCGCCCCGGTCATGAGGCGTGCCCGTCTCATCGACAAGCCGCCATTCGACCACGGCGCCGTCCGCAGGTTCGCGGGCCGCTGACGCTTTTATTGCGTTCCGCGGGCGCGGTCCGCCCCGAACTGGCGCCGGAACGCATCATAGCGGTGCTGCTCGATGGCTTCGCGAATCTCCCGCATCAGTTGCAGGTAGTAATACAGATTGTGGATCGTATTCAGCCGTGCGCCGAGAATTTCGCCCACCCGATGCAGATGGTGCAGATAGGCGCGCGAGAAATTGCGGCAGGTGTAGCAGCCGCAGCTTTCGTCGAGCGGCCGCGGGTCGTTGCGATGCACGGCGTTCTTGATCTTGACGTCGCCGTAGCGCGTAAAGAGCCACCCGTTGCGCGCATTGCGAGTCGGCATCACGCAATCGAACATGTCGACGCCCGACGCCACGCCCGCCACCAGGTCCTCGGGCGTGCCGACGCCCATGAGGTAGTGCGGCTTGTCGGCGGGCAGCCGGGGACCGACGTGCTCCAGCACCCGCATCATGTCCTCCTTCGGCTCGCCCACCGACAGCCCGCCGATCGCCAGGCCGTGGAAGCCCAGTTCGCCAAGACCCGCAAGCGACTCGTCGCGAAGGTCCTCGAACATGCCCCCCTGCACGATGCCGAACAGCGCATTCGGGTTGGCCAGCCGGTCAAACTCGTCGCGGGAACGCCTGGCCCAGCGCAGGCTCATCCGCATCGAGCGGGCCGCCTCGTCGTGTGTGGCCGGGCGGCCGTCGATCTCGTACGGCGTGCATTCGTCGAACTGCATCACGATGTCCGAGTTCAGCGTGCGCTGGACCTGCATGGAGATCTCCGGAGACAGGAACAGCTTGTCGCCATTGACCGGCGACGCGAAGGTGACGCCTTCCTCGGTGATCTTGCGCAGATCGCCCAGCGAGAACACCTGGAAGCCGCCCGAATCGGTCAGGATCGGCTTGTCCCAGCCGATGAAGCGGTGCAGTCCCTGATGGGTGTCGACCACTTCCAGCCCCGGGCGAAGCCACAGATGGAAGGTATTGCCCAGGATGATCTGCGCGCCGATCTCGTTGAGCTCCAGCGGCGACATCGCCTTGACGGAGCCATAGGTGCCGACCGGCATGAAGATCGGCGTTTCCACCACGCCGTGGTTCAGCGTGAGGCGGCCGCGGCGCGCGTTGCCGTCGGTGGTAAGCAGTTCGAATTGGAGCATGGCGAATAGGAAAGACGGTGCGGGGTCAGGTCTGGCGTTCGAGCAGCATCGCGTCGCCATAGCTGAAGAAGCGATAGCGCTGCTCCACGGCGTGGCGATAGGCCTGTCGGATCGGCTCGATGCCCGCCAGCGCCGATACCAGCATCAGCAGCGTCGACTTGGGCAGGTGGAAGTTGGTGATCAAGGCATCGACGACGCGGAAGCGATAGCCCGGCGTAATGAAGATATCGGTGTCGCCGCTACCCGCCGTCAGCGTGCCCTCGGGCGTCGCGGCCGATTCCAGCGCGCGCAGCGAGGTGGTGCCGACCGCGATCACGCGGCCGCCGGCGGCGCGCGTTTCCTGCACGGCCTGCGCCAGCGCGGGCGAGATCTCGTACCACTCCGAGTGCATCTTGTGCTCGGCGATGTTTTCCGTGCGCACCGGCTGGAAGGTGCCGGCGCCGACGTGCAACGTCAGGAAGGCCCGGCGTACGCCGTGCGCGTCCAGCTGCGCGAACAGCGCGTCGTCGAAGTGCAGCCCCGCGGTGGGCGCGGCGACGGCGCCCGGCTTGCGCGCATACACCGTCTGGTAGCGGCTCTCGTCGTAGGCGTCCGGATCGTGCTCGATATACGGCGGCAGCGGCAGACGGCCATGGCGCTCGATCAGGTCGAGCGCCGGTTCGGGAAAGCGCAGCGTGAAGAACTGGTCGACGCGCGGCCCCACCGTCACGTCGAAGGCATCGGCCAGCCGCAACGTGCTGCCCTCGGCCGGCGTCTTGGAGGCACGTACCTGCGCCAGCGCCTGATGGTCGTCCAGCAGCCGCTCGATCAGCACTTCGACCTTGCCGCCGCTGGGCTTGTGGCCGAAGAAACGCGCCTTGATGACGCGTGTGTCGTTGAAGACCAGCAGGTCCTGCGGCCGCAGGTATTCGATCAGGTCGGAGAAGGCGCGGTCGGCCAGCCGCGTGGCGCCGCCGGCGTCGGTCTGCACCACCAGCAGCCGGCTGGCGCTGCGGTCGGGCAGGGCGGTCTGGGCGATCAGCTCGGGGGGCAGCGGAAAATCGAAATCGGACAGCGTCAACATGGCGGCGAAAGCGTGGCGGGGCGCGGCAATCGTGCGCGCCCGGCTGCGGTCGGAATCAGGAGTCGGCCGGCGGCGCCCGCCACCGCGGCAAGCGGTGGCGTACAGTGCAGCAGCCGGCATGGGTACAATCGGCGGACCCGCTATTGTATGCCGGGCGCGCCCGCGGTGCGGCCAGTGGTTTCGGTCTTCGGCCGTCCGCCCGCTGCCTGCTCGCTATCGGCCCGACCTTCTACCTTCGCAAACTCTCCACCGGATGCCAGCCCCCGCGACCGACCGATTGCACGAACCGGATGCCGAGCGTCCCGCCGCCAAGGCCGCGCGCAAGCGGGCGGGCAAAAGCGCGGCCGGCAAGGGCGCGGCCAGCAAGGACGCCGTGCGCAAGCCCTCGTCAGCGGCGTCGCGGCTGGCCAAGCTGGGCCTGCATCGCGATGTCGATCTGGTGCTGCATCTGCCGTTGCGCTACGAGGACGAAACCACGCTGCTGCCCATCGCCGAGGCGGTACGGCGTGCCGGCGTCGGCCTTGCCGCGCAGGTCGAGGGAGAGGTGGTCGCCACCGAGGTGGCCTACCGGCCGCGGCGCCAGCTGGTGGTCCGCATCGCCGACGATAGCGGCGAGCTGACGCTAAGGTTCCTGAACTTCTACGGCAGCCAGGTCACGCAGATGGCCGAAGGGGTACGGCTGCGCGTGCGCGGCGAGGTGCGCGGCGGCTTCTTCGGCGCGGAAATGGTGCATCCGGCGGTGCGCACGGTCGCGCCGGGCGAACCGCTGCCGGACCGGTTGACGCCGGTCTATCCGGCCACGGCCGGCATCTCGCAGGCGTACCTGCGCAAGGCCATCGGCGGCGCGCTGCAACGCACGCCGATGCCGGAGACATTGCCCGAGCCCGTGCTGCGCGGCCCCCTGGCGGCGCTGCGACTGCGTCCGCTGGCCGAATGCCTGCGCCTGCTGCATAACCCGCCGCCCGAGGTGGACGAGGTCGCCCTTGGCGACCGTTCGCATCCCGCCTGGCTGCGCATCAAGTTCGACGAGTTGCTGGCCCAGCAACTGTCGCTCAAGCGCGCCCAGGCGGCCCGCCGCGCGCGCAACGCGCCGCCGATGCCGCGCCGTCGCGGCGGGCTGCTCGACCGCTTCCTTGGCGCGCTGCCGTTCTCGCTGACCGGCGCGCAGAAGCGCGTGGTGGCGGAGATCGCCGCCGACCTCGCGGCGCCGCATCCGATGCACCGCCTGCTGCAGGGTGACGTCGGCAGCGGCAAGACCATCGTCGCCGCGCTGGCCGCCTGCCAGGCGATCGATGCGGGTTACCAGGCCGCGTTGATGGCGCCCACGGAGATCCTGGCCGAGCAGCATTACCGCAAGTTGTCGGCGTGGCTTGCGCCGCTCGGTGTCGACGTGGTCTGGCTGGCGGGCAGCCTCAAGAGCAAGGACAAGCGCGAGGCCGTGGCGCGTGTGGAATCGGGCGACGCGCAACTGGCCATCGGCACGCACGCGTTGATCCAGGACGCGGTGCGCTTCGCCCGGCTCGGACTGTCGGTGGTCGACGAGCAGCACCGCTTCGGCGTCGCGCAGCGGCTGGCGCTGCGCGGCAAGGCGGACGGCGCGGGCGCCGACGCGGCGCCATCAAACGACGCCGCCGTGGTGCCGCATCAACTGATGATGTCCGCCACGCCGATTCCGCGCACGCTGGCGATGACCTACTACGCCGACCTCGATGTCTCCGTGATCGACGAACTGCCGCCCGGCCGCAGTCCGGTGGTCACGCGGCTGGTCAATGACGCGCGCCGCGACGAGGTGATCGAGCGCGTGCATCACGCCGCCGCCCAAGGGCGGCAGGTCTATTGGGTGTGCCCGCTGATCGAGGAAAGCGAGGCGCTGCAACTGCAGACCGCGCAGGAAACCTTCGAGACCCTGGCAGCGGCGCTGCCGGACCTCGCGGTGGGACTGGTGCACGGCCGTTTGCCGCCGGCCGAGAAAGCCGCCGTGATGGAAGGCTTCGCGGCGAACCGGCTGCAGGTATTGGTGGCGACCACGGTGATCGAGGTCGGTGTCGACGTGCCGAACGCCTCGCTGATGGTGATCGAGCACGCGGAGCGCTTCGGGCTGGCGCAGTTGCACCAGCTGCGCGGCCGGGTCGGGCGCGGCAGCACCGAATCGGTCTGCCTGCTGATGTACCAGGCACCGCTGTCGCCCACGGCCAAGCAGAGGCTTGCCACCATGCGCGAAACCACCGACGGTTTCGAGATCGCGCGGCGCGACCTCGAAATCCGGGGGCCGGGTGAATTCCTCGGGGCGCGGCAGTCCGGCGAAGCCATGCTGCGCTTCGCCGACCTGGCGGCCGACGCCTGGCTCGTCGAGCCGGCGCAGGCGGCGGCGGAACTGATGCTGGCGACGTTTCCCGAGGCGGCACAGGCGCACCTGTCGCGCTGGCTGGGCGGTCGGGAGCAGTATCTGCGCGCTTGATGTGCTCTGATATGCAGACCCAGGCACTTATACCGCGAGATAAGTGGCCTCTCAGGCGGTTCGGCTCCCAAGGCGGCAATCCGGTCTGACAGAAGGCGGAATCGAAGTTAAAATCTATCGCTTCCGAAAAGCGATAACTCCTTATTTGTCGCGCATTCGTTTTTAGCCAAGGCCGCCTACGTCATGACGCTCACCGAACTCAAGTACATCGTCGCCGTCGCGCGCGAGCGGCATTTCGGCCGCGCAGCCGAAGCCTGCTTCGTCTCGCAGCCGACGTTGTCGGTCGCGATCAAGAAACTCGAGGACGAGCTCAATGTGCAGATCTTCGAGCGCGGCACCTCCGAGGTGTCGGTGACGTCGGTGGGCGAACAGATCGTGGCCCAGGCCCAGCGGGTGCTGGAGCAAACCATGGCCATCCGCGAGATCGCCAAGCAGGGCAAGGATCCGCTGGCGGGGCCGCTGCGCGTGGGCGTCATCTACACCATCGGGCCATACCTGCTGCCGGCGCTGGTCAAGCAGATGATCCAGACGGTGCCGCAGATGCCGCTGATGCTGCAGGAGAACTACACCGCCAAGCTGATCGAGCTGCTCAAGCAGGGCGAGATCGACTGCGCCATCATGGCCGAGCCGTTCCCGGATTCCGGCCTGACCGTGCGGCCCCTGTACGACGAGCCCTTCGTGGTCGCGGTGCCGCGCGGCCACCAGCTCGAACGCGCCGGCAATGTCGCGCCGGACGAACTGAAGCAGCAAACGATGCTGCTGCTGGGCAGCGGCCACTGCTTCCGCGACCACGTGCTCGGCGTCTGCCCGGAACTGTCGCGTTTCTCGCAGGCGGCGGACGGTATCCAGAAGACCTTCGAAGGCTCTTCGCTGGAGACGATCCGCCATATGGTCGCCAGCGGCGTGGGTATCACGGTGCTGCCGCGCACGTCGGTGCCGGACCTGCACGCCAAGAACGACCTGCTGTCCTACGTGCCATTCGCGGACCCCGTCCCCGATCGCCGCGTGGTGCTGGCCTGGCGCAAGAGCTTCACCCGGCTGCCCGCGATGGAAGCCCTGTGCCGCGCGGTCGCGGCCTGCGATCTCCCAGGCGTACGCAAGATCGCGGCCGAACCCCTGGTCGAAGCCGCCTGAATCCACCTCTCCCGCCCCTTTCTCCCCTCTCCCGCCTTGCGGGAGAGGGGCCGGGGGAGAGAGCAGTCTCAACATCCTCACTCCCCATTAGCCCACCCCTATCGAATAATTAAAAACAATCAAATATAAAATCCGATAGCTAACAGCTAAACTTCCTCCATCGATGCAACGGGCCAAGCCCGCCCAAGCGAACAGGAGGAACCGCATGACCATCTCGCGCAGACCCGCTTCCCTGGTGGCCGCTTTTCGTGGCATGGGGCACACTTTTGCCCGGCGCCTGACCGATAGCCTCGCCAATATCGCCACGGTGTACTGACGCCGCGGCCGGCCTCGCTCGCCATTCCGTCCGTATTTCCTTTTCCGCAGACAACCACCAAAGAGACCACCATGAGCAAAGACATCCTCACCACCGCCGCCGGCGCTCCGGTCGCCGACAACCAGAACTCCCTGACCGCCGGCGCGCGCGGCCCGATGCTGCTGCAGGACGTCTGGTTTCTCGAAAAGCTGGCCCACTTCGATCGCGAGGTGATCCCCGAGCGACGCGTGCACGCCAAGGGCTCGGGCGCCCATGGCACCTTCACGGTCACGCACGACATCACGCGCTATACCAAGGCGTCGGTCTTCGCCCAGGTCGGCAAGCAGACGCCGCTGTTCATCCGCTTCTCGACGGTGGCTGGCGAGCGCGGCGCGGCCGATGCCGAGCGTGACGTGCGCGGCTTCTCGGTGAAGTTCTATACCGACGAAGGCAACTGGGACGTGGTGGGCAACAACACGCCGGTGTTTTTCGTGCGCGATCCGCTCAAGTTCCCCGACTTCATCCACACGCAGAAGCGCAATCCGCGCACCAATCTGCGCGACCCGATCGCGGTGTGGGACTTCTGGTCGCGTCACCCGGAATCGCTGCACCAGGTCACCATCCTCATGAGCGACCGGGGCCTGCCGCAGAACTACCGGCAGATGCACGGCTTCGGCTCGCATACGTACTCGTTCATCAACGAGGCCAACGAGCGCTTCTGGGTCAAGTTCCACTTCAAGTCGCAGCAGGGCATCGCCAACTGGACCAACGACGAAGCGGCGCGCGTGGTGGCCACCGACCGGGAGAGCGCGCAGCGCGACCTGTTCGAGAGCATCGAACGCGGCGACTTCCCGCGCTGGAAGCTGTTCGTGCAGGTCATGCCGGAGGCCGATGCGGCGACCTACCGCATCAACCCGTTCGACCTGACCAAGGTGTGGCCGCATGGCGACTATCCGCTGATCGAAGTGGGCGTGCTGGAACTGAACCGCAATCCGGACAACTACTTCGCGGAAGTGGAGCAGGTGGCGATGAATCCGTCCAACATCGTGCCGGGCATCGGCTTCTCGCCCGACCGCATGCTGCAGGGACGGCTGTTCTCGTACGGCGACACGCAGCGCTACCGGCTGGGCGTAAACCATCACCAGATCCCGGTCAACGCGCCGAAATGCCCGTTCCACAACAGCTTCCATCGTGACGGTGCGATGCGGGTGGACGGCAACCTGGGCGGCAAGGTGAACTACGAGCCGAACCGCCAGGGGGCCTTCGCCGGCAGTGGGCGCGATGGCCGACCGCTTCGACCATCGCGAGGACGACGACTACTACAGCCAGGCCGGCGCGCTGTTCCGGCTGTTCGACGAGGGCCAGCGGCAGCGGCTGTTCTCGAACATCGCCGCGGCGATGCAGGGCGTGCCGGCCGAGATCGTGAGCGTGCAGCTCGAACACTTCCGCAAGGCCGATCCGGCCTACGCGGAGGGCGTCGAACGGGCGCTGAACCTGAAGTAATCGATGTAGTACCGTGCGGGCCGGCGAAAAGCTCCGGCCGGCCCGCCAAGGAGAGCCATCATGACCGTATTGCGACTGCTTGCCACCGAATGGACCGCCCTGCGGCACGCCAGCGAAGCGCCGTTGCCGCGTGCCGAGGTCGCGCGCCTGCGCCGCAAGCGCCTGCGCAAGGAGATCGGCATGGCGGTGATCGTGCTGGGCGCGATGGCGATGTTCATCGACGCGGCGCAGGGTTTGTCCGCGCTTGCCGTGTGATGCCATAATGCGTACGGCAGGCCGCTTGGGGGAAACCCGTAGGGCGGCCGTCGCACATGCGGTATCAATGCCCAGTTTGACTGGCCCCATCAGAACGGAGCGTATCTATCATGGCGAAGAAAAACGAGATGAGCGTGAACATCGGGATTTCCGACAAGGACCGGAAGAAGATCGCGGAAGGCCTGTCCAAGCTGCTGGCCGACACCTACACCCTCTATCTCAAGACCCATAACTTCCACTGGAACGTCACGGGGCCGATGTTCAATACGCTGCATACCATGTTCGAGACGCAGTACACCGAACTGGCCACCGCGGTGGACGCGATCGCCGAGCGCATTCGCGCGCTGGGCTTCCCGGCGCCGGGCACCTACAAGGAATACGCGCGGCTGTCGTCGATCCAGGAAGAAGAGGGCGTGCCCGAGGCGACCGAAATGATCCGCAAGCTGGTGGAGGGGCAGGAAGCCGTGGTGCGCACCGCGCGCTCGATCTTCCCGGCCATCGAGGCCGCCGCCGACGAACCGTCGGCCGACCTGCTGACGCAGCGCATGCAGATCCACGAAAAGACCGCATGGATGCTGCGCTCGCTGCTGGCCTGATTCCCGGCCCGCGGTAAGCCGGGGCGCGATGCCCCTTACCGCCGACGCGCCGCGCCATTCCCCGGGCGCGGCGCGTTTTCATTGGTTTTTCCGTCGGCCGGCGGGATACTGCAGTGTTTGCCCCGGCCGCATGCGTCAGATTCCCATGCTCGAACGTCTCGCCCTCTATGCGCGTCTGGTGCGCATCGACAAGCCCATCGGCACACTGCTGCTGCTTTGGCCGACGCTGTGGGCGCTATGGATGGCCGCCGACGGTCCGCCATCGTGGCCGGTCTTCTGCATCTTCGTGGCCGGCACCTTCCTGATGCGGTCGGCAGGGTGCGCGATCAACGACTGGGCCGACCGCGATATCGACAAGCATGTGAAGCGCACACGCGAGCGCCCGCTGACCTCGGGCCGCATCGCGCCGTGGGAGGCACTGGCCGTGGCCGCGCTGCTCGCGCTGCTGGCATTCGCGCTGATCACGCCGCTGAACGCGCTGACCAAGTGGCTGGCCGTCGCGGCGGTGATCATCGCCGGCACCTATCCGTTCTTCAAGCGCTTCTTTGCCATTCCGCAGGCGTATCTCGGCATCGCCTTCGGCTTCGGCATTCCCATGGCGTTTGCCGCCGTGCAGGATCACGTGCCGCCGGTGGCGTGGGTCATGCTGGTGGCCAATGTGTTCTGGGCCGTGGCCTACGACACGGCCTACGCGATGGTCGACCGCGACGATGACCTGCTGATCGGCATCAAGACCTCGGCCATCACGTTCGGCCGCTTCGACGTGGCGGCCATCATGTTCTGCTACGCGGCGTTCCTGCTGCTGATGGCCTGGGCCGGCGCGGCCCTTGCACTGGCCTGGCCGTACTGGCTTGGCCTGGCGGGCGCCGCCGGCACGGCGCTCTATCACTACACGCTGATCCGCGATCGCGACCGCATGCGCTGCTTCGCGGCGTTCCGGCACAACAACTGGCTTGGGGCTTGGGTGTTCGCAGGAACCGCACTGGCGTTGGCGGTGGCGTAGCGGCGGGACGGGGGAGAAGGCAGCGGTTTCGCTCCCCTCTCCCGCAAAGCGGGAGAGGGGCCGGGGGAGAGGGCAGTAACAGTAAATCAAACCGGTACGCCCCCCGCAACCTACCCCTGCCTGCCAAACTCCTCCCCCATCTCCGCCCCCCGCGCCGCCGCCGCATGCACGGCTCGCACGAAGGCGTCCCCGACACCAGCCTGCTCCAGCACCGTCAAGGCCGCATGCGTGGTGCCTCCCTTCGATGTCACCCGCTCGCGCAGCGTACTGACGGGTTCGCTCGACTGCGCCGCCAGCGCGGCCGCGCCACGGAACGTTTCGACCGCCAGCTGCCGTCCCTGCGCCGCCGTCAGGCCGAGTTCGACAGCGGCTTTTTCCATGGCTTCCAGCACATAGAACACATAGGCCGGTCCGCTGCCCGACATCGCCGTGACCGCGTCCATCTGCGCATCGCCGTCGAACCACAGGCACTGGCCCACCGCCTCGGCCACCGCCGTGGCGACGGCCCGATCCTCGGCCGATAGCCCGGCCGGCGCCGTCAGCCCGGTCATCCCCTTGCCGGTGAGCGCAGGGGTATTGGGCATCGACCGTACCACCCGGGCATGGCCGCCAAGCCAGCGCTGCATGTCCTGCAGCCGGATGCCGGCCGCCACGCTGATCACCAGCGCCCGGCCCCCGGCCGTCTGCAACTGAGGCAGCAATTGCGCGGCCGCTTCGCGAAACTGCTGCGGCTTGACCGCCATCACGATGACATCGGAAGCCGCCAGTTCCGCATCCGGCTCGGCCACTGCCTTCACGCCCTGCTCCTGCGCGAGGCGTTCGCGGGCCGGCGCATACGGGTCCGCCACGCGAATGCTGGCGCGCGGCACGCCGCGTGCGATCAGGCCGCCGATGAGCGCGGTGGCAAGGTTGCCGCCGCCGATGAAGCCGAAGGTGAGATTGGTAAGCATGGAGTCTCTTCAGTGGTTCGAATCAGGATGGCTGCGATGCGGGCGCCCGCGCGCCGAAGATCGCGGTGCCCACACGCACGATGGTGGCACCTTCGGCGACCGCGGCTTCCAGATCGGACGACATGCCCATCGAAAGCGTATCGACCGCCAGCCCGTCCTCCCGCAGCGTCGCGAGCAGCGCCCGCAGGGCGGCGAACGGCCGCCGCTGCGCCGTGACATCGCTGGACGGCTCGGGAATCGCCATCAGGCCGCGCAGATGCAGGCCCGGCAGCCGCGTAATCTGGCGCGCGAGGAGCAGCACTTCGGCGGGCGCGACGCCGCTCTTGGTCGCCTCCCCGCTGATATTGACCTGTATGCAGACCTGCAGGGGCGGCAGCCCCGCCGGCCGCTGGGCGGCCAGCCGCTCGGCGATGCGCAGCCGGTCCACCGAATGCACCCAGTCGAAATGCTCGGCCACGGCCCGCGTCTTGTTGCTTTGCAGTGGGCCGATGAAATGCCAGTGCAGATGATCGCGCAGGTCGGCCAGCGCGGCGATCTTGTCGATGCCTTCCTGCACATAGTTCTCGCCGAAGGCATGCTGCCCGGCCGAGAACGCGGCCCGCACGGCGTCCGCCGGAAAGGTCTTGGATACCGCCAGCAGTTCGATCTCGCCGGGCGACCGGCCGGCCTGCTGGGCCGCTTTGATGAGGCGTTGACGTACGGCTTGCAGATTGGCGGCGATGACCGGCATACGACGAAGGGGAAACGGATCGACTGGCTTTGAGGGTAGACCATTATAGATTGCTGACCTCGTGTACCCACCAACCGGCTGCCCATCGAGTGCCACCGCACTGCCGGCTCGCGCTATGCTCGGGCCTTGCCAAGGACATCACCCAAGGAGGCCGCCATGTCGAACGTCTACCAATTTACCGCCGACTCGCTGGCCGGCGAGCCGGTGCCGCTGTCGCAGTATGCCGGCAAGGTGCTGTTGATCGTCAATACCGCCAGCGAGTGCGGTTTCACGCCGCAATATGCGGGGCTGCAACAACTGCAGGAACAATACGCGGGGCAGGGCTTTTCGGTGCTGGGCTTTCCATGCAACCAGTTCGGCAAGCAGGAGCCGGGCGACGCCCGGCAGATCGCCGACTTCTGCGAGTCACGCTTCCACGTCGCCTTTCCGCTCTTCGCCAAGATCGACGTCAATGGGCCCAACGCCCATCCGCTGTATCGCTGGTTGACCAGCGAAGCCAAGGGGCTGCTTGGCATCGGCGCGATCAAATGGAACTTCACCAAGTTCCTGCTGCGCCGCGACGGCACGGTCTTCAAGCGCTATGCGCCCACCACCAAGCCGGAGGAATTGAAAGCCGATATCGAACGATTGCTGGCGGAGCCGGCCTGATCGATTCCGCCGTTCCCTTCCCCCTCCCGCAAAGCGGGAGAGGGGCCGGGGGTGAGGGCAATATCAGTAAACCCGCACTCAAAACCCGCTGGTCCCAAGACGCGCCGTGATCGTGCGACAGCGCGTGCCGTCAGCGCGGCATCCATGCCGCCATCATCGGCACCATCACCGCGGTCAGCACGCCGTTCAGCCCCATGCCGAGCGCCGCGAAGGCGCCCGCTTCCTGATTGACCTGGAAGGCCCGCGCCGTGCCGATGCCATGCGCCGCAAGGCCGGTGGCGAAGCCGCGTACGACGTAGTCGCGCACACCCAGTATGTTCAGCAGCTTGGTGGTGCTGACCGCGCCCACGATGCCGGTACCCATCACGAGCACCGCCGTCAGCGCCGGCAGTCCGCCGATCTTCTCCGCCACGCCCATGGCGATCGGCATGGTCACCGACTTGGGCGCCAGCGAGCGCACCACTTCCGGACTCGCGCCAAGCAGCCATGCGAATCCCACGGCGGACACCACCGCGACGACCGATCCGGCCAGCAGGCCGGCCAGCAAGGGCAGCACGTGGGCGCGCAGCTTGGGCAACTGCATATAGAGCGGGACCGCCAGCGCGACGGTGGCGGGGCCCAGCAGGAAGTGGACGAACTGCGCGCCGTCGAAGTAGGTCTTGTAGGGCGTGCCCGTCACCGTCAGCACGGCGACCAGCAAGGCCACCGCGATCATCACCGGATTCGCGAGCGGCGAGAAGCGCGCGCGTTCATAGATGCGGTAGGCGAACACATAGGCCAGCAGCGTCGCCGTCAGGCCGAGCAGCGGGCTTGCCGCGAGGTACACCCAGATTTCGTTGAGCCGGGGCGTCACGTCGGCTCTCCCTGTCCGTCGGTCACCGAGGGGCGGTCGGGCGATGCCGGCGGCTTGCGCATCAGGGCGCGGGTCACCAGCGCCGTGGTGGCGATCGCCAGCCAGGTCGACAGTACCAGCGCGACGATGATCGGCAGCCATTCGCTTTCGATGCGGCCCGCGTGGACCATGATGCCGACCCCGGCCGGCACGAACAGCAGCGACAGATGCTTGAGCAGCTCGTTGGCGCTGCCCTGGATCACGCCCAGCAATCTGTCGTCGAGCGCCAGCCAGCAGAACAGCAGGATCATCCCGATCACGGGACCGGGAACCGGCAGGCGCAGCGCGTAGCTGAACACCTCGCCAACGGATTGAAAGACCAGCAGGATCGCTAAGGTTTGCAGCATCGGGGGCGTGAGTGCGTCGGAGGGACAGTTGAAGTCGGCGGGCGGGGCTTCGGCGAACCGGTGCCCCCTCCGTGCCAGCCCCCGGCCGCTACCCCAGCATGCGGTCCACCAGTTCGATCCAGTGCAGCACGGGCGTCTGCGTGCCACTTTGCAGGTGCGTGATGCAGCCGATATTGGCCGACACGATGGCCTCGGGCTCCGTGGCCTGCAGATTGGCGAGCTTGTTGTCGCGCAGAGGGTAGGCAAGCTCCGGCTGCAACACCGAGTATGTGCCTGCCGAGCCACAGCACAGGTGGCTGTCAGCGCAGAGTTTGACGTCCACGCCAAGGTCGGTCAAGAGCGACTCCACCTTGCCGCGGATCTGCTGCCCATGCTGCAAGGTGCAGGGCGGGTGCCACGCCACCCGACCGGGGCGCTTGCCGGCGGCCCTGGCGGCCAACTCCCGCAACGGTTCGGCGAAGGCCGGCAACACTTCGCTGACATCGACGGTCAGCGCAGAAATGCGCGCCGCGCGCTCGGCGTAAACCGCATCGTTGCGCAGCAGATGGCCATACTCCTTGACCATCACGCCGCAGCCCGAGGCGTTCATGATGATCGCCTCCACGCCGGCTTCCACGTGTGGCCACCATGCGTCGATATTGCGCCGCATGTCGTCAAGCCCGCCGGGATGGTCGCCATTGTGATAGCGGATCGCGCCACAGCAGCCGGCCTCGGGCGCCACCACCATCTGCACGCCGAGGCGGTCGAACACCCGCGCGGTGGCGGCATTGATATCGGGCGACATCGACGGCTGCACGCAGCCCGCCAGCATCAGCATCTTGCGCGCATGCCGCCGCCGCGGCCACGGGCCGGCCGGCGTCGCGACCGGGACCTTGTTGCGCAGTACCGGGGGCAGCAGCGGGCGGGCGAGCTGCCCCATGCGCAGCGCGGCGCCGAACAGCCGCGGACGGGTCAGGCCCTCGCGCAGCAGCCAGCGCGCGATGCGCTGACGCGCCGGCCGCTGGATGCCTTGTGCCGCCAGACGGTCGTCCACCACCTGACGTCCGATATCGACCAGCCGGCCGTAGGTTACGCCGGACGGGCAGGTCGACTCGCAGTTGCGGCACGTCAGGCAGCGGTCCAGATGCAGCCGCGTGCTTTCGGTGACGGGATTGCCTTCCAGCGCCTGCTTCATCAGGTAGATGCGCCCGCGCGGGCCGTCGAGCTCGTCGCCCAGCAACTGATAGGTCGGACAGGTCGCGGTACAGAAACCGCAATGCACGCACTTGCCCACGATGGACTTGGCTTCTTCGCCATCGGGCGTGTCGCGGAGGAAATCGGCCAGGGTGGTTTGCATGATGAAATCGATTCAGCGCGGCGCGCTACGGTTCGTGTCGGCGGTCCCGCGTGGATTCGCGGATGGGCTCACAGGCCGGCGTACATGCGCCGGGGATTGAAAATGCCAGCGGGATCGAAGGCTGCCTTCAGCCGCGCATGAAGCGCGGCCAGCGGCCGCGACAGCGGCGTGAACACGCCTTCGCTCTTGTCGCCGTTGCGGAACAGCGTCGCATGCCCGCCGGCCGCCAGCGCGATCGCGCGTACCGTCTCGGCCGGCACGGGTTCGCGCGGCACCCACCAGCGTTGCCCGCCGCCCCATTCGATCAGCTGCGTGTCGCCCGCGCCCGCCGGCAATGCCAGCGGTGCGGCGGTGCTCGGCACGGCGATGCGCCACAGCGGAGCGCCTTCGCGCACGGGCGCGAAGAACCGGTGGGTCTGCTCGCGCAGGTCCTGCCACAGGCGCCGCGCGTCGGCCTCGTCCACCGCGTCGCCGCCAAGCCGCTGCCGCGCGGCGCGCAAGGCGGCCGCGGCGCCGGACAGGCGCACATGCAGCGTGCCATCGTGCCAGACCGACGCGGCGATGGGCAGCGGCTGCCCGCCCCACTGATTCAGACGTGTCAGCGCCTCGGCCTGCGGCAGCTCGAAGCGCAGCGTCGCGTCGTCGAACGGCACCGGCAGCACCTTCAGCGAGACATCGAGTATCAGCCCCAACGTGCCCAGCGATCCGGCCATCAGCCGCGAGACGTCGTAGCCGGCCACGTTCTTCATCACCTGCCCACCGAACTGCAGCGCGTCGCCGCGGCCGTCCATCATGTGCACGCCCAGCACGAAGTCACGCAGCGCGCCCACCGATTGCCGGCGCGGGCCCGACAGGCCGGCGGCCACCGCGCCGCCCAGCGTGGCCTGGGCCGCACCGTCCGCGCCCGCGAAATGCGGCGGTTCGAAGGCCAGCATCTGCCTGCGTTCGGCCAGCGCCGCCTCGATCTCGGCCAGCGGCGTGCCGCAACGGGCCGTGATCACCAGTTCGGCGGGGTCATAGTCGATGATGCCGGCGTGCGCGCGCGTATCGACCACCGTGCCGGCCAGCTCCTGGCCGTAGAAGTCCTTGCTGCCGCCGCCACGGAAGCGCAGCGGTGTGCCGCTGGCGGTGGCTTGGCGGATGGCGTCGCGAAAGGCGTCGAGCGTGTCGGGCATGGTATGTGATCGTGTCGGGTGGGTGCCTGTTGTTCTGGGAGCCGGAAAGCGCCGTAGCGACGTCAGCCGCCGCCGCGGTCGTCGGCCTGGTAGGGCGGCAGCACCTTGCCGCAATGCTTGCAGAAGTTCGCGTCCGGCTCGTGCCCCTCGGTCAGGCAATGGGTGCACGTGCGCGTGGTCAGCGGCCGGCGGATGATGGTGGCCGCCAGTTCGGCCCCGACGATGCCGGTCGGAAAGGCGATGATGCCGTAGCCCAGCAGGATGGTCAGCGACGTGATGAACTGGCCCGCCGGGGTGCGCGGCACGATGTCGCCAAAGCCGGTGGTGGTCAGCGTCACGACGGCCCAGTACATGCTGAGCGGAATGCTGGTGAAGCCATGCTCCGGCCCTTCGACCACATACATGATGGTGCCGAGGATCACCGTGATGATGAACACGGTACCGAGGAAAACCAGGATCTTTCGCCGGCTGTTGGCCAGCGCCCGATACAGGATCTGTGATTCCTCGAAGTACATGGTGAGCTTCAGGATACGGAAGGCGCGCAGCAGCCGCAGCAGGCGCACATCGATCAGGAAGGCGAACTCGGGGGCGAAGAAGGCCAGCCACGTCGGCATGATCGACAGGAAGTCGATGATGCCGAAGAAGCTGAAGACGTAGCGCAGCGGCCGGCGCACCACCACCACGCGCATGATGTACTCGGCCGTGAACAGCAGCGTGAAGCCCCATTCCAGCACCGTCAGCGGCGTGCCGAACAGCGCGTGATACTTGGGCACGCTGTCGAACATCACCACCAGCACGCTGGCGACGATGGCCAGCAGCAGCGCGACGTCGAACTGCCGGCCGGCGCGCGTATCGGCCTCGAAGATGATGGTGTACCAGCGCTGCCGCCAGCCGGTCTCGGGCTTGCCCAGATACTCGCGCACGAACGCCTCCTGCCGGCGGCGCGGGTCGTGCGGCCGGGCGGACTGTCGGCGAGTGTCGGGGTGGGTGGTGGGCATCGTCTGGTCTGAAAGCGGCTGAAACGGGCGGGCACCGGCGCGGTCCGCACCGGCGATGCGGACCCTGCGCCGGCTCAGAAGCGGGGCAGATCCGGATGCGGCAGCACGCCGCCACGTACATGCAGCTTGCCGTACTCGGCGCAACGTGCCAGCGTGGGGATGGCCTTGTCCGGGTTCAGCAGCCGTGCCGGATCGAAGGCCGCTTTCACCCTCAGAAACGCTTCCCGTTCCTCCGGCGCGAACTGCACGCACATCGAATTGAGCTTCTCCACGCCGACGCCGTGCTCGCCGGTGACCGTGCCGCCCAGTTCGACGCAGGTCTCCAGGATGTCGGCGCCGAACAGCTCGGCGCGATGCCATTCGTCATGGTCCGCACCGTCGAACAGTATCAGCGGATGCATATTGCCGTCGCCGGCATGGAACACGTTGATGCAGCGCAGGCCGTACTTTTGTTCCATCCCCTCGATGCGCTTGAGCAGCGTGCCGATATGCTTGCGCGGGATGGTGCCGTCCATGCAGTAATAGTCCGGCGAAATGCGGCCGGCGGCCGGGAAAGCGTTCTTGCGTCCGCTCCAGAAGCGCAGCCGCTCCGGCTCGCTCTGCGACACCGCGATGCGCGTGGCACCGGAGGCGCGCAGCACCTCGCTCATCCGTTCGATTTCCTCGGCCACTTCCTCCGGCGTGCCGTCGGACTCGCACAGCAGGATCGCGGCCGCGTCCAGGTCGTAGCCGGCGCGCACGAATTCCTCGACCGCCGCCGTGGCGGGCCGGTCCATCATCTCAAGCCCGGCCGGGATGATCCCGGCCGCGATCACATCCGCGACCGCATTGCCGCCCTTCTCGACATCGTCGAAGCTGGCCATGATCACCTGGGCCAGCTGCGGCTTAGGCACCAGCTTGACGGTCACCTCGGTGGTCACGGCCAGCATGCCTTCGGAGCCAATCAGCACCGCCAGCAGATCCAGCCCCGGCGCATCGGGCGCCGCGCCGCCAAACTCGACGATCTCGCCTTCCATCGTCACCGCGCGCACCCGCAGCACGTTGTGCACCGTCAGGCCGTACTTGAGGCAGTGCACCCCGCCCGAGTTCTCGGCGACATTGCCGCCGATGGTGCAGGCGATCTGCGACGACGGGTCGGGCGCGTAGTACAGCCCGTACTGCGCCGCCGCCTCGGAGATCGCCAGATTGCGCACGCCGGGCTGGACCACGGCGGTGCGGGACAGCGGATCGATCGACAGGATGCGCTTGAACTTGGCGAGCGACAGCACCACGCCGGTCGCGATCGGCATCGCGCCGCCCGACAGGCTGGTGCCCGCGCCGCGCGGCACGACGGGCACGCCGAGCCGATGGCATACCCGCAGGATCGCGCACACCTGTTCCTCGGTATCGGGCAGCGCGACGGCAAGCGGCACCTGACGGTAGGSCGCCAGCCCGTCGCACTCGTACGGCACGGTATCTTCCGGACGGGTCAGCAGCGACGCATCGGGCAGGATGCGCGCCAGCTCGGACAGCAGCTCGGCTTGCTGCGCGGACAACGCCGCGCCTGCCGCACCGGCTGCCCTTTTCCCGGCGGTGGCGAGGGCGGCGTCTTGCGGGGCGTTCATGGCAACTCCTGTATGGCTTGAGTCCCGGCGGGGAACCCCGGGGACGCAAGCGGGGGACGGCCGACTATATCGCAGGCGTGGCCGCATGCGCCGCTTCGCGCCTTGAATTCGGCGCGCCGCCGCCATCAAAATGGCTCATGCCGTGACGCTCACCCGCGCCGCGTCACCACTCCAGGCTCAGCAGCCAGTCGACGAAATAGCGGGCCTCGGGCTGCAGCGGCGCCTGCTCGCGCTCGACGATGTAGTACCCGTGCGGCGACTCCGACTCGATATCGAGCAGCCGCACCATCTGGCCCAGCGACAGCCAGTGCCGCGCCATCCGCTGCCGCACCAGCGCGACGCCCTGGTTGGACGCCACCGCCTCCAGCATGAAGCCGATGTCGTTGAACTGCGGACCCGTCTGCGGTTCCGGCCAGTCCAGCCCGGCGGTCTCGAACCATGGCTTCCATGGCTCCAGCGGACTGCGCAGCAGCACCAGGTTGGCCAGATGCTCGGGCCGCGTCACGGCGCGGCCGTTGATCCTTTCATAATACTCACGCCCGCACGCCGGAAACACCGGCTCCACCAGCAACCGCGTCGTCTTCAGGTCCGGGTAGCGGCCGGTGCCATATCGGATCTCGACGTCGGTGTCCTCCGCCTTCACATCAAGGAACGGGATCGCCAGATGCAGTTCCAGGTCGATATGCGGATACAGCGCGCCGAATTCCGGCAGGCGCGGCACCAGATGCTGTCGCCCGAATGTCGGCGGCGTCGCCACCCGCAGCCGCGTGCGCATCTTGTTGTACTCTGGCCGCGCCAGTTCGTTCAGCGACTTGAGCGCGTCCTGCACATTGCGCAGATAGCGCATGCCCGCCGCTGTCAGCCGCAGCGCGGCATTGCTGCGCACGAACAGATCCTCGCCCCACAGCTCCTCGAGGTTCTTGATACGGTGCGATACGGCGCTTGGCGTCACCGACAGCTCTTCGGCGGCGCGCGCGAAGCTGCCCAGCCGCGCGGCGGCCTCGAAGGCGATCAGCAGGTGCAGCGGCGGGACCCGGTTGAACAGCGCAGCCATGGCTTCGGCCGCCCGTCAGCGACTCGGGCGGAAAATCTTGCCCGGGTTCAGGATGCCGTTCGGATCGAGCGCGTGCTTGATGGCCCGCATCACGTCGAGCGCATCCTCGCCGTGCTCGCTGACCAGGAAGTCCATCTTGTGCAGGCCCACCCCGTGCTCGCCGGTGCAGGTACCGCCCATCGCCAGCGCGCGTGCCACCAGCCGCGCGTTCAGCGACTCGGCCAGCTCCAGTTCCTCGGGCTTGTCCGGATCGGTCAGCATCGCCACATGGAAATTGCCGTCGCCGACATGGCCGACGATGGGGCAGGGCAGGCCGGACGCCACCAGATCGCGCTCGGTCTCGACCACGCAATCGGCCAGCCGCGAGATCGGCACGCACACATCGGTGGTCACCGCCTTGCACCCCGGCTTCAGCTGCAGCATGGCGAAATACGCGTTATGCCGCGCGTTCCACAGCCGGCTGCGGTCCTCGGGGCGGGTGGCCCACTCGAAGCCGCTGCCGCCGTGCTCGGCGGTGATCTGCTGCACCGTCTCGGCCTGCTCGCGCACGCCGGCCTCGGTGCCATGGAATTCGAAGAACAGATGCGGGCTCTCCGGCAGCGTCAGCCGGTCGTGCCGGTTAATCGCGCGGATCGCCAGCGCGTCGACAAACTCCACGCGGGCGATCGGCACGCCAAGCTGGATGGTGTCGATCACCGCCCGCACCGCGCTGCCCATGTCGGGAAACGCGCAAACGGCCGCCGAGATCGCCTCCGGCTGCGGATACAGCCGCACCGTCACCTCGGTGATGATGCCCAGCGTCCCCTCGCTGCCCACGAACAGCCGCGTCAGGTCGTAGCCCGCCGACGATTTGCGCGCGTGGGTGCCGGTACGGATCACGCGGCCGTCCGCCGTCACCACGGTCAACGCCAGCACGTTCTCCCGCATGGTGCCGTAGCGAACGGCATTCGTCCCCGAAGCCCGGGTCGCGCACATGCCGCCCAGCGACGCGTCGGCGCCCGGATCGATCGGGAAGAACAGCCCGGTGTCTTTGATCTCCTGGTTCAACTGCTTGCGGGTCACGCCTGGCTGCACCGTCACGGTCAGGTCTTCCGCATTGACCGCCAGCACCCGGTTCATCTGCGACACATCCAGGCTGATGCCACCCGCCACGGCCAGCAAATGACCCTCCAGCGACGAGCCCGCGCCATACGGAATCAATGGCACACCATGCTCGTTGCACAATCGGGCCACCTCGGCCACCTCCTCGGTGGTCTGGGCAAAGACGACGGCATCGGGCGGTGCCGGCGGAAAAGGCGATTCATCGCGGCCATGGTGTTCCCGCACGCCCGCCGACGTGGTAAAGCGGTCGCCAAAGCGCGCCTGCAGTGCCTCGGCCACCGGAGCGGGCAAGGGGCGGCGCATCAGCGCTGCTTGAGGAGGAGTGGGATGGTTCATGGGGGTCTCCGTGGCGATCCCGATATTCTACGCCGCGTGAAGACCGCGCCATAATGCCGGTTCATCATACGAAGGGGCAGCCATGGGAAACCGACTGAGCCGCATCGCCACCCGCACAGGGGATACGGGCACCACCGGGCTGGGCGATGGCAGCCGCACCGGCAAGGACAGCCCGCGCATCGATGCCATCGGCGAGGTGGACGAGTTGAACGCCCACCTGGGCGTCCTGCTGGCCGAAACACTGCCGGACGACATCCGCGCGGTGCTGCTGCACATCCAGCACGACCTGTTCGACCTCGGCGGTGAACTCTCCATTCCGGGCTACACGCTCGTCAAGCCGGAGCAGGTCGCGCAGCTGGACGACTGGCTCGCCCACTACAACGCCGCCCTGCCGCGGCTGGCCGAATTCATCCTGCCCGGCGGCAGCCGCGCCGCCGCCCAGGCGCATGTGTGCCGCACCGTATGCCGGCGCGCCGAACGCGCCCTGGTGGCGCTGGGCGCCGCGGAGGCCATCAATGACGCACCGCGCCAATACCTGAACCGCCTGTCGGACCTGCTGTTTGTCCTCGCCCGCGTCCTGAACCGAGCCACGGGCCAGGGCGACGTCATGTGGCAACGCACCCGCCCGTGACTTTCTCCCCTCTCCCGCAGGGCGGGAGAGGGGCCGGGGGAGAGGGCAGTCCAGGCAGTCCAGCGCCGACCCGAGCCCACCCCGCCAAACCCCACCAAAACCACCCCCCAACCGCCCAAAAACCGACAAATTTACTCGGATTTGCCATCCCCGCCCTTGAAATGCCTCCACCCGACCGCACTTCGGCGTCAGGTTGAGTTGAGGCCGCGCGGATAGCGATGGCTCAAGAGGAGAGAATAAATGGGTAAGATCATCGGTATCGACCTCGGTACCACGAACAGCTGTGTCGCGATCATGGAGGGCAACACGCCCAAGGTGATCGAGAACTCGGAAGGGGCGCGTACCACCCCGTCGATCATCGCCTACATGGAAGACGGCGAGATCCTGGTCGGTGCGCCGGCCAAGCGCCAGGCGGTCACCAACCCCAAGAACACCCTGTACGCCGTCAAGCGCCTGATCGGCCGCAAGTTCGACGAGAAGGAAGTCCAGAAGGACATCGGCCTGATGCCGTATTCCATCGTCAAGGCCGACAACGGCGACGCGTGGGTATCGGTGCGCGACCAGAAGCTGGCGCCGCCGCAGGTGTCGGCCGAAGTGCTACGCAAGATGAAGAAGACAGCCGAGGACTATCTCGGCGAGCCGGTGACCGAAGCGGTCATCACCGTGCCGGCCTACTTCAACGACGCCCAGCGGCAGGCCACCAAGGACGCCGGCCGCATCGCCGGCCTCGAGGTCAAGCGCATCATCAACGAGCCCACCGCGGCCGCGCTGGCTTTCGGCCTGGACAAGAACGAGAAGGGCGATCGCAAGATCGCGGTGTATGACCTGGGCGGCGGTACCTTCGATATCTCGATCATCGAGATCGCCGACGTGGACGGCGAAAAGCAGTTTGAAGTGCTGTCGACCAACGGCGACACCTTCCTGGGCGGCGAAGACTTCGACCAGCGCCTGATCGACTACATCATCGGCGAGTTCAAGAAGGAGCAGGGCGTCGACCTGTCCAAGGACGTGCTCGCGCTGCAGCGCCTGAAGGAAGCCGCCGAAAAGGCCAAGATCGAACTGTCGAGCTCGCAGCAGACCGAGATCAACCTGCCGTACATCACGGCCGATGCCTCGGGTCCGAAGCACTTGAACCTGAAGATCACCCGCGCCAAGTTTGAATCACTGGTGGAAGAACTGATCACGCGCACCATCGAACCGTGCCGCACCGCGATCAAGGACGCCGGCGTCAAGGTCAGCGACATCGACGACGTGATCCTGGTCGGCGGCATGACCCGCATGCCCAAGGTGCAGGAGCAGGTCCGCGAGTTCTTCGGCAAGGAAGCCCGCAAGGACGTCAACCCGGACGAAGCCGTCGCCGTGGGCGCGGCCATCCAGGGCTCGGTGCTGGCCGGCGACCGCAAGGACGTGCTGCTGCTCGACGTGACCCCGCTGTCGCTGGGCATCGAGACGCTGGGCGGCGTGATGACCAAGATGATCACCAAGAACACCACGATTCCGACCAAGCATGCGCAGGTGTTCTCGACCGCCGAGGACAACCAGCCGGCGGTGACCATCAAGGTCTACCAGGGCGAGCGTGAGATGGCCTCCGGCAACAAGCTGCTGGGCGAGTTCAATCTGGAGGGCATTGCCCCGGCACCGCGCGGCATGCCGCAGATCGAGGTCTCGTTCGACATCGACGCCAACGGCATCCTGCATGTCGGCGCCAAGGACAAGGCCACCGGCAAGGAAAATCGGATCACCATCAAGGCGAATTCGGGCCTGTCGGAGGAGGAAATCCAGCGCATGGTCAAGGACGCCGAGGCCAACGCCGAGGAAGACCGCAAGGCCCGCGAACTGGCTGACGCCCGCAACCAGGCCGACGCGCTGATCCACTCGACCCGCAAGGCTGTGACCGAGTACGGCGACAAGCTGGAAGCCGGCGAGAAGGAAAAGATCGAGGCCGCGATCAAGGACCTGGAAGACGCCGCGCGCGGTGGTGACAAGGCCGACATCGATGCCAAGGTGGCGGCGCTGTCGGAGGCAAGCCAGAAGCTGGGCGAGAAGGTCTACGCCGACATGCAGGCCAAGGCGGGCGAGCCCGGCGCGGCCGGTGCCGCCGCGGGCGCTGCAGCTGGTGCCGCGGGCGGCGCCAGCCAGTCGGAGCCGCAGGACGACAACATCGTCGACGCGGAATTCAAGGAAGTCAACGACAAGAAGTAATGCGAAGGACCGGGCATGGCGGCGGCGCAAGTCAGCGCCATGCCGGTCCCGACGCCGGGCGGCGGAGTTCGGACCAAGCGCGGACCTAGCGGGCCGTCGCCGTCGGATTCCCCGCTCGGCTTTTTTGCTATTCGCCGCCGTCACGCATCACGCGTGTCCGGCCGGCAAATCAGGGTTTGAGCCACCATGGCAAAACGTGACTACTACGAAGTGCTCGGGGTGGGCAAGAACGCGAGCGACGACGATATCAAGAAGGCATATCGCAAGCTCGCGATGAAGTACCACCCGGACCGCAATCCTGACAGCAAGGATGCGGAGGAGAAATTCAAGGAGGCCAAAGAGGCCTACGAGATGCTCTCCGATCCGGAAAAGCGCGGCGCCTACGACCAGTATGGCCACGCCGGCGTCGACCCCAACATGGCCGGCGGCTTTGGCGGCGGCCAGGGCTACGGCGGCTTCGCGGAAGCCTTCGGCGACATCTTCGGCGACATCTTCGGCCAGGCAACCGGCGGTCGTCAGCGCGGGGGCCCGCAGGTCTACCGCGGCGCGGACTTGCGCTACAGCATGGAAATCTCGCTTGAGCAGGCCGCGCACGGCCACGAGGCGCAGATCCGCGTGCCTCATTGGGACGATTGTGACCACTGCCACGGCAATGGCGCGGAGCCCGGCTCGCAAGTCGAAACCTGTCCCACTTGTAAAGGCCTGGGTCAGGTCCGCGTGTCGCAAGGCTTCTTCACCATGCAGCAGACCTGCCCGAAGTGCCACGGCAGCGGCAAGTACATCCCCAAACCGTGCGTGAAGTGCCACGGCCAAGGCAAGATCAAGAGCCAGAAGACGCTCGAGGTCAAGATCCCGGCAGGCATCGACGAGGGCATGCGCATCCGCTCCACCGGTAACGGCGAGCCGGGCATCAACGGCGGGCCGCCCGGCGACCTCTACGTCGAGGTCCATATCAAGCCGCACCCGGTATTCGAACGCGACGGCGACGACCTGCACTGCCAGATGCCCATCTCGTACGCCACCGCGGCGTTGGGCGGCGACCTGGAAGTCCCCACGCTCAACGGCAAGGCTACCTTCCCGGTGCCCGAAGGCACCCAAACCGGCCGAACCTTCCGCCTGCGAGGCAAGGGTATCAAGGGCGTGCGCTCCGGCGTGCCTGGCGACCTCTACGTCCACGTCAACGTGGAAACGCCGGTGAAGCTGACCGAGGCACAGAAGGAACTGCTGCGCCAGTTCGACCGCTCCGTACACGAGGGCGGCTCCCGCCATAGCCCGCAGGAACAGTCCTGGCTGGACAAGGTGAAAAACTTCTTCAGCTAAGCGGCCAACCCCGCGACCCTCCCCTCTCCCCGGAGGAACATAAGGGAGAGGGGGCGGGGGAGAGGGGCAGGAGCGCGACCTCCCTCTCTACTGCTCCTTCCGAAGGGAGCAGATTCAATACCGCGCGTAAGCGGTTTCTATGTCGTCTTGGCCGGCTCTGACTCCACCCGTCTGGCGCTGAGCCGTTTTCGGCAGGGGAATCCCGGTCATTGACATGGCTTGCCGCTAGCCAACTTCAGCAAGCCGGTAACCCCGCGACCCTCCCCTCTCCCTGAGGGGCAAATAAGGGAGAGGGGGCGGGGGAGAGGGGCAAGCACGTTCACCCTCTCTACTGCCCATCCCGAGGAGGGCAGGTTCGGTACCGCAGAACGGAAACCTTGTTGTGGGGAACTACAGGTCCTGCAACGAAGATCACACGGTCACACAATCACGCACGACGGCGGACGACTCGCATTTGCGTCGCGCCGTTTCCCTTCCGCCACTCCTGCGCCAAACTGTGCAGCAATACGCTCCGCAGGAATTTCCACCTGGTGATTGATGCCGGCTCGTTTCAGCATGTCCTTGGTGACCTGTTGGATGTCGCGGATCAGTTGTGCCTGTTCCTGATTCAAGTTGTCAGCGGTTGAATCGTCAACCGCCTTATCGTCAAAGCGGTCAGTCACTTTGGAAACATCAGCCTTGCGCCGGGCCGCCTTCGGGGGTGGATTGGCTGGCTCCTCAAACGTGAAGCTTTCATAGTCACCGAACGGCACCGGTTTGTAGTGCGGTTCGACTACATGGAAGATGTCGGCAAAGGTCTCGTCCATGTCTTCAAGAGAAGCGAAGGGACCTATGATATTCAGATGGTGATCCTTCAGGCCAGCTGCGGCGAGGCGAAGCCTCACGTGCATCGCCGGGTCGTACCATTGGGGCCCTCGCTCCAGATAATCGCACGCGGGTTTGATTTGGCTCTGGAAGTTCCGCGACCGATATGTATCCGGTGTATCGAGCAACATGTGGTATGGGTTCCACTTGGGGAAGGGCCGGCGGGAAGTAGAGTCTGCAAACTCTGCGCACCCCTTTTCGAAATGTCGTTTGAAGAAGTCGCCCTTTTTTTCAGCATCGTAAAGTAGTTCAAAATCCAATACGTCCGTCACACCGCTAAGGATGCCCGCGACCGTCCAGCAGTCTGATATACGCCCTATCAGGGGAATTTTTTTAGCATCGGTCTCCGAAATGCCAAGCCTAACGAGATGGTGTTGTTGAAGTCTCCTAGCGTCAGTTGGACCAGTTCCCTCACGCCGAACGAGTGTATTGAGCGTTTCAATGAATACTTTTCGGCTGATCCTGTCCGATGCATAGGCGGAGGCTAGCAAGAGGATCACCGGGGAACCAATATGGCAAACATGGGCGCCATGAAGAGTCAACTTGCGATCCTTCAGGATATGAGCCAAGGTGGACGACTCGGACGAATTAGGTCTCGAGTTGAGCTCCTTCGCAACGGACGAACGGACCCCAGGCGATGGTGTTTCATATCTGAGAGCCGGTACTAAGACTTCCTCAGCTCGCAGGCTGGCCTCATGGGGAGTGCCCGGAGCAGACGCGGGCCGCGACATTCTTACATCCTGGTCATGCTGGCCGGATGGTGACTGCTGGCGAATGATCGGTGAAGAAGTGGACTTGATCATGGTGAGTGCTCGAGTGGGTGCGACGCATGGCTGCGCCGCGATATGGCTTGCCGCTAGACAAGCGACGGAATAGCGGTGGCCGATGCCGCTGCGATGGCTGTGGCTCTCCCGCCCTCTGCGTCTCCCGTTTGCGGTGGCTGATTGGGACTGTCTGCTTGTGCCGCGCGCTTTCGGCGCAGCTCAGGCGTGATCCGAGCCGACTTCCACTCCTGCTCAGTGCCGACAGCCGTGGCCTCTCCGCTTGTCTTTATGATTTCCCCGAATGTTCCAGTGTGTTCTTCCTGTCGATCATTGGAATACAGGCCGAAGCCGACGAATTCGTACGACGTCACATCCGTAAGCAAGGCGAGGCAACGATCCTTGATGGCATGTTCGTCGGTCAACTGATATACATGTGATCCGTTGTCACGGAGACCATCCAAAAGAGCGGTCATTGCATTGAACTCGGCTAGCTTGTCGGCTTTCAATTGCCGCCGCACCAAGTACGTCTGGTTACAGTGACCCCGGTGCCCAATAACGGTTCTCAATGCGGTATCCAGATCAGCGAGAGGATCATCGCCGCGCAGCGCCTTGTATTCGTTCCAATGGTCACGTATTTCCTTCTGGTTCATATGACGGACAAGATCGTCGGCACTGTGGAATAAGATGTCCCAGGCGAGGTTCCCCTGGGTAGTGCCGTGCAATGTCTCTCGGCGAATCGCATGCTGCGATCCCCGCTCATGGAACGTGGCCGAGACGCTGGCGACGGGTCCGGCGAACCAAGAGCCATGGATGCGCCCGGCGATCGACTGGGGCAGCAAGTTCAACAGGAACCGAAGACCAATAGACAATCGGGATCCGGCTCCAATCGAATGAACGGCGACTCGTCTCGACCCGGTAATATCGACGCGTGACTGGCGTGTCACTACATCGTTCTCCGCGCTCAAGCGCACACTTGCGGAAAACTTGCCGAAGCCGCCAAGGGCCGAGACAGAAACTCCGGTGGAGGCGCCAATCGAGATGGTGTCCGTGCTGCGCGTGCTTGAGAACAGATTGAAGGCAAGCCTGCCATCGAGAAGCGGTTGAAACCCGTTCCAGCACAATTCGGTGAGGGCACGGAAGCCCGTTCTCTCCGCCCTTGCTTCACCTGTTAGATCATGCTCGGCCAATGCAAGAACTTTCGACCCGAGCATCACCCTGAGAAAGGAGCGCCCGGTGTCAACCCAGTTCCGTGTACCGGGCGTCGGAGCGATCCTCACTCCATGGCCAACCTCAAACGATTGCATGGTGCTGCGCCCTGTGTCTACCGATTGCGACACTCCATACGCCTTTGCTCCGATCCCAAACTCGGTGGACTGTTGTGAGCGCTTTTCTTCGCTAGCCTGGACGACCACCGAGCCGATCGAACTGCTCGTAATGCCACCGCGTACGATTGTCGTCTCGGTCGTCGTGCCCGAGAAAGAGGCATCAAGCGAGCCCGTTACCGGAAGCGCATATCCGGTATCCACACTGAGGCCGAATTGCATACCGAAATTTCGGGAGATTTCTCCCATGACGCCGCAACCTAGGTTCAGATCCATTAGGTGCATCATCAACTCGCAATATTCCTGACGTGTATGGGGTCGAAGGCGGTCAATATTGCCGTCCACTCTCTCCAGACGTTCGGCGTCAGCCTTGTCCTGCCCGCGCGCCAGAGCTGCACAAACATAGAGGTGGCGCCGGGCACGGCCGTTGATCTCCCTAGTTGTCGTTCCTTCCGCACCGCGCATCAGTATTCCCGCTTCATCGGCCCATTGCTGAAGAATTTCGTAATCAATTTGAGAAAATGTGTTCAACTCCTTTGCTATAGCCTCTGAATGCTGTTGAACATCGACGACGTCGCGCAGACGCCCAATCACAGCATTGCGGACATTCGGCGTGATTGTCCAGGGCTTCCAGCGCGTACTACGCTCGGTCGAGGCCAACCAGCAATTCAGCAGTTCCGCCCGAACAGCATGGCCAATGTCCATGCGTTGCACTGCTTCGGCTCTGATCTCGGTGTTGGCCGTTGCCTGAAGGGCCGAAGTAAATTCTGGGACGGCTATCAAAAGCGATTCACGAATGGCTCGCAGCGTCGCTTCGTTGTCTAGTAAAACACTAGCAATGTCGCGATCGCTTTCGTATCGCACTTCCGTGGAAGAGGTAGGATGTTTCAGTAGTTCAAAGGCGTTTCCTGCTGCGATAGTGCTTTCAATGATCCGGTCCAACTCACGCGCGGCGTGACCTCTGGCGCTATCGATTGTGGAAGGCGCTTCCGTCGCCATCAACGCATCGCGTAGCGTCAACGCATCCCAGATGACCTTCTCATACGGCTCCAGCGGCAACCCCTGCCCCACCTTCAACTTCAACGCCAACAACCGCCCCAAACTCCCCGTAGCCGCATGAAAGTCGGCCGCCTGTTGTGAGATCGTCCGGCGAGTGACTGCCGACGCGAGGTCGCTCTCAAACGCCACGCGAAACGGTGAGTCCGCTTTCCATACGGTGTTCGTGATCTTGCCGGTTTCGTCGACCACGTCATGCGGAAACATGTCGACCAGCATGGTGTTGAGCCGATGCGCGTATTCGGCTAGTGGTGTATTGGGGCCGTCATCGCGAAACCCGTTGCGCCAGACGGAGAGGGCAAAGACATCGTCTGGCGCAAGGGCGACATTGGCGTCAACGTCGGCGCCATTCCTGGCATTGCCGTATTGCGCATGCAGGCGATCGGAATCCAGAACTTCCCGCTGTTGCATCAGCTTCACGGCTGCCTGCAAGGTGCGGTGGGGAAGAAGGTTGGTCTTTGCTTGTTCCGACCCGGCGATGATGGCCCGCGCCTGGGCGGCCGCGGTGAGCGGGCACGCGGACCATGATTGCAAGGCGCTGACAAGTTGTGCGTCGAGATTGGCGGCGCGGAGCCGGAGCGCGGCATGCTGGCTCTTCAGGTCTTGGACCTCTTGCAGGATTCTGCTCCGCGTTGCCCGGCGCTCGGCTTCCACCGATTCGCTTTCTAGGGCTTTGCCGAGTTGCCTGATCTCCGCGGTCTTGAGGCTTTGCAATTGCTCCTCAAGGTAGGCGGCACGTTGCTGCAGCGCTTGGCGCTCACCTTCGATTTGTGCCCGTAGCCGTGCCTTTCCCTCGGCCTTGCCTTCGGCTATCAGATGGTTGCTGGCCTCAAGGTAGAGCCTCAGGCCCGTGCGCCATTGCTCTGCCGCTTCAGGTGATAGATGGCTGGGCGGCTGTACCAGTTCGCATAGCATTTGAAAGCCGAAGCTGGTGCCGGCAAGCAAGCGCGAGGCTTCCCAGCACTGCCGCGCCACCGGGCTGTCGTCGGTCAGATCGTGCAGTGCGCCTGGGGTATGGAGCGTCTCAAGCAGGACGCGCGCCTGCGCCGGGGTACGGCCATTGGCGGACAGCGCCCTTGCGAGCAGCAGAAGCCTTGCCTGCAGCACTGCGGCTGGCGCGGGCGTATCCGTATCGTTTGCTTGCGGTGGTTGCACGGCCTGCGTCATTTCGGCAATGAGCGCGGCGATTTCCGCGTCATGCGCGGCACCATCGCCTGTCGGCGCTTTGAACGCACCTCTGATGGCCTTTTCGCACGCGGCCATGTCGAATTCGGGGACGGTATGTAGCGCGCGGTCGGGCGATGCGTCCGGAAAAAAGCACTGGGCAGCGGCGCGGCGCCATGCATGGTCCTTCTTGTCCATCTCCTTGACGGACTTGCTCAGTTTTACCTTGTTGATGAACTTGGGGCAGTGGTTCGACGCGTGCTTCTTGACGTAGTCGCTCTCCCGGCTGCTGACGAGCTTGTCTGTGCCGGAAACACAGGTGATGGTGGGGCTCAGCATCCATGGCGGGCTGGGGAGGTTCTCCTGGGCGTCGGGAAAGCGCACCCAGTTGTGGATGATCGAAGCGATCTTGTCGGCGCGCGAGCCGACGCCACGCCCGCAGAAGAAGTCCGCCACACGGTGGCTGAAGAACTCCCCCAGTACAGTGGGGAGGCGCTTGCTGAAGTCCTGTTCCAGGTCGATGCGGCATACCTTCACCGCGCCTTTCTGATTTCGTACCGCCTTGTATTGGTGGCCCTCGACGTGAATCGTCATTTGGCCTTCTTGCTTGTCTTCCAGATCGAGCAGGTGCTTTCGCTTCGAACCGTGCAGTTGGGTCAGCTGCTCCAGACTGTCGCAATGAACTACGATGCCGCCATCCGCCATGTCTTCTCCTTCCTGTCCCGGTGCTATGGACTCTTGCCGAGCGTTCGTGCTTTTAAATTGGACGCCGCGATTTGGTGACGGCGTGGGTAGAACGATCGCCGGGGTGTGGGGCGGCAACTATCGAAATTGACTGGAAACTTTCCTTGGAAGGCGATAATGTCGGCTCGCATTTGTCTTATTCGGCCCTCGCTCGCCAGGCACCGCAGACCGCTTCCCGATGTTCATGCCGCTACACGTACCGACCACGCCAGTGCCATCCGCCATGCCGAAGATCGATCGGGGGTCGCCGTTCGTGCTGTTGGACGATGCGTCCTCGGCGACCGCGACGTGCCGTGTCTATTCGGGTTTTATGCGCATGGACGCCGTGCCGGCCGGGGAAGTGGATGCGTTGGACGCGTGTCTGCGACAGGGATGGGAGAAGGGATGGCACGCGAGCGTGCTGGTGCCATACGAGTTCGGTGTGCCGCTGGTTCGCGTGCCGTTGCGCGTGGACGGCGGTACCGGCATGCCGCTGCACGACGGCGCGATGAGAATTCTTTGGTTCGCGACGATGGCGCCATGCGATGCGGAGGAGGTCGGCCGCTGGCTGGATGGACACCGCGAAGGCGCCGGGCCTTCCGGTGCGATGAACGTGCGGTCCGATACCGATCGCGCCGCCTTTGGGGCGGCGGTCTCGCGCATCCATGACTGGATCGAGGCCGGCCATACCTACCAGGTCAACTTTACGCAGCGCTTGCGTTTCGACGCGTTTGGCGACCCGATCGCGTTTTATGCGGGCTTGCGCGCCGCGCAGCGCGTTCCCTACGGGGCGCTGGCGCGGCTGCCCGATGACACCTGGGTGCTGTCGCTTTCGCCAGAACTATTCGTTAGCCACGATGGCCGGGGAGAGTTGGTGACCCGTCCGATGAAGGGCACCGCGCCAAGCAGCGGCGATGCCGGACGCGATGCACAGGCTGCGGTGGCGTTGGCTGCCGATCCGAAGAACCGCGCCGAGAATGTGATGATCGTTGACCTGCTGCGCAATGATCTGGGCCGCATTGCGCGACCGGGAAGCGTGGCGGTGCCGCAGCGTTTCGAGGTGCAACCTTTCGGCCGGGTGCTGCAGATGACGTCGACGGTGACCGCGACGGCGATGCCCGATGTGACCCTTGCCAGTCTGATGACGGCGTTGTTTCCGTGCGGCTCCATCACCGGTGCGCCAAAGCGGCGGACGATGGAAATCATCGCCGAACTGGAGCCGGCGCCGCGTGGCCTGTACACCGGCGCCATCGGGTGGATCGATGCGCCGTCCGGGATACCGGGGGCGCACGCCCATCTTGGACCGCTGGCCCTGTCAGTGGCGATTCGCACGCTGGTGCTCGGGCCACGCCAGGACGACGGTTTGCGCCGTGGCGAGATGGGCGTGGGAGGCGGCATCGTGCACGACAGCGTGGCGGAAGACGAGTATGAGGAGTGCGGCTGGAAGGCACGCTTCCTGACCGCGCACGATCCGGGCTTCGCGCTGATCGAGACGATCCGCGTGGAGCACGGCCGTTGCCTGCGTCTCGACGGCCATCTGGACCGGCTCCGGGCATCGGCGGCGGCCTTCGGCTTCGCCTTCGACGGCGACGAGATCGCCGCCGCGTTGCGTCGGCGCGCCGCTTCCCTGACAACGAGCCCGGCCCGGTTAAGGGCGACGCTCGACAAGGCAGGCATGCTGACGTTGGCCGATGGGCCGTTGCTGCCGCTGCCGGACAATGCCGTATCGCTCGTCGTGGCGAGCCGCGTGTTGCCGGATGCCGACCCGTTGCGGCGCCACAAGATCACGGCGCGGGCGTTGTTCGATGCCGCGTGGCAGCATGCGGAGCGGGAGGGCGCCTTCGATGCGCTTTTCTTCAACACACGGGGCGAACTGCTCGAAGGGGGCCGCAGTTCGGTCTTCGCCCGTATCGATGGGCGGTGGCTGACGCCACCGGTGTCGCTGGATATCCTGCCTGGCGTGATGCGCGAAGCGGTGCTGCGCGATGGGGCCGCCTATCTGGGCGGACCGGCGGCGGAGGGGCGGATTACACGCGCGATGCTGGCGCGGGCGGACGCGATCGCCGTGACCAACGCGTTGCGCGGCGTGTTGCCGGCGACGCTGAAGGCCGGTCAGCGATGGTGAGTATCCAGCTGGCCGTCGGTGAGCTTCCACCGGACCACGCCGGGCAGATTGATCAGGTCCCGGTCGTGGCAGATGATCACCACCGTGCGGCCTTCGTCCGCCAGCTCGCGCACCAGCGCAATGACCTGCTCGCGGGCCTGGCCGTCGAGGTTCGAGGTCGGCTCGTCCAGCAGCAGCAGATCCGGCTCTAGCACCTTGGCGCGAGCCAGCGCGACACGCTGGATTTCGCCGCCCGACAGCCTGTCCGGCGCGGTGTCCTGGACGTGAGTGATGCCGGCCCAGCCCAGTGCCGCGCCGACGCGCTGGGCGATCTCGTGCCGGGGCAAGCCGCGTGCGCGCAGTCCGTAGGCGATGTTGTCGCGCACCGAGGTGCGGAACAGGTACGGGTGCTGATGCATGTAGGCGATGCGCTGGCGCAGCGAGGCCGGCAGCGGGTCGAGCGGCGCCGTGCGAACCGAGCCGGAGTCGTCGGTCCATTCGACGGTGGCGCCGGGCGCGGGCTCGAGGCCGGCCACCATGCGAAGGAGCGTGGTCTTGCCGGCGCCGTTGACTCCGGTCAGCACCACGGCCTTGGCCCGCGGGAACGGCAGCGCGTCGATCTCGAACAGGTTGCGGGCGCCCACTTTCCGGCGCAGGCCACGTACGGTGAGCAGAGGGCGGGCATCGATGCCGCTGTCGCCGGCCCGTGGACGGAAGCTGTCGCTCATCGACGAAACCCTCCGGCGCCTTGCAGCCATGCCAGCAGCACGTTGACCACCAGCGCGAGGGCAACCAGTACGATGCCCAGCGCGATGCCCTGCGCGAATTCCCCCTTGCTGGTTTCCAGTGCGATGGCGGTGGTGATGGTGCGGGTCGAGCCTTCGATATTGCCGCCGATCATCAGGGCCGATCCGACTTCGGCGATGACCCGGCCGAAGCCCGCGACCACGGCCGCCATCAGGCCGAAGCGCAGTTCGCGCAGTACCGTGAAGAAGGTGCGCCAGCGCCCCGCGCCCAGCACGCGGGCCGTTTCCGCGAGCCGCGGATCTGCGCCCTGCAGCGTGGACAGCGCGAAGGCGAGCACTACCGGAAAGCCGATTACCGCCTGCCCGATCACCATGCCGGCCGGCGTGAACAGCAGGCCGAGGTCGCCCAGCGGTCCCTGGCGCGTGAACATCAGGTACAGGATCAGGCCGACCAGCACGGTCGGAAACGACAGGAAGGCCTGCGACAGCACCACCAGTGCGCGTCTGCCGGGAAAGTCGTGCGTGGCGATCAGGTAGGCGGCGCCGATGGCCGGCACGGTGGCGATCGCCAGGCCGGTGACGGCCACCGCCAGCGACGTCCAGACGATCTGCCACAGCGCGGCATCGCCGCCAACCAGCATGGCGAAGGCCGCGACGATGGCGGCGCCGATTTCCATCTGCCAGGCCGGCGTCAGGCCGAGAATGTATGCTCGGGCGCCGGGAAGCTGCCGTCCTTGACCGCCGCGACGTAGGCGCGGATGGCGCCCTCGATCGAGGTCTGGCCTTCCATGAAGTTGCGCACGAACTTCGCCTTGCGGCCGGGATAGACGTTGAGCATGTCCTGCAGTACCAGCACCTGTCCCGAACAATCGATGCCGGCACCAATGCCGATGGTCGGCACCGTGAGCTGCTGCGTCACCGTGGCGGCGAGCGTGGCCGGAATGGCCTCCATCAGCACCATCTGCGCGCCGGCCGATTGCAGCGCTTCGGCGTCGCGCCGAAGCTGGGCGGCGCTGGCGTCGGTTTTTCCCTGCACCTTGAAGCCGCCGAAGGCGTGCACCGACTGCGGCGTCAACCCGATATGCGCGCACACCGGCACGCTGCGTTCGACCAGGAAGCGCACGGTGGGCGCGAGCCATTCGCCGCCTTCGATCTTGACCATCTGTGCACCGGCCCGCATCAGCGTCACCGCGCTGGCGAACGCCGCTTCCGCCGTGCCATACGTGCCAAAGGGCAGGTCGGTCATCAGCAGCGCGGTCTGGTTGCCGCGCGCGACGCATTCGGTGTGATAGGCCATCTGTTCCAGCGTGACGGGCAGCGTGGTCCGCTGGCCCTGCATGACGTTGCCCAGCGAGTCGCCTACCAGGATCACGTCGACGCCGCAGTGGTCGAGCAGCGCGGCGAAGCTGGAGTCGTAGGCGGTGAGCATGGCGATCTTCTCGCCGGCGTCGCGCATCGCCTGCAGCTTGGGAATCGTGATGGTCTTGCGGGAAGGTTCCAGGAGATAGCTCATGCTAGTGCCTCAGGCTTGTCGCCGCGATTGCGGCCGGGACGTGCGCGAACGCGCTTGTCGGTCACCGGTCGGTGCGGGCTGTTGTTGTGATTGCTTCCGGCGCGGGCGCGGCGCCGGAATTCCGCATCATAGAGGAAAAATGGCGGAATGCTGGCTTGGGGTGGGCGCTTTGGGTGTGCGACGCCCCTCTCCCCCGGTCCCTCTCCCGCTCGCGGGAGAGAGGAGGGATATGTCAGCTGCGGAAGATGAAATAGACCGCTGCCACCATGCAAAGCGCCGCCCACACATAGTCCCACTTGAAGCTCTGCTGCATGTAGAACAGCGAGAAGGGAACGAACACCGTCAGCGTGATGGCTTCCTGCAGGATCTTCAGCTGCGCCAGCGAGATGCCGCTCTGGAAGCCGATGCGGTTGGCCGGTACCTGCAGCATGTATTCGAACAGGGCGATGCCCCAGCTCACCACCGCGGCGATATACCACGGCCGGCTGCCCAGATCCTTCAGGTGGCCATACCACGCGAAGGTCATGAAGACGTTGGACAGCGTGAGCAGTCCGGCGGTCAGGAAGAAGGGGGAAATTCCGCTTGGCGCGTACATTGGCAGAACGAGACTTTCTCAATGCGCTGATCGGCCACCGCGCCGAGGAAATCGGCGGCGCGGCCCAGGCCCGGAATGGCCAGCTCGGGGTCCAGTTCCAGCAGCGGCAGCAGCGTGAAGGCGCGGGCCGCCACACGGGGGTGCGGCACCGTGAGCTGGGAGCCGTCATGCGTTTCATCGCCGAACAGCAGCAGGTCCAGGTCGAGCGTGCGCGGCGCGTTGTGGTAAGGCCGCTCGCGGCCGAACTGGTCTTCGATATGGTGGCAGATCCGCAGCAACTGGGCAGCGGTCAGGCTCGTTTCGAGCTTCGCCACCGCATTGAAATAGTCGTTGCCACCGGCGTCCACCGGCGCGCTGCGGTATAGCGAAGATCTCGCCACGATCGTGATGCCGACCTGCTGCGCCAGGCAGACGATCGCATCCTTCACGGCTTGCCTGGCGTCGCCCAGGTTGGCGCCGATGCCGATGTAGGCAAGTGTCATTCTGTTTCCTCCCGGTGGCCGCGCGCATCGCCGGGCGCATCGGCCGCGGCGTCCATCTCGTTCCGGGGGGAAACTTTATCCGATTTCCGCGGCGAGCGCCGGCGGCGCTTCTTGCGCGCACCGCCCTCGCCGTCGGCGGGCGCTACCGCTCGGGCGGCCTCGATCAGGGCCTCGCGGCCGGCGGAGTCGGCGTTCTGGAAGTCCTGCCACCAGCTCGCCAGTTCGGCCGGCATTTCGCCCGCCTCGCACCGCAGCACCAGGAAGTCGTAGCCGGCGCGGAAACGCGGCGATTCCAGCAGCCGGAACGGCATGCGGCCCACGCGCTTCTCGAAGCGCGGCTGCATGCCCCAGATGTCCCGCATATCGGTGACGAAGCGACGCTGGATCGCGAGCTGGCCGGTCTGCCGTTCGAGCACGTCGTCCATCGCCGCATTGAGCGCGGCGATGGCATGCTCGCCGCCTTCCCGCAATGCCTTCCAGCGCTGCAGCACGTGGTGCCACAGCAGCGCCGCGAACAGGAAGCCCGGCGAAACCGGCTTGCCCGCCTGCACCCGGCGGTCCGTGTTGTCCAGCGCCAGCTGTACGAAGCGCTGGCCCATCGGCTGCTCCAGCGCAACGTCGAGCAGCGGCAGCAGGCCCTTGTGCAGCCCGGCCTTGCGCAACTCCTGCAGCGATGCCCAGGCATGGCCGGACATCAGCAGCTTCAGCATCTCGTCGAACAGCCGCGCGCTGGGCACGTTATGGATCAGCGAAGCCAGGTCGGCGATTGGCTGGCGCGTGGCCTCGTCGATGCTGAAGCCGGTCTTGGCGGCGAAGCGGACGACGCGCAGCATGCGCACCGGGTCCTCGCGATAGCGGGTGACCGGGTCGCCGATCATCCGCAGCGTGGCCGCGCGGATGTCGTCCATGCCGTGGTGATAGTCGTGCACCGTCTGCTCGGCCGGATCGTAGTACATCGCGTTGATCGTGAAGTCGCGGCGTTCCGCGTCTTCGGCCTGCGAGCCCCACACGTTGTCGCGCAACACGCGACCCGAGGCATCGATGGCGTGCGTCTTGTTGTCGAGCTCCGCGCGCTTGTAGCGGCGGCCTTCAGGCAGCGTCTCGCTGGCCACCGCGTCGACCAGCGCGCGGAAGGTCGACACTTCGATGATCTCCTGCTCGCGGCCGCCGTAGAACGTCACGTGAACGATCTGGAAGCGCCGGCCGATGATGCGCGAGCGGCGAAACAGCGCCTGCACCTGCTCCGGCGTGGCGTTGGTGGCGACATCGAAGTCCTTGGGCTTGATGCCCAGCAGCAGGTCGCGCACGGCGCCGCCGACGATGAAGGCCTGGTAGCCGGCCTGCTGCAGCGTGCTGGTGACCTTGACCGCGTTGCGCGACAGCAGCGTGGGATCGATGCGATGTTCGTCGACGGTGACGATGCGCGGCGTATGGGCCCGGCCGGCACGGCGCTGCTTGGGGCCCGGCTTGCCCAGCAGCCGGTTGATGAGCTTCTTGATCACGTCAGAACAGGTCCATGATGCGCCAGCCGGCCGCCGCGGCATGGTGGCGCAGGCGCTCGTCGGGGTTGGTGGCGATCGGGTCGGTGACCTTGGCCAGCAGCGGCAGGTCGTTGATCGAATCGCTGTAGAAGGTACTGGTGGCGAAGTCTTCCCAGCGCGCGCCCTGTTGCTTCAGCCACGCCTCGACGCGGGCGATCTTGCCCTCGCGGAAGCTTGGCGTGCCGGATACCGCGCCGGTGTAGGCGCTGGTCGGCAGGCCGTCGACCGTGGCCGGTTCCGTGGCGATCAGGTGCTTGATGCCGAAGGCCGCGCAGATCGGTGCGGTGACAAAGCTGTTGGTTGCGGTCACGATGGCGCACAAATCGCCCGCGTCGAGATGCTTGTGGACCAGTGCCCGCGCCTGCGGCGTGATGGCCGGATCGATGACCTCGCGCATGAACTGCTCGCGCCAACCGTCCAGCTGCTCGCGCGGATGGGCCGCCAGCGGGGCCAGGGCGAACTGCAGGAAGGCGTGGATGTCCAGCGTGCCGGCCTTGTAGTGGCCGTAGAACTCGTCGTTCTTGCGCCGGTAGGTATCCGCGTCCACTGCGCCGAGGCGGACGAGAAAACGCCCCCATTCGTGGTCGCTGTCGGTCGGGATCAGGGTGTGGTCGAGGTCGAACAATGCCAGATTCATGGGCGGCGATTTTACCTGAAGGGATGTCGGCGGGCGTTGCGCCGGGTTGCACGTGGCGTGCCAGCAGCCGGCGTCACTCGCGAAATTCGGCGAACATTTCGCGCAACAGCGGCAGTGTGACGGCCCGCTTGCGCTCCAGCGAGTAGGTGTCGAGCGCGTCCAGCAGCGCCATCAGGCTCGGCATGTCGCGGTAGTGGCGCGTGACCAGCCAGTGCGGAATCTCGGGCGACAGCTGCAGGCCCCGTTCGCGGGCCGCCTGCACCAGCGCGGCGATCTTGTCGTCGTCCGAAAGCGGCGCCAGCTGGTAGACCAGGCCCCAGCCCAGCCGCGTGCGCAGGTCTTCACGCACCGGCATGGCCACCGGCGCCGTGCCGCCGGCCACCACGATGGCGGTGCGGCCATGGGCGCGCACCTCGTTGTACAGCGAAAAGACCGCGATCTGGCGAGCCTCGTCCAGCAGGTCGACGTCGTCCACGGTGTAGAGCTGGCAGGCCGGGTCGAAGATGAAGTCCGCCAGCGCATGGTGAGCGCTCAAGTAGCGGCAGCGCAGCCCGGCATGGGCCCCGGCATCGCACAGCGCATGCAGCAGATGCGTGCGCCCGGAGCCGGTTTCGCCCCACAGGTAGACCAGTCGGTCTCCGGCGCGCTCCTGCGCCAGCGCCGTGGGCAGGTCGCGCAGGCGTTGCACCGCCTCACGGTTGGCGGCGACGACGAAGTTGTCGAACGTCGCCGGCGGCGGGCTGCCCAGTTCGAGCGACAGTTGCTTGGGGCGGGAGATCATGGCGTAGCGCGAATCTGCGGCCGGAAAAGTGGCGATGGCGTCCAATGTACGGATCAAATGTACTGGCGAATGTACTGGTGTGACTACGGGTGCTGATTCCCTGTTTACGGCGGCGCGGCGTACTACTTTCGGTACAGATCGCTGGTCATGTACAGCCGCCGCAGCTGTCGCGCGCCCACCAGCAGCACCGCGCAGGTGGGCAGTGCAAGCAGCACGCCGAAAAAGCCGAACATCTGCCCAAAGGCCAGCAGCGCGAAAATCACCACCAGCGGATGCAGGCCGATGCGCTCGCCCACCAGTCGTGGCGTCAGGTAAAAGCTCTCCACGAACTGGCCGATGCCATAGACCACGGCCACCGCGCCGATGCCATACCAGTCGCCGAACTGCAGCAGCGCGGCCACCAGCGCGAGCGCCAGGCCCAGGCCAAAGCCAATATAGGGAATGAAGACCGCAAGGCCGGTGAAGACGCCGATCGGCAGGGCGATGTCAAAGCCCGCGATCCACAGCCCCGTCGAGTACAGTGCCGCCAGGATCAGCATGACGACGATCTGGCCGCGCAGATATTGCGACAGCAGCGCATCGGTCTCGGCGCTCAGCTCACGCACCTTCGGCACCCAGCGGCGCGGCACCACGCTCTCGATGCGCCGCATCACCATGTGCCAGTCCATCAGCAGGTAGAACATCACGATCGGCACGAGCAGCACCATGCCGCCCACCGCCAGCAGCGCGCTGCCCGAGACCCGCACATAGGTCAGCAGCATCGTCAGCATGTCCTCCGGGCTGGCGGCGAAATGCTGCGACATCATGCGCCGCAGGCCCGGGAAGTCGAAACGCACCCGTACGCCCAGTTCCGCCAGCCGGGGCGCGACCACGGCATTGAGCTTTTGCAGCAGCACCGGCAACTGCTCGCGCAGCAGCGGGACCTCGCGCTGGAGCACCGCCACGATCAGCAGCGTCAGCAGGATGAACACGACGATCAGCAGCAGGATCATCAGCGACACGCCGATCACGCGCGGCACGCGGTGCCGTTGCAGCCAATCCACGCCGGGATTGAGGATATAAGCGAAGATGAACGCGAACAGGAAGGGCGTCAGCACCGGCGCGAGCGCCAGCAGCGCGCCAAACAGGGCCGCGCCGAGCGCCAGCCACAGCAGGATGCGCTTGGCCTCGTGGGACAGCAAAGGGGCGTTCATGCGGGATCGGGGGGAGGGGAGCTCGTGGTTCCGGGGCGCCCTTCGCGGGCGGCCGGGCCGGCATTGCCGGGAAACTGGAAGCCGAAAGCCTGTATCCGTTAAAATCGCGATTCTACTGGACTCGCGGCGGCCTACCGTCGTCCGCGAAGGCCGCATTCCTCACTTGTGCGCCCCGCCTGGCGTCACCGGTGTCGTCAATTTCCATATCCAGGACCGCAGATTTCCATGAGCGCATCCCCCACCTCCGGCCAGGCAGGCCTTTCCTACCGCGATGCCGGCGTCGATATCGATGCGGGCGACGCGCTCGTCGACCGCATCAAACCCTTCGCCAAGCGCACGCTGCGCGAGGGGGTGATGGCCGGCATCGGGGGCTTCGGCGCGCTGTTCGAGCTGTCGAAGAAGTACAAGGAGCCCGTGCTGGTATCGGGAACGGACGGGGTCGGCACCAAGCTGAAGCTCGCCTTCCAGCTCAAGCGGCATGACACCGTGGGTCAGGATCTGGTGGCGATGAGCGTCAATGACATCCTGGTGCAGGGCGCCGAACCGCTGTTCTTCCTCGATTACTTTGCCTGCGGCAAGCTGGACGTCGATACCGCGGCCACCGTGATCCAGGGCATCGCCCACGGCTGCGAACTGGCCGGCTGCGCGCTGABCGGCGGCGAAMCCGCCGAGATGCCCAGCATGTATCCGGATGGCGAGTACGATCTGGCCGGCTTCGCGGTCGGCGCGGTGGAGAAGAGCCGCATCATCGACGGCACCACCATCGTGCCGGGCGACGTAGTGCTTGGCCTGGCCTCGTCGGGCGCGCATTCCAACGGCTATTCGCTGGTGCGCAAGATCATCGACGTCGCCAAGCCCGACCTGGACGCCGATTTCCACGGCCAGCGGCTGCAGGACGCCATCATGGCGCCCACGCGAATCTATGTGAAGCCGCTGCTGTCGCTGATCGAAACGCTGCCGGTCAAGGGCATGGCCCACATCACCGGCGGCGGACTGACCGAAAACGTGCCGCGCGTGCTGCCCAAGGAGGTCACCGCGGTGCTGCAACGCGATGCCTGGACCCTGCCGCCGCTGTTCCAGTGGCTGCAGGCTCAGGGCCGTGTCGCCGACGACGAGATGCATCGCGTCTTCAACTGCGGTATCGGCATGGTGGTGATCGTCGGCAAGGACGACGCCGAACGCGCCATCCGTCATCTGCAGGCGGCCGGCGAGGCCGTCTGGCAGATCGGCGAAATCCGCGAGCGGGCCGAGGGGCAGGCGCAGACGGTGGTGGTTTGAGGCACACCGACGGTGTTTGAAATCCTGCTGGTTCTCTCCCCTCTCCCGCAAGGCGGGAGAGGGGCGGGGGAGAGGGCAATCACAGCCCATCAACACCCCCAATCGCAGCGCTATCACCCAATCCCCGCCAGCCTCCCCACCTGCCCGACATAGTCCGGCGCCAGGCAATCCACCACCAGCCTCTCCGGCGTGGACCGTAGCCACGTAATCTGCCGCTTGCACAACTGTCGGGTCGCAGCGATGCCGCGCTCGCGCATGGTGGCGTAATCGGTGGTGCCGTCCAGATATTCCCAGACCTGCCGGTAGCCGACGCAACGCATTGACGGCAAGCCCAGATGCAGGTCGCCGCGCCCGCGCAGCCGTTTCACTTCATCGATCAGGCCACCTTCCAGCATCGCGTCGAAGCGGGCCTCGATGCGGGCATGCAGCGCGGCACGCTCGGACGGCTCCAGTGCGATCACCCGAAAGCGCGAGCCTGCCGCGCCGTCGAAGGTCCGTCCCGCGGCCTGCCGGGCCAGCAGCGATGACATCGGCTGCCCGGTGAGCCGGTGGATTTCCAGCGCGCGCTGGATCCGCTGCGCGTCGTTCGGCGCGAGCCGCGCCGCCGTTACCGGATCAACCTCGGCCAGCATCGAGTGCAGCGCCGGCCAGCCGCGCTCGGCCGCCAACTGGTCAAGCTCCGCGCGCACCGCCGCGTCCGCCTGCGGCAGATCGTTGAGTCCCTGCGTCAGCGCCTTGTAGTACAGCATGGTGCCGCCTACGATCAGCGGTTCGCGGCCGCGTGCCCGGATGGCGTCGATCAGCGCGTTGGCGTCGTTGACGAACTGCGCGGCCGAATAGCTGTCGGCGGGATCGATGATGTCGATCAGATGGTGTGGCACCGCTGCCAGCTCATCGGCGTCGGGCTTCGCGGTGCCGATGTCCATGTCGCGATAGACCAGCGCGGAGTCCATGCTGATGATTTCGACCGGCGCGCGGGCAGCCAACGCGAGCGCCGCGGCGGTCTTGCCCGATGCGGTGGGCCCCAGCAGGCAGACGAC
>NZ_VLJN01000016.1:47274-100143 GCF_007829435.1 Cupriavidus gilardii J11
CTTCCGTGTCGGCCGTCGATGGCGACGGGCCGGCGGCCAGCCACGCCGGCGGTCTGGCCGATGGCACGAAATTGGAACCGGGATTACGGGCAGCACTATCGCCCGCCGGCGCCAACGCATCGCGCACCATGCCCAGATACGCCTGCCGCGGCTGGGCGATACCGAGTTCGGTCTGGCGTGCCGCCGCGGTGTAGTCCACCCATGGCCGCCCTCCGGGCTGCGCCGGACTCGTTGCCGCGACGCGCACGCCGGATGCGCCGGGCGTGGCCGTCTCGGCGGTGTGCAGGCTGTCGCCGTTGTCACCGGCCTGGCGGGCCAGGCAGCGTTGCACCGCGTGATAGACGAACTGGTGCACCGCGCGCGATTCGCGGAAACGGACCTCGATCTTGGACGGATGCACGTTGACGTCGACCAGCTCCGGCGGCAGGTCCAGGCATAGCACATAGGCGGGAAAGCGATCGCCGTGCAGTACGTCCTGGTACGCGCTGCGCACCGCATGGGTCAGCAGCTTGTCGCGCACGAAGCGGCCATTGACGAAGAAGAACTGCTGGTCGGGCCGGCCGCGCGATGCGGTCGGCAAGCCGGCGAATCCGTACAGCCGCAGATCGCCCGCTTCCTCGTCCAGCGGAAGGCGCGCGCGGGCGAAGTCGCTGCCCAGCACCTGCGCCGTGCGCGTGGCCGCATCGCCGGCGTTCCAGTGCTCCATCGGCTTGCCGTTGTGGTGGACGGACACGGTGACGTCCGGCCGCGCCAGCGCCACGCGGCGCACCATCTCCAGGCAATGGCCCAGCTCGGTCTGCTCGCTCTTGAGGAATTTGCGGCGGGCCGGCGTATTGAAGTACAGGTGCTGCACGTCGACCGTCGTGCCAACGCCGCCGGAGGCGGGCTGCAGCGCGCCAGTGTCCGCGCTGATCTGGCTGGCGTGCGGGCAGCGGGCGGTGCGGCTGGTCAGCACCAGATGCGACACCGACGCGATCGAGGCCAGCGCCTCGCCGCGAAAACCCAGCGTCATCACGGCTTCGAGTTCATCGAGCGAAGCGATCTTGCTGGTGGCATGGCGCATTAGCGCGACCGGCAATTCGTCGGCCGGAATGCCGCAGCCGTTGTCCGCGATCACGATGCGGCGCACGCCGCCTTCTTCCAGCCGGACGGAAAGCTGCGTGGCGCCGGCATCCAGCGCGTTCTCGAGCAGTTCCTTGACCACCGAGGCGGGCCGCTCCACCACCTCGCCGGCCGCGATCTGGCTGATCAGCTGGTCGGGAAGCGGGCGGATCGGGCGGGCCGGCGCGACTGGCCGTGCCGGGGAGGCGGAAGCGGTTGCAGACATGGCAGCGATTATACGTGCGGCATCTCGCACGGGATTTTCCCCTAAGCGCCGCCAGGGACGCCGACGCGGTCCAGCGGTCTTGTATGATGTCGGGCTGGATCACGCAGGGGAACGACTTGGACATCGCATTGCAGTTGATCGACATGCTGCTGCACGTCGACAAATATCTGGGCACCTTCATTCAGCAATATGGCGTCTGGATCTATGCCATTCTGTTCGCCATCGTATTTGCCGAGACCGGCCTGGTGGTGCTGCCCTTCCTGCCCGGCGATTCGCTGCTGTTCATCGCGGGCGCCTTCTGCGCGACCGGCGCGATGAATGAATGGGTGCTGATCGGTCTGCTGCTGGCGGCCGCGATCGGCGGCAATACCGTGAATTACCTGATCGGCAGCTGGATCGGTCCGAAGGTATTCGAGCATCAATGGCGCTTTCTGGACCAGGATGCGCTGCGCAGGACACACGACTTCTACGAGCGCCACGGCGGCAAGACGCTGGTGATCGCGCGCTTCGTGCCCATCGTGCGGACTTTCGCTCCGTTCGTCGCGGGCGTGTCGCAGATGACCTTCGCCCGCTTCCAAATGTTCAACATGATCGGCGCGGTCATCTGGGTAGTCGGGCTCGTGTTCGCGGGCTACTTCTTCGGCAACCTGCCGTTCATCAAGCAGTACCTGAACCTGATCGTGCTGGCCGGCATCAGCGCCGCCGTGGTGCCGCTGGTGCTCGGCGGGCTGTGGAAGCTGGTGCGCCGCGGCGCCAAGCGCCGGCGCACGTCGTGACAGCAAGCACCGTCGTCCCCGCGTTCGCGGGGACGACGTTCAGTTCAAGCTCCGGCTCATCATCCTCAACGCCGGCATCCGGTCGCGGATCTGCGTGGAATCGGCCGCATCCGGTCGGGCGCTGACATAGGCCTCCAGGTCTTCCAGCGCGGGCCGGAAGCATTCCAGATTCGCATACGCCAGCCCGCGATCGCGTACTTCCTCGATGGACTCCGGCAACAGGATCACCAGCCGGTTCTGTACGGCCAGCAGCCGTTGCCAGCGCGATTCCTGCAGATAGACCGCCTTCAGATTGCGCAGCATCCGCGCGATGATGTCGCGGTGGCTGGCCGCGCGCAGGAACAGCCCGAGCGGCACGTCGTTGGTATCGGCGACGCCCTCCCGTTCCAGATACGGGTCCAGCATTTCCTGCAACTGTTCCTTTGACAGCGTTTCGCCGGTCAGCGGATCGAGCACGACCTCGCCGGCCGGGATCGACATCCGCAGCAGGAAATGATTGGGGAACGACACGCCTTTCAGCGGCAGTCCGATCTGCTGGCCCAGCTCCATATACAGCACCGCCAGAGAGATCGGAATGCCGCGGCGCTGGCGCAGCACCACGTTCAGGTACGAGTTGTCCGGATCGTAGTAGTCGTTGGCATTGGGCCCGAAGCCCAGGTCGCGGTAGAAAAAATGATTCAGCAGACGCAGGCGCTGGATGGCTGGCGTGCCTTCGGCGATCCGGCGTTTGAGCCGCAGCGCCAGCACGTCGATTGCCGCCAGTTCCGCCTGCAAATCAAGATCGGGGTAGGCGTCCTGCGCAATGGCCAGCGCAGTTTCCGTCAGCGGGATGGCTTCGTCGTCGGCCACCAGCGCGGCGAAGTAGTCCAGGACTTTGGTCGATGTCATAGCGGTTCCTGGTAGCAGCCCGCGCGTTGTCCGTCACACGGCTTTGCGGCGGAAGGCGGCGTAACGCAGGCCAGTGAGCCACAGTGTACCGAAGTAGACGACCGCCGCAAGCACCAGGCTCGACGCCAGCAGGGCGATGCGCCACAGCGGCGTGGCGCCCAGGGCGACCCAGTCGAAGGTCCGTGCGAACCACAGCAGCATGCCCGCCAGCAGCAGCGCCGCCGCCGACAGCTGCGCCAGGAACAGCCACCAGCCCGGCTTCGGACGATAGACTCCGGTGCGCCGAAGCCAGAAGAACAGCAGCGCGGCATTCAGCGTGGCGGCGATGCTGATCGACAGCGCCAGCCCCGCATGTCCGATCCATGGGACGAATAGTAGATTGGCCAATTGCGTGATGATCAGCATCGCCACCGCGATCTTCACCGGCGTGCGGATATCCTGCCGCGCATAGAAACCGGGAGTGAGTATCTTGACCAGGATCTGGCCCACCAGCCCGACGCCATAGGCCATCACGGCCAGCCGCGTCATTTCGACCGCATGCGCGTCGAAGCGGCCGTAGTGGAACAGCACCGCGGTCAACGGGCCGCCGAATACATACAGGCCGATCGCGCTTGGCACCGCCAGCAGGAAGGTCATGCGCAGGCCCCAGTCCAGCAGCGCGGAGTACTCCTCGCTGTCGTCCTGAGCGCGGGCCCGGGACAGGCTTGGCAGCAGGATGGTGCCAAGCGCCACGCCGAGCAGCGCCGTGGGAAACTCCATCAGCCGGTCGGCGTAGGTCAGGTACGACACGCTGCCGGTGGCCAGGCGCGACGCGATATTGGTATTGATGATCAGGCTGATCTGCGCGACCGAAACGCCGAGAAGGGCGGGTCCCATCTGCCGCAGGATGCGGCGCACGCCGGGATCGCGCCAGGCCGCGCGAAGGTTGACGCCCACGCGCGGCATCATGCCGATACGCCTGAGCGCCGGAATCTGGATGGCCAGCTGCAGCACGCCGCCAACCAGTACGCCCCACGCCTGCGCATAAATGGGCTGCTCCAACTGTGGCGCCACGAACAACGCGGCGACGATCAGCGACAGGTTCAGCAGCACCGGCGTAAAGGCCGGCACCGCGAAGCGGCGCCACGTGTTCAGGATGCCCGACGCCAGCGCCACCAGCGAGATCAGGCCGATATACGGGAACATCACCCGGGTCATGAACACCGCGGCATCGTATGTCTGCGCATCGCCCCTGAATCCCGTGGCGACGATGGTCATGATCACCGGCGCGCCGATCACGCCGGCCAGCGACACCGCCGCCAGCGCCCACGTCAGCACGGTGGCGACGGCGTCGACCAGCAGCCTGGTCGAGTCGTCGCCGCGCTTGCCGTGGTATTCCCCGAGGATCGGCACGAAGGCCTGCGCGAAAGCGCCTTCGCCAAAGATCCGGCGCAGCATGTTGGGAATGCGGAAGGCGACGTTGAAGGCGTCGGTCATGTCCGACGCGCCAAAGGCGCGGGCGATCAGGATCTCGCGGATCAGCCCGGTGATGCGCGACAGCATCGTCAGGCTGCTGATGGTGGCGAGCGCTTTTAGCAGGTTCAAGGTCGGGACTGGTTGGGAAGGGGGCGGCGGTGGCGCGGCTGGCGGCCGATGGTGACACGGCAGGCCAGACGGCGGATCAGACGGCGATGCCCCGGCAAAGTTGCAACGGAACCACACCGGAGGCTATACAAGCCACGCCAGCGCCATAATGTGGCGCCAATTATACGGAAGGGGCGGCGCGCTTCCGTGCGTCAGGCGCCCGACGCCGCCTTGCCTTGCGGAGGCGAGCGGCTTGTGTGTATAATCGCCGGTTCCAAAGGATAGTTGCGTTCCGGATTCGTGTGCCAGTGCATCCCGGGTCGCTTGATGTGCAACTCCACGCACGCATCTGAATTCAGGATACTTACTAAATGGCAAACTCCGCACAAGCTCGCAAGCGCGCGCGCCAAGCCGTCGCTCAGAACGCCCACAACTCCAGCCTGCGCTCGCGTCTGCGCACCGCCGTCAAGGCCGTCCGCAAGGCCATCGACGCCGGCGACAAGGCTGCCGCTGCCGAGGTGTTCAAGCAGTCGCAGGCCGTGATCGACAGCATCGCCGACAAGAAGATCGTGCACAAGAACAAGGCCGCACGTCACAAGTCGCGCCTGTCGGCTGCGATCAAGGCCATGGCTGCCTGAGTGGCTACCTAAGCTTCGCCCGCTGCCGCACCACGTGTGTGGCGGCAAACAAAAAGCCCGTCCTATGGCGGGCTTTTTGCATTGTGCATTGGCGACATGCATCGCTTGAGGCGATGCTCCCCGCTCAGTCGATCGAGCAGGCCTCGACCACCTGCAGGTTGTTGTCGCGCGCGAAGTTCAGCACGAAGTCCAGCGCCTTGGGTTCGATATCGCGCAGCCGCACATCGACCACGACGCTCTTGACGCCGCCAGCCATCACCGGCCGGACATAGGGGGAGTAAGTCAGGCGTGCATCGCCGGTGTCGCCTTGCGGCCGGAACTGCGCCATCACGCCGCACAGCCGTTCTGCCCAATCGCTCGGACGGAAGGTCTTGCCTTCCTTGGTGATGCCCTGGATGAAGTACTGGCGAACGTTGGGATTCATGGACTGCGGTGAGGCTGGGGTGACTCGACGGGAAACCCGCGACAGAGGGTGGCCGTGCGACCAGGCCGGTGGCGAATCGGTTCGCGGCAGACCGGCCAGAGCGCGGGGCGACGCTGTCGGCGGGGGCACTTTTGATGCCGGCGGCGGGCGGCGGCAAGGGTATGCCGGGCCCCGCGTGAATCAGCAGGTATTATATCTTATATAAGACTTGGACATAAGCCCGGCGTGTCATTCCGACGCGGCAGCGCGACGCCCGGCACAGTCGTCTGGCCGCCGCCGAACGCTTGACAACCAGCGCAGCGGGGCCCGGCGCGCGTGCCGCACGCTCGCCAAAGGCGGCGGAATCCCTTATGATTCCTCAAATCACATTGCGCAAGCGACGCGAAAGGCGGCTCCGCGGCAGGTGGCGTCATGAGGCTTCATGACCCCGCATGTCCCCTTCGAGCCGCCTTCTTTGTTTTATGAGCCCAACTTCGATCAAGCATTACCTCCAGTTCAGCGACCTCGATGCCCACGAGTACGAGTACCTGCTGGACCGCGCCCGGATCCTGAAGGCCAAGTTCAAGAACTACGAGACCTGGCACCCGCTGCACGACCGTACGCTGGCCATGATCTTCGAAAAGAATTCGACCCGTACGCGGTTGTCTTTCGAGGCCGGCATCCATCAGCTCGGGGGCCACGCGGTGTTCCTCAATACGCGCGATTCGCAGCTCGGCCGCGGTGAGCCCATCGAAGACGCGGCGCAGGTGATCTCGCGGATGGTCGACATCATCATGATCCGCACCTTCGGCCAGGAGATCATCGAACGCTTTGCCGCGCATTCGCGCGTGCCGGTGATCAACGGGCTCACCAATGAATACCATCCGTGCCAGGTGCTGGCCGATGTGTTCACCTATATCGAGCAGCGCGGCACCATCGCCGGCAAGACGGTGGCCTGGATCGGCGATGCCAACAATATGGCCTACACCTGGATCCAGGCGGCCGAGCGCCTCGACTTCACGTTTCACTTTTCGGCACCGCCGGGCTACCAGCTCGATCCGGCCATGGTGCCGGCCAGCGCGGCGCCACGCGTCAAGGTGTTCGACGATCCCCTGGCCGCCTGCCGCGGCGCGCATCTGGTGACCACGGACGTCTGGACCAGCATGGGCTTCGAGGCGGAGAACGAGGTGCGCAAGCGCGCGTTCCAGCAATGGATGGTCACTACCGCGATGATGGATTGCGCGCAGGACGACGCGCTGTTCATGCATTGCCTGCCCGCGCACCGTGGCGAAGAGGTCGAGGGCGCGGTGATCGACGGTCCGAAGAGCGTGGTGTGGGATGAGGCCGAGAACCGGCTCCATGTGCAGAAGGCGCTGATGGAGTACCTGCTCTGCGGCCGCTACTGATCCGCCCTGTCGTCCGACCCTGCGTCCCTCCGGGCGCCATGTGGCGCCCAAGCCCGGGCGGACATGTCAAAATAACGTCTTTCCGTTTTACCCTTTTCGGTTTTTCCTGAACCGGTTCGCGAACCTGCCCTATCCGCGGGTCCGCGCCTTCTTTGCGCATCGAGTCGAACATGAGCGATATCAAGAAAGTCGTGCTTGCCTACTCCGGCGGGCTGGACACTTCGGTGATCCTGAAGTGGCTGCAAGACACCTACCAATGCGAGGTGGTCACCTTCACCGCCGACATCGGCCAGGGCGAGGAGCTGGAACCGGCTCGCCAGAAGGCGCTCAAGTTCGGCATCAAGCCCGAGAACATCTTTATCGACGACCTGCGCGAGGAATTCGTGCGCGACTTCGTCTTCCCGATGTTCCGCGCCAACGCGGTCTATGAAGGCGAATACCTGCTGGGCACGTCGATCGCCCGCCCGCTGATCGCCAAGCGCCAGATCGAGATCCTGCGCAGCACCGGCGCCGACGCGGTGTCGCACGGCGCCACCGGCAAGGGCAACGACCAGGTGCGCTTCGAGCTGGGCTATTACGGCCTGGAGCCGGGCGTCAAGGTCATTGCCCCGTGGCGCGAGTGGGACCTGCTGTCGCGCGAAAAGCTGCTGGCCTATGCCGAGAAGGCCGGCATCGAAATCGACATGAAGCACAAGAAGGGCGGCGCGCCGTACTCGATGGACGCCAACCTGCTGCACATCTCGTTCGAAGGCCGCCATCTGGAAGATCCGAAGGCCGAGGCCGAGGAAGACATGTGGCGCTGGACCGTGTCGCCGGAACAGGCCCCGGACGCGCCCGAGTTCCTGGACATCGAATTCGAGCAGGGCGACATCGTCGCGCTGAACGGCAAGCGCATGTCGCCGGCCGAAGTGCTGACCGAACTGAACCGCCTGGGCGGCAAGCATGGCATCGGCCGTCTTGACCTGGTCGAGAACCGCTACGTCGGCATGAAGAGCCGCGGCTGCTATGAAACGCCGGGGGGCACGATCCTGCTGCGTGCGCACCGCGCGATCGAGTCGATCACGCTGGACCGCGAAGTCGCCCACCTGAAGGACGACCTGATGCCGCGCTACGCCAGCCTGATCTACAACGGCTACTGGTGGAGCCCCGAGCGCCGCGCGCTGCAGGTGCTGATCGACCATACCCAGCAGAACGTCAACGGCTGGGTGCGCGTCAAGCTGTACAAAGGCAACGTCATCGTGCTGGCCCGCGATTCGAAGGACACGCTGTTCGACAAGACCATCGCGACCTTCGACGACGACTTCGGCGCGTACAACCAGGCGGACGCCGGCGGCTTCATCAAGCTGAACGCGCTGCGCATGCGCATCGCCGAGAACGCACGCCGCCAGCGCGGCAAGTAATCCGGCCTATCGCGAGGCGGAATCAGGAGGGGCCCATGCGGCCCCTCTTTTTGTGTGCGCGTCGGGCCGGTGCAGGCGCGACGCGGCAATATCCATCGACATGGAGGAAGGGTAGTGAGCCAGTTCGACAATGTTTCCGTGGTCAAGAAGGCCAATCTGTACTTCGACGGCAAGTGCGTCAGCCATACCGTGCTGTTTCCGGACGGCACGCGCAAGACGCTGGGCGTGATCTTTCCTGCCACGCTGGCCTTCACCACCGGTGCGCCTGAAGTGATGGAAATCAACGGCGGTGTGTGCCGCGTGCGTATGGCGGGTTCGGACGACTGGGCTACCTATGGCGCGGGCCAGCAGTTCAGCGTTCCGGGCAACAGCAGCTTCGATATCGAGGTACAGCAGACGGTCGACTACGTCTGCCACTACGCCTGAGCGACGTCCGAGCTTCTGCAATACCGTCGTCTCCGCGAACGCGGGGACCGAACGGCTTTTCATCGAAGCTGCCCGCGCGCCGTCGGCCGCACCACGCCAAGCGTGCCGCCGATGTCGCGAAACCCGTTCGACGGAGACTTGCATGCCCAGTCACCAAAAGCCGGTCAATCTCGCCCTGCAAGGCGGCGGCGCCCACGGCGCGTTCGGATGGGGCGTGCTCGACGCGCTGCTCGAAGACGGGCGGCTGCGATTCGATGGGCTATCCGGCACCAGCGCCGGTTCGATGAACGCCGTGGTGATGATCGACGGGCTGCTGGAAGGCGGACCCAGGCACGGCGCCGAACGGGCCCGCGAGAAGCTGCACGATTTCTGGTTCGGCGTGTCCCGCGCGGGCTCTCCGTTTTCGACGCTGGGGCAGCAGGCAGCCGACTGGTTTACCGGCAACCATCATGGCGGCTGGCCGATGCAGGACTGGATGCGCATGTGGGCCGGCTGGTGGTCCGCGTCGGCGCAGGGCGCCACCTTCAATCCGCTGCGCGACCTGCTGGAGTCGCAGGTCGACTTCGAACGCGTTCGGGCCTGCCCGCACACCAAGCTGTTTATCGCCGCGACCGATGTCAACAGCGGCAACGTCCGCGTATTCCACACCGAAGACATCACGGTGGACGCGCTGCTGGCCTCCGCCTGTCTGCCGTATCTCTATCCCGCCGTGGAGATTGGCGGCCGTCACTACTGGGATGGCGGCTACATGGGCAATCCGGTGCTGTTTCCGTTCTTCTACGAGACCGACACGCGGGACATCCTGGTGGTCCACATCAACCCCATCGCGCGGCCCGACGTGCCGACGCAGCCGCAGGAAGTGATGGAGCGCCTGAACGAGATCACCTTCAACGCGTCGCTGCTGCGCGAAATGCGCGCGATCGCCTTTGTGCAGAAACTGCTGCGCGAAGGGTGGCTGAAGCCCGAATACGAGGACCGGCTCAAATACATCCTGCTGCATTCCATTCGAGCCGACGATGCGCTGGCGGATCTGTCGTCATCCACCAAGCTCGTTACCGACTGGAATTTCCTGCTGATGCTGCGGGAGCGGGGACGCACCGCGGCCAGGGCGTGGCTCGAGCAGCATTTCGATGCCGTGGGCAAGCGCGGCACGGTGGATATCCACCGGGAATTCCTTAGCGACATGCCGCTGTAGCGGCGCAGCACCCGGCGAACGCCGGTCGCTTCAGTACACCACCGGCTCCGGCTCGATACGCAGGCCAAAGCGCTGTTCCACCGTCGCCGCGATGCGGTTGGCCAAGGCCAGCAGTTGCGTGCCGCTGCCGCCGCCGTGGTGCACCAGCACCAGCGCCTGCCTGTCGTGGACCCCCACGGCGCCTGCCCGTTCACCCTTGAAGCCGCAACGATCGATCAACCAGCCCGCCGCCAGCTTGTAGCTGCCATCGGGCTGCGCGTGGCTGACGAGATCCGGATGCCGCTCCATCAGCGCGTCGCGCTGGGCCTTCGATACCACCGGATTCTTGAAGAAGCTCCCCGCGTTGCCCAGTACTTCCGGGTCGGGGAGTTTGCGGCGCCGGATGGCGATCACCGCATCGCGGATCTGCGCCGGTGTGGGCTCGGACAGGTGCGCCAACTCGCGTTCCAGTTCGGCGTAGGCGAGCGCCGGCCGCCACGGCTTGGGCAGGCGCAGCGTGATCGACGTAATCACATAGCGATCACGCCCGGCTCGCTTGAACAGGCTGTCCCGGTAGCCGAACGCGCATTGCTCGCAGTCGAGCTCGACGAAGCGGCGCGCTTGCCGGTCCCAGGCGCGCAGTCCCGCGAAGCGCTCGCGCAGTTCCACGCCATAGGCGCCGATATTCTGGATCGGCGCCGCGCCCGCGCTGCCGGGAATCAGCGCGAGATTCTCCAGCCCCGGCATGCCGTCGGCGATGGTCCGCCCGACAATGCCGTGCCAGTTCTCGCCGGCGCCCACCGTGACCAGCCAGGCGTCGTCGCGCGACTCGACCTGATAGCCGGGAATCCGCATCAGCAGCACCGCCGCTTCGAGGTCGCCGGTCAATACCACGTTGCTGCCGCCGCCCAGCACAACCAGCGGCAACCGCTCCGTCCGGGGATCGGCAAGCGCGGCGACAAGGTCGTCTTCACTGCGTACTTCGCATGCGAAACGGGCGCGCACGTCGAATCCCAATGTGTTGTGTCGACGCAGCGGATAAAATTCGTGGAAATCTGCCATGCGGGATAGTGGTGAGAGGGCCGCCGCGAGTGCCGGGCCCCTTGCCGCGGTCGCTGGACCGCTGGCCTGGCTGGATTATACGGAACCCTGCCGGGTGAAAACCGCCCGGGCGCCCGGAAAGCGCCGCCATCGCTGGCGTGGTGCGATCAACCAATACAAGGAGAATTCAATGCCGTCGTTCGACGTGGTGTGCGAAGCAAATATGGTCGAGGTCAAGAATGCGGTCGAACAGGCCAACAAGGAAATCTCGACGCGCTTCGACTTCAAGGGCTCGGATGCCCGGGTCGAGCAGAAGGAGGGCGAGCTGACCGCCTTCGCCGATGATGACTTCAAGCTGGGTCAGGTCAAGGACGTGCTGATCAGCAAGATGGCCAAGCGCAATGTCGATGTTCGTTTCCTGGACTACGGCAAGGTCGAAAAGATCGGTGGCGACAAGGTCAAGCAGGTCATCACCATCAAGAAGGGCGTGACCGGCGACCTCGCCAAGAAGATCGTCCGCATGATCAAGGACAGCAAGATCAAGGTGCAGGCCAGCATCCAGGGCGACGCCGTGCGTGTTTCGGGCGGCAAGCGCGACGACCTGCAGAGCATCATCGCCATGCTGCGCAAGGACGTGTCCGAGGCACCGCTGGACTTCAACAATTTCCGCGACTGATTCGTGACCGGGGCCGGCCGTCCAAGGCCGGCCTCTGGTCAGCGCACGGCGGGCAAACCGCCGATCTTCGCGCCGGCGCGGATTCCCTTCTGCGCGAACCAGCCCTGGTTCATCTCCAGGGCGTAGCGCACCGCCGCCTTGGGACAATGGTTGTCCTCGCTGTGCGGCTGCATGTCCTCGATATTGACGATGGTGCCGTCATCGGCCAGGAAGGCGATCGACAGCGGCAGCTCGGTGTTCTTCATCCAGAAGCAATGCCCCGCCTTTTGTTCAAAGATGAACAGCATGCCGGCATTGGCCGGCATGGTCTTGCGGAACATCAGGCCCTGCTGCCGGGTTTGCGGATCGGCCGCGACCTCCGCCTGGATCGCGTACATGCCGGCCGTCAGCGGTACGACCGGAAGCTTGTTCTGCGCTTGGGCTGCCAGCGGCGATAGCAGCAGCGCGGCCGTCGGCGCGAGGATCGATACGAGAGACAGGCAGGACAGGCGGGGCATGGCGTCAATACGTGGTGGTCGATGCAGCCGCAAGCATAGCGCAGCGGCGCCGCGCTAGCGCGACCGCGTTCCACGGTTCGGGCGCCGGGATGGAACCGGCCGGCGGACCCGTACCCGGTCCTCGGTCAATCCCAATGCCGCGGCCGCGATCTCGCGGTGCTGGCCCGGCTCCAGCGCCAGCGTCCGCAGATCGACGGCGCCGATCGCCACCCGGATCAGCCGCAGCGTGGGATAGCCCACGGCCGCCGTCATCCGGCGCACCTGCCGGTTCTTGCCTTCGTGGATCACCAGTTCGACCCACTGCGTCGGGATCGCGGCGCGATAGCGGATCGAGGGGGTCCTGGGCCACAGCCAGTCGGGTTCGTCGATCAGCCGGGCCTGGGCCGGCAATGTACGGAAGTCGCCAAGATCGACGCCGGCGCGCAGCCGTGCGAGCGCGGTCGCATCCGGTATGCCCTCCACCTGGGCAAGATAGGTCTTCGGCAGCTTGTGGCGCGGATCGGCAATACGAGCCTGAAGTGCGCCGTCGTCGGTCAGCAGCAGCAGACCTTCGCTGTCGGCATCGAGACGGCCGGCCGGATAGACCGCGGGAATGCGCACACAGTCGGCGAGGGTCGGACGGCCTCGATGCGCCGAGAACTGGCTCATGGTGCCGAAGGGTTTGTTGAGTGCGAGAAGGGTCATGGCTGGCGGCGGGGACAGACGCCGGAGTATGCCTCAGCCGGCGGCAAAACGGGCCTGCGGCGATGGCGCCAGCAGGCGTGGCCGCGGCCCCCGGGGCCGGTTGTCGATGGACGAAGGATTGCTGCATAATAGGCGACCAGTCTTGTGTCTTATATAAGACTCATCGACCCATCTCGCGATGCAGCAAGTCCCGCATGGCGATGACCGCTAGAATGGCTCAGCGACACCCGCCTGCCCGTGGCCTCCGGCCCAGGGGCGCGCGCGTCATGCCAAAAAACCACCGTTCCGTTCTGGAGACACCATGTACCAACACATCAAGGTCCCGGCCGGTGAGAAGATCACGGTCAATCAGGATCTCTCGCTCAACGTTCCCGACAATCCCATCATCCCTTATATCGAGGGCGATGGTACCGGCGTGGATATCACGCCCGTGATGATCAAGGTAGTCGACGCGGCCGTTGAAAAGGCCTACGGCGGCAAGCGCAAGATCGCCTGGATGGAAATCTACGCGGGCGAGAAGTCGACCCAGGTTTATGGCCCCGACGTGTGGCTGCCCGACGAGACCCTGGACGTGCTGAAGGAATACGTGGTCTCGATCAAGGGTCCGCTGACCACGCCCGTCGGCGGCGGCATCCGCTCCCTGAATGTCGCGCTGCGCCAGCAGCTGGACTTGTACGTCTGCCTGCGCCCGGTGCGCTATTTCAAGGGCGTGCCGTCGCCAGTGCGCGAGCCGGAGAAGACCGACATGGTGATCTTCCGCGAGAACTCGGAGGACATCTACGCCGGCATCGAGTGGGAAGCCGAGAGCGCGCAAGCCAAGAAGCTGATCGCCTTCCTCGAAAACGAAATGGGCGTGAAAAAGATCCGCTTCCCGCAGACCTCGGGCATCGGCGTCAAGCCGGTGTCGAAGGAAGGCACGCAGCGGCTGGTGCGCCGGGCGCTGCAGTATGCGATCGACAACGACAAGCCGTCGGTCACGCTGGTCCACAAGGGTAACATCATGAAATTCACGGAAGGCGGCTTCCGTGACTGGGGCTACGAACTGGCCCGGAAGGAATTCGGCGCCGAGCTGGTCGACGGCGGCCCGTGGTGCAAGTTCAGGAACCCGAAGACCGGCAAGGACATCGTGGTCAAGGACGCCATCGCCGACGCCTTCCTGCAGCAGATCCTGCTGCGCCCGGCCGAATACTCGGTGATCGCGACGCTGAACCTGAACGGCGACTACATCTCCGACGCGCTGGCCGCGCAGGTTGGCGGCATCGGCATCGCGCCGGGTGCCAACATGTCGGATACGGTGGCGATGTTCGAGGCCACCCACGGCACCGCGCCGAAGTACGCCGGCAAGGACTACGTCAACCCGGGCTCGGAGATCCTGTCCGCCGAAATGATGCTGCGGCATATGGGCTGGACCGAGGCCGCCGACCTGATCATCTCGTCGATGGAGAAGGCCATCCTGTCCAAGAAAGTGACCTACGATTTCGCCCGGCTGCTGCAGGGCGCGACGCAGGTTTCCTGCTCGGGGTTCGGGCAGGTGATGATCGACAATATGTAAGGCTGCCCCGGCCGCCTCCGGACGCGGCGCCCGACGTTGGCGGAAGCCCCCATGGCCATCGGGCTCATTGGGGGTTTTTGTTACCCGCCTGACCCGTCGCGGTGGTAAAGCTGGCACTCCCGGCAAACGAAAATCTGCCAAACCGAATACGTCAGGATGCGCAAGGACGCCGCAGAAAAGAAAAGGCCCGGCATTGCTGCCGGGCCTTTTCCTGGTGCGATGGCTGATTCCTTCGCAACCGGCTGCGCCAGAGCGGTCAACCGCGAACGCGGTTACCGTCAAGTTGCCGATTGCCCCCGCCGGAACCTGCCATCCACCGGTGGACGTCCGCCGCTGGCTCTGGCGGCCAGGTGCGGTCGCCGTGCGCTCAGGCGGCGCTCTGGATGTTGGTGGCCTGCTTGCCCTTAGGACCCTGCACGATTTCGAACGAAACGCGCTGGCCTTCCTTCAGCGTCTTGAAGCCACTCATCTGGATGGCCGAAAAGTGCGCAAACAGTTCTTCTTCACCGCTGTCCGGGGTAATGAACCCGAAACCCTTGGCGTCATTGAACCATTTGACAGTACCGCTTGCCATAAACTCCCCCAACGAAAAAGCAAGTTTCAAAGCAGGGGGACGCCGCAGGCCAGCAGTCGACCCGGAAAGCGCCGCGGCCGGCTGCGCCCGCGAGGACGAAACCGGTTCCGCGCCGACCAACCTGGTCAAGCGTTGCGGCCTCCCGTGCGGGACGCCGCCGCCAGCTCCGTGGGCCTCCCTGCTCACGGAGCACTCCGGTCCGGTCGTTTGCTTGGCTCGCCCGATCGGACCTGAATGTTCGAACGATTCTTCTGTCAAACCGCCGCACTGTCAAGCCGGCAGAATCCCCACCCCACGACCGTCTGTGGCGGGAATGGGACGGCCCGATTCGTGCTAGTGTGGCAATTCGAACGGAGCATTTTCCACCGGAGCGGGTCCGCCGCAGGGGGCACCGCCGCGCGGGTCGCCGTGCCGGAGACCCTTGAAATGGGCGGCTTCTCCCCAAATTGCAGACTTGAGCGAAGGGGTTAGAATAAGGCCATGGCTACACGGCTGGCGAATGTCCCACAACGCGATGCAGGAACCGTACTCGAGAGGAAAGAGCAGGCGCTCAAACCTCCCTCGATGTACAAGGTAGTGCTGCTGAACGACGACTACACTCCGATGGAGTTCGTCGTGATGATCCTGCAACAGTATTTCAGCAGGGACCGAGAAACGGCGACGCAGATCATGCTGACCGTCCATCGGGAAGGCAAGGGAGTCTGCGGTATCTACACCAGGGATATCGCCGCGACGAAGGTCGAGCTGGTGTCAACGCACGCACGGCAGGCAGGGCATCCGCTGCAGTGCGTGATGGAGGAAGCATGATTGCGCAAGAACTGGAAGTGAGCCTGCATATGGCCTTTGTGGAGGCCCGGCAGGCACGCCACGAATTCATCACCGTGGAGCACCTGCTGTTGGCGTTGCTGGACAACCCGACGGCGGCCGAGGTTCTGCGCGCGTGCGCGGCGAATATTGAAGACCTGCGCACCAGTCTGAAGAATTTCATAGTGGACAATACCCCAGTCGTTCCGGGTACCGACGAAGTCGATACCCAGCCGACGCTCGGGTTTCAGCGTGTTATCCAGCGTGCCATCATGCACGTGCAGTCGACTTCCAACGGCAAGAAGGAAGTCACGGGCGCCAACGTGCTGGTCGCGATTTTTGGCGAGAAGGATTCGCACGCCGTCTACTATCTGCAGCAGCAGGGCGTGACCCGCCTCGATGTGGTGAATTTCATCAGCCACGGCATCCGCAAGGACCAGTCGGAGCCCGCCAAGCACGGCGACGGCGCGACCGAGGGCGAGGGCGGCGACGGCAAGGAAAGCCCGCTGGAGCAGTACACGCAGAACATGAACGCGCTGGCCAAGGCCGGCAAGATCGATCCGCTGATCGGCCGCGAAAGCGAGGTCGAGCGGGTGGTGCAGGTGCTGTGCCGGCGCCGCAAGAACAATCCGCTGCTGGTCGGCGAGGCGGGCGTGGGCAAGACCGCGATCGCGGAGGGCCTGGCCTGGCGCATCACCAAGAACGAGGTGCCCGACATCCTGGAAAAGGCGGTCGTGTATTCGCTCGACATGGGCGCGCTGCTGGCGGGAACCAAATACCGGGGCGATTTCGAGCAACGCCTGAAGGGCGTGCTCAAGTCGTTGAAGGACAACCCGAATGCGATCCTGTTCATCGACGAGATCCACACGCTGATCGGCGCCGGCGCGGCGTCCGGTGGCACGCTGGACGCCAGCAACTTGCTGAAGCCGGCGTTGTCGTCGGGTCAGCTCAAGTGTATCGGCGCCACCACGTTCACCGAGTACCGTGGCATCTTCGAGAAGGATGCGGCGTTGTCGCGTCGTTTCCAGAAGATCGACGTGGTCGAGCCGTCGGTGGATCAGACGGTGCAGATCCTGCGCGGGCTGAAGTCTCGCTTCGAGGAGCACCACGGCGTCAAGTACGCGGCGGCGGCGCTTACCGCGGCGGCGGAGCTGTCGGCGCGCTTCATCACCGACCGTCATCTGCCGGACAAGGCCATCGATGTGATTGATGAGGCAGGCGCTGCCCAGCGGATCCTGCCGAAGTCGAAGCAGAAAAAGACCATCGGCAAGAACGAGATCGAGGATATCGTGTCCCGGATCGCGCGGATTCCGCCGCAGAGCGTGAATCAGGACGATCGCAGCAAGCTGCAGACGCTGGACCGCGACCTGAAGTCGGTGGTGTTTGGCCAGGATCCGGCGATCGAGGCGCTCGCGTCGGCGATCAAGATGTCGCGCGCGGGACTAGGCAAGACGGACAAGCCGATCGGCTCCTTCCTGTTCTCGGGTCCGACCGGTGTCGGCAAGACCGAGGTGGCGAAGCAGCTGGCCTTCATCATGGGCATCGAGCTGATCCGCTTCGACATGTCCGAGTATATGGAGCGTCACGCGGTAAGCCGGCTGATCGGCGCGCCGCCGGGATACGTTGGCTTCGACCAGGGCGGGTTGCTCACGGAGGCGGTGACGAAGAAGCCGCACTGTGTGCTGCTGCTCGATGAAATCGAGAAGGCGCATCCGGACATCTTCAACATCCTGCTGCAGGTGATGGACCACGGCTCGCTGACCGACAACAATGGCCGGCGCGCGGACTTCCGCAACGTGATCATCATCATGACGACCAATGCCGGTGCCGAGACGATGAATCGGGCGACCATCGGCTTCACGTCGTCGCGCGAGCAGGGCGACGAGATGGCGGACATCAAGCGGATGTTCACGCCGGAGTTCCGCAACCGTCTGGACGCGATCATCAGCTTCCGCTCGCTCGATGAGGAAATCATCCTGCGCGTGGTGGACAAGTTCCTGATGCAGCTGGAGGAACAGCTCCACGAGAAGAAGGTCGAGGCAAGCTTCACCGATGGCCTGCGCAAGTTCCTGGCGCGCAAGGGCTTCGACCCGCTGATGGGCGCGCGTCCGATGCAGCGGCTGATCCAGGACATGATCCGCAAGGCGCTGGCCGACGAGCTGTTGTTCGGCAAGCTGGCATCGGGCGGCAAGGTGATCGTGGACCTGGATGAGCGGGACCAGATCAAGCTCGATTTTGTCGAGATCGACGTCGAGCCGCCCGAGGCGCCGGAGAGCGAGCAGCGGGCCGAAGCGTGACGGTAAAAGCATCGGGGGCTTGCGCCCGGTGCTGACTTTCGGTAGAAACTGGACAGGGCGGCACCATTGCCGCCCGTTTTCTTTTGGGCTTGCCGGCGCCGTGGCCACCAGAGGGCCGCGCCGGTGTTCCATCGAGCATCATTGCGGGGCCGAGCCGCGGCCGCGCCCACCGTTGGTGACCGACAAATGACAGCACACCGCCCACTGGATCATGCCGTCGTGGTCTGTCCGGACCTCGACGCCGCCGCTCAACAATGGCGCCGGCTCGGCTTTACGCTGACGCCGCGCGGCTTTCATACGCTGGGATCGCAGAACCATTGCGTGATGCTGGCCCAGGATTATCTGGAGTTGCTGCACGTCGAGGGGCAGAGCCCGGCGCGGCAGTATTACTGGGACGCGCAGCAGCGCGGCGGCGGCTGTGCCGCGCTGTCGTGCCGCAGCACCGATGCGCGGGCCGATGCCGCGTCCCTGCGCAGCAACGGCTGGCATATCGCCGATCCGATCGAATTCTCGCGACCGGTGCGGCTGGACGATGGCAGCGAGCATGCCGCCAGCTTTCGCGTGACAGCGATGGACGACGCGCCGGGCGCGCGCTTTTTCCTGTGCGAGCACCGCACGCCGCAGCTGTTGTGGCGCCCCGAGTGGATGTCGCATGCCAATGGCGCGGTTGGCATCGCGGCGATGTTCCTGGTGGTGGCGCCGTCGCTGGTCGATGCCGCCGCCCGTGCCTACGCCGAACTGATGGGGGCCGAGCTGAACCAGTTGAGCCAGCACGTTTGCAGCATCAGCGTGGGAGAGGCGATGCTCGTGCTGTCCACGCCGCAGGCGCTGGCGGCATCGACGGGATCGGCGGCGATCCGGCGGGACGTGCCCGGTTATGCGGCAATCCGGCTGCGTACCGGGCGTCTTGCCGATGCGCGCGCGGCTTGGCGCGAGCACCGTGTGCCCAATTACGACCTCAGCCCCACCGAAAGCCTGATTCCGGCCGATTCGGCCGGTGGCGTGGCGCTGTTGTTCGAACAGCGCGATTGATCGGCGGCGTGGCCGCCGTCACCGATGTCGGCTTAAGTTGGCTTGCCGGCATGCGTGGTGCCGGTGGAACCGAAGCCGCCAGCCCCGCGCTCGCTATCCGAAGAGAATGACTCCACCGTGGCGAATACCGGCCGGAGCACGGGCACGAACATCATCTGCGCGATCCGCTCGCCCGGCTCGATGACGATCGGGTCGGTGCCCGGCGCATTGCGGTTCCACACGCTGACCATGATCGGGCCCTGGTAGTCGGCATCGATGACGCCGATCGAATTGCCCAGCACCAGCCCCTTCTTGTGGCCCAGCCCTGAGCGCGGGGCGATGGTGGCGGCCATGTAGGGATTACCCATATGCACCGCGATGCCGGCCGGGATCAGCTGGGCCGGCGTACCGGGCGCGATGGTCAGCGTTTCATCGATGCAGGCGTGCAGGTCGATCGCGGCGGCCATTTCGCTCTGGTAGCGCGGCAGCCCCCACTGGTGCAGGCGCTGGTCCAGCACCTTGATTTCGACGGTTGGGTTCGGAGTAGGGGTCATGCCGTATGGGGAAGCGGTTCAGTGAAATGCGGTGAAGGAATGGGCCGATACCACATTGGCCAATAGGTCAAGGGCGCGAGCCCGGCAGCCGTTCCGCGATGGCGGCGATCAACTGCCGCGCCAGCGCCAGCTTGTCGGCGCGAGGCAGCCGCGTGATGCCATTGGCGTCGAACAGCACGATCTCGTTGTCGTCCAGGCCAAAGGTGTGATGGCCGATATTGCCCACCAGCAGCGGCACGCCCTTGCGGCGGCGCTTGTCCTCGCCGTAGCGTTCGAGCTGCTCGCTCTCGGCCGCGAAGCCGACGCAGTAGGGCGGGTTCGGGCGCGCCGCCACGGTCGCAAGAATGTCGGGGTTCTGCACGAAGCGCAGCGTCGGCGTATCGGTGTCGTTGGCCTTCTTCAGCTTCTGCCCGGCGACTTCGGCCGGACGCCAGTCCGCCACCGCGGCGACCGCGATGAAGACGTCCGTGTCGCGCACCTGTGCCATTACCGCATCGTGCATCTGCTGGGCGCTCTGCACATCGATGCGGGTAACCCCGCGCGGCGTGGGCAGGGCCGTGGGACCGGCCACCAGCACGACATCGGCGCCGGCCTCGCGCGCGGCCCGTGCCAGCGCGAAGCCCATCTTGCCGGAGGAGCGGTTGGTGATCCCGCGCACCGGGTCGATGGCCTCGAAGGTAGGACCGGCGGTCAGCAGCACGCGCCGGCCCGGCATCAGCCTGGGCTGGAAGAACGCCACGATGTCCTCGACCAGTTCCTCGGGCTCCAGCATGCGGCCGTCGCCGACCTCGCCGCAGGCCTGGTCGCCGCTGCCCGGGCCGAGCACGGCCACCCCATCGGCCCGCAACTGCGCGATATTTCGCTGCGTCGGCGGCGCCATCCACATCTGCCGGTTCATCGCGGGCGCCACCAGCAGCGGGCAGTCGCGCGCGATGCACAGGGTCGACAGCAGGTCGTCGCACAGGCCGTTGGCCAGCCGGGCCAGAAAGTCGGTCGAGGCCGGCGCCACCACGATGGCGTCCGCCTCGCGCGACAGGTCGATGTGCGCCATGTTGTTGGCGACGCGGCCGTCCCACTGTGACGTGAAAACAGGCCGGCCCGACAATGCCTGCATCGTGACCGGTGTGATGAACTGCGTGGCCGCGTCCGTCATCACCACCTGCACGGTGGCGCCGGCCTTGGTCAGCAGCCGCACCAGCTCGGCCGACTTGTAGCAGGCGATGCCGCCGGTGAGCCCCAGTACCAGATGTTTGCCGCGCAGGTCCATGGTTGTCCTTCGAGGGGGAAGGGAACGGCAAGCCGGCTTACTGCCGGCGTACGCGCCGCAGTTCGTCCACGATCAGCAGCACCGCCCCGACCGTGATGGCGCAGTCGGCCACGTTGAACGCGGGCCAGTGGTAGCCGCGCATGTGAAAGTCGAGGAAGTCGACCACGTGGCCATAGACGATGCGGTCGATCACGTTGCCGACCGCGCCGCCCAGCACCAGCGACACCGCGAAGCAGAACATCCGCTGCCCGGTATGGCGGAACAGCAGCCAGATGATGAAGGCGCCCACCGCAAGGCCGAGCACCGTGAAGAACCAGCGCTGCCAGCCGCCCGCGTCGGCGAGGAAGCTGAAGGCGGCGCCCTTGTTGTAGACCAGCACCAGGTTGAAGAAGCTGGTGACCGGACGCGACTCGCCGTAGCTGAAGCTGCGCACGATCACGATCTTGAAGAACTGGTCGAGCACCACCACCAGCAGCGCAAACGCCATCCACAACAGCGGGGTGGCGGTGCGCTTGCGGGCGGCAGCCGACGAGGCGCGCGAACGCGCGGGACGGGAGGTGGCGGCCATCAGGCGTGGCTCCGCGGTTCGCCGGCGCCGAACAGGTTACTGGTGCAACGGCCGCACAGCGTCGGATGCTCGGGGTCGTGGCCGACGTCGTCGCGGTAGTGCCAGCAGCGTTCGCACTTGGCGTGGTGGGAAGGATGGACCGTCACCAGCAGGTCGCCGGCTTCCGGCGCGCGCGACACGGTGGCGGCCGACGTCAGCAGCACGAAGCGCAGGTCGTTGTCGAGGCTGGCCAGCGCGTCGTAGGCCGGGCCGCCGGCCTGGATCGACACTTCGGCCTGCAGCGACGAGCCGATGGCGCCTTCGACGCGGACCGCTTCCAGCTGTTTCGTGACCTCGGCGCGCACGTCGCGCAGCGTGTGCCACTTTTGCAGCAGGTCGTCGGCCTGGTCGATCTCCGGCACCGCGTAGTAGGTGCTGGTGAAGATCGTGTCCTTGTGTTCGGTGCCGTGCGCGAACACCTGCCAGGCTTCCTCGGCGGTGAATGACAGGAACGGCGCCATCCAGTGCAGCATCGCCTGGGTGATGTGGAACAGCGCGTTCTGCGCCGCCCGGCGCGGTTTGGAGTCCGCGGCCGTGGTGTATAGCCGGTCCTTCAGCACGTCCAGGTAGAAGCCGCCCAGGTCTTCCGAACAGAACGTCAGCAGCTTGGCCACCACCGGGTGGAACTCATAGACGTCGTAGTGCGACAGCACTTCCTTCTGCAGTTGGCCGGTCAGCGCCACCGCATAGCGGTCAATCTCCAGCCATTCCCGCGGCGGCAGCGCGTCGCGTGCATGGTCGTAGTCGGCCAGGTTGGCCAGCAGGAAGCGCAGCGTGTTGCGCACGCGGCGATAGCTCTCGACCACGCGCTTCAGGATCTCGTCGGAGATCGACAGCTCGCCCGAGTAGTCGGTCGACGCCACCCACAGCCGGATGATTTCCGCGCCCATCTTGTTGGCGATGTCCTGCGGCGACACGGTGTTGCCGACGGACTTCGACATCTTGCGGCCTTCGCCGTCGACGGTGAAGCCGTGCGTCAGCAGCGCCTTGTAGGGCGGCTTGCCGTACAGCATCGACGCGGTCAGCAGCGACGAGTGGAACCAGCCGCGATGCTGGTCGGAGCCTTCCAGATAGAGGTCGGCCAGCCGGCCTTCCGGCGTATCGGCATCTGCGTCGTACAGTTCGTCGCGATGCGAGCCCCGGATCACGGTCCAGTGCGTGGTGCCCGAGTCGAACCACACGTCGAGGGTGTCGCGGTTCTTCTCGTACATGGCCGCGTCAGGATCGCCCAGTTCCGTCAGGAAGGCGGGGGCGTCCAGCGCCTGCCAGGCCTCGATGCCGTGCTGTTCGACCCGCTTGGCCACGGCTTCCAGCAGTTCCGGCGTGCGCGGATGCAGCGCGCCGGTTTCCTTGTGGATGAAGAAGGCCATCGGCACGCCCCACTGCCGCTGGCGGGACAGCGTCCAGTCGGGCCGGTTGGCGATCATATTGTGCAGGCGCTGCTTGCCCCACGACGGATAGAACGCGGTGGCATCGATGCCGGCCAGCGCGGTCTCGCGCAGCGTCGGGCCGTTGTCGGCCGGAGGCACGTCCATGCCCGCGAACCACTGCGACGTGGCGCGGTAGATGATCGGCGTCTTGTGGCGCCAGCAGTGCATGTAGCTGTGCGTGTCGCGGCGCGAATCGAACAGGTTGCCGGACGCCTTCAGCGTCTCGACGATCAGCGGATTGGCGTCCCAGATCATCTTGCCGCCGAACAGCGGCAGCCAGCTGGCGTACACCCCGTCGCCCATCACCGGGCTGAGGATATCGCGGTCGGCCATGCCGTGCGCCTTGCACGACTGGAAGTCTTCGATGCCGTAGGCGGGCGCGGAGTGGACGATGCCGGTGCCGGTGTCGGTGGTCACATAGTCGCCCAGGTAGACCGGCGACAGGCGGTCGTAGCCGGCGTCCATCTTGGCGAGCGGATGGTGGAAGCGCACTTCGCTGAGCGCGGCGCCCGCGCAGGTGGCCACGACCTCGCCCTGCAGCTGGTACTGCGCGAGCTGGGCCTCGACACGGTCCTTGGCCAGGATCAGGAAGCCGCGCGGCGTGTCGACCAGCGCGTATTCGACCTCGGGATGCACGTTCAGCGCCTGGTTGGACGGGATCGTCCACGGCGTGGTGGTCCAGATCACGATCCAGCCGGGCTTGCCTTCTAGCTGGGCGAGGGGCACATGGAAGGCCCGCGCCAGCTTGTCGGTCTCGGCGAAGGGGAAGCCGACGTCGATCGACGGATCGGTGCGATCCTTGTACTCGACTTCCGCCTCGGCCAGCGCGGAGCCGCAGTCGAAGCACCAGTTGACCGGCTTCAGCCCGCGGAACACATAGCCCTTTTCGAGGATCCTGGCGAGGGCGCGGATTTCGTCGGCCTCGTTGCTGAAGTTCATCGTCAGGTAGGGGTCGGCCCAGTCGCCGAGCACGCCCAGCCGCTCGAAGTCCTTGCGCTGCCGTGCGATCTGCTCAGTGGCGTAGGCGCGAGCCCTGGCCTGGACCTCCTGCACCGGCAGGCCCTTGCCGTACTGCTTTTCGATCTGGATTTCGATCGGCATGCCGTGGCAGTCCCAGCCCGGCACGTAGACCGCGTCAAGGCCGGTGAGCCCCCGGGCCTTGATAATCATGTCCTTGAGCACCTTGTTGACCGCGTGCCCGATATGGATGTCGCCGTTGGCATAGGGCGGGCCGTCGTGCAGCACGAACTTCCTGGCGCCCTTGCGCGCCGCGCGGATGGCACGGTAGATCTGCTTTTCCTGCCACTGCTTGACCCACAGCGGCTCGCGCTTGGGCAGGTCGCCGCGCATCGGAAACGGGGTGTCGAGCAGGTTGACCGGGTATTTGCTCTTCTCCGGCTTGGCGCCGGGTTTTGCGGGTTTGTCGTTGGACATGGCGATTCTCGAGGCAATTCGTTCAGCGCGCCGCCGCTGCGGCTGGCGGCGCGGGCAATAAGGGGCTACGGCGAGACGGCGGTGACCCGGCCGACGCGGCACGCGTCGGCCGGCCGCTAGCTAATTCGGTCGGTGGCCGAGGTGGTGCGCACGGCGGGCGCCTGCGCCCCATGCGCGGCGTCGCTGCCGTCGGGCACGGTCAGGCCAAAAAAGGCGCGGGCGTCGGCACAATCCTTCGCGATCGCCGCGGTCAATGCCTCCAGCGAGTCGAAGCGGGCCTCGTCGCGCAGCTTTTTCATGAATTCGACCCGCACCAGCTTGCCATACACCGTGCGGTCGAAATCGAACAGATGCACTTCGAGCAATACGCGGCCCTCGTCGTCGACGGTCGGCCGCACGCCGATGCTGGCCACGCCCGGCAGCGGGTGGTCGGCGAGGCCATGCACCTGCACCACGAAGATGCCCCACACCGCTGGCCGCTTGTGCGGAATACGAAGGTTTAGCGTGGGAAAGCCAAGTTCACGGCCCAGCTTGCGGCCATGCACGACATGGCCGCTGATGGCATAGGCATGTCCCAGCAGCCGACGCGCATGTTCGAGGTCGCCGGCCGCCAGGGCCTGGCGCACCGCCGAGCTGGAAATGCGCACGCCACCCTCTGAGACCGACCCCATCTGCTCGACGTCGAAGCCGTAGCGTTGGCCAGCTTGCTGAAGATAGGCAAAATCGCCCGCCCGGCGCGCGCCGAAACGGAAGTCGTCGCCAACCAGTACCCAGCGGGCATGAAGGCCGTGCCACAGCACGTTCTCGACGAACGCCTCGGGCGATTGCGCGGCGAAATGGGCGTTGAAGTGTTCCACCACGACCCTGTCCACGCCATTGCGGCGCAGGCTTTCCAGCTTGTCGCGCAGCAGCGCGATACGGGCCGGCGCTTGCTGTGGCGCGAAGAACTCGCGCGGGTGCGGCTCGAAGGTCATCACGCACAGCGGCAGCCCGCGCGCATCGGCGGCCGCGCGGGCGCGCGCCAGCAGGGACTGGTGGCCCCGATGCACTCCGTCGAAGTTGCCGATGGTAAGGGCGCAAGGGGCCCGGCTCTCGGCATTGGGCAGGCCGCGGAAGACTTTCACGAGGACGGCGACAAGCGGTTGGATAAAGGCAGGATTATAAGGGGAACGGGGGCCATTGCCCCGCGCGCCTCGCAAACGGACGCGGCAACGGTTTGCACGCCGGCGGCGGATCGGGCAAACCGGGGCCGACTTCGGGGTCGCCGCCGTGGCGCGCGTGCTCAAAAGGGAGCATGATATGCGCCGTTCACATTCCTGCCGGCTGTCTTGCCCCTTTCCGCTTGAACGCGCTGCTCAAACGCATTCTGCCGCCTCCGGCGCCGGTCCTGGATGGCGAAACCCAGGCCAAGCTGCTGACCACCGTCCATCGGGTTGCCCCCAGTGGCGTGGTCGCCGCGCTGATCGTTCCGGGGCTGACCGCCGGGGCGTTCTGGAGGGACGCCAGCCACGCGGCGTTGCTGTCGTGGTGCGGCGTCATGCTGGCCCAGGCGCTGGCCGGCACCTGTTTCTATATCGGCTACCGGCGCGATATCGCCACCATGAGCCGGTCCGCCCATACCCGCAAATGGTGGGGCTATATGCGCGCGCTGGCCGTGCTGACCGGGCTGACATGGGGCAGCGGCGCGCTGCTGCATCTCTATTCGTCCTCGGTCGTGTTCTCCGGCGTGCTGCTGTTGCTGTCGGTTGGCGTGCTGGCCGCAGGTGCGAGCGCGCATGCGCCCGCGCCTTCCAACCTCGTCTACACGGGCCTGCCCATCCTGGTGCCCAACCTGACGCTGGCTGAATATGCCTTTCCCGGTCACGGGGTCTATGTGCAGACGGTGCTGGTGATCTACGTTCTGATCCTCTGGCGCCATGCGCACAACGTCCATGACACGCTGGTGCGGGCGATCCAGCTCGAGTCCGACAGTCGCCGCACGGCACGCCAGGCGCAGGAAGAAAAGGAGCGGGCACTGCATGCCAGCGAGGAGAAATCGCGCTTTCTGGCGGCCGCCAGCCACGACCTGCGTCAGCCGGTACATGCATTGGTGATGCTGGTGGAGGCCCTGCGGGCCCGCAACGAGTCGCCGGCCTTGCATCCGCTGGTGGAGCAGGTGGCCGCCGGCACGCAGACGATCGACCTGCTGTTCCGTTCGCTGCTCGATTTGTCCAAGCTGGAGGGCCGCAAGATATTGCCGACGCTGGAGCCCACCGACGTGGGCACGCTGATTCGCGAAGTCGTCGCCCAGTTCGCCCCGGATGCGCATGCCGCCGGCCTGACGCTGTCGCCGCGCGTGCGCGGCCAGCTTTATGCGATGGCCGAGCCGGTGCTGTTGCGCCGCGCGCTGTTCAACCTCGTGCAGAACGCGTTGCGCTATACCACGCGTGGCGGCGTGCTGGTGGCCGCGCGGCGGCGGGAGGGCCAGGTTCGCCTGGAGGTGTGGGACAGCGGCGCGGGCATCGCGCCGCAGGACCTGCCGGACATATTTTCTCCGTACTTCCAGGTGCATAACGCGCAACGCGATCCGTCGCACGGGCTGGGACTTGGGCTCGCCATCTTCAAGGAGTGCGTCCGCCTGATGCGGGGCCAGTATGGCGTGCGCTCGGTGCCGGGCAAGGGATCGGTATTCTGGTTCACGCTGAATCCAGTACCAGCCGAGATGGTCGCCTCCATCGAGGCAGTACGGGAACAGGCCAACGCCGAGGCGGCGGCGCCCGGGCGCCTGCGCGGCACCGTGCTGGTGGTGGACGACGACAGCCATGTCCGCCAGGCGTGGATCGCGCTGATGGAGGCCTGGGGCGTACAGGTATGCGTCGCCGCCGATGGCGCGCAGGCTGACCAGTTCCTGCTCGATGGGCTGCAGCCCGACATCATCTTCTGCGACCTGCGCTTGCCGGGCAGCGAAAGCGGGCTGGACCTGCTGGAGCGCTGGCAGCAGACGCAGCCGCAGGCCCGCACGGCGCTGCTGACAGGCGACCTGAAGTCGGACTCGCTGGCGGCGGCGGAGGAGGCGGGATACGTGGTGATGCCCAAGCCCGTCGATCCCGCCACGCTGCGGATGCTGCTACGGCGCTGGCTGCGCGCCGCATGATCGGGAGGGGCTGCGCGATGGGTCTGCGCTGGCGTCAGCGTCGCCTACTGGCGCAGGCGGAACCGCTCCATGCGCGACATCACCTGCATGCGCGTGCGCACGCCCAGCCGCTGCAGGATCGCCGAGACGTGCTCCTTGACGGTGTTCTCGGTCAGGCCCAGTTCGCGGGCGATCATCTTGTTCGGCAAACCTTCCAGAACCAGCGCCAGTACGGCGCCCTGCCGGGGCGTCAGGCCGAGCTCGGCGGGCGTGACCGGAATGCCGTAGGTGGGACCGAACGAACGGCCGGGGCCATTCAGCGCGTCATCGGCGGGAAAGCAGGTTTCTCCGGCCAGCACGCGCCGGACCGCGGCGGCGAAGGCCGGAGCGTCCAGATGCTTGCCCACGAACCCGAAGGCGGCCAGCGCGCGGGCCCGTTCGACGATTTCGGGTGTGGCCTCGGCCGACATGAAGATGAAGCGCGCAGCGGGCACCACGGCCTTCAGCGTCTGCATGGCATCGAAGCCGGTGCCGTCATGCAGCCAGATGTCGAGCAGCACGATGTCGGGCTTCAGTCCCCGCTGCAAGGTCTGCAGCGCTTCGGTGGCGCTGCCGGCGGAATGGACTGAAATATCCGGCATGACCTGCGCTAGAAACACGGTCGTGCCGGACAGCGCCATGGGGTGATCGTCGACCACCAGCAAGGTCGGTGCAACATTCGACATGCGATTTCCCGTCAAAAATCAGATTCGCCCTTGTTGTCGTCCTGCTCTCTTTTGGGAGCGGAGGGTGGGCGATAAGGGCGACTCTAGCAGAGCGGGCCGGGCGTCACAATCCGGAATGACGGGGACGCCCACGGCACATCATAGCCTTGCAGGCCGCATGCCAGGCCGGAATGCTGGTTAGCGACCGTGCCCTTGGTAGAATTGCGCGATGAAAAATATCGTCATCCTTATTTCGGGACGCGGCTCCAATATGCAGGCCATCGTACAGGCCTGTGCCGCGCAGTCCTGGCCGGCCCGCATCGCCGCCGTGCTGTCCAATCGTCCCGACGCGCCCGGCCTGAAATTCGCCGCGGCGCAGGGCATTCCGGTTGGCGTGGTGGATCACCGCCAATTCCCGGATCGCGCCAGCTTCGACAAGGCGCTGGCCAAGGCCATCGACGCCCACGTGCCGGACCTGGTCGTACTGGCCGGCTTCATGCGGATCCTGACGCCCGAGTTCGTCGAACACTACGCGGGCCGCATGCTCAACATCCATCCGTCGCTGTTGCCAAGCTTTCCCGGCCTGCATACGCACCAGCAGGCGCTCGAAGCCGGCGTCAAGGTGCACGGTGCAAGCGTACATTTCGTCACCGATGCGCTCGACCATGGGCCCATCGTGCTGCAGGCGGCGATCGAGGTCGGACCCGACGATACCCCCGACACGCTGGCCGAGCGGCTGCTGCCCTGCGAGCATCACATCTATCCGCGCGCGGTGCGCTGGTTCGTCGAGGACCGTCTGCGCGTGCGTGACGGCGTGGTGCACGTCGATCCGCCCGAGCCGCAACTGCTGATCGCGCTGGCCGCATCCGACGGCGATGCCGCAACGGAAGCCGGCGCACCCGCTGACGATGCCAATGGCGCCGCCGGAGACCGCTCATGAGCCGCCCCGCCAACGCACGCGCCGCGGAGCGCGCACCGTCACGCGGCCGCGGCCGCAAGCCCAGCCCGCTGCGCAAGGCCAATGCGCCGCGCAACGGCCGCGAGCAGGAGGGCGAGGGCCAGCCGCGCGGACCGCATGGCGCGCTGCATGCCAACCATATCCAGCACATCGACCGGTTGCTCGGCAAGGTGATGCTGTTCGCGCGTCCAGCGGATGCCGTGGTGAGCCATTACTTCCGCGAGAACCCGCGGCTGGGCCACCGTGAGCGCGGCATCATCGCGGAGGCGGTGTTCGCGGTGCTGCGCCGGCGCGTGGAGTTCGCCCAGTTCGCCGAGAGCGGATCGGGCGCGGCGCCGCGACGGCTGGCGCTGCTCGGGCTTGCCGCGACGCTGGGACGGGACGTGCTGACGCCGTTCCTGTACCCCGATGAAGCCGAGTGGCTGGATCGCCTGATGACGATCGAGCGCGCGAGCCTGGCGCCGCGCGTGCGCGCCAACCTGCCGGAATGGCTGCACGAGCAGCTGCTGGCGCGTCATGGCGACGCCTTCACCGCCGCGCTGGCAGACGCGTGGCTGCGTCCGGCGCCGCTCGATCTGCGGGTCAACCTGATCAAGGCGGCGCGCGAGGGCGTGCTCGCGGACCTGGAGGCGGCCGGCCTGACGGCGGAGCCGACGCCCATTGCGCCGACCGGCATCCGGCTGGCGGGCAAGCCCGCGCTGAACCAGTTGCCCATGTTCGTCAATGGGCTGATCGAGGTACAGGACGAGGGCAGCCAGCTGCTGTGCCATTTGCTGGCGCCGCGCCGTGGCGAGATGGTGGTGGACTTCTGCGCGGGCGCGGGGGGCAAGACGCTGGCGCTGGGTGCGTTGATGCGCTCGACGGGCCGCCTCTATGCATTCGACGTATCCGATAAGCGCCTGGGGAACCTGAAGCCGCGGCTGGCCCGCAGCGGATTGTCCAACGTGCATCCGGTGCTGATCGATTCCGAGCATGACGCCAAGATCAAGCGACTGGCCGGCAAGATCGACCGTGTCCTGATCGATGCGCCGTGCAGCGGGCTCGGCACGCTGCGGCGCAACCCGGACCTCAAGTGGCGGCAGACGCCACAGACGGTGCTGGAGTTGACTGCGAAGCAGGCTTCGATCCTCGAGGCCGCGGCCCGGCTGGTCAAGCCGGGCGGACGCGTGGTCTATGCCACCTGCAGCGTGCTCGAGGCGGAGAACGAGGCCATCGTCCGCGACTTCCTCTCCCGGCACGCGGACTACCGGTTGGTCCCCGCCGCCGAAGTGCTGGCCGAGCAGAAGATCATGGTGCCGGGCCTTCCCGACGACGCCCCGTCGCTCGCGCTTTATCCCCACCTGCACCAGACCGATGGCTTCTTCGCCGCGGTGCTGGAACGCGCGCGCTGAGCGCGCGCCGGTACGTCCCCGTGCGTCCGCGCACGGGGACACATCCCTACCTTCTCTGCGGGTTCATCGATGGATACGGAAGCACTGGCCGAGCTGACGCGGTCGCACGCCTTTTTCGGCAGGATGCTGAGCGACCTGGCCAAGGACGCGGGCTCGACGGGTTTCATCTGGCAGCTTGCGGTGCTGGCCGGCTGCCTCCTGCTGGCCTGGCCCCTGGCCCGGCGCGTGGCGCGGCATCTGGAGTCGCGCTACGCTGACAGCAGCTTCGCGCTGCGGTTCGCGGCCGCCAGCCTGGAGCGGGCGATGTTTCCCCTGTTCGGGTGGCTGCTGGTGCTGGCGGCGCGCTTTTCGCTGACGGCGCTGATTCCGGTCAGCGTGCTGCGGCTGGCGCTGGTGCCGCTGTTCGGCATCACGTTTCTCTATTTCGCCTTCTATGTGCTGCGGCGCGTGCTGTCCGCCAACGGACAACTGCATGGCATGCTGGTGCTGGTGGAGAAGGTGCTGACCACCGCGGTATGGGTCTGCATGGCGCTGTACGTGCTTGGCGTGCTGGGCAGCGCGGTGGCGTGGCTGGAATCGATCCAGTTCAGTATCGGACAGCAGCGCATCAGCGTGGCCGACCTGCTGATGGCGGTGATCTGGATACTGCTGACGGTACTCGCGGCCTTGTGGTTCGGCTCCTGGCTGGAAGAGCGGCTGATGCGCTCGGCTACCATGGACAGCAGCCTGCGCGCGGTGCTCACGCGGCTGTCGAAATCGCTGCTGTTGCTGGTGTCGCTGCTGTTCAGCCTGTCGCTGGTGGGAATCGACCTGACCGTGCTGTCCGTGTTCGGCGGCGCGCTTGGCGTTGGCCTGGGCCTCGGTCTGCAGAAGATCGCCAGCAACTATGTGTCCGGCTTCATCATCCTGCTGGACCGTTCGGTCAAGCTCGGTGACCAGATCACCGTGGACAAGTACACGGGGATCGTGTCGCAGATCCGCACGCGCTATACCGTGGTCCGCAATGGCGACGGCGAAACGCTGGTGCCGAACGAGCAGCTGATCGCCCAGGCGGTCCAGAATCATTCGTTTTCGGGCACCAACGTGCGCGTCGCCACGCGCGTGCAGGCCGACTATGATGCCGACCCGGACCGGGTACTCGAATTGCTGGCGCAGGCCGTGCGCGGCGTGCCGCGCCTGCTGGACGAGCCGGAGCCGTCCGCCTTCCTGGTGGCGTTCGCCGACAACGGGATCGAATATGAGGTGGCCGGCTTTATCGCCGATCCGCAGAACGGCAAGCTCGGCGTGCAGTCCGCCATGAACCGCGCCATCTGGAAAGCGTTCAAGGATGAAGGCATTTCGATCCCGTATCCCCAACGAGAACTGCGGGTGCTGCCTGCACCACAATCGGACGCTCTGGCCCCGTCGGACGCCCCGACGGTTCGCGCAGTGGCTGCTCATGCACCTGAAGGCGCTTAGGCCATGATCGGCCACATCGGCGTGGAACGAAGTGCGGTAAACCCCGTCAAATCGGAACAATAAGGCCAAGGGCACGGGTAAAAGCGGATGCCGGAAGGTTGAGCTTCCGGTAAAATCACGGGTCGTCGCGGGTTATCAGCGCGCTCGGCGGGGTCTCAAGCCCCGGTTCGTCACGCCGTGCTCGCCGGCCGGCCGCCAGATTGCAGCGGTCGGCGTCCCGTCCCGCGCGGGCGAGAAGTGGTCCTGGCTGACGCCATCAGACGCAATCGACCGATTTGCAGTCATTTTTCTGCGCGTTGCATGCGGCAAGACTTTTGCCTGCCGCAACCAGCCAATCTGCTTAGCACGGAGAACAGTTTGTTCGACACAATTCTGGAATGGGCCGCCAACGGCCTGCTCAACTGGTCCTGGTGGGAAATCGTCATCTTCACGCTGGTGGCGACCCATATCACCATTGCCGGTGTCACGATTTACCTGCATCGGTGCATGGCGCACCGGTCGCTCGATCTTCATCCCATCGCCTCCCATTTCTTCCGCTTCTGGCTGTGGCTGACCACCGGCATGGTCACCAAGGAGTGGACCGCGATCCACCGCAAGCACCACGCCAAGTGCGAGTCCGAGGACGATCCGCATAGCCCGCAGACGCGCGGCATCCGCAAGGTGCTGCTCGAGGGGGCGGAACTGTATCGCGCCGAGGCGAAGAACAAGGAAACCATCACCAAGTTCGGCCATGGCACGCCCGACGACTGGGTCGAGCGCAATGTGTATTCGCGCTTCACCTGGCAGGGTGTCGGCCTGATGCTGATCATCGACCTGGCGCTGTTTGGCGTGATCGGACTGTCGGTATGGGGGGTGCAGATGCTGTGGATCCCGATCCATGCCGCCGGCATCATCAACGGCCTGGGGCACTGGTGGGGTTACCGCAACTACGATTGCGAGGATGCGTCGACCAACGTTTCGCCATGGGGCGTCATCATCGGCGGCGAGGAACTGCACAACAATCACCACACCTATCCGACGTCGGCCAAGTTCTCGGTCAAGTGGTACGAGTTCGATATCGGCTGGGGCTATATCCGGGCAATGCAGGCCGTGGGTCTGGCCAAGGTCAAGAAGACGCCGCCCAAGGCCCGTCTGGTGGAAGCGCGCCCGGTCGACCACAACACGCTGGAAGCCATCATCGCGAACCGCTATGACGTGATGGCTCGTTATGCCAAGGCGCTGAAGAACGCCTATCGCCAGGAACTGGCGACCCTGAAGGACAAGCGCATCGCCGACCACCGCACGTTCGAAGTGGCGCGCAAGTGGTTGCATCGCGACGAGGCCAAGCTGGCCGAGCCGCAGCGTGCGCAGCTCGCCGCCATCGTCGAGAACAGCAAGGCGCTGCATACGCTGGTCGAGATGCGCCGCGAACTGGCGGCGATCTGGGGCCGCTCCAACCTGACGCGCGAGCAGTTGCTGCAGCAGTTGCAGGCCTGGTGCCATCGCGCCGAGGCCAGCGGCATCCAGGCGCTGCAGGAGTTCTCGCTGCGCCTGCGCCGCTACGCCTGACGCTGCATCCGACCCCGTCGCCTGATACAATTCAGGCGCGCCAAAGCCCCGCCAAGCTGTACCGGCGGGGCTTTTCTTTTCGCGACACTGCCTCATCTCCGAGCCGGGTGCCGGCTTGCCACGGAGGCCGCCCGGCGCTTTCGAGGAGTACTCAGATGACCCCGCAAAACATCAAGACCGTCGAGTTCGAGAAGCCGAACCTCGGCGCCGAGGCGCAGGCCGAAGCCGGCGCAAGCTGCGTGGCCCGCGCGTGGGCCAAGGTGCCACCGGCACTGACGCCCAATGAACGCAGCGCGCTGAAAACCCGGATCAAGGCGCTGCTGAAGGCCCGCAACGCCGTGCTGGTGGCGCACTACTATGTCGACGCCGACCTGCAGGACCTGGCGGAGGAAACCGGGGGCTGTGTTTCCGATTCGCTGGAGATGGCGCGCTTCGGTCGCGATCATCCGGCCCAGACGCTGGTGGTGGCCGGTGTGCGCTTCATGGGCGAGACGGCCAAGATCCTAAGCCCTGAAAAGACCATCCTGATGCCCGATCTGGACGCGACCTGTTCGCTGGACCTGGGTTGTCCGGCCGACCAGTTCGCCGCGTTCTGCGACGCGCATCCGGATCGCACGGTCGTGGTCTACGCGAACACCAGCGCGGCGGTGAAGGCGCGGGCCGACTGGATGGTCACGTCCAGCATCGGCCTGAAGATCGTCGAGCATCTGCACGCGAAGGGCGAGAAGATCCTGTGGGCGCCGGACAAGCATCTGGGCAGCTATATCCAGCGCGAGACGGGCGCCGATATGCTGCTGTGGCAGGGCTCCTGTCTGGTCCATGACGAGTTCAAGGGCATCGAGCTGGACCTGCTGCGCAAGGACCATCCCAACGCCAAGGTGCTGGTGCACCCGGAATCGCCGGCGAACGTGGTGGCGCAGGCCGATGTGGTCGGTTCCACGTCGCAGTTGATCGCCGCGGCCCAGCAACTGGACGCCAACGAATTCATCGTCGCCACCGACAACGGCATCCTGCACAAGATGCGGATGGCGGCGCCGGGCAAGCATTTCATCGAGGCGCCGACCGCTGGCAACAGCGCCACATGCAAGAGCTGCGCGCACTGCCCGTGGATGGCGATGAATGCGCTGACCAACCTTGCCGAGGTGCTGGAGACCGGCCGCAACGAAATCCATGTCGATGCGGATATCGGCCGCCGTGCCTATACCTGCATCGACCGCATGCTCGATTTCGCCGCGCGCGAGAAGGCGCGTGTGCGGCCGGTTGCCGATCTGGCCAAGGAACAGGCGCTGTTCGGCGGAGTGGGGCCGGCATGAGCGTCAATCCGATCTTCGATCAGTACGGTCCGGCACTGGCCGACGCGCTGCAGGCGAACGTGAAGGCGGCGATCGCCGAGGACGTGGGCAGCGGGGACTGGACGGGCATGCTGGTGCCCGCCGACAAGCTTGCCCATGCGCGCGTGATCGTGCGGGAGCAGGCGGTGCTGTGCGGCTCGCCGTGGTTCGAGGCGTGCATGCGCGCCGTCGACGACAGGCTTCGTGTGCGCTGGCTGCAGCGGGAAGGCGATCGCATGGAGGCCGATTCCGTGGTCTGCGAGATCGAAGGCCCGGCGCGCTCGCTGTTGACGGCGGAACGCCCGTCGCTGAACTTCCTGCAACTGTTGTCGGGGGTTGCCACGGCAACGCGGCGCTATGCCGATCTGGTGCAGGGCACGCGCGCACGCGTACTGGACACCCGCAAGACGTTGCCCGGGCTGCGGCTGGCGCAGAAGTATGCGGTCAAGGTCGGCGGTGGTGACAACCAGCGGCTCGCGCTGTACGACGGCATCCTGATCAAGGAAAACCACATTGCCGCGGCGGGCGGCATCACCGCGGCGTTGCGCGCGGCCGATGCGCTGGGGGCCGGCGTGCCGGTGCAGGTCGAGGTGGAGTCGCTCGCGGAGCTGGAGGAAGCGCTGGCCGCCGGCGCGGTGTCGATCCTGCTGGACAACTTCACCGAACCGATGATGCGCGACGCCGTTCGCATCAACCGGGAGCGTGCGGTGCTGGAGGTTTCGGGCGGCGTCAATGCCGATACGATCCGGCGCTTCGCGCAGACGGGGGTCGACCGGATTTCCGTGGGGGCGTTGACCAAGGATGTGCGGGCGACGGATTACTCGTTGCGGATTGTGGGGTGAGGGGAGGGGTATTGAGGCTGTCTGCTCTGTGACTGCCCTCTCCCCCGGCCCCTCTCCCGCGGGCGGGAGAGGGGAGGAAATAGTGACGGCCCTCTGCCCCGGCCCCTCTCCCGCAAGCGGGAGAGGGGAGAGGGCTAGCGGCGGCGGTCTTCCGGGGGTTGCAGCACCGTCGGCAGCGCCTTTGGCAGCGTGTCGGGGTAGTCGCGGCTGAAATGCAGGCCGCGGCTTTCGCGGCGGGCGTGGGCGCTGTCGACGATCATCGCCGCGACCTCCACCAGATTGCGTAGCTCCAGCAGGTCGCGGGTCACGCGGAAGTTCGCGTAGTACTCGGTGATTTCCTCGCGCAGCAGGCCGATGCGGTGCTGCGCCCGCTCCAGCCGCTTGCAGGTGCGCACGATACCGACGTAGTTCCACATCAGCCGCCGCAGTTCGTCCCAGTTGTGGGACACCACCACTTCCTCGTCGGCGTCCGACACGCGGCTTTCGTCCCATGGCGGCAGCGTGAGGTCTGGTTTGCCGGCCTTGGCATGCGACGCGATGTCGGCGGCGGCGGCCCGGCCGATCACCATGCATTCCAGCAGTGAATTCGATGCGAGCCGGTTGGCGCCGTGCAGCCCGGTGTACGCCGTTTCGCCGACGGCATAGAGATTGTCCAGATCGGTGCGCCCGGCGGTGTCGGTCACGACGCCGCCGCAGGTGTAGTGCGCCGCCGGCACGACGGGGATCGGCTCCTTGGTGATATCGATGCCCAGCTCGAGACAGCGCGCGTGGATGGTCGGGAAGTGCTCCCGCAGGAAAGCCGCGGGCTGGTGCGTGATATCGAGATAGACGCAGTCGAGACCCCGCTTCTTCATTTCGAAGTCGATGGCACGGGCCACCACGTCGCGCGGCGCCAGTTCGGCGCGGGCGTCATGCTCGGGCATGAAACGGCTGCCATCCGGAAGCACGAGCCGTCCACCTTCGCCGCGCACCGCTTCCGAGATCAGGAACGATTTGGCGTACGGGTGATAGAGGCAGGTGGGATGGAACTGGATGAATTCCATATTGGCCACCCGGCAGCCGGCCCGCCACGCCATCGCGATGCCGTCGCCGGTCGCGGTATCCGGGTTGGTGGTGTACAGGTACACCTTGCCGGCGCCGCCGGTGGCCAGCACCGTATGGCTGGCGGTCAATGTCCGCACTTCGCCGCTGGTGTCATCCAGCACATAGAGCCCGAGGCAGCGATTGCCGGGCAGCCCGAGCTTGCGCGACGTGATCAGGTCGATCGCGAAATGGTCTTCCAGGATGGTGATATTCGGATGGCTGCGCACCTGCTCGGTCAGCGTGGTGACGACCGCATGGCCGGTCGCATCGGCGGCGTGGATGATGCGCCGGTGGCTGTGCCCGCCTTCGCGCGTCAGGTGGAAGCCCAGTTCCGCGTGGTCGTCGCGCGTGAAAGGCACGCCGCGATCGATCAGCCATTGGATTGCCTGGCGGCCATGCTCGACGATATAGCGCGTCGCGCCTTCGTCACACAGGCCGGCGCCCGCGATCAGCGTGTCCTGCGTGTGCTCTTCATGGCTGTCCCCGGAGTCGAGCACCGCGGCGATGCCCCCCTGCGCCCAGTCGCTCGCCCCTTGCGTCATCGCGCGCTTGCTGACGATGACTACGCGGTGGGTATCGGCCAGTTGCAGGGCGACTGTCAGGCCAGCGAGGCCGCTGCCGACAATGGCGACGTCGAAGTTCATGATGCGTGGACGCTGAGTGCGCGGATGATGCACGAAGCAGAAGAGTGTACACCGCCGCCAATGAGCGTGCGCCCTGCATCTCAATCCGCGTATGCGGTAGCGTTTTTCTGCTCCAGTTTCAGGTTCCGGCAACGGTGCCGTGCCGCCCCATATGGAACGCTATTCATTCTCATTAAGATGGCAACGCCCTGACTTACCCGGCACACCGGCGGAGTTTCAGGCGGCGTCGGACAGAGGATAGGGATATGCCATGCAGAACTGTGGGAGCGGGGTCATGACCAACGGAGCGGATCGTGCGCCTGCAGGCAAGGGGCCCATCGTGGGCGCCAGCGTGGCAGTTGCCGGCGCGGCGGGGATCGTCGCCGCGGGGCGGGACGTCGGCGCACGGGTCGAATGGATCGTGCCCGAACGCCGCGGTGGCGGTGTGCCGGTCGATGTCGACGAGGCATTGCAGGGCTTGTATCAGGTTGCCCGCACGGTTTCCGATGCGGTGTCCAAACGCTCGCCGCAATCGCCCGCGAGCGATGGGGCGGCCAGCGGCATCGGCGGCTACGCTTTCTCCGCGGTGGTGGGTATTCCGGTGGCATTCTTCTCGGCACTGGCGATCCGGGGCGGATGGGCGGAGTTTGCCGACGCGAGAGAGCGTGGTGCGATGCTGCGGACGCAGCTGGCGCAATCACGGGCGGCGAGACAGGCGGCGTACCGACGGATGGTGAATGTCGACCCCGCGCCGCCATCGGCCATACGGGAGGAATACGCCGTCCACGACCAGGTATGCGATGACCTGAAGGCCGAACGAGCGCGCAACCGCAGCGCGGCGGGCATCGGCTTCAGCGCATGCGCATCCGGCCTTACGATGCTGCTGCGGACTGTCGCCGACGCGGCACTGCAGATTGGTCTTGCCATCGCGGCCAAGAGCTTCAATGTGGCCAGTGTTCTGGCCAGCAGTCCGCTTGCCGCCGCCTTGTCGGCCGGCATGGCCACGGTTGGCACCATCGCGCTGGGCCCCCTTGCCGGCGTATTGGCCATCACGTTGGGCGCCTTCTACCTGCACCAGTCCCGCATTCGATATCGTCGCCTGGACAAGGACCGGACGCTGGTACGCGAGGCCCTCGAACGGCAGCCCGGGGCAATCGATACCGTGCGGCGCTATCGGGAATACGTGCTTCGCAAGGTCGACAAACGGCACCGCTTCCTGCGCCGGTTCCGTAACTGGAATGCCGCCTTCCTGACCGGTGGCCTGTTGTTCGGCGGCGCCGCGGCCATCAAGGCCGGCATCGGCGTGGCCGCGCTCATCGGTCTGGGCGCTGGCGTGCTCGCGGGGCCTGTCGGAATCCTTGTGCTGTTGGCGATCGGCACGCTTGGCGCGTTGCTGCTCGGCGCCTCGTCGGTGCCATTCATCACGCAGGGCGGCAAGAACAAGCGGCATCAATTGCAATATGCCGGCGATCATCCCGAGGTAGACCGGCACCGCCTGGCGCCGTTGGACATCTTGCTTGCGCAAGCGGATGGCGCGAGCGAGGGGGCGCCGGTATCCGGGGGGCTGCTGTTGCGAAGCCAGATGTATTCCAGCATCGAGCAGCGCAAGAAGGCGCTGACCGGTCTGCTGGCCGCCGCGGCGCGGGGGCCTGGCCACAGCGTGGGCGCACGCAACCATCCGGACAGTGTCGATCCGGGGCAGCATCTTGGAACGCTCGATAGAAAAGCCTGGGGGTTTGCCCGGTCTGGGTCGCGGCAGCGTTGGAGGGCCTGCCGCGCATTCCTGCGCGCGTTGGCCGTTGGACACGGGTTCAGGCAGGCGCGCCGGCGCGCGACGGCGGCGTATCGGAACGCTTCGCCGGAAGCGAGGCTGGCCGGTTGGCTGAAGACCCCGGACGGCCTGTCGGCGCAGCGTGCTTTCATGCAGGCATGCCTGGCCAGCCAGGGCGACTACCTGTCCGCGAAGCTGCAGACCTTGAAACGGGCGCGCGATGCCAGTGCGGACCTCGATGTGTCATCGAGGGCGGCCAACGCCGCGCCGGCCCTGCCGCAGCAATTCGACGAAGCCCTCTCCGCCGATGAGCGGACATTGGAAGCCATCGAGGCGTTGGCGGCGTGCGCGAACCGCATGGACGAGTCGACCGCCGACGCGTTGACGGAGCGCTTTCTCGCACTGCAGGCTCCGGGCACCGACCTCGGGGAGGGTGGCGCTCGCCATGCGTTTGCGCGATTCTGCCTGGAAGACCTGTCCGCGCAGTTGGCGGAGACGGCCGGCGTGCTGGTCGCGACGGAATTGCACGCGGCACGCGTGGGCGACCGGATGAAAGCTCCGATCAGTTACTGATCGAAGGCCGGCGATGTGCGCGGCAGGATGTCGGCCACAAAAAAAGCCGCCCAACGCGAGTTGGGCGGCTTCGATACTGCAACCTCGATCAATTACTTGATCTTGGTTTCCTTGTACTCGACATGCTTGCGGGCGACGGGATCGAACTTCATGATCGCCATCTTTTCCGGCATGGTGCGCTTGTTCTTGGTGGTCGTATAGAAATGACCGGTACCCGCGGTCGATTCCAGTTTGATCTTGTCGCGTCCGCCTTTGCTGGCCATGGTGTACTCCTAGTTCAGACTTCGCCGCGTGCGCGCAGGTCGGCGAGCACGGCGTCGATGCCTTTCTTGTCGATCAGGCGCAGACCGGCGTTCGAGACGCGCAGGCTCACCCAGCGGTTTTCCGATTCAACGAAGAAACGACGATTCTGCAGGTTCGGCAGAAAACGGCGCTTCGTCTTGTTGTTTGCGTGGGAAACGTTGTTGCCGACCATCGGCGCTTTCCCGGTCACTTGACAGACGCGTGCCATGAAGCACTCCTAAATCTTCTATTCGTGGACAATGTTCGCAACAGATCGACAAAAGCCGCGCTGGCCTGGACTGCAGCGGTTAAGACTTCAGCAAAACGGGCATTATAGACCGGAAAGCACTGCTAGATCAATGCCTTCTGCAATCCGGCGCCACGGGTGTTGGATCGTGGCGCGTGCGTCACAACGCGTTGGCGGCCCGGCGGGGCGCCCGGCATGCGCTGGCCGATGCCCGCGATGAGGCCGGCCATTCTACATCTGACGGTGCTCGGCCAGAGAATACGTGTGGCTTCCCGCCACGACGAAATGGTCCAGCAGGTGTACATCGATCAGCGCCAGCGAGCGCGCGAGGACCCGGGTGATGTCGATATCCGCCTGGCTCGGCATCGGATGTCCGGAAGGGTGGTTGTGGGCGACAATGACGGACGCCGCGTTGTGGGCAAGCGCCTGGCGCGCGACCTCGCGCGGGTAGACGCTGGCCTGCGTCAGCGATCCGCGGAACAGTTCTTCGGCGGCCAGCAACCGGTTGCGTGCATCCAGGAACAGGCAAAGGAAGACTTCATAGGGCCGGTTGGCCAGCGACAGGCGCAGATAGTCGCGCACCGACTCGGGCGATTCGAGGCCCCTGGGCAGCGCCATCTCCTCCGCCAGCGCACGGCGGGTCAGCTCCACCACCGCCTGCAACTGTGCATACTTGGCGGCGCCCACGCCCTTGATACGCGCCACTTCCGCGCGCGGCGCGGCCAGCAGCGCGCGCAGCGAGCCGAATCGGTTGATCATCTCGCGCGCCAGTTCGACCGCGCTCTTGCCCGGGGTGCCGACGCGCAGGAAGACCGCCAGCAGTTCGGGGTCGGACAGCGACGCAGGGCCGGATTGCAGTAATTTTTCGCGCGGGCGTTGGGTGGCGGGCCAGTCGAGGATGGACATGGGAAGGGTCTCGCGAAGGGGGGGGCGCCCCATCGGCGGGGCGCGGTCCAGTCGCTTACAATACGGGTTGTTGACCGGTTGGACACTCATGAATTCGCAAACTTTTGCGTCCGAACGACAGGATGGCGCCGCTGATCGCAAGATCGTGCAGGCCGACTCGTTCCTGACGCTTCATTACCGCATCTCGCTGGAAAACGGCACCGAAGTCGTCAGCACCTTCGACGACAAGCCGGCCACGCTGCTGCTTGGCCAGGGCCAGTTCGCTCCCACGCTGGAGCAGGCGCTGCTCGGCATGGGCGAAGGCGAGCGTGCCAGCTACAGGCTCGCCCCCGAACACGCATTCGGCCCGCGCAATCCCGATCTGCTGCAGTGGGTGTCGCTCGCCACGCTGCGCGAGAACAGTTCGTTCGAAGAGGACTACAACCCCGGCGATCTGGTGGAATTCAACGCGCCTGGCGGCGGCAAGTACGCCGGCGTGCTGAAGGAAGTGAGGGAAACCTCCGCGCTGTTCGATTTCAATCATCCGCTGGCCGGCCAGACCGTCGTGTTCGACGTGCAGCTGATCGGCATTCTTTGATGCACGGCCTGTTGCCGGGCCGCGACCCGGCCGCCGTACCTCCGATATCCGCATGCCAGACCTGACCCCCGCCCCCGATGCCGAGATCCTGCTGGCCCAGCCACGCGGTTTCTGCGCCGGGGTCGATCGCGCCATCGAGATCGTCGAGCGCGCGTTGGCGCGCTTTGGCGCCCCCATCTACGTACGCCACGAGATCGTCCATAACGCCTATGTGGTCGAGGACCTGCGCCGCAAGGGCGCGGTGTTCGTGCAGGAGCTGGACGAGGTGCCGGCCGGTTCGACGGTCATCTTCAGCGCGCACGGCGTATCGCGCGGCGTGCGTGCCGACGCCCAGGCCCGTGGCCTGAACGTGTTCGACGCGACCTGCCCGCTGGTGACCAAGGTCCATGTGGAGGTCGGCAAGATGCGCGGCGAAGGCTGCGAGATCGTGATGATCGGCCACAAGGGTCACCCGGAGGTGGAAGGCACGATGGGGCAGGCCGATGGCGGCATGCTGCTGGTGGAGTCGGTTGCCGATGTGGCCACGCTGAAGGTGGCCGATCCCGAGCGGTTGGCCTATGTCACGCAGACCACCTTGTCTGTGGACGAGACGCGCGAGATCGTGGCCGCGCTGCGGGCGCGCTTCCCCGCGATCCGCGAGCCCAAGAAGCAGGACATCTGCTATGCCACGCAGAACCGGCAGGATGCGGTCAAGTTCATGGCGCCGCAGGTGGATGTGGTGATCGTGGTGGGCAGCCCCAACAGTTCGAATTCGAATCGCCTGCGGGAACTGGCCGAGCGGCTGGGCGTGCCGGCCCATATGGTCGATGCGCCCGGCCAGGTCCGCGCCGAATGGCTGGTCGGCAAGCGTCGGATCGGTCTGACAGCCGGCGCATCGGCGCCCGAGGCGTTGGCGCAGTCGATCGTCGAACGTCTGCGCGAACTGGGCGCCCGCAGCGTGCGCCCGCTGACCGGCATCGAGGAGAACATGTCGTTCCCGTTGCCAAAGGGCTTGCAGCAGGCCGACGCGGCCTGACGGCCAGATGTCATTCCGAAGCCCCGCCCGGCGGGGCTTTTTCTTTTGTGCGATGCGGCACGCCGAATCCGGGGCGTTGGTTAATCCATCGCGGCGATTGCAGCGGTTGCGCCGGCCAAGAGCGTAAAGAATCTCAAACGCCACTTTTTAATTCAGCAATGCAACCAATTGCATCCCGCTAAAGGGTTAATCCTTAAATGAGGGTTTTCCCTCAATTGGTGCGTCCGATCCGCCATGCCAGTCAATTTGGTGCATCCGATACTTTATGAAATACCTAATTAATTAGAGTATTTCTTCGCCATGCGGCGGCGTCCCATGTGGCGCCGAGCGAGCGTCGGCATGGCTTGAGGGCCCAATCGGGCACGCTTCTTGTTAGCTATCGCTTCATACCCTCCGCTTGGATGGGAATTGCCCCAATGGACCCATTGGGGAAATTACCTAGCTCAATTGGCGGGTAAAGGGCTCAGGTTGTTGCGTCGCGTATTGCATCCGCAAAAAAAGGGGATACAATTCGCGCGTTTCAAATTGAAACTAGACAAAGCGGTACAGGGAAACGGACGGGAGGCGTTGCGTTACCCTGCTTCATGTGAATCCCAGGAGATCACTCATGCAAATCACGTTTGCCAAGATTCTGCCGATTGCAGCGGCGGTGGCACTGGTTACGGCCTGCGGCAAGAAGGAAGAAGCACCGGCGGATGCGTCGGCTTCGGCGCCCGCGGCGGCAGCCCCTGCCGGTGGTGGCGATGTGGTGGTAAAGATCGGCCACGCGGCTCCGCTGACCGGCGGTATCGCGCACCTTGGCAAGGACAATGAGAATGGCGCACGCCTGGCGGTCGAGGAGGTCAACAAGGCCGGCCTCGAACTGGGCGGCAAGAAGGTCAAGCTGGAGCTGGTGGGCGAGGACGACGCCGCCGATCCCAAGACCGGCACCTCGGTTGCCCAGAAGCTGGTGGACGAGAAGGTCGTGGCCGTGGTTGGCCACCTGAACTCGGGTGTGTCGATTCCCGCGTCGAAGATCTACAGCGATGCCGGCATCGTGCAGATCTCCCCGTCGTCGACCAACCCTGACTACACCAAGCAGGGCTTCAAGACCACGTACCGCGTGGTTGCCACCGACGCCCAGCAGGGCCCGGCACTGGCCAACTATGCCGCCAAGAGCCTGAACGCCAAGAGCGTGGCGATCGTCGACGACGCCACCGCCTACGGCAAGGGCCTGGCCGACGAGTTCGAGAAGACCGCCAAGGCCGCCGGCGTCAATGTGGTGGCGCGCGAAGCCACCAACGACAAGGCCACCGACTTCAAGGCCATCCTGACCAAGATCAAGGGCAAGAAGCCCGACGTCATCATGTACGGCGGCATGGACGCCACTGGCGGCCCGTTCGCCAAGCAGGCCAAGGAACTGGGCATCGCGGCCAAGATCGTGGGCGGCGACGGCGTCTGTACCGACAAGGTGGCCGAGCTGGCGGGCGACGCGGTCGACAACATCATCTGCTCGGAAGCCGGCCTCGCGCTGTCGAAGATGGAGAAGGGCGCCGAGTTCCAGAAGCGCTACCAGGACCGCTTCAATGCCCCGGTGCAGATCTACGCGCCGTTCACCTATGACGCCGTGATGGTGATCGTCGACGCGATGAAGCGCGCCAACTCGTACGAGCCGGCCGCCATCCTCGCCGAGATGCCCAAGACCAACTACCAGGGCGTGATCGGCAACATCGCCTTCGACGAGAAGGGCGACATGAAGGAAGGCACCATTACGCTGTACGACTACAAGGACAAGAAGAAGTCGGTCCTCGACGTCGTCAAGATGTAACGCCGGACCTACCCGGTCCACGAACGGCACCGTGAAGCGCTTACGGTGCCGTTCTTTTTAGCCTCGCCTCATAGCATGAAGCCCATACCATGGGTGGAAGTCGGCAGGCCGCTTACCAGCTCATAACCCTCTTACCAAACCACTCACACGACGCTGCCCCGCACGGCATCGACACCATGCCGGCGTCGCGGGCGGCAAGCCAGGAGTATTCATGGATATCTTTATCCAGCAGATCGTGAATGGTCTGGTGCTCGGCAGCATCTATGCGCTGATTGCACTCGGCTACACCATGGTCTACGGCATTCTGGGGATCATCAACTTCGCCCACGGCGATGTGCTGATGATCGGCGCGCTGACCGCCTTGTCGGCTATTCTCGGGCTGCAGCAGCTGGCCCCCGGCCTGCCGGAATGGCTGACGCTGGTGATCGCCACGCTGATCGCCATGCCGGTCTGCGCGGTGCTGTCCTATTCGATCGAGCGGATCGCCTACCGGCCGCTGCGCAATGCGCCGCGCCTGGCGCCGCTGATCACCGCCATCGGCGTGTCGATCATCCTGCAGACCGTCGGCATGCTGATCTGGTCGCGCAATCCGCTGACCTTCCCGCAACTGCTGCCGTCCAGCCCGATCGACATCGGCACGACCGGCGCCACCATCACGGGCAAGGAAATCGTCATCATCGGCATGGCCGTGATGGTGATGTCGGGTCTGCTGCTGCTGGTCAACCGCACCAAGCTCGGCCGCGCGATGCGCGCCACCGCCGAGAACCAGCGCGTGGCCGGCCTGATGGGCGTGAACCCGAATTTCGTGATTTCGGCCACCTTCATGATCGGTGCCACGCTGGCGGCGCTGGCTGGCGTGATGATGGCCACCAACTATGGCAACGCGCACTTCTACATGGGCTTTATCCCGGGCCTGAAGGCGTTTACCGCGGCAGTGCTCGGCGGCATCGGCAACCTGGCCGGCGCCATGGTCGGCGGCATGCTGCTCGGCCTGATCGAGGCGCTTGGCGCCGGCTATATCGGCGACCTGACCAATGGCGTGTTCGGTTCGAACTACCAGGACGTGTTCGCCTTCATCGTGCTGATCACCGTGCTGGTGTTCCGTCCGTCCGGCATCATGGGCGAACGCGTGGCGGATCGTGCGTAAGGAGAGCGACACCATGAACACTCCAACTCCGATTTCCACGGCATCGCAGGCGGCGCCGCTGACCAAGACGCCGACCAAGACGCTGGCCGCGCTGGCGGGCTTCCTTGTCATCGGCCTGTGCGCGCCTTTCCTGGTGCAATACCTGGGCGGCAACTACTGGGTCCGCGTGCTTGACTTCGCGCTGCTGTACATCATGCTGGCGCTGGGCCTGAACATCGTGGTGGGCTTTGCCGGCCTGCTGGACCTGGGTTATATCGCCTTCTACGCGGTCGGCGCCTACCTGATGGCGCTGCTCGGTTCGCCCCATCTGGCCAACCAGTTCGAGACCATCGCGCAGCTGTTCCCCAACGGCTTTCACGTGAGCGTCTGGTGGGTSCTGCCGCTGGCAGCGCTGGTGGCCGGCTTCTTCGGCATGCTGCTGGGTGCGCCGACGCTGAAGCTGCGCGGCGACTATCTGGCGATCGTGACGCTGGGCTTCGGCGAGATCATCCGGATCTTCATGAACAACCTGGATCGTCCGGTCAATATCACCAATGGACCGAAGGGCATCACCGCGGTCGATCCGATCACGATCTTCGGCTTCAACTTCTCCAAGACGCACGAATTCTTCGGGCTCAAGTTCACGCCGGTGTTCATGTACTACTACCTGCTGATCGCGCTGGTGGTGGTGATCGTGTTCGTCTGCCTGCGGCTGCAGAATTCGCGCATCGGCCGCGCCTGGGTCGCGATCCGCGAGGACGAGATCGCCGCCAAGGCGATGGGCATCAACACCCGCAATATCAAGCTGCTGGCCTTCGCCATGGGCGCGTCGTTCGGCGGCGTGTCGGGCGCGGTGTTCGGCGCCTTCCAGGGCTTCGTGTCGCCGGAATCGTTCACGCTGTGGGAGTCGATCTACGTGCTGGCCATCGTTGTGCTGGGCGGCATGGGCCACGTGCCGGGCGTGATCCTCGGCGGCATCCTGCTGGTCGGCTTCCAGGAGTTGCTGCGTGTGGTGGCCGAGCCGGTGCAGAACATGGTCTTCGGTCACATCATCGTGGACGCCGAGGTGCTGCGCCAGCTGCTGTTCGGCCTGGCGCTGGTCGGCGTGATGCTGTATCGCCCGGCGGGGCTGTGGCCGTCGCCGCGCAAGGAAGACCGGCCGGTGGTGCGCCGTGCCGGTGCGGTAACCCGTCTGTGATGCAGGAGGAAACCATGGGTAACGAAAACATCCTCCTGTCGGTCAAGGGGGTCAACAAGCGGTTTGGCGGTCTGCAGGCGCTGTCCGACGTCGGCCTGGAAATCAGGCAGGGCGAGATCTACGGCCTGATCGGGCCCAATGGCGCGGGCAAGACCACGTTCTTCAACGTGATCACCGGGCTCTATACGCCCGATTCGGGCGAATTCGTGCTCGGCGGCACGGCCTATCGGCCCACCGCCGTGCACGAAGTGGCCCGGGCCGGCATCGCCCGGACGTTCCAGAACATCCGGCTGTTCGGCGACATGACGGCGCTGGAGAACGTCATGGTGGGGCGTCACGTCCGCACCAAGGCCGGCGTGCTCGGCGCGATCTTCCGGCCACCGTCGGTACGCGAGGAAGAGGAGGCCGTCGAGGACATGGCGCACGACCTGCTGGACTATGTCGGCATCGGCAAGTACGCCAACTTCACGTCGCGCAACCTGTCCTACGGCCACCAGCGCCGGCTCGAGATCGCGCGGGCGCTGGCCACGGAGCCCAAGCTGCTGGCGCTGGACGAGCCGGCGGCCGGCATGAACGCCACCGAGAAGGTCGAACTGCGTGGCCTGCTCGACAAGATCCGCTCGGATGGCCGGACCATCCTGCTGATCGAGCACGATGTGAAGCTGGTGATGGGCCTGTGCGACCGCCTGACCGTGCTGGACTACGGCAAGGTCATCGCGCAGGGCCTGCCGCACGACGTTCAGAACAACCCGGCGGTGATCGAGGCCTACCTCGGTACCTCCGCGCACTGACCCGGGAGAGCAGCAAATGAAAGACACACTACTGAAGATCTCCGGGCTGAAGGTCGCCTACGGCGGCATCCAGGCGGTCAAGGGAATCGATCTCGAGATCCGCGACGGCGAGCTGGTCACGCTGATCGGCGCCAATGGCGCGGGCAAGACGACCACGATGAAGGCCATCACGGGGCTGCAGCCGTGGGCAGGCGGCGATGTGGAATACCTGGGACGATCGATCAAGGGCGTGCCCAGCTACGAGCTGCTGAAGCAGGGCCTGGCGATGGTGCCGGAAGGCCGTGGCGTATTCGCGCGCATGACGATCACAGAGAACCTGCTGATGGGCGCCTTCACGCGCAACGACGATGCCGGCATCAAGCGGGACGTCGACCGCATGTTCGGCATCTTCCCGCGGCTGAAGGAACGCGCGAATCAGCTGGCCGGCACGATGTCCGGTGGCGAACAGCAGATGCTGGCGATGGCGCGCGCGCTGATGAGCCAGCCGAAGCTGCTGCTGCTGGACGAGCCGTCGATGGGCCTGTCGCCGATCATGGTCGAGAAGATCTTCGAGGTCGTGCGCGATATCTCGTCGCAGGGCGTGACGGTACTGCTGGTCGAGCAGAACGCCCGGCTGGCGCTGCAGGCGGCGCATCGCGGCTACGTGATGGAGTCGGGCCTGATCACGATGAGCGGCAATGCCGCCGATATGCTGGACGATCCGAAGGTGAGGGCAGCGTATCTGGGAGAGTGATGGCGGCGGTTGTCGTTGTTGCTTGCCAGTAAGAAAGCCCGGTGGTATGCCGGGCTTTTTTTGTTTTGGGGGTTGGGTGGATGCTGTTACTGCCCTCTCCCCCGCCCCTCTCCCGCGAGCGGGAGAGGGGAGAACATCGAGGGTGTTTCAAACGCTGTGGGTTCTCTCCCCTCTCCCGCAAGGCGGGAGAGGGGCGGGGGAGAGGGCAGTCACAGTCATAGCCGAACCGACCCCCTCACCGCTCCTGCACCACCGGCGGCCGGATCGAATTGTGTGACGACACGACCTGCCATCCCTGCGGCGTGCGGATGAACACGTCAGTGAAGACGACCTCGGTGGGTTTGCTCTGCGCGTTGGAACGGTAGCGATTGACGCCTGTGACCACCGCCGCGTCGCGGTAGGTACGCACCTTCAGCTCCGTCAACGTTTGCGACGAGCCCGGCGGCGGCGTGCCGGCAGCGAGCGATTCGAGGCGGTTGCGGATGCCGCCCAGCGGCGAGATATTGACGAAGGAAGGATGCAGGAGTCGTTCGAGTACCGCGCGATTGCCCGATTCGGTGGCCTTGAGCCAGTCCTGTTCGGCCTTCAGCAAGGCGGCATGGTCGGCCGCCTCGTCGGCGCGCAGCGGGTTCACGATGGCCATCAGAATGACCGCGAGCAGTGCGGCGAACGCGCGTCGATCAATGAGGGCGCCGTCCACTATTGTTCTCCCTGATCCGGACTGCACCAGTATAGGCGGAGGCGCGCGACGGGCGCACGCCTGCCCCCGCCGGATTCAGGGCAAGACCCACCCCCGGGGGAGAGGTCTTGCCGCCGCCGGCGGGGCCACCATGCATCAGGCCAGGCCCTTCAGCAGCGTGCGCAACATCGACACCATCTGGTCGATCTCGCCGCGCGTGACGTTCAGCGCCGGCATGAAGCGCAGCAGGTTCGGCCGCGGCGCATTGAGCAGCAGCCCTTCCGGCTGCATGTCGCGCGCCTGCTCGACCAGTTGCGGACCGATGTCCCGGCCCAGCAGCAGCGCGCGCAGCATGCCTTCGCCGCGCTCGCCCTGCAGGCCGAACTCGGACGACAGCGCCAGCAGCTGTTCGCGCAGATAGGCGGCCTGTTCGTTGACCTGCTCGAGGAAGCCCGGCGCGATCAGCTGTTCGATCACCGCGGCACCCACCGCGCACATCAGCGGATTGCCGTTGTAGGTGCCGCCCTGGTCGCCGGCCTCGAAGCTGGCCACTTCGGCCTTGCACAGCAGCGCCGACAGCGGCACGCCGCCGCCGATGCCCTTGCCCAGCGTCATGATGTCCGGTTCCACGCCCGACAGCTGGTAGGCGAATAGCGTGCCGCAGCGGCCGCAGCCCGCCTGCACCTCGTCGACGATGAACAGCAGCTTGTGCTTGTCGGCGAGCGCGCGCAGGCCCTGCATGAATTCCCGCGTGGCGGGGATCACGCCGCCTTCGCCCTGCACGGGTTCCAGCATGATGCCGACCGTCTTGTCGGTGATCAGCGCCTCGACCGAGGCCAGGTCATTGAGCACCGCCTTCGGGAAGCCCGGCACCTGCGGCGCGAAGATGGTGTCCCAGCCCGCCTTGCCTGACGCGCTCATGGTCGCCAGCGTGCGTCCATGGAAGCTGTGGTCCATGGTGATGATCTCGTAGGCGCCGCCCTTGTGCTTGCGTCCCCATTTGCGCGCCAGCTTGATCGCGCCTTCATTTGCCTCGGCGCCACTGTTGGCGAAGAACACCTTGTCGAAGCAGCTATTGTCGGTCAGCAGCTTGGCCAGATGGATCATCGGCGCGTTGTAGAAGGCCGGGCTGGGATTGATCAGCTTGCGTGCCTGGGCGTTGAGCGCCTCGACCATGCCCGGGTTGCTGTGTCCCAGGCAGTTCACCGCCCAGCCCTGCACGAAATCGAGATAGCGCTTGCCCTGATGGTCCGTCAGCCACGAGCCCTTGCCTTCGACGAAGACAAGCTCGGGCCGGTTGGTGATGTACATCAGCGATTCAACGGGATACTCAGCAAATGCCATGGCGGACTCCAGGGGTCGGCGTGGAACGGATAACTTCGGCGGGGCCGGCAGGCGGGGGCGGGACCCATGCCGGCCGGAACGGCAAGCAAACAAAAAAGCCACGGGGGTTGCCCGTGGCTTGATGACCTGAACAGACGCTGTCGACGGTCAGCCGCGTGGCACCCTTGCGGGATGCGACGTACGGACGCTGCGTCGGATGTTGGCGGTGTTCATGCGGGCAACTATAAGACCCAGCCGCCCCGGTGTCAAAGACCGTGCGGGGAAGGCCGGGCATCGCTGTTGCTCCTGTGAAACGGTATCGCCAACCGCTTGCGTCGGTCCGGCCCGGGATCAGGCGGCGCCGGCCGGATGCAGGTCGGCTTCGGACGTGAACGAATCGGCGAAGAACGCGTCCTCGTGCAGCCCGCACTGGGCGACGAAGTCGGTGCGCGCGGCGTTCACCATGACCGGCGCGCCGCAGGCATAGACCTCGTGCGCCGACAGGTCCGGATAGTCGTCCATCACGGCCTGATGGACGAAGCCGCCGCGGCCTTCCCAGTCGTCCTCCGGCTGGGCGTCGGATACCACGGGCACATAGCGGAAGTTCGGCAGCTCGCGCGCCCACTGCTCGCACAGCGCATGCATATAAAGGTCGCGCGGTCGGCGTCCGCCCCAGTACAGCGTCATCGGACGCTCGAGGCCGATATAGGCCGCGTGTTCGACGATGGCCTTGATCGGCGCGAAGCCCGTGCCCGAAGCGAGCAGGATGATCGGCTTGTCCGAGTCCTCGCGCAGGAAGAAGCTGCCCAGCGGGCCTTCGAAGCGCAGGATGTCGCGTTCCTTCATGGCTGGCTGGCCTTCGCGCGCGCCGAACACGTAGTCGGTGAAGGCGCCGCCAGGCATATGGCGGAAATGCAGCTCGATCGGGCCTTCCTGGTGCGGCGGCGTGGCGATGGAGTAGCTGCGGCGCTTGCCGTCGCGCAGCAGGAACTCGATGTACTGGCCGGCGAGGTACTGCAGGCGCTCGGTTGCCGGCAGCTGCAGCTTCGCGACGATCACGTCGTCGGCCACACGCTCCAGCGACTGCACGCGGCACGGCACCTTCTTGATCGGGATATCGCCCGCGCCCTGTACCTCGCGGCATTCGATCGTGACATCGGAGGTGGCGGTGGCGCAGCAGAACAGCGCGCGGCCCTCGGTCTCCTCCTGCGCGGTCAGCGCGGACGCGGCATGATCGCCCTGGACGAACTCGCCGGCCACCACACGGCCCTTGCATGAGCCGCAGGCGCCGTTCTTGCAGCCGTACGGCAGGCCCACGCCGTGACGCAGCGCGGCGGCGAGGATGGTTTCGTCTGCGGCCGCTTCGAACTGGCGGCCGCTGGGCATCACGGTTACTTGATAAGCCATAATCTCTCGATGAGCAAAGATCTGTCGCCCCGCCTTGGCCGCCCCCGTCTGTTGATCGTCGGTTGCGGCGACGTGGGCCTGCGCTGCACGCGCATGCTTGCGTCCCGGTGGCGCGTGTTCGCGGTGTCGTCCCGGCCCGAGCGCGCGCCCGAACTGCGCGCCGCCGGCGCCGTCCCCGTCATCGCCAACCTCGATATGCCGGGCACGCTGGCGCGGCTTGCCGGATTGGCGGAACGGGTGCTTCACCTGGCGCCGCCGCCGGCCCACGGGGATGACGATCCACGGACGGTGGCGTTGCTGCATGCACTGCGGCGCTCGCAGTGGCGTCGTGCGTCGTATGCGTCGTCTCGCCCGGTGCGGGAACCCCGCATTCTACCCGACCCATCGGGCCATCCGCCTCGGCTGCCCCGTCGGCTGACCGGGCGCATCCGCACGGCCAGCAAGCCTGTACTTGTCTATGCCAGCACGTCGGGCGTCTATGGCGACCGTGGCGGCGCGTGGACCCAGGAGAGCCACCCGGTGCGGCCTCGCACGGCCCGTGCCCGGCGCCGTGTGGCGGCGGAAGAGGCGGTCCGGCAATTCGGCCGCCACGCGCACTGGCGCGCCGCCATCGTGCGCATTCCCGGCATCTATGCCGCGGACCGACTGCCGCTGGCGCGGCTTGCCAAGGGCACGCCGGCGCTGACGCGCGACGACGACGTCTATACCAACCACATCCATGCCGACGACCTGGCCCGCACGATGATCGCGGCGATGCTGCGCGGCAAGCCGCAGCGCGTGGTCCATGCCAGTGACGACAGCGAGCTGCGCATGGCGGACTACTTCGACCTGGTTGCCGATCGGCGTGGCCTGCCGCGGCCGCCGCGCGAGCAATTGCGCGAGGCGGTGGAGCCGACGCTGCTCAGCTTCATGAGCGAGTCCAGGCGGCTGGACAATGCGCGCCTGAAACGCGAGC
>NZ_VLJN01000017.1 GCF_007829435.1 Cupriavidus gilardii J11
CTTTATGCCTGGTGACCATAGCGAGTCGGAACCACCCCTTCCCATCCCGAACAGGACCGTGAAACGACTTTGCGCCGATGATAGTGCGGACTACCCGTGTGAAAGTAGGTCATCGCCAGGCTCTCCTTAAGAAACGCCCCAGATCCATCCGGTCTGGGGCGTTTTGCTTTGTGCGCGTCATCGCGACAGCGGCGCTCGCTGAGACGCTGGCTCCCCGCCTTCGCGGGAACGACGGGGTCAGCCGCAGCCGTGTTCCGCGGCCTTTTGCAGTTCTTCCGGCGGGACGTCACGCACGTGGGTGGCCAGGGACCAGCGGTGGCCGTAAGGGTCTTCGACCTGGCCATAGCGATCGCCCCAGAACATGTCGGACGCCGGCATCGTGACCTTCGCGCCAGCTTCCGCGGCGCGGGCCATCGCCGCGTCGACATCTTCGACGTACAGGTGCAACGTCACGGGCGTGCCCTTCAGCGTCTTTGGCCCAAGGCTCTGCCATTCGGGCATTTCCTCGCCCATCATGATCGGGGAATCGCCGATGCGCAGTTGGGCGTGCATCAGCGCGCCCTGTGGAGTGACGAGGCGGAATTCCTCCCTGGCGCCGAACGCGCGCTTGTAGAACTCGATGGCCTCGAGGGCGTTGGCGCAGACGATGTGTGGCGTCAGCGTCGGCATGCCCTCGGGAATCGGCTTGACCTTGGTTTCGTTCATCTGCTTCTCCTTGATTGGTGGATTGACGTTGCCCTGAGCCGTGAGGTGGCGAATCGGGTCAACTCGCGCTGCTCTTCTGCTGTTCCTGCCTGTTTTCCAGTTCCCGGAACCGGTCGATACCCTCGCTGGGCGGGAAGTCGTCCAGGTCGTACAGCTGCCGGACCTCGATCTCCGCCCGGTCTCCATCGGTGGCCGGGTTCGGAAAGCGGCGTGTCCATTCCAGCGCCTCTTCGCGCGATTTCACCTGGATGACGGTGTAGCCGGCGATCAGCTCCTTGGTCTCGACGAACGGTCCGTCGACGATCGTACGGTTGCTGCCGTCATAGCGGATCCGCCAGCCCTTGGCGCTCGGCTGCAGGCCGCTGGCATCGACCAGCACCCCGGCCCTGGCGAGTTCTTCATGGTAGGCCGCCATTTCGGCAATGAGGGATGGTTCGGGCATGACGCCCTGTTCGGTGTTCCGCGTGGCGCGCACCAGAATCATGAATCGCATGTTGTCTCCCGGGGTCGTCTTTTCGGAGTGATCGTCGGGAATCACGGCTTCAGGTCGAACAGGGCCTTGCCGGACTCCATGTCGAACGGCGCCGAGAAGTGCTCGTGGGCTATCTTCCAGCCGGCGTCTGTGCGGCGCAGGCCCACCGAGACGCGCATCCAGGATGACTTCTCGTTACCGTCGCTGTCGCGATGACCGCAGCGGATCAGGTAGTGCGCGTAGCCGCTGCGCTGTTCGGCGACGATATGAAGCTGGTCGATCTCGAAGACCGTCTCGCCGGGCTCGTTGCACATCTCCATGCAGGCGGCCCAATGCTTGCCATAGGCCTCCACGCCCTTGAACTGCAACTGCATAACGGCATCGAAGGCGACGATGTCGGGCGTGTAGTGCGTGACGATGCGTGGCACGTCACGGGCGATCGCGGCCTGCCGCCAGCTTTCGATCAGGGCACGGATCTGCTGTTCCTGCTCGGGCGTGGTCGGATTGGTGGTGTCAGTCATGATGAGTCTCCTGGGCTAGTTCAGAGGAGGTCGCCGACGTCTGCGCATGGAGCGTCATGACGGGACGAACTTCGATGCTGCCGAAGCGGCCGGCCGGTATGCCGGCCGCCACGTGCAGTGCTTCGTGCAAGCCTTCAGCTTCGATCAGGTAGAAACCGCCCAACTGCTCCTTGGTTTCCGCGAACGGTCCATCGGTGATGCCGACCTTGCGGCCGCGCACGCGTAGCGTGGTGGCGGACGCCACGCTCTCGAGCGCCTCGCCGGCGACATAGATGCCGTCGCGGCACAAGGACTCCCGATAGCGCAGACAGTCGTCGACCAGCTCACGCCATTCGCGCTCGGTCATCGCCTGGATGGCGCGCTCGTCGGCGTAGATCAGGCACAGGTATTTCATGGCTGCCGCTCCTTGCTAGGCTGCTTGCTTGGCTGGCGGAAGCGCCGAAGCTGGCTTCCTGCAATCTAGTCGTTCGGCGGTGGCCGGAATCGACAGCGCTCGACACGCCGTCGAAAAAAATTTCAGTCCGCGGACTTGCCGGGCAGCTCGCGGATCGGGCGGACCTCGATGCTGCCGTGCCGGGCGGGCGGAATGCGCGAGGCGACCTGGATGGCCTCGTTCAGGTCGGTGGCTTCGAGCAGATAGAAGCCGGCCAGTTGCTCCTTGGTTTCGGCGAAGGGGCCGTCGACGACGGACACCTTGCCATCGCGCACGCGCACGGTCCTGGCGGTGTCGACCGGCTGCAGCGCCTCGCCGCCGAGGAAGTGTCCGCTGGCGCGCACCTGTTCGCCGTAGCGCAGGCATTCGGCCACCAGCGCGTCCCAGTCCTGCGAGGGCATGCCGTAGACCTGTTGCTCCTCGTAGTACACCAGGCAGAGGTATTTCATGGAAAGCTCCTTGTATCACTCGGGGGATCGGGGCGAATCGCGGCAGAGGGGCGGCCCGGGACGAGCGCCGGCCCCTGGCCGGGGGCTTCATGGAATAGTCGTTCGGCGATGCCGGATTTCGACATCGGAGCCATCAAATGACGCACGCCGGCGATCCACGCCGGACGGTCAATGGCGCGGTACGTCAAGCTCGGCCAGCCGCCGTTCGATATACCGCCGCTCCGGTTCCTGCCGGGCGAGCTCGAGCACACGACGGTAGGCGGTGCGGGCTTCGTCGTGGCGGCCAAGGCGGCGGCACAGATCCGCCCGGGCAGCATGGGCAAGGTGATAGTCGTTCAGCGCGCCGCCAGCGAGAAGGCCGTCGACCAGCGCGAGGCCGGCCTCCGGGCCATCGCGCATGGCGATGGCGACGGCGCGGTTGAGCGCCACCACCGGCGAGGGCTGCAGCGACAACAGCACGTCATACAGCGCGACGATCTGGGGCCAGTCGGTGGCGGCGGCACTGTCGGCTTCGGCGTGCACCGCCGAGATGGCGGCCTGCAATGTATACGGGCCGAAGCGGCGGGACAGCAGCGCCCGTTCGACCAGGGCAGTGCCTTGCGCAATCAGCGTGCGGTCCCATAGCGTCCGGTCCTGGTCCTCCAGCACGATCAGGTCGCCGTCGGCGGAGGTGCGGGCGGGGCGGCGCGATTCATGCAGCAGCATCAGCGCGAGCAGCCCCATGACCTCCGGTTCGGGAAGCAGGTCGAGGAGCAGCCTGGCGAGGCGGATGGCTTCGCCGGACAGGTCATGCCGGATCAGCTGTGTGCCGGAACTGGCGGAATAGCCCTCGTTGAACACCAGGTATATCACCCTCAGCACGCTATCGAGCCGCTCCGGCAGTTGCGGCCGTTCGGGTACCTGGTATGGGATGCGCGCATCGCGGATCTTTGCCTTGGCCCGCACGATGCGCTGGGCCAGGGTCGGCGCCGGTGTCAGGAAGGCGCGCGCGATGTCCTCGGTGGTCAGGCCGCACACCTCGCGCAGCGTCAGCGCGACCTGCGCATCCGCGGCCAGCGCGGGGTGGCAGCAGGTAAAAATGAGGCGCAGCCGATCGTCCTCGAGCGTATCCTCGTCAAAGGCTTGCTCGGCGCTTTCGTCCGGAATGGACTCGACCAGTTCGGCGACGTCGTCCAGCGCGTGGAAGCGGGCCTGCCGGCGGATGCCGTCGATGGCCTTGAAGCGGCCCGTCGATATCAGCCATGCGCGCGGATTGGCGGGAATGCCTTCGCGCGGCCATTGTTCCAGCGCGGCGCGGAATGCCTCGTGCAGCGCTTCCTCGGCAAGATCGAAGTCACCCAGCAGCCGGATCAGCGTGGCGAGCACGCGCCGCGACTCGCCGCGGTAGATCGCTCCGATGTCGGTCTCGGTGCCGACCGGCGCGGCGGGCGAGCGAGGAAGGGAGGGAGACGGCGCGTCGAACATGGCGGCATTCTGCAATCGGATGGCGTCAATGACAAGGCGCGGCCAGAGCCGGCGTGGGCATGGGTCGTGCTTTATCGGCATGCGCGCAGGGTGGTGTGCACGCGCAATGGGAGGAGACCATGGACATCATCAGAGCGCCGATGGCAGGCCGTGCGCGCATGCGGCATCCGGTCAGGGTGTTGGTGGGGTGGTTGATCAATGCGGGTGGTGCGGTGGTGTTGCTGGCGAGTATTTTCGGTAGCGATGTTTAGGAGGGGGCGTTGTGGCTGGCTGTGACTGCCCTCTCCCCCGGCCCCTCTCCCGCGCGCGGGAGAGGGGAGGTGCAGGGAGGTGTCATGTCGCCGCCTGATACTCCGCAGAAGGCATCGGCGCCGGTGGCGGGCCGGTTTCGTCCATGGCCGTCGGGACCGGGGAAGGGGCTGCACTGGCGGCGTCTGCTGGCGTTTCTCGGTCCCGGGTATCTGGTCGCGGTCGGCTATATGGACCCGGGCAATTGGGCCACCGATCTGGCCGCGGGGTCGGGATACGGCTATGCGCTGTTGTGGATCGTGCTGCTGTCCAGCCTCATCGCGATGCTGCTGCAGGCGCTGGCCGCGCGGCTTGGCGTGGTGTCCGGCATGGATCTGGCGCAGGCGTGCCGGCAGCATTCGAGCCGGCGTTCCGCGCTGGCGCAGTGGCTGCTGTGCGAGCTGGCCATCTGCGCGACCGATCTGGCCGAGGTGATCGGCACCGCCATCGCGCTGAACCTGTTGTTCGGCATCCCGCTGGCCTGGGGCGTGGCGGCGACCGTGCTGGACGTGCTGCTGATCCTGGCGTTGCAGCAACGCGGCTATCGCAAGCTCGAAGCGGTGGTGATTGCGCTGCTGGCCGTGGTCTTCCTCTGCTTCGCCATCAACCTGGTGCTGGTGCAGCCGCAATGGGGCGACGTGGCGCGCGGCTTCGTGCCGACCATGCGTGTGGTGGTCGACATGGACATGCTGTATATCGCCATCGGCATCATCGGCGCGACCGTGATGCCACACAACCTCTATCTGCACTCGTCGATGGTGGGGCCGCAACGCATGGCTGGCCGTAGCGAGAATACGTCCACCACGCTGCGGTACTACACAATCGACATCATGCTCGCGCTGGTGATCGCCTTCTTCATCAACGCGGCGATCCTCGTGACGGCCGGTGCCGTCTTCCACACCGGCGGGTTGCACGATGTCAACGATCTGCGCGCGGCCTATCAGATGCTCGGTCCGCTGACCGGTACCGCGGTGGCGAGCGTGCTGTTTGGCGTGGCGCTGCTGGCCTCAGGGCAGAGCTCGGCCGTGACGGCCACCCTCGCCGGACAGATCGTGATGGAGGGCTTTGTCAGGCTGCGGCTGCCCGCGTGGGCACGGCGTCTGCTGACGCGCGGGATCGCGGTAGTGCCGGCGCTGTTTGTCGCGCTGGCCTATGGGGAAGAGGGGATCGGCAAGCTGCTGGTGCTCAGCCAGGTCATCCTCAGCCTGCAACTGCCGTTCGCCGTGGTGCCGCTGATCTGGTTGACGAGCCGGCGTTCGGTGATGGGCGCGCATGCCAATCCGATGTGGGTCAATGTACTGGCCACCATGGCGGTGACGCTGATCATCGGACTGAACATGACGCTGGTTTCGATGGCGATATTCGCCTGAGCGCGCTGCCACAGGAGGGGGCCGGCGTCGCGGCCCCCGGCCACGCTAGATCTTCTCGGGCGCTTCGCCGTCCTCGACACTGCCAAGATCGGCGCCGGTGACAGGATCGCTGTTGACGTCAGATTCCGTGCGCGTCGCCATGGCTTCGAGCGTGCTTTCCTGGTCGGCCTCCAGCTGCACCTGCGCCATGCCGTCGCCGCCATCGACGGCCGGCGGCGGGTTCTCGACGAACTCGAAGTTGGTATCGGCATTCCACGGGCCACGCAGCGCGTCGCCCTGCGACATCTTGTAGTAGACGCTGGCGAATTCCGGCATCGGCGGCATCTTGCCCGGCGGGAAGCTGGGCTGTATCGAGTACAGCGCCTTCTCGAATGACTTCTGGTGTGATACCTCGCGCGTCATCAGGAACCCGAGCGCCTCCTGGACACTGGGATCGTCCGTCACGTTGATCAGCCGCTCGTAGATGATCTTCGCCCGGGCCTCGGCGGCGATATTGGAGCGCAGGTCCGCGGTTGGTTCGCCGATGGTATCGATATACGCGGCGGTCCATGGCACGCCGGCGGAGTTGGTCAGCGGCGGTCCGCCGCCGTACAGCAGTTGCGTGACATGGCTGTCGTTGCCCGGGCCGGACAGCGAACGATACAGCTCGGCCTCCTGCTCGATGCCTTCCGCGAGCTCGCCCTTGGCGCCCTTGTTCAGCATGGCGACGATGGAGCCGATCACTTCCAGGTGGCTAAGCTCCTCGGTTGCGATATCGAGCAGCATATCCTTGCGGCCGGGATCGTCTTCGCCCAGGGCCTGCGTGAAGTAGCGGCAGGCGGCGGCAAGCTCGCCCTGGGGACCGCCGAACTGTTCGAGCAGCAGATTCGCGAGGCCCGGATCGGGTCGGGATACGCGCACGGTGTACTGCAATCGTTTGTTGTGAATGAACATGGTGATCCTCCTGTGTGGGAGCCAGCGCAAGAAACGTCGATGACGTGCCGGATCGGCACGCCGTGCGTTGCAATGGCTATGCCCACCATGAGGCGCAAGCGGCGGCATACGGTCGACGCCCCATATGTGCGTCATCGAATACCGGAGGAGGATGGGCGCGCGGTGGCGCTACACGTAAAACTTTCGCGTCATGCCAATTGGCCAGTACGATGCCGTGGCACGGCCAGCACCCTAACGCGATGCCTGTACCACCGGAAGCGTTTTGAGATGCAGATACAGTGCCGTGAGATCGGTATCGCTCATGCGGCTGAGCGATTCGAAGGGCATCACCTGGCTGACGGGCGTGCCATCGGGCCGCATGCCGGTCCGCATCATCGCGATGAAGCGTTCCGGCGTGCTGTAGCGCAGCATCACGGCGCCAGGGCGCAGGTCGGCGGCCGCGGGCCAGTCGGGCGGGGCGCCCGGTATCTTGCCGCCGCCCAGCGTGGCGCCATGGCAACCGATGCAGGCGTTGGCGACATAGGCGCCGTAGGCGGCGGTGGGCTCCGGCCGCATCGGCGGCGCCGGCGGCCGCGTGTGATCGATCTTGGCCGCGGCATCCTGCATGAAGCCAAACCCGTACATCATGCGCACCACCGTGGGCAGCTGGATCTCCGCGGGTCCGCCGGGCAGCGGTTGCAGGCTGCGCACGTGGGCGACGATGGCGGCGAGGTCGGGGTCGCTCAGCTGGTGATAGTCCTCGCTGGGCATGATCAGCAGCGGGCGGCCGGAAGGCGCGACCCCGTGGCGGATGGCGAGGACCCAGTCACGGTCCGTATAGCGCGCGATGTCGGGGTTGCCGCTGGTGATATTGGTCGCGCGCACATACAGCCCACCGGGGTCGTTGATGACCACGCGGCCGCGCCCGTCGGCGCCATGGCATTCCATGCAGCCGCGCGATTCGTACAGATAGCGGCCACGCTCCAGTGTCTGCGCGTCGTTGTGGAAGGCTACCGGGCCTGGCTGTATGTCGACCTTGCGCTGCGCCTTGCGTTCGGCAAGCACCAGTCCCGTGATGGCGGTCGCGCCAAGGGCGACGGCGACGATCGCGACGGACCATAGCGTGATGCGGGCCAGGGGTTTCATCGGCGCCTCCGTGGATCGGCAAAACGCCAATTGGAAGCGGCACGCCGCATGGCCGTCTGTGGCCTGCCGCACGTTCGTCGCCGCCTTCGCCCGCCATGGGGGGCGAAGGCTTCCCCACGTGCCGCCGCGCGGTCGCGTTCGGGCGGCTCAGGTACGTAGCGGCATGCGGGCGATCAGCTTGTCCAGCGTGATGGGATAGTCGCGCACGCGCACTCCGGTGGCGTTGTACACGGCGTTGGCCACCGCCGCGCCGACGCCGCAGATGCCAAGCTCCCCCACGCCCTTTGCCTTCATCGGCGATGACATCGGGTCGGTCTCGTCGAGGAAGATCACCTCCTGATGCGGAATATCGGCGTGCACCGGCACCTCGTAAGCCGCCAGGTCGTGATTGACGAAGAAGCCCACGCGCCGGTCCACCGCCAGCTCCTCCATCAGCGCCGCGCCCACGCCCATCGTCATCGCGCCGATCACCTGGCTGCGCGCGGACTTCGGGTTCAGGATGCGGCCGGCGGCGCAGACGGCCAGCATGCGGCGGACACGGATCTCTCCCGTCGCGGCGTCCACGGCGACCTCCACGAAATGCGCGCCAAAGGTGGACTGCTGGTAGCGCTTGTCCAGGTCGCCGAATTCCATCACGTCCTCGGCCTCGATGCCCGCATCGCCGACGACCGTGGCGAGCGGCACGCGCCTGCCTCCCGCTTCGATATGGCCGGCATCGAAGGTGGCCTGTTCCGGCGGCATGCCGGCCTTGCGGGCCAGTGCGTCGCGCAGCCTGACACAGGCGGCGTAGACGCCGGCGGTCGAACTGTTGGCGCCCCATTGTCCCCCCGATCCCGCCGACACCGGAAAGCGCGAGTCGCCCAGCCGAACGGCCACGTGGTCCAGCGGGACGCCCAGCATTTCGGCCGCGGTCTGCGCGATGACCGTGTAGCTGCCGGTACCGATGTCCGTCATATCGGTTTCCACGGTCACCATGCCGCGTCCATCGACACGCACGCGCGCCGCCGATCGCATCACGAGATTGTTGCGGAAGGSCGCCGCCACGCCCATGCCGATGAGCGATGATCCCTCGCGTCGACCGCTGGGCCGCGGACTGCGCGCCTGCCAGCCGAACCGCTCGGCGCCGAGCCGGAGGCATTCGGTAAGACGCCGCTGCGAGAAGGGCCGGCCGGGCTTTTCCGGGTCGACCTGCGTGTCGTTGCGGACGCGGAATTCGACCGGGTCCAGCGCCAGTTTTTCCGCCATCTCGTCCATCGCCACTTCGAGCGCCATCATGCCGGGCGCCTCGCCGGGCGCACGCATGGCATTGCCTTCCGGCAGATCCAGCTCGGCGAGCCGCACGGCCGTCAGCCGGTGGGGTGCGGCATACAGCAGGCGGGTCTGCTGGATCGCATTCTCGACGTCGCCGCCCGGCAGGTCGCCGGACCAGCTTTCATGGCCGATCGCCATCAGCCTGCCATCGCCGGTGGCGCCAAGGCGAATGCGCTGGATGGTGGCCGGGCGGTGGGTCGTATTGTTGAACATCAGTGGCCGCGTCAATGCCACCTTGACGGGGCGTCCCACCGCGCGGGCGCCCAGTGCGGCCAGCAGGGCATCGGCCCGCACGAACAGCTTGCCGCCGAAGCCTCCACCGATGTAAGGCGAGACCACGCGGACGTTCTCCTTGGGGATGCCCAGTGTCGTGGCCAGATCGGTGCGGCCCCAGTCGATCATCTGGTTGGCGGTCCAGATCGTGACCCGGTCGCCGTCCCATGCGGCGATGGTCGCGTGCGGCTCCATCATTGCGTGGGACTGGTCCGGCGTCGTGTAGGTGGCATCGAGCCGGACCGGCGCGGTGGCGAATGCGCGGGCGAAATCGCCGACCGTGGAATCCGGATGCTTGTCGACCCTGTGCGCGCGTTCGCGGCCGGCGGCCAGATCGTAGCGGCCCTTCTGGCGCGCGTAGCGGACGCGGATGCGCTGCGCGGCCTCGCGCGCCTGCTCGAAGGTCTCGGCCACCACGAGCGCCACGGCCTGGTGATAGTGATCGACATCCGGCCCTGCCAGCAATCGTGCCGTATTGCGCTCGGCCTTGCCGAGCTGGCCGACGCTGGCCGCGGTGACGATAGTCAGCACGCCGGGCGCGCGCCGCGCCTCGTCCATATCGATCGATTCGATGCGTCCCTTTGCAATGGCGGCGCCCAGCACATAGCCATAGGCCGGGCGAGGAGTGACGTCGTGGCGCTCATACGCATAGGGCGCCGTGCCGGTGGCCTTCATCGGGCCGTCGATGCGGTCGACCGGATGGCTCACGATCTTCAGCCGGTCGATCGGGTTGGTGGTGGCGGGGGTATCGAATTTCATCGCGTCATCCCCGCGGCTCGGCCAGCACGGAGGCCAGCGTGCGCTGTGCCAGCGTCAGCTTGAAGCCGTTGTCATGCGCAGGGCGGGCATCGGCCAGCAGGCGCTCGGTCATCGCCTTTGCGCCGCGCGGCAGTTCGGCCTCGGCAGCCTCGATGCGCCACGGCTTGTGCGCGACACCGCCCAGCGCAATCCGCCCGCTGCCGTCGCGCTGCAGCACCGCCGCGACCGATACCAGCGCAAAGGCGTACGACGCGCGGTCGCGTACCTTGCGATAGACATGCGTGCCGCCCAGCGGCCTGGGCAGCGTCACGGCGGTGATCAGCTCGCCGGGTTCCAGCGTGGTCTCGATATGCGGTGTGTCGCCCGGCAGCCGATGCAGGGTGGCAATCGGAATGGTGCGTACGGCGCCGTCCGGTCGCACCGTTTCCACCGTGGCATCGAGCACGCGCATCGCCACGGCCATGTCGCTCGGATGGGTGGCAATACAGCTGCCGCTGCCGCCGATTACGGCATGCTGGCGTGTGTCGCCAATGGCGGCGCATCCGCTTCCCGGCCGGCGCTTATTGCAGGGCTGGTCGGTATCGTAGAAGTACGGGCAGCGTGTCCGTTGCAGCAGATTGCCCGCGGTGGTGGCACGGTTGCGTAGTTGTCCGGAAGCGCCGGACAGCAGCGCGCGCGACAGCACGCCATAGTCGCGGCGCACGCGGGGATCGGCCGCGAGGTCCGTATTGCGCACGAGCGCGCCGATGCGCAGGCCGCCGTCCGGCGTCGCGTCGATCCGGTCCAGCGCGAGGCGGTTGACGTCGATCAGATGCGTCGGCGTTTCGATGCCCAGCTTCATCAGATCGAGCAGGTTGGTGCCGCCTGCGATGAAGCGCGCGCCCGGCGTCCGGGCCGCCGCCGCGGCGGCTTCGGCGGCGGTGCTGGCGCGTTCGTAGGTGAACGGGATCATGCGTTTTCTCCGGCGGCTCCGGCGACTCCGGCCACTTCGGCAATCGCATCGAGGATGTTGGAGTAGGCGCCGCAGCGGCAGATATTGCCGCTCATGCGCTCGCGGATTTCCATGGCCGTCGGGCGAGGGCGTGCGGTCAGGTCAGGACTGGCGTGGCTGGGAATGCCTGAACGGATCTCGTCCAGCACGGCCACCGCCGAACAGATCTGTCCGGGCGTGCAGTAACCGCATTGGTAGCCGTCGTGCTTGACGAACGCCGCCTGCATGGGGTGAAGGCGTCCCGGTACGCCGAGACCTTCGATCGTCGTTACCCTGGCGCCGTCATGCATCACGGCCAGCGTCAGGCACGAATTGACGCGCCGGCCATCGACGAGCACGGTACAGGCGCCGCACTGGCCGTGGTCGCAGCCTTTCTTGGTGCCCGTCAGCTGCAGATGTTCGCGCAGCGCGTCGAGCAGGGTGGTGCGGGTGTCGAGCTGCAGCGTCCGCGGCTGGCCATTGACCTCCAGCGCCACGCTGGCGGTCACGCCGCCTGCCTGCGCTGCCGGTCGCGCGGCCTGACCGTCCTGCTGCGCGTTGCCGACCGACGGCAGCGCGATCGCCGTGGCCGATGCCGCGCCCACCTTGAGCAGATCGCGACGGGAGATTTTTACGCCGTTTATATCGTCCATGTCCGCTGGCCTTTGTGTGGGACCGAAAGCACGGAGAAAATAATAGGACGCACACCGGCGTTGATTAGGCGCGAAATTTCGATAAAAGGTCGTGATTGATTCGTGTGAGGGGCTGATCGTTGCTACGGCTTGCGACGGGCCTCGGTCGCGAATGCGCGCCATTGTCGAAACACGGCATCCAGGCACGATGCGGAATGGCAGGCGTCACGCCTGTTGCGGAACGTGGCGATGTCTGCCTCGGTGATCGCACCCGATTGCAACAGCCGACGCTGGTTTGCGACGATGCGCTGGTGGCCCATGGAAAACAGCGCGGATTCGCAGATGAGGCGATGCGCCTGGGGGCGGTCGGCCTGTGGGGCGGCGGGGTCGCAATCGATGTCGCTGGCGTGGGCGGTGCAGAGGAGGGTCAGCCCGGCGAAGAACAACGCGCCGCGGGTGCAAGGGAAGAGTCGGTTCATCACGGAAGGTGTGGGGGAGGGCGGCGCTGCGTTATCGCGGTGTGGCGGGGCGACGAAGGATTTTAACGGGGGGCGTCTGGTTTGCCGGGGCTGCCCTCTCCCCCGGCCCCTCTCCCGCTTTGCGGGAGAGGGGGTAGGGTAGCCCCGCGGCGCGGGAGAGAGGGGAGGCGTCAATCAAGTTTTTCTTTGTGCCACACAAATAACTTCTTAATTTCCTTTATGTGACAGCTCCCTATAATCGGGCCATTACAAGGAGCCACCGAACCATGCAAGCTGTCCGCAACATCATCCGTCGCCGCACCGTCATCGCCCTTGCCGCCCTTGCCGCCATGCCATCGCTTGCCGGCGCGGCGGACAAATATCCCTCCAAGCCCATTCGCATGGTGGTCGCGTTCGCGGCCGGCGGCGCCAACGACATCATCGCGCGGATCCTGGCCAAGGAAATGGCGCAGAGCATGGGCCAGTCGGTCGTGGTGGAAAACCGCGGCGGCGCCGGCGGCATGATCGGCTCCGACCTGGTCGCGAAGGCTGCCCCGGATGGCTATACGCTGCTGCTGGGCAGCGCCGGCGCGCAGACCATCCTGCCCGCGGTGAACCGCAAGCTGCCCTACGATCCGCGTACCGGCCTGGCGCCGGTGTCGCTGGTGGCGGAGGCCGCCAATGTGCTGATGGTGCGGACCAGCCTGCCGTTCAACAACGTCAAGGAGCTGGTGGCCGCGGCCAAGGCAAAACCGGGCACGTATACCTACGCGTCGTCGGGCAACGGCACCACGCTGCATGTGTCCGGTGCGCTGATGGCGAAAATGGCCGGCATCGACCTGCTGCACATCCCATACAAGGGCAATGGTCCGGCGATCAACGACCTGTACTCGGGCAATGTCGACATGGTGTTCTCCGGCGTGCCGATCGCGATGGCGTCGCTGAAGACCGGCAAGGCGAAGGTGCTGGCTGTTTCCACCAAGCGCCGTATCGCCTCGATGCCCAATGTGCCGACCATCGCGGAGGCGGGTGTGCCGGGCTACGAGTTCTCCAGCTGGTACGCGCTGTTCACCACGGGTGGCACCGATCCGGCGATCATCGAGCAGCTGGCGCGCGAGGTGAAGAAGGCGCTGGCCAAGCCGGAAGTGGCCGCCGCGCTGGCGCAGCAGGGCGTCGAGCCAGAGAGCAGCACGCCGGCCGAACTGAAGGCACGGGTCAACGAGGAACTGAACCGCTGGGATCGGGATATCAAGGCGATGAAGATATCCGCCGAGTGATCGCCGCGACGAAACGCCCGACGTCCGCCTTTACCGCGTGAAGGGTACAGGAAGGGCCCGCGATCCTGTAGAATCGCGGGCCATGTCGCGAATCGTTGCCATCCTGCTGATGCTGATGCTTCCGCTGCAAGCCCTGGCTGCAGTGGAGCGGCAGTTCGCGCATTCGCCCGACGCCATGCTGGAGCATATGGTGATCCATGCCGAGCATGTGCCTCACCATCACGACGACGATGGCTCGGTGCACCAGGACGATTCGGTGGCATCGGCATCGCACCAGCTCGATTTCGATTTCGCCTTCAACCTGCTCGGGACGGTGGCCCTGGCCTTCTCCGTTCCCGTGGTGCCACCGCGCTATCTGACCCCGGTCTTTGTGGCCGGAGTCGTTCCCAGCCCCGCCGGCAGTCCGCCGCTGCGCCCGCCTCACGCCCCCGGCTGACGGCGGGGTAGCGTTCGTTCCACGTCTGCCGCTGCGCCAGCGCTGGCGCGGCGCCCCGTCGCATCGCTGATACATGCCATTCGCGTCGGGGTTTCCATGCAGAAGATATTCCTGTTCCTTGCGGCAGCCATCGTGCTGGCGCGCATTTGCCACGCGCAGGCACCGGTCGCCGAGACCGCGCCTGCCGATCTGCGCTCGCTGTTCGAGGTGGCGTGGCAGCGTTCGGTCGCGCTGCAGACCGCCGAAGGTCGGCGGCTGGAGGCGGCGGCCAGTCGCGTGCAGGCGGACTCGCTGATCGCCGGGCCGCCCGTGGCCGGGCTGGCGCATCGCGGCGACCAGTTCGCGGATCGTCGCGGTGTCCGCGAGAGCGAGGTATCGCTCGGCGTACCGATCTGGCTGCCGGGCCAGCGCGCGGCCCGCGGCGAACTGGCCGATGCCCAGGTGGCCGAGGCGGATGCCGGCACGGCACTGGCCCGGCTGACAGTTGCCGGGCAGTTGCGCGAGCGCGTGTGGGAGCTGGCCTGTGCGATGGCGGAGCAGGATGTGTTGCGCCGGCGCGTGGCGATCGCGACATCGCTGCGGGACGATGTGGCACGACGGGTCGAGGCCGGCGATCTCGCCCGTACGGACCTGCTGCTGGCCGAGCAGGACCTGCTCGCCACGCGGGCGCTGGTGGTGGAGGGCGACGCGACGATCGCCACGCTCGCCACCCGGCTGTACCAGCTTGCAGGCGTTTCGGCGCTGCCGCGGCAGTACGAGGAGCACGCCGCGATGCCAGAGGTGGCGACGGCGCACCCGGCGTTGTCGGCGGCCGACAGCGCGCTGCAACGGGCCCGGCGGGAACTGGGGTACCTGCGCAAATCCCGGCGCGACGCCCCGGAGGTAGGCGTTTCCTATCGCCGTGACGCCGCGGGCGGTGGCCTGCCGCCCGACCACACGGTAGGCGTATTCATCCGTATCCCCTTTGCGACGGAATCGCGCAACTTGCCGAGGGAGACCGCGGCACAAACCGATGTCATGACCGCCACGGCCGAACGCGAGCGCGTCGAACGCGTGGTGCGGTCCGAGGTGCAGGCGTCGCGGCAGGCGCTGGCGTTGGCCGAACAGCAACTGTCGCTCGCCGGGCAGCGCAGCGCGATGCTCACCGAACGCGCGCGGCTGTTGCGCAGGACCTTCGACGCCGGGGAAATCGGCCTGCCCGAACTATTGCGCGCACAGAACCAGGCGCTTGAAGCCGACGCCGACGTGGCGCGGCAGCGCGCGCGGCGCGGCCTCGCCGTGGCCCGCGTGAATCAGGCTCTTGGAGTATTGCCATGAACCGTCACCTCCTCATTCTTCTTCTCGTGCTGTTGCTGTGGCTCGGGTGCTGGGTCGCGCATGCCGCGCCCGGGGCGCACGGGCCCAACGGCGAGCATCTGGACGAGCCCGTGTCTTCCGCGCCAATGTCGGCCCGGCCCACCATCGAGGCCGCGACGGAATCGTTCGAGCTGGTGGGCACGCTGTTCGACGACGAGCTTTCGGTGCTGGTCGATCGCTACACCAGCAATGAACCGGTCACGGCGGGAACGCTGCGGGTCGATCTCGGAAACATCCGCGCAGCCGCTACCTTGCATGCGGATATGGGCGATTTTTCGTTCACCGATCCGGCTCTTCTCGAGGCGCTGCGAGCCCCTGGCGAGCATCCGCTCGTTTTCACGCTGGTGACCGGCGACGGTTCGAACCGGATCGAGGGCCGGCTCACCGTCGCCGCTCACGACGATCATGAGGACGGGCATGACGACGATCACCGCCACGCAAGCTGGACGGGCGTTGCCCTGTCCGCGATCGCCGTGGCTGCCGCGGTGGCCCTGGCACTGCTGGCGTGGCTGCGGTGGCGGGGCCGCCGCGCCGCGTCCATGAAGCGATAGGACGGGCATCCGATGACCACCAAGACGTTGTTGCAGGCGGCGATCGCCTTTGTCGTTGCCGTAGTGCTGCAGGCCGCCGGCATCCATCGCGCCCTCGCGGGGCCCGGCGCGCACGGCCCCAATGGCGAGCATCTGGATGGGCCCGCGACCGCTGCCGCTCCGGGGGGCGGTCTGGCGCGGCTGCCCGATGGCAGCGTGCAGGTGCCGAAACTGGCGCAGCGGCGCATGGCCATACGCACCGCCATGCCGCGGGCCGGCGACCATCCGGTCTCGGTGGAGCTGAACGGTACCGTGGTGATGGATCCGAACGCCGGTGGGCGGCTGCAGTCGGGACACGCCGGGTGGATCGAGGCGCCGGCGGGCGGCTTTCCGGTGCTTGGCCAGCACGTTCGCAAGGGGCAGGTGCTGGCGGTACTGCGGCACAAGAACGAGCCCTTCGACATCGGCAACCAGCAGGCGCAGCTGGCCAACCTTGCCGCGAACCTGAAGCTGGCGCAACAGCGCCTGCAACGGCTGGAGTCGTTGCGCGACAGCATCCCGCGCAAGGAGATCGACGCGGCGCGCGCCCAGGTGGAGAGCCTTTCCGGACAACGCGCGGCCGTAAATGCCAGCCTTCACCAGAGAGACGGGCTGCGGGCGCCGGCCAGCGGCATCGTGGCATCGGCCAATGTGGTGGCTGGCCAGTACGTCGACGGTTCGGAGGTGCTATACGAAATCGTGGACCCGGCGCGGCTGCTGATCGAGGCGCAAAGCGCGGATGCATCGCTGGCGCAGCGCATCCGGGGCGGGGCGCTGGCGAACGTCGACGGCGGCGCACTGCGGTTCATCGGCGCCGGCCGCAGCCTGCGCAATGGCGCGGTGCCGCTGACGTTCCGGCTTGCCGGACAGGCGGCCGCACCTCTTGCGGTGGGGCAGCCCGTCACCGTCGTGGCGCATCTGGCCGATACCGTCAAAGGTATCGCGCTGCCCAGCGAAGCGGTGGTCCGCGGGCAGAACAATGAAACGATGGTGTGGATCAAGTCCGGCACGCAGCGCTTTATCGCGCAGCCGGTGCAGGTCCGCGTGCTCGATGCCCGCCGGGTGGTCGTGCTGAACGGACTGTCGCCGGAGACCCGCGTGGTGGTGCAGGGCGCGGCCTGGATCAATCAGATCCGATAGGAGCGGGCATGTTCAACTGGATTGTCCGCGCCAGCCTGGGCAACCGCCTGCTGGTTCTTGCGCTGGCGCTGATCGTGATGGCATACGGCACCGTGACGGCCTTGCGCACGCCGGTCGATGTCTTCCCTGACCTGAACAAGCCTCTCGTGACGGTAATCACGGAAGCGGGCGGAATGGCGCCGCAGGAAGTGGAGCTGCTGGTGTCGTTCCCGATCGAGACGTCGCTCAATGGCATGCCCGGCGTGACGCGGGTACGTTCCGTTTCCGGGGTGGGGCTGTCGATCGTCTACGCGGAGTTCGACTGGGGCAGCGATATCTACCGCAATCGCCAGCTGGTGGCCGAGCGCCTGTCGCTGGTGCGCGAGCAACTGCCGGGGGGACTGACGCCGATCATGGGGCCGGTGTCGTCGATCATGGGCGAGATCATGCTGATCGCGCTGCCGATCGATGCGCGCACGGCCAGTCCGATGGCGGCGCGCGAATACGCCGACTTCGTGCTGCGACCGCGCCTGCTGTCGGTCCCGGGCGTTTCGCAGGTCATTCCCATCGGCGGCGAGGTGCGGCAACTGCGCGTCGAGCCCGACACGGCCAGGATGGCGCGCTTCGGCGTATCGCTGCGCGAGTTGACGGACGCGCTGAAGGACTTCGCCAACAACAGCAGCGGCGGCTTCGTCGACCTGAACGGCCGGGAATACCTGATCCGTCATCTTGGCCGCACGACACGGGTGGAAGATCTTGGCGGCATCGCCGTGGCCTGGCGGGATGGCGAGCCCGTGCTGCTGCAGCAGGTGGCCCAGGTGCGCCATGCCCCGGCCGTCAAGCGGGGCGACGCGGGCTTCAACGGCAAGCCCGCGGTCATCGTCAGCGTGCAGAAGCAGCCCGCCGCCGATACGGTCCAGCTCACGCGAGAACTGGAAAGCGCGCTGCAGGAGTTGAAGGACGGCATGCCGAAGGGGCTGGAGGCGCCGCGCGTGCTGTTCCGGCAGGCCGACTTCATCGAGGCGTCGATCGGCAATGTCGCGGAGGCGCTGCGCGATGGCGCCGTGATGGTGGCCATCATCCTGTTCGCGTTCCTGCTCAGCGCGCGCACGACCGCCATTTCGCTGATCGCCATTCCGCTGTCGCTGGCCGTGACCGCGCTCGTGTTTCACCTGCTGGGCCAGTCGATCAACGTGATGACCCTGGGCGGGCTCGCCATTGCCATCGGAGAGCTGGTGGACGACGCGGTGGTCGACGTGGAGAACATCCAGCGGCGGCTCAAGCAGCGCAAGGCCATGGCGGACGCGCCATCGGTACTGGAGGTGGTCTGGCGCGCGTCGGTGGAGGTGCGGTCCGGCATCGTCTATGCCACGCTGATCGTGGTGCTGGTGTTCGTGCCGCTGTTCGCGCTGCCGGGCATCGAGGGCCGGCTGTTCGCACCGCTGGGCATGGCCTATATCGTGTCGATCCTCGCGTCGATGCTGGTGTCGATGACCGTCACGCCGGTGCTGTCGTATTACCTGCTGCCCGGCATGAAACGGCTGGACCATCCCGACAGTCCGCTGGTGCGGTGGCTGAAGCGGGCCGACGCGCGCGTGCTGGACTGGTCGTTTCCCCGCGCGCGCGCCATCCTGGCGGGGGCCGGCATCGTCGCCGTGGTCGCCGCCGCTTCGGTGCCATGGCTGCCGCGCGCGTTCCTGCCCGCGTTCAACGAGGGGTCGCTCGTGATGTCGCTGATGTTTCATCCCGGCACCTCGCTTACCGAAGCGAATCGCATGGGCGCCCTGGCCGAATCGCTGATCCGGCAGGTGCCCGAGGTCACGCAGGTGGGCCGCCGTACCGGCCGCGCCGAACTGGACGAGCATGCCGAAGGGGTGCATTCGTCCGAGATCGATATCGACCTGAAGCGGTCCGGGCGCAGCCGCGAAGCCGTGATGGCGGCCCTGCGCGCGCAGCTCGCCACGCTGCCCGCGTCGGTGTCGATCGGCCAGCCGATCTCCCACCGGCTGGATCATCTGCTGTCCGGCGTGCGGGCGCAGATCGCGCTGAAGATCTATGGCGACGACCTCGATACGCTGCGCGGGCTGGCCGAATCGCTGCGCGGGCGGCTGACGCAGGTAGCGGGGCTGGTCGATATCACCGTCGAGCGGCAGGTACTGATTCCGCAGGTCAATGTCCGCCTGGACTACCGAAGGGCGGCCCAGTACGGGATTGCACCGGGCGACGCCCTCGGCGCCATGCAGATCCTGTCCGAAGGGGCGCGGGCGGCGCAGGTGATCGACGGCGTGCGCCGCCACGATCTGGTGATCCGGCTGCCCGATGCCGAACGCACGCCGCACGATCTGGCTCGCGTCATGATTCAGTCGCCACGCGGTCCGGTACCGCTTGCGGCGATCGCGTCGGTGGAGGAGGGCGACGGCCCCAACCAGATCGGCCGCGAGAATGGCCGGCGCAGGATCGTGGTCTATGCCAACACGGATGGCTCCGACATGGCCGGCATCATCGCGGCCGTACGCGGCGCGGTGGACCGCACCACGCTGCCCACCGGCTACTTCGTCAGCATCGAGGGACAGTTCCAGGCGCAGGAACAGGCCACGCGACTGATCGTGCTGCTGGCGGCGATGTCGCTGGCGCTGATCTATCTGGTGCTGTACTCGCGCTATCGCTCGCATCGGCTGTCGCTGGTGATCATGGCCAATATTCCGTTTGCGCTGATCGGCAGCGTTGCCGCGATGTGGCTGGCAGGACTGACGCTGTCGGTCGCTTCGATGGTGGGCTTCATTACGCTGACCGGCATCGCCACGCGCAACGGCATCCTGAAGGTCAGCCACTACATCAACCTGTGCCGGTTCGAAGGCGAGGCATTCGGCATGCCGATGATCGTCAGGGGCTCGCTGGAGCGGCTGACCCCGGTGCTGATGACGGCGCTGGTGGCGGCCTTCGCGCTGACGCCGCTGATGCTGGCGGCGGATGCGCCGGGCAAGGAGATCCTGCATCCGGTGGCCGTCGTGATTTTTGGCGGGCTGATCAGCTCGACGTTGCTCGACACCGTGCTGACGCCGCTGGCGATCTGGCTCTTCGGCCGGGAGCCGGTCGAACGGTTGGCGGGGCAGGGCGGCACGCAAGCCTACTGACTGGCTGACTGATGCCTGGGCCGGTGCTTGCTATCATGGTGGCCCGAACAACCGCCATCCGAGTCCACCGAACGCGCCATGTCTGCCACAGCGAAAGCGACCCCTCCCAATGGCGAAGGCTCCGGCAAGGCCGGAAGGGCCAAGGCCGCGTCCGCCACCAGCATCGCTGACGAACTGCGTGCGCGCATCGCGCGGCACGATCTTCTGCCGGGGACCAAGCTGGTGGAAGCGGAACTGGCGCAGGAGTTCGACACCACGCGTCCGCGTATCCGCGAAGCGCTGGCGGCGCTGGAGGAGCGCGGCCTGGTTGAGCGTATCCCCAATCGCGGCGCCATTGTCACGCGCATCAGCTTCGAGCAGATCCTGCAAATCTACTGTGCGCGGGAAGCGCTCGAAGGCATGAGCGTGCGGCTGGCCGCGGTGAACGCGCCCGATGGCGAGTGGGACGACCTGATCGCGCTGTTCGGCGCGCCGATGGAAGAGGCGCTGGAAAAGGGCGATTTCGATTTCTTCATGGCGGGCTACGAGCAGTTCCGCCAGCGCGTGTTCAAGAACGCCAACAACCCGATCATCCAGGGCATGCTCGATTCGATCCTGGAGCGCACGCAGGCCGTGATCCGGCGGGCCATCGTGTTGCCGGGACGGGCGCGGCTGGGCCTGGAACACCATCGCAACGTGCTGGTGGCGCTGCGCGAGCGCGACGCCGACAAGGCGGAATCGATCCGGCGCCAGAGCCTGAGGGAAGCGGCGGAGTACCTGAGCCGATTCCGCAAGTACATTGTCTGATCGCGCTCGTTTTCCACTTGTTCTCTGGCGCGCTACATCAGATACCTTTGATAGCGCGCCAGCGTTTCCTTCGCGCTGCGGATGTTTTTTCGCCGCAATTCCTCCGCCGCCACCGCATCGCCCCGCCGCATGGCGCCGAGCACCGCCCGATGCTCGGCAAGCCCTTGCCTCGGCCTGCCGGGCAGGATGATGATGCGCTGGATCAGGAACTGGGTTTTGTCCCAGATGCCGTCGAGCATGTCGGCAAGGGCCGGATTGGCCGCGGCGTCGATCACGCGGCGGCGGAAGGACCCGTAGCCCTCGATAAAGGCGTCCAGGTCGGAGTCATCCACATAGCGGGCCATGGGCCCATCGAACAGTTCGACCAGATCCTGCCAGGACTCCGGCGGCCTGTTTTGCGTGGCCAGCCTGACGGACAGGCCTTCGAGCACCTCGCGCACGTCATAGAGGGTCAGCAGCTGATGCGTGTCGATCCGGGCCACCACGGCGCCGCGGTTGGGTATGCGTTCAATCAGGCCGCGTTGCGCGAGCGCCGCGAGTATTTCCCGTATCAACGGGCGCGGCACGTCGAATTCCTCGGCGAGGTCCTGCTCGCGAAGCTTTGCGCCGGGCGGCAGCTCCTGCTTCGCGATCCTGGCCCGCAAGATCCGCTGGATGTCGAGCGCCTTGCTGGCGCCGTCGCCGCGTTGCCGCGCCGGCTCCCCGGAATTCAACGTGTCGTACATGCCGGCGATCTCTTAGCGGGGCGACTCGCCGCCCGCCAGCAGATGCTGCACCAGCCCGGTATGCAGCTCGCCGCCGCGCCACGCGGGGAAGGCCAGCATGCGCTGCAGCAGCGGAATATTGGTCTTCACGCCTTCGATCCGTGTTTCGGACAGCGCCTTGGCCGCTAGCCCGATGGCGGCGGGCCGGGTGGCTGCATGGATCACCAGCTTGGCGATCATCGGATCGTAATAGGGGCTCACGGCGTTGCCTTCCGCATAACCGGTCTCGATGCGGATGCCGGGACCGGAGGGCAGGCGGAATGTGTGCAGCGTGCCCGGCGACGGGAAGAAGCGGACCGGGTCCTCGGCGTAGATGCGCAGCTCGATGGCATGGCCGGTGGCCCGCACCGCCGTGGGCAGCACCTCGCGCAGGGCTTCGCCCCCGGCGAGACGGATCTGGGCCTCGACCAGGTCCACGCCGGTGATGGCCTCGGTCACCGCATGCTCGACCTGCAGGCGCGTGTTCATTTCCAGGAAGCTGTAGCCACCGTCGGCGCCGCGCAGCATCTCGACCGTGCCGATGACGTCGTAGCCGAGCCTGCCAAGCAGCCGCGCGAGACGGTCCGCGATTTCATCGGCTTCGCCGGGCGGCAATCCGGGCGCGCATGCCTCCTCGATGACCTTCTGGTGGCGGCGCTGCACCGAGCAATCCCGTTCCAGCAGATGCCGCACATTGCCATGCCGGTCGCCAACGATCTGGAATTCGATATGCCGGGGCCGCTCGAACAGCTGTTCCAGATACACATCCCCGTTGCCGAAGCTGCGCTGCGCCAGCGCCCGCGCGCGGCCCACCGCCTCCACCAGTTCGTCGGCATCCCAGGCGGCGATCATGCCGATGCCGCCACCGCCGCCAGCCGGCTTGACCAGCACCGGGTAGCCCACCTGCGCGCCAGCGGCACGGATGGCGTCGGCATCGTCGCCCACGATGCCGGAAGACCGGCACATCGGCATGCCATGCCGTGCCATCAGGTCGCGGGCGCGGGTCTTGTGACCCATCGCGTCGATCCAGCGCGGGCTCGGGCCGATGAAGGTCAGCCCGGCCGCCTCGACGCGGCTGGCGAAGCCCGCGTTCTCGGACAGGAAGCCGTAGCCCGGATGCACGGCATCCGCTCCCGACCGCCGCATGGCGTCGAACAACGCGGCTTCGTTCAGATAGCTCTGCGCCGTCGCCGGTGGGCCGATGCAATATGCCTCGTCGGCCTCGGCCACGTAGGGCAGGTCGCGGTCGACCTCGGAATAGACGACCACGGAGCGCAGGCCCATCTTGCGCAAGGTGCGCTGTACGCGCGCGGCAACGGCGCCGCGGTTGGCGATCAGTACCGTTTGCATGCCGATCTCCCGGTTCTCGTGGCTCTAGTAGCTGGTGGGCCAGGTGCGCATCAGGTGCTGGCCCACGCCGCCGGTCAGCCGCAGCCGGTGCACTTCCAGCAGGCGCGTGAGCGTCTTGCGGGTGTCGACCGGGTTGATCACCATGTGGGCCGCATAGGCGGCGCCCATGTCCCAGGCGGAGGTGTCGCGCTCCATCTCCTTGAGCAGGGCGGCGTATTTTTCCGGGTTGTCCTGCTGCCGCACGCCGTGCACGATGGTCACGCCCGAGCGCGGGTCCATGAAGTTGACCTCCGCCGATACCCATGCGATCAGCTCGTCGGCGTTGCCGGCGCCGCCCATGTTCAGTACCGCCTGCCCGTACGTCTTGCGCATGATGATGGCGATCTTCGGCACCGTGACGAGGGACAGCGCGTTCATCCAGTTCATCACGCGTCCCACCGCGCCGCGCCGCTCGCCCTCGACGCCGATCAGGAACCCCGGCTGGTCCGTCAGGAAGACCAGTGGAATATTGAACGAGTCGCACATCACCATGAAGCTGGTGGCCTTGTTGCAGGCATCGACGTCGATCGCGCCGCCCTTGGCGATCGGATTGTTGGCGATGATGCCGACGCTGCGGCCATCGATGCGCGCCAGCGCCGTCACCACCGACTTGCCATAGCGCGCCTTGACTTCGAACATGCTGTCCAGGTCGACGATCAGCGGAATGATCTTGCGCACGTCGTAGACCCGTGTGCGCGACTCCGGCACGATGTCGAGGATGCGGTGCGCCTGCGCCCCCGAGCCGGCCGGCACCGGATACACCGGCGGCGCCTCGTTGTGGTGGCTCGGCAGGTATGACAGGAACCGCTTCACGGCATCGAGCGCTTCCTCGTCCGAATCGACCGCCATGTCGACCAGCCCGGATACGTCCGTCAGCATCTCCCAGCCGCCCAACGCCTCCGGATCGACCTCCTCGCCGATGGCCATCGACGTCAGCTTGACGCTGGACACCGCCATGATCGCGCCCTTGCGCATCACGGCGAAGTCGGCGAGGGCGGCGTACCAGCTCGACGAGCCGTAGCAGTGTCCCAGCACCGCCGACGCCCATGGCGTTTCGCGCGTGCGCATGTATTGCGTGGGTTTGTCGCCGGAGCCGATGCCGCGCGCGCCCATGGCGTCCGGCATGCGGGCGCCGGTGGACTCGCCGAGGAACACCATAGGCAGACCGCGCCGCGTGGCCACGGACTTCATATGGCCGATCTTGTTGCCGTTGACCGTGCTGCTCGACGCGCCGAGCACCGTGAAGTCGTTCGATACGATCGCGACCTCGCGTCCATCGATACGGGCGAAGCCGGCGATCTTGCCGTCGGCCGGCGAGCGGTCGCGCATCTCGGGGCGATACGAAGTGGCCAGCAAACCGGATTCCAGGAAGGTGTCCGGGTCGGCGAGGTAGTCGATACGCTCGCGCGCATTGAGCACGCCTTCGGCCTTGCGCCTGGCCAGCTTCTCGGGGCCGCCCATCTGCCTGGCGCGGGCCTCGCGCTCGGCCAGCTCGGCGATCTGTGCTTCGAATGCCATCGGTTTCTCCGGATCTACTTGTTGAATAGCGTGGGATTGGCAGCGACGAMCCGCTTGGCGGCCGCCGCGTCGCCATGGATCAGCGCGGCGAGTTCGGCGGGCGTGGACGCCTCCAGCTGGTACCCCTCGTCGGACAGCTCCTTGTTCACGGCCGGGTCGGCGACAAACTCGCGCGATAGCGCCGCCATGCGGGAGATCACGGCCTCGGGCGTGCCGACGGGGGCGAAGATGCCGTACCAGTTCGAGAACACCGCCTCGGACATGCCGCTTTCCTTCAGCGTCGGGACGTCGGGAAACGCGGCGCTGCGCCGGGCCGATGTCACCGCCAGCGCCCGCAGCTTGCCGCCGCGGACAAAGGGCGCCAGCACCGGCACGTTGGCGATCACCATGTCGACCTGTCCGCCCATCGCGTCGCCGGCAGCCTGCGCGCCGCCCTTGTACGGCACATGGGTCAGCCGCATCTTCGAGCCCGAGTTCAGCAGCCCCACCTGCAAGGCCAGCGACGCACTGGAGATCGAGTACCGCTCCGGCTGCTTGCGAGCCAGCGCGATCATCTCGCCGACATTGGCGGCGGCGAACTGGTTATGCGCGGCGATCAGGCACGGTACGCGCGTGAGCAGGCTGATCGGCGCCAGCTCCTTTTCGGGATTGAAGGAGGGCGCCGGACCCGTGTAGGGATTGGTCGCAAGACCGTCGATGCCGATCAGGAACGTGTAGCCATCCGGGTCGGCCCTTGCCACCAGCTCGCTGCCGATATTGGTCGCGGCGCCGGGACGGTTCTCGACCACCACCGGCTGTGGCAGCTTCTTGCGCAGCCACTCCGCGTATTCGCGGGCGAGCCGGTCAGTGGTTCCGCCCGGCGCGTACGGCACCACGAGCTTGATCGGCCTGGCCGGCCACTGTTGCGCGTTGGCCGTACCCGCGGCGGGCGCTAGCGCCAGCAGCAGGGCGGTGATACACCACGATCGTCTGTTCATCGCTGGTCTCCTGATGGGCCATTGTTGTGATCGCGAGCGCGTCTTGCCTGCGATTGCCGGGCATTGGCCCCGTGCCGGGCTGTCCCTCTCCCGACAAGGGAGAGGGCGGCGAAGTCGCTACGGCCGTACGCCGGGCTTGAGCTTAGGGCCGAGCGTGATCTTCAGCGAGTGATGGGCCGCGTCGATGAAGCGGCACAAGGTCTGGCGCGTCTCGCGGGGATCGATGACGTCTTCCACGCCAAAGGCCTCGGCGGTGCGGAACGGCGAGGCGAGCTGGCGCAGCCGATGCTCGATTTCACGTTCCTTCGCCACCGGGTCTTCGGCCGCGGCGATCTCGCGCCGGAATGCCGCGGCCACGCCGCCCTCGATCGGCAGCGAGCCCCATTCCGCGGTGGGCCACGCCAGCTTCAGCCCCAGGCCGTTCTTGTCGGTGGCCGCCATGCCGGCCATGCCGTAGCACTTGCGGATGACCACGGTGGCGATCGGCACGGTGGCCTGCAGGCTGACGAACACGCTGCGCATGCCCTCGCGCAACGTGCCCTGCGCTTCGGCGTCGCGTCCGACCATGAAGCCGGGCACATCGACCAGGAACACCAGCGGAATATGGAAGGTGTCGCACAGCTCGATGAAGTGCGTCTGCTTGCGGGCCGCCTTGGCGTCGATGGCGCCGCCGTAGGCCATGGGGTTGCTCGCCACCACGCCGACGACCTTGCCGTTCAGCCGGGTGAGGCACGTGATCACGGCCTTGCCATAGGTGGGCTGGATCTCGAACACCGAGCCGCGGTCGAACACCATGCGCACGATCTTGCGCATGTCGTAGGCCTTGCGCCGGTCGGATGGCACGATGGTGGCCAGCGCCTCGTCCCGGCGATCGACGGGGTCGTCGCACGGCGTCACTGGCGGCAGTTCCCACACGTTCTGCGGCATGTAGGACAGGTAGCGGCGGATCATCGCGAAGCAGTCGGCCTCGTTGTCCACGGCGTTGTCCACCGATCCGGCCACGTCGACCGCGATCGGCGCGCCGCCCAGGTCCTCCTTAGAGATGTCCTGCCCCAGCGAGCGTTTCACCACCGGCGGGCCGGCGGCGAAGATCTGGCTGGTGCCGTTCACCATCACGGACCAGTGCGACAGGATGGCTCGGCCGGACCGCCAGCCGCGGTGCCCAGCACCGCGCAGACGACCGGCACCTGGCCGAGCAGGGCGGCCGAGGTTTCGAAGCCATGCACACCTGGAAAGACCGTATGGCCGCGCCGCTGCGCCGAGGTGACGCTGCCGCCCACGCCGTCGATCAGGTTGATCAGAGGGATCTTGTAGTTCAGGGCGAGGTCTTCGACAAAGCCGCCTTGTCCGCCCTTCTTGCGGTCGCCGCTCCAGCTGGCGCCGCCGCGCACGGTGTAGTCCTCGCCGCCGATGGCGACCGGACGGCCATCGATGGTCGCGAGGCCCATCACGTACGGCGCGGGCGTAACCTTGACCAGCGAACCGCTCTCGTCATAGTGGCCCTGGCCGGTAAGGCGGCCGACCTCATGGAAGGAGTTCGCGTCCGACAGCGCGTCGATGCGCTCGCGGATGGTCAGCTTGCCGGCTGCGTGGTGCCGTTCGACGGCTTCCGGGCCGCCCAGTTCCAGTGCCAGCTGGCGGCGGCGTTCCAGTTCCAGCAGGTCCTCGGCGGGGAAGTTCTGGCTCATGTCCATGGCCATGTCCTCAAGCCGGATCGACCACGGCCAGCAACTGGCCCTCGGCGACCGACTCTCCTTCCTTCACGAGCACCTGCGACACGGTGCCCGCATGCGTGGCCTCGACGGGAATCTCCATCTTCATCGATTCGATGATGAAGAGCACATCGCCTTCGCCCACGGTCTGCCCGGCCACGCATTCGCATTTCCAGACGGAACCCACCACCTCCGATTTCACTTTGACGCTCATGGATAGATCCTTGCCATTCCTGAAGTKGRAAAAMCKGCGSCAGCCGGCCGTCAAAGGGCCAGCGCCGGGTCGTAGATGACGCCGCGCCGCTGCAGCGCCGACAATGCGTCGGGTGCAAGCCCGAGCATGCGGCCGAGGACGGCGGCGGTATCGCTGCCGGTGTCCCGGCCCAGTTCGCGCACTTCCCCGGGTGTCGCGCTCAGGCGGGGCGTCACGTTGGGGACGGCGACCATGCCGAGCCTGTCGTGCTGGCGGCGTTGAATACTGTTGCGCGCGGCGAAGTGCGGGTCGGCGAAGACGTCGTCGATGTTGTAGATCTTGGCGTGCGGGATATCGTGTTCGCCCAGCACGCGGTGGATCTCGTCGTAGTCGTGCGCGCCGAGCCACGCCTGCACCGCCGCATCGACGTCGTCGCTGTGCTCGCTGCGCATGCGGTTGGTGGCGTAGCGCGGGTCGCTGGCCAGTTCCGGCTGGCCCATCGCGACGCACAGCCGGCGAAAGATCGGGTCGGCCAGCGCCGCCACGTGGACATAGCAGCCATCGCGCGACTGGTACAGGTTGTTGGGGCTCGACCCCGGCAGCCGCGAGCCGGCGCGCTGCGCGACGATGCCGAGCTGGTCGTACGCCATCACGTGCGGTTCCATGAAGCTGAAAGCGCATTCGGCCAGCGCGGTGTCGACCACCTGGCCCCGTCCCGTGCGATGCCGCGCCTCCAGTGCAAGCAGCGCGCCGAAGGCGCCGTACAGCCCCGTCAGGTAGTCCGACAGGGAAGTGGCCACGCGGGCGGGTGGGCGATCGGGGTCGCCGGTAATCGAGCGCAGCCCGCTGATGGCCTCGCCGATCACCCCATAGCCCGGCTGGGCGCTGTACGGGCCGTCCTGGCCATAGCCGCTGATCCTGACCATGATCAGGCCAGGATTGCTGGCGCTCAGCGTGTCGTAGCCGAGTCCCCAGCGTTCCAGTGTGCCGGGCCGGAAGTTCTCGACCACGAAGTCGGCCTTGTCGATCAGCGAGCGCAACAGCGACTGGCCTTCCTCGTTGCGAAGGTCGACCGAGATCAGTTCCTTGTTGCGGAACATGGACAGCGCGTACAGCGATACGCCGTCCTTGTGGCTGCCCATCGAACGCAGGGCGTCGCCTTCCGCGACTTCCACCTTGATGACGGTGGCGCCGAAGTCCGCCAATAGCCGGCCGCAAAAGGGTCCGGCCACGGTGGAGCCAAGTTCGATGACGGTATAGCCGGACAGCGGCTGCCTATCCGCGGTGGCGTGCATGCAAACAATCTCCGGTGGTGTCATTGAGCGACGGTCACGTTGGCGTTCTTTACGACGCTGCGCCACAGGATCACTTCCTTGTGCAGCGTGTCGCGGAACTGTTCCGGACTGCCGCCGGCCAGTTCCAGCCCGCCAGCCGACTGCAGGCGCTCGCGCAGCTCGGCCGAGTTCTTCATCAGATCGTTCAGTTCGCGATTGAGCCGGTTGACGATCTCGGGCGGCATGCCCTTCGGCCCCATCAGCCCGAAGAACAGGCTGCCGTCATAGCCCTTCAGCCCGGCCTCGTCGAAGGTCGGCACATCGGGTGCCAGCGGCGAGCGGGACTGGCTGGAGATGGCCAGAGCGCGCACGCGCCTTGCCTGGATATTCGGCGCGGCCAGCAGGATGGTGTCCGTGACCATGTCGATCTCGCCGCCCAGCAGCGCCGCGATGGCCTGCGCATTGCCGCGATAGGGCACGTGCGTGAACGATGTCTTGGTCAGCGTGGCGAGATGCTCGGTGCTCAGGTGCGTCGAGCCGCCAACGCCGGAAGAGCCATAGTTGATCTTCTTCGGATGGCTGCGCGCATAGGCCAGCAGCTCCGCCAGGGTCTTGGCCGGGAAATCGTTCCTGACCAGCAATACGGTCGGCAGACGGCCCACCAGTGCAATGGGCGTGAGGTCCTGCTCGACGTCGAAGGACAGCTTCGGATAGACGGCGGGATTGACGGCGATGGCGCTGGAAACGGTCAGCAGCGTGTAGCCATCCGGCGCGGCCCGCGCCACGGCCTCCGCCGCCAGGCTGCCGCCGACACCGGTCTTGTTCTCGACCACGATCGACTGGCCCAGCCGTTCCGCCAGCGATTGAGCGACCACGCGCGCCACGATGTCGGTGGCGCTGCCGGCGGAAAAGCCCACCAGCATCTTGATGGGGCGATTGGGGTATTTGCTTTCCGCATGCACCGGGCCGGCGGCGAGCGCGAGGCCCATCAAGGCCAGCGCTGCTGCGCGCGCGGCGCGGGGGATGAAAGACAGCATCACAGGTCTCCTTCTGTTTTGCTCTTCTTATGGCGCGCGTGGCCTGATGGCTCGAATCACGCGATTTCGGTGCGGGCGGCTGCTTCGCGCGGTCTTTGCCGCTTTTTTTCCGCTCTTGTGGTCCTGGCGTCACAACCGCGCCAGGTACGGGGCGCATAAGGCACCGTGTCGTTGATTCGCCCTGGACTCACTATATGTCATGAAAGCAAAATAGCAAACAAAATAGTATCCAATTTGGAATACAACCCGACGCGCGCGAGTTCGGGTGGAAGACGCCATCCCGGCGTTCGGCCATGCCGGGCCGACGCTGAGGCGTCCAAAGGGCTTGCCGGGGAGGAAAGGGTGCGGCGCGTTCGTTCGCCGAAAGAGACCGTTGGCCGCAGAAAGACAGGCCAACGACGGTCTGGCCGCGGCAGGAAGGCTGGCGGCTCTAACCGCGCGCGCCAGGCGGCGCACTTTGCTACGTGGGGCCTGGGAAGGGGCGTCTTGCCGCGAGACAGCTCATCGGCCCGTTCGGCGCGGGGCCCGCGGCGTTCAGTTGTCCGCGCTCAATGCCGCGCGGGATTTCGCTGCTCGGCCGGCAGTGCATTGTCCTTGCGCTCGGTCTGCTGTCCGACCGGTGCATTGCTGACCGGGGACGTGAGTCTGGACAGATCGACGGGACCGCCACTGCCTGATGGCGCGGTACTTCCTGGCGAGGCACTTCCGCCCGAGGTGCCGGTCGCTGCGTTCGGCGTGACGTTCCCCTCGCCGGCGTCGCCAGCGCCTCCGCACCCGATCAGGAAAACCGCGCCCAGCGCGGTCATGCTCATGACGATGTTGCGCGGTATCGCATGGTTGCGGTCGCATCGCATCACGTGGTGGGTCATCTTGTCCCTCCCTCGATTTGCAGTTGCGCTGATCGGCTCACGCATGCGTGCGGCGTCCAGCGTGACAAGTACGGGCATGTCCAAGCCAGTCTTGCACATATCGGTCCCAGTAAAAGACGCACTCTGTAACAACATGTTACGTTGCTTCTCTTTCGTGTTGCGCGACCTATTTTCTGCCTAAGGTCCGCGCCTGATAGTAGTTACCCTAAGGCGCGGCGCAGCAGCGTGGGAGGCCACCATGGGTACTCGCTTTGTCGTAGCCGCGCTGATGGGCGCGGGCATTCTTGCCGCGCATCCCGTCCCCGCGCAGGCGCCTTCCACCGATGCGCAGATCAATGCCATCGTCAATTCCATCCTCGCGCAGATGACGCAGGCGGAGAAGCTCGAATACGTCAGCGGGACCGGTGCGTGGGACGTCAAGCCGCTGCCGCGTCTGGGGCTGCCGCAGATCAAGGCAACGGATGCCAGCCTTGGCGTGCGCCTGGCCAACCCGCCGGGCGTGGCCTATCCCGCCGGTCCCGCGCTGGCTGCAAGCTTCAACGTGGACCGCGCTAAGCAGATGGGCGTGGGCTTGGGCCTTGAGACGCGCATCTACGGCTTCCAGCAGGTGGCGGGACCGGGCCTGAACATGTATCGCACGCCGTTCTCCGGACGCGCCTTCGAGTATCTGTCCGGCGAGGATCCGTTCCTTGGCGCGGTGCTGGGCGCGGCGCAGGTCAACGGCATCCAGTCGCAGGGCGTATGGGCGGATGCCAAGCACTATCTCGCCAATGAACAGGAGGTCAACCGCTTCAAGCTGATGGAGACCATCAGCGCGCGTGCGCTGCGCGAGATCTATATGGTTCCCTTTGAATCGGCGGTGAAGAACGCGAACGTGGCCGTGGTGATGTGCGGATTCCAGGGCCTCAATGGCGCCGATCCGGTATGCGAGAGCCAGTCGGCGATCCAGCAGGTGCTGAAGAACGAGTGGGGATTCAAGGGCTTCGTCGAATCCGACTACGCGGCGCTGAAGCACACGTTGCCGGCCGCGCTGGCCGGCGTGGATATCGAGCGGCCCTCGGCCAATATTTTCTCGTCCGGCGCCTTGAGCACGCTATTGCAGAACGGCCAGATCAGCCAGGCCATGCTCGACGACAAGGTGAGGCGCATCCTTGGCCGCATCGTCGCGTACGGTTTCGTGGGCGGTGTGCCGGGGCCAACGGGCGAATCGCATCCGCCCTTCGCCGAGCGGGCCGCGCTGGATGTGGCGCGCGAAGGCATCGTGCTGCTGAAAAACGCCAATGCCACGCTGCCCCTGCGGCGGGGTTCGGCGCGCAATATCGCGGTGGTCGGGCATCTCGCGACGGGGGCGCCTCCGACCGGCTTTGGCAGCGCCAATGTCCAGGCCGCGCGCTTTATCAGCGAGATCGACGGCCTGCGGCAAGTCGCCGGACCGGATGCCAATATCGTGCTGCTGGAAGGAGTTACGCTGGATCCGGCCAGATCGGTGTGGACCACGCCCACCGGCGCCGCGGGTGTCCAGGCACAGTACTTCGACAATGCCAACTGGAGCGGGGCGCCGGTGCTGTCGCGTGTCGAGCCCATGATCAATCTCGACACGTCGGGCAACGCGCCGCAGAGCGGCGACTATCGTGGCCCCGTCTATGGCACCGGCGGCGGATCGCAACCGGCATCGGTGCGCTGGACCGCCACCGTGCGTCCCACCGTCAGCGGCGCCCATGTCTTCAAGGCCCGCGCGAACGGGGCCGTCCGCCTCTATATCAACGGGCAGCTGGTGATGGACAACGGCGAAGGCAATCCGCTGCCCGGCAACGTCATTCCGCCCACCATTCCCATCAGTACCCGTGTGGTGCTGCAGGCGGGACAGACCTACAATATCCAGTTCGACTACTCGGCGCGCCCCGGCTATATCGCCGTCTTTGGGGGCTTTCTCGGCGCGCAGCTGAGCTGGGCTTCATTGCAGGCGCCGCCGAACCTTGGCAACTTCGATGCCGTGGTGGTCGCGGCGGGCAATAGCGAGGAGTACGAGGGGGAGGGCTTCGACCATCCCTTTACGCTGCCCGAATTCCAGGACGAACTGCTGGTCAATCTTGCGCGCGCCAATCCTCGTACGATCGCGGTGCTGCATGGCGGTACGGGCCTGGACATGCGGCAGTGGATCGACGTGGTCGGTGCCGCGTTGCATGCGTGGTATCCGGGGCAGAACGGCGGGCAGGCGCTGGCCGAGATCCTGTTCGGCGATGTCAATCCATCAGGCAAGCTGCCCATCACCATCGAGCGCGCGATTACGGACAACCCCACCTATCCGAACTATCCGCAGGCGTCCAACGATCTGAACTTCCTCGCGATGACCTATACGGAGGACATCTTCGTTGGCTATCGCGGATTCGAGCGCAATGGCAGGGCGCCGCTGTTCCCCTTCGGCCATGGTCTGTCCTATACCACCTTCAACTACGGCTCGCTGAGCGTGTCGCCCGGCTTCGCCGCCGGCAACGGACGGATTGCGGTGTCCTTCGACATCACGAACTCAGGGCAGGTGGCGGGCGCGGAATCGGCGCAGGTCTATATCGCCCATTCGGGCTCGGGCGTGCCGCGACCGGTCAAGGAATTGAAGGGGTTCGCCAAGGTATTCCTGCAGCCGGGCGAAACGCAGCGCGTGACGGTCTATCTGGATCAGCGCTCGCTGGCCTACTACGACGCCGCGCGCAATGCGTGGGTCACCGAGGCGGGCGCCGTCGATATCCTGGTGGGCGCATCCTCGCAGGACATCCGTCTTCGCGGGCAGCTGTTCAATATCCTGCCGACCGTCACCACGACACAGGCGAGCAATCCGCTGCCGGATCCGGCTCTGGTGCGGCTGGGGCCTGTGCATCCGTAGCGGGGGGCAGGGGGCGCAGTATCGGTTGGGCTGTTACTGCCCTCTCCCCCGCCCCTCTCCCGCAGGCGGGAGAGGGGAGCGGTGCTATTGCTTCGGAATCCCCGCCAGTGTCGCCGCCGCCGACCAGCGCTTGATTTCGTCCAGCTGGAACTTGCGTAGCACTTCCGGCCCGCCAGCGAAGATCTGGCCATTGGTGCGGCCGATGAACTCCTCCGCGTCCTTGCTGTTGAAGATCTCCACCGCCGCCTTGCCGAGCTTGGCCACGATGTCGGCCGGGGTCTTCGCCGGCGCGAACAGCGACACCCAGTTGACCATGTAGTAATCCTTGAAGCCGACTTCCTGCAGGGTCGGCACGTTCGGCTGTACCGACAGGCGCTTGTCGCCGGCCACCGCCAGGATTCTCGTCTTGCCGGCCTGGGCGAGCCCCGCGGCCGCCGTGTAGTCGGACATCGCAAAGTCGACCTGCCCTCCGGCAAGGTCCGCCATGGCCGGGGCCGCGCCCTTGTACGGAATCGCTACCGCCTTCGCTCCCGCCTGCCTGAGGAAGAGTTCGGTCGCGATCTGGTAGGAGGCCGATCCGGAGCCGTAGCTGAGCTTGCCCGGATTTGCCTTCGCCGCCTCGACCAGATCACGCACCGTGCGATAGGGGGAGCTGGCCGGCACGGACAGCACCATCGCGCCATAGTACAGGCGCGCGACAGGCGCGAAGTCCTTCACGGGGTCATAGGGCAAGGACTTGAACTGCGCCACGTTGGTTGCCATCGGCGAGTTGCTTGCCACGAACAGCGTATAGCCGTCCGGCTCGGCGCGGGCCACGGTCTGCGCCGCGATGAAGCTGTTGGCGCCGGGGCGATTCTCGACCACGAAGGGCTGTCCCAGGCGCGCCTCCAGTTTCTGCGCGAGGAAGCGTGCGGAACCGTCCGACCCGGTGCCGGGCGGGAAGGATACGATGATTTTCACGGGGCGGCTGGGATAGGTGGCGGCATCGGCCATCGCCAGCGCCGGCAGGCACAGCAGCGCACAAACCATGGCGTGCAGGGGCGGACGCAGCGGAAAACGCATGGGCTTGTCTCCTGAGGGGCGGTGTGTCCCGCCCTGATTGGAATGGAGCCTGCAGCGTATGACGTGGCCTCGGCGGCTCGCAATTCTATCTCCGGCATAACGACTATGCGCACGCGGGTATGGGCCTGTGCGGCCAGCTCGCGCGGCCTTGCGCCGCCTTGCCGTCGCGGACCAGGCGTGGTCCGCGCGGGGCACCGATCCGATGGCCGGATTACCGTTATGCCGTCGCTGCGATGGATGGCGGCGCCTGGCGGCAACTAAGCTGATTCGGACTTCGCCGTACCCGCGGCGATCCCCGACGACTTGCCGCACCGACCAACCGCACGACACACAGGAGAGGGCGTGGAGACCGCCAGCAGACTTGTCATTCAACCCGCGGCGCCCGACGGCGATCTTGCGCCGCTGCGCCAGCAGGTGCGCGAATTCCTCGCCCGCACCATCCCCGACCGGCCCGCGCCGCTGCGCGCCAGAAGCTGGTCCGGCTACGATCCCGACTTCAGCCGTGCGCTGGGCGAGCAGGGGTGGATCGGCATGACGTGGCCGAAGTCCTTTGGCGGCGGCGAGCGATCGATGCTCGAACGCTATGTCGTGCTGGAAGAGCTGCTGGCGGCCGGCGCGCCGGTCGGCGGACACTGGGTGGCCGAGCGCCAGAGCGGTCCCCTGCTGATGCGCTATGCCGATCCAGAGGTGGCGCGGGAGATCGTGCCGCGCATCTGCCGTGGCGAACTGCGCTTCTGCATCGGCATGAGCGAGCCCGACTCGGGTTCGGACCTGGCCTCGATCCGCACGCGCGCCGATCGCGTCGATGGCGGCTGGGTGATCAATGGCACCAAGCTGTGGACCTCCAACGCGCAGCGCTCGCAATACATGATCGCGCTGGTACGCACCGATCGCAATGCCGGTGACAAGCATCAGGGCCTGTCCCAGTTCCTGGTCGACATGAAGTCCGACGGCCTGCAGGTGCGGCCGATCCGCAATCTGGCGGGCGACGAGGGCTTCAACGAAGTGGTGTTCGACAACGTCTTCGTGCCGGCGAACAGGCTGATCGGCAAGGAAGGCGAAGGATGGGCGCAGGTCACGGCCGAGCTGACGTTCGAACGCAGCGGACCCGAGCGCTACCTCAGCAGCTACGCGCTGCTTGCGCAGATGGTCGAGCACGCGGATGCCGACGATTCGCGCCATGCGGTTGAACTCGGGCACCTGATCGCCGAGCTGGCCACGCTGCGCCAGATGTCGCGCGGCATCGCGGCGATGCTCCATCGCGGCGAGAACCCGCAACTGGCCGCCGCCAACGTCAAGGACCTTGGCGCGCTGTTCGAGCAACGCATTCCCGAGGTCGCGCACCAGTTGTTCGACCATGCCTTGCAGCCGGGCGACGGGCCTTTCGTCGCCACGCACTGCTACCTCACACAGGCCGTGCCGTCGTTCTCGCTGCGCGGCGGCACGCGCGAAATCCTGCGCGGGATCATTGCCAGGGGGTTGGGAATCCGATGAGCGAACTCGAACAAATGCTGGCCGACAGCGCGCAACGGCTGTTCGGTAACGAAGTCACGGTGGCCCGGATCGAAGCGGCCGAGCGCGGCGAATGGTCCGGATCCCTGTGGGAGACGGTGGAGGCCAGCGGCCTGCCACGCCTGTTCGCCGCCGAGGACGCGGGCGGCGCCGAAGCGAGCTGGCAGGAAGCGCTGCCCGCGCTGCTGGCGGCGAGCCGCTCACTGGCGCCGCTGCCGTTTGTCGAGACGGCCCTGTGCGGCTGGCTACTGACGCAATTGTCGATGCCCATGCCCGAGGGCGTGCTGACGCTCGCCGAGGCGGGGGACGGCGCCAGTGCCCGCGTGGACGGTGGCCAATGGCGCTTCGACGGCGCCGTCAGCGCGCCGTGGGGCCGGCATGCCGGCTATATCGTGGTGCGCGCGGACGTTGCCGGCGGAAGCGGCGGCAAGGCGTGGCTGCTGCTATCCACGGCCGGCGCGGCGATCGACGTGAACAGCAATCTCGCGGGCGAGCCGCGCGACACGCTGCGCTTCGATGCGGCGACGGCTGTCGGCGCGGCGGTGCCGGACGCGGGGCACATGCTGGCGGACGATGACGCGCCGCGCGCCCTCGGTGCCCTGGCGCGCTCGATCCAGATGGCCGGCGCGCTGGAGCGCGTGCTGGAGCAGACCGTGCAATACGCCAGCGAACGTATCCAGTTCGGCCGGCCGATCGGCAAGTTCCAGGCCATTCAGCAACAGCTGGCCGTGCTGGCCAACGAAGTGGTTGCGGCGCGGATGGCGGTGGCCGGCGCCTGCGCCGCGATGGCCGAACCGCGCTGGCTGTGGCAGGCGATGGTGGCGAAGGTCATTTGCGGCCATGCCGCGGGCCGCGTTGCCGCCATTGCGCACCAGGTGCACGGCGCCATCGGCTTCACCTACGAGCACAGCCTGCATTTCGCCACGCGCCGGCTGTGGAGCTGGCGTGCGGAATACGGGAACGAGGCGCACTGGTCGCGGGCGATCGGCGCGCGCGCGATCCGCCGCGGCGGCGCCGCACTGTGGCCCGACATTACCGGCACGGCGGCCGACTGACGCCGCGCCGCCAGCCCCGACAAAACAAACAGGAGACACCATGCGACCACTGGCAAGCCTGCTCGCGGGCGTAATACTGCTTGGCGCCGTTCCGGCGGCGCGCGCGGCCGAATCGGCCGCCGATTTTCCATCGCGGCCGATCCGCGTGATCGTGCCATTCACCTCGGGAAGCGGCTCCGACTCGTCGGCGCGCTACTACGGCGAAGCGCTGGGCAAGCTGCTTGGCCAATCGGTGGTGGTGGAGAACCGCCCCGGTGCGAACGGCGTGATCGGCATCCAGGCGCTCAAGAACGCGCCGGCCGACGGCTACACCATTCTGCTGGCCAGCAATTCCCCCATGTCGGTCAATCCGATCGTGATGAAGAACCTGCCGTACGACCCGCTGAACGACCTGAAGCCGGTAGCGGGCCTGAGCCGGAACATGAACGTCTTCATCACCGCGCCCGATTCGCCGCTGAAGTCGATGGCCGATGTGGTGGCCGCGGCGCGGCAAGGCAACGGCCTGCCGGTCGCCACCTATTCCGCGGGCTATCAGCTGGCCGCCGCCTGGTTCGCCAACCTTGCCGGGGTGCGCTTCGTCAATGTCCCGTACAAGGGCCAGGCGCAGATCATGACCGATATCATGGGCAAGCAGCTGCAGCTGGCGCTGGTCGATACGGGCGGCGCCCTCACGCTGATCCGCCAGGGCAAGCTGCGTGCGCTGGCGGTATCGGGGGAACAGCGGCACCACGACATGCCCGATGTGCCCACCGTCCGGGAGCTTGGCTATCCCGATTACAAGCAGTACAGCTGGGTCTCGTTCTATGTGCGTGCCGGGACGCCGGACGACATCACCGACAAGCTCGCCGGCGCCATGCAGCGCATTCTGAAGACGCCCGAATCGCTGGCCTTCATGCAGGCCAAGGGCAGCGACCTGATGCCGTACCCACCGCGCGAGATGCGGGCGTTCCAGCAGGCCGAGATCGACCGCTTCCGGCGCGTGGCGGCCGCGGCCGGCATTCACGCGGAATGAGCATGGCCGGGGGCCGGGCCGCGACGGCGGCCCTATACCGCCAGGCCGCGCGCCACCGACGCCAGCATCGAGCGCAGCAGCGACACAAAGGGATGCGCATGCACGTTGTTATGCCAGCACAGGTGCACGGGCACGGCGAGGGCCGGATCGTCGATCGGCACGAAGCGCACGCCCGGATGGCGGCACAGTATCGGCGCGAGATAGCGCGGCACCATGGCATACAGGTCGGTGCCCGTGATGGCATCGGCGACCGCCAGATAGCTGGTCATGGTGCACGCGATATTGCGCTGCTGGCCGTGGCTGGCGAAGTAGCGGTCGACCATGCGGGTGATGATGCCGAACTGCGAAATATCCAGGCACGGCAGCGCGGCAAGCTCGGCCGCGCCGGGCGCTTCGCCGAGGCGCTCGTTGCCGGCCGCGCACAGGCAGCCGAACTGCGCGTGGAACAGCAGCTCGGAACGCAGCGCCTCCGATTCCACCGGGTAGAAGGCCACCATCACGTCGATCGCGCCGCTGGTCATGGCACTGAGCCCGCTGGGCAGTGGCACCGGATGCAGCCGGACCCGCGCGCGCGGCGCCACGCGCCTCAGTTCGGCAAGGAAGGCCGGTGCGATCAGGGCCTGCAACGCGTCATTGATGCCGATCGCGTAGGAACCGGTCTCCTGCGCGGGATCGTAGTGCTCGATCTGCGTGTAGAGGCTCTCGATGGTCCGCAGCACCGTTTCCAGCGCCGGCTGCAGTTCCTGCGCGCGCCGCGTGGGCAGCATCTTCAACGCGCTCTTGATCAGCAGCGGATCGCCGAATTCCTCGCGCAACCGTTCCAGCATGCGGCTGGTGGAGGGCTGGCTGCTGTCAAGGCGGCGCGCGGCTTCGCTGACGCTGTGCGTTTCCAGCAGGGCGGCCAGCACCACCAGCAGGTTCAGGTCCTTCTGTCGCAGTTCCGCCAGAGGCAGGCGGCGCGAGTCCGCTGCCAGCGGGATGGAATCGGCGATGGGGTTTTCACCTCGGCTCATGGGGGAACAGGCCACTGCTAGTCATATTGATTCAGGCATAACCGATTATCCAGAGCAACGTACCCGACCGCCACCGGCACTTTCCCCTAAGGCCATGGCGATAACGGGAGTGCCCAAACCGCGAGGAACGCATGTCAACCGAATCTTCCCCATCGTCCCCATCGTCGCTTTCCGCCGCGTCCGGCGACGCGGTGCGCGTCAGTCGGCGCGGCAATGTTGCGGCCGTCACGCTATGCCGCCCGCCGCATAACCACGTTGACCCGCCCACCATGGCGGCGTTGGCCGATGCGCTCGAAGCGCTCGATGCCGACGACGGTTGCCGTGCGGTGGTGCTGGCGTCCGAGGGCAGGTCGTTCTGCGCCGGCGCGAATTTCAATGCGCAGGACACCGGCATCAAGCGCGACCCCTCGCCGTTCTACCGCCACGCGATGCGGCTGTTCCGTACCCGCAAGCCGATCGTGGCGGCCGTGCACGGCGCGGCCGTCGGGGCCGGCGTGGGGCTGGCGCTGGTGGCGGATTTCCGGGTGACCTGCCCCGAGGCGCGCTTCAGCGTCAATTTCAACCGGCTCGGCTTCCATCCCGGCTTCGGGCTGACCCTGACGCTGCCCCGCCTCATCGGCGAACAGCACGCGGCGCTGCTGTTCTACACCGGCCGCCGCATCGATGGGGCCACGGCTGTGCAGATGGGGCTGGCCGACGAACTCGTGGAGCAGCCCGCGGTGCTGGAGCGTGCGTGGGCGCTCGCCGGGGAGATCGCCGCTTCGGCCCCGCTCGCGGTGGAAAGCACGCGTGCCGCGCTGCGCTCCGGACTCGCCGACCGCATCGAAGTGGCGAACCGGCACGAGTTGGCCGTGCAGTTGACGCAATTCCGCACCGAGGATTTCCGCGAGGGCGTGCGCGCGATGGCCGAGCGGCGCTTGCCTGAATTCCATCGCCGCTGATCGCGGCCCCCAATCAAACGAGCCAGGAGCGAAGTCAGTGGAAGCAAGTAAAGCAAGGCAGGGCGTGGACCGGCACGATGTGCCGGTTCATGAGGGACCGTTGCACGGCGTCAGGGTCCTCGACCTCTCCTCGGTGGTGCTGGGACCGATGGGCACGCAGGTGCTCGCCGACATGGGCGCCGACGTCATCAAGGTGGAAGCGCCGGAAGGGGACCTGATGCGATCCAACGGCGTGGTCGAGCACGCCGGCATGAGCTCGATCTACCTTGCGCTGAACCGCAACAAGCGCTCGGTGGTGCTGGACCTGAAGCACCAGGACGGCATCGACGCCCTGCATGCCCTGATTCCCGGTGTCGACGTGCTCGTCCACAACATGCGCGTGGTGGCGATCGAGCGGCTTGGCCTCGGTTATGACGCGGTGGCGCGGCTGAACCCGGATATTGTCTATTGCGCGGCAACCGGCTTCGGCCAGGATGGCCCCGACCGCGACAAGCCCGCCTTCGACGACATCATCCAGGCGGCCTGCGGGCTGGTTGGCGCGGGTTGCGCGGCCGGGCAGCAGCCCGATTACCTGCCGAGCCTGATCGCGGACAAAACCACCGGCCTGGCGGTGGCAAACGCGGTAATGGCCGCACTGTTCCATCGGGAGCGTCATGGCGTCGGCCAGTACGTGGAAGTGCCCATGCTGGAAACCATGGCCGCCTTCGTGCTGACCGAGCACATGGGCGGCATGATGTTTCCCGGGTCGCAGGCGAAGGCCGGCTATGCTCGGCTGCTCGAGGGCGGCCGCAAGCCCGTGCGGACGGCCGATGGCTGGATGAGCATGTTGCCGTACACCGAGCGCCACTGGAAAGCCTTTTTCCGGGAAATGGGGCGCGACGATCTGGCCGAGCGCTACAACATCGCCAGCCGGCGGGAACGCAATGCCAATATCCGCGCGTTGTACGGCCATCTGGCCGAACTGGCGCCGCTGCGGACGACCGCGCAATGGATGGCGCTGTGCGCTCGCCTGGATATCCCCGCCACGCCGATCTACCAACTGGCGGAGCTGCCGGACCATCCGCACCTGCGGGCGGTCGGCATGTTCGAGGAGTCGGTACATCCGACCGTCGGGCCTATCCGTGAAATCCGCCCGACCACGCGTTTCGCGCGGACACCCACGCGCATCCGCCGTCCGGCGCCCGCGCTGGGCCAACACACCGAGGAAGTCCTGCGTGAGGCCGGCATTGCGCCGGAGCAGATCGACAGGATGATGGCGAGGATGGCGGAGCGCTGAAGCTGGCGCCGCCGGGCTCAGTCCTCTCCCTTCAGCATGATCACCTGGCTGGTGGTGTCGGCGATATGCCGATCGAGTGCCTGCGCGGCGGCGTCCGCATCGCCGCGCCGGCACAGCGCAACCAGCTCCATATGCTCGCGCCTGGCCTGGATGCGCTGCGGTACGCTGATGGTGCGGTGGTTCAGGTAGCGCTCCGACTTTTCGTGCAACGTACGCACGATATTCAGCGCGAACGGCCGGTTCGCGGGACGGTACAGCGTTTCATGGAAGCGCCAGTTGAGGCGGCTCCATTCGTCGGCCGCCGCGTCGTCCATGATGTCGACCAGCGCCTCGGCCTGCTTCAGCTCGACTTCTGTCAGATGCGGCACGGCCAGCCGCAGCAGCCAAGGTTCGAGCTGCACGCGCAGATCGAAAAACTCCCTCACTTCCTCCATCGATAGCGGCGTCACGTAGGCGCCACGGTGCGGCCGCAGGTCCACCAGACCCTCGGAGCTCAACAGCCGGATTGCCTCGCGCAGCGGGATGCGGCTGACACCAAGCTCTTCGGCCAGCGCTTCCTGGCGCAGCGGAGTACCCGGCGCGAGCTGGCCGGACAGGATGCGGCGGCGCAGATCGGCCGCCACCATCTCGACGATGGTGGACCGCACGAGGCCGCGGGTGCGGGAGGGGTTGGAGGAAGGCAGGCTCTGGTCTGTCATGGCCGGCGGATTCTCCCAGATTTCGATGTCGCACGCCACGCTTGCAGCCCGCGCTGTCACACTGTATATTGGATCCAATTTCTCCGATAGAGAGACAGCGTAGCCACGCTCTCCCCGGGAATCCCCAAGAAAATAGCCAGAAATCGCAGCCGACACGGGCGCGTTACCGGTTTGGATACGGATACGGCCCCGGCTTCGTCTCGCCACCCCTTTACTTCCCGAAAGACCCTTTCCCATGAGAATGCAGGACTTCGAAAGCCCCGGACGCTCGTCCGTGATGGCGCGCAACGGCATGGCGGCCACCTCGCATCCCGCCTCGACGATGGCGGCGATACAGGTGCTCGATGGCGGCGGCAACGCGATGGATGCGGCCGTGGCGGCGTGCGCGGTGCAATGCGTGGTCGAACCCGGCTCGACCGGCATCGGCGGCGATTGCTTCGCGCTTTATGCGAAGGGCGGCGCTGCCGACGTGGTGGCGTATAACGGCAGCGGCTGGGCGCCGTCCGGCATCAGCCCGGCCGCGCTCAAGGAAAAGGGCGTGACCTCGCTGATGCGGCCAACCCCGCACGGCATCACGGTGCCGGGCGCGATCGACGCATGGGATCGGCTGATCCGCGACCACGGCTCGATGCCGCTCGCTGACGTACTGAAGCCGGCGATCCGCCATGCCGAGGAAGGCTACGCCATTACCCCGCGCGTGGCGCGCGACTGGGCACTGGGCGAGCCGTTGATGCTGCGCAATGAACACGCGGCGCGCGTGATGTTGCCGGGCGGCAAGGCGCCGCGCGCGGGGACCGTGCATCGTCAGCCCGAGCTGGCCGCGACGCTGCGGCGCATCGGCCGCGAAGGGCGCGACGCCTTTTACCGCGGCGCGATCGCCGAGGAAACCGTCCGCTATCTGCAATCGCTCGGCGGCTTTCATACCGAAGCCGACTTCGCCGAATACCGCGGCGAGTATGTCACGCCGATCCGGACCCGCTTCCGTGGCTACGACATCCACGAGTGCCCGCCCAACGGCCAGGGTGTGATCGCGCTGCTGATCCTGAACATCCTGTCCGGCTTCCCCGCCGAAGGCGATCCCCTGTCAACCGACCGCCTGCATCTGGAAATCGAGGCCACCCGGCTTGCCTATGCCGCCCGCGACGAGGTGCTGTGCGACCCGGACTTCAGCCCCGTCGATGTCGAGCGGCTGCTGTCCCCCGAGTATGCGGACGAACTGCGGGCCCGCATCGACCCACGCCGGGCCAGCGAGGTAGCGCCGGTCGTCGGCATGCCCGAGCACCTCGACACGGTTTACATCACCGTGGTCGACAAGGACCGCAACTGCGCCAGCTTCATCAACTCGCTGTTCTACGGCTTCGGCAGCGGCATCATGACGCCGACCACGGGAATCCTGCTGCATAACCGCGGCCAGAGCTTTTCGCTGTTCGAGGGGCATCCCAATGTCATCGCGCCGCGCAAGCGACCGCTGCACACCATCATCCCGGGAATGGCCACGCGCGACGGCAAGGCCGCGCTCAGCTTCGGCGTGATGGGCGGCCATTACCAGGCCATGGGGCACGCGCACCTGTTGTCGAAGGTGCTCGATTACGGCATGGACCTGCAGGACGCGGTTTCGTTGCCACGGGTGTTTCCGACCCCTGGGAGCAATGCCGTTGAAGTCGAACGTACCGTGCCGCCGGCGGTGATTGCCGAACTGCGTGCCCGGGGCTTCGAGATCAGGGACCGTACCCGGCCGATCGGCGGTGCGCAGGTGATCCGCATCGACTGGGAACACAGCGTGCTGACCGGCGCATCGGACCACCGCAAGGACGGCTGCGCCATCGGGCTGTAAGCGGCGTACGTCGCCACGACCAATTCCAACCCACTCGGACTCCCATGAAATCGCTATATGCGGCGCTATGCGCCATCGTGATGTCGACCGTTGCCGGACCCGCGCTGGCGCAGGAGGGCAGGGCAAAGCCGTGGCCGACCCAGCCGATCCGCCTGGTGGTGCCGTTTCCCGCCGGAGGGCTCGCCGACGGCCTCGCGCGGATGCTGGCCCCGGAGTTCGAGAAGGCGCTTGGCGTGCCCTTCGTGATCGACAACAAGCCGGGCGGATCCGCCGCCATTGCCAGCATCAACGTGCTGCAGTCCCCGCCGGATGGCTACTCGGTGATGCTCAGCGGCTTCGCGCCGCTGATCACCAACCGGTTCACGCAGAAGAAGCTCAGCTATGACCCGGACGCATTCACCCGCATCGGCCTGTTGTCCGCCACGCCCAACGTGCTGCTTGCCAGCCCGTCGGCCCCGTTCAAGACGCTGCCCGAGATGATCCGCTACGCCAAGGCGAATCCGGGCAAGGTGACCTACGGCTCCTACGGGGTCGGCTCGCTGGCGCACCTGTCCGGCGAGATGCTGAAGGCCACCGCCAATATCGACATGCTGCACGTGCCGTACAAGGGCACCAGCCAGGCGGTGCCGGCGCTGCTTGGCGGCGACCTGATGACTCACTTCGACGCGGCAGGCCCGACCCTGTCGCTGATTCGCCAGGGCAAGCTGCGTGCGCTCGCCGTGACCAGCGCCCGGCGCCTGCCGGCGCTGCCCGATGTGCCCACCGTGGCGGAGCAGGGCTACCCGGGCTTCGAGTCGATTTCGTGGAATGGAATCGTCGGGCCGCCCAACATGCCGCCGGCGATCGTCGCGAAGTTCAATGCCGCCATCAATCAGGTCATGAGCAGCCCGGCCGTGCGCAAGCGCCTCGCCGACAGCGGCACCGAAGCGCTGACCGGCAGCGTCGCCGATTTCGACGCACGCCTGAAGCATGAAATCCCGCGGGTGCAGGCGCTGGTCAGGCGCGCCGGCATCGAGGCCGAATAGGCGAACAGGGCGATCAAGGCATGCAGACCAACGTCCATCCATTGTTGTCCGCCACCCCGGGCACCCGTATCGAACTGACCAGCCACCGCTTCGGCCCCGACGGGGCCCCACGCCGCATCTACATCCAGGCCGGACTGCACGCCGACGAGATACCCGGCATGCTGGTGGCCGTGGTATTGCAGCAGCGCTTGCGCGAACTGGAGCGTGCCGGCCGGCTGCTGGCCGCGATCACGCTGGTGCCGCTCGCCAATCCGCTCGGCCTCGGACAGAACGTGCTGGGCAGCCCGGTGGGCCGCTTCGAACTCGGCGGCGGCCAGAACTTCAACCGCGGCTTTCCGATGCTCCATGAGACCATCGCCGCCGCCATCGACGGCAGGCTGGGCGGCGACGCGGCGCGCAATGCGGGGATCATCCGCGCGGCGATGGCCGATGCGCTTGACGCGCTCACGCCGGCCAGTCCGGTCGCATCGCTGCACCGGACGCTGATGCGGCTGGCCCACGACGCCGTTGTCGTGCTCGATCTGCACTGCTCGCGCGAGTCGCCGATGCATGTCTACACCGGCGAGGCAATCTGGGATGAGGTCGAGCCGCTGGCGCGCTATCTGGGTGCCAAGGCCAGCCTGCTCGCGCTCGATGCCGGCGGACAGTCGTTCGACGAGGCGTTCAGCTACACGTGGTATCGCTTGCAGCAGCATTTCGGCGAACGCTTCCCGATTCCGCATGGCAGCCTCGCCACCACCATCGAACACCGCGGGCAGCGCGATGTGTCGTGGGAACTGGCGACCCGCGATGCCCAGGCCATCCTCGACTACCTCACGTACTACGGCGCGATCGCCGGCGAGGCGCCGCCACTGCCGCCGTTGCCGTATCCGGCCACGCCGCTGGCCGGCAGCGAATATCTGTATGCGCCCACGGCCGGCGTGGTGGTCTATCACGCGCAGCCCGGCACGGAGGTGCGCGCGGGGCAGACCGTCATGGAGATCGTCGACCCGATCGCCGGCGTGCGCACGCCAATCGCGCCGCAGACCGGCGGCATGTTCTTCATGGGCCGCGACATCCGATTCGCGCGCCACGGCGAGCCGCTGGCGCGCATCGCTGGCCATGGGCCGATCCGCAGCGGCTATCTGCTGAGCGCGTGAGCTGTCCGGACCGATCTGCACCACTGACCCGCATCACAACGACCACGATAATGGAGACCAACATGACGATCATGCTTCGACGACGCCGCGCACTGGCCGCGCTCGGTCTGGGCGCGCTGCTTCCGCTCGGTGCGCTGGCGCAACCGGCGTGGCCCGGAGGCAAGCCGATCCGGGTGATCGTGCCCTATCCGGCGGGCGGCGTGACCGATGCCATCGCCCGCTTGATCGGCGATCGCCTCGGGCCGCGGCTGGGCACCGCGGTGGTGATCGACAACCGCGCCGGCGCGGCGGGGCTGATCGGCATGGACGCGATCGCCAAGGCCGCGCCCGACGGCTACACCATTGGGATTACGACGATCAGCACGCTGACGCTGACGCCGCATCTGAGCAAGATGCCGTTCGACCCGGTACACGAGGTCCAGCCGGTGGCCAGCATCGCGTATTCGCCCGTGGTGTTGCTCGCCACGCCGGTCAACAAGGCCGCGGATTTCCGCGCGCTGCTGGCCCGGGCGAAGGCGCACCCGGGCGAGATCCGGTGGTCCACCTCGGGGCAGGGCTCGCTGGGACAGATCATGCTGGAACAGGTGAAGCTCGCCGCGGGCGTCGACATCACGCACATCCCGTATAAGGGCTCGGGCCAGCAGTTCAACGACGCCATGGGGGGCAGCTGGAGATGGTGTCGATCAACGTCAGCCAGACGCTGCTGCAGCAGGTGCGCGCAGGCAAGCTGCGACCGCTGGCGGTGGGCGCCGCCGCCCGCCTCGAGTCGCTGCCCAATGTGCCGACGCTGGCCGAGCTCGGCTTCGCGCAGGCCAACCGCTCGTCGGTGCTGGGCGTGTTCGCGCCCGCCCGCACGCCGGCGCCGGTCGTGCAGCGGCTCAATGCCGAGATCAACAAGCTGCTGGCCGAGCCCGACGTGCGCAAGCAGCTGCTGGAGATGGGCAATGTCCCGACCGGCGGGACCACCGCCGCGTTCGTACAGGGCATCGCCGCCGAGTCGGCGGAGAACGCACGCATTATCCGGTCGGCGCACATCCGCCTGGAATAACAGCCTGCGCGCGGCGTGGTGATGCGCCCCGCCGCGCCATCCCCAACCTTGCGGTCGTCACCATGCAGCTCGACGAAATCGATCAACGTCTGCTGGCCATGCTGCGTGCCAATGCGCGCGAGACCCTTGCCACGCTTGCGCACCGCCTGGGCGTGTCGAGGGGCACCGTCGGCAACCGTATCGCACGGCTCGAGAAGGACGGCATCATCGCCGGCTACACCGTGCAGCTGCGTCCCGATGTCGATCCCCATGACATCAGCGCCTGGATGTCCATTGCCGTGGAAGGCAACCGGACCCGCGAGGTCATCGCGCGCCTGCTCGGCGAGCCTGGTGTGGTGTCGCTGCACGATACCAATGGCCGCTGGGACCTGCTGGCCGAGCTGCGCGCGTCGGCCCTGCATGACCTCGCCGGAGTGCTGGAGCGCGTGCGTTTGATCAGCGGGATCCGCGATACCGAGACCAGCATCCACCTGCAGACCTACAAGACGCGTTGCTGAGCGATTGCCCGCGCGCGATTGCGAAGTCCGTCAGCGGCAACTGGCAAAGCGTCAGAAACCCCGCGTTTTCAGGCGAAACAGCGGCTTCTGCCTGACGGGCGCCGCTGCAACAATGGTCCCCGGTTTTCAACCTCTACGAAGGACCAGACCATGACCCGTTTTCTCTCACCCTCCGACGTGTCCCGCATCGTGGCGATCCAGGGCCTGCCGCAGGTACTGCGGCAAATGGCCCGCTATATCGAAGAGGATTTCCTGCGCTGGGAAGCCTTCGACAAGACCGCGCGGCTGGCGAGCCATTCCGCTCGCGGCGTGATTGAACTGATGCCGATCGCCGATGCGAGCCTCTACAGCTTCAAATACGTCAACGGCCACCCGGCCAACACCGCCGACGGCCTGCCCACCGTGATGGCGTTCGGCACGCTGGCCGAGGTGTCCACGGGCGCGCCGCTGCTGCTGTCGGAGCTGACGCTGACCACGGCGCTGCGTACCGCCGCCACCTCGGTGGTGGCCGCGCGCCGGCTGGCGCGCAGGGACGCCACCACCATGGCGCTGATCGGCAACGGCGCGCAGGCCGAATTCCAGGCCCTGGCCTTCCACCACCTGCTTGGCATCAATACCGTGCGCGTGTTCGACATCGATGCCGGCGCGACGCGCAAGCTGATCCGCAACCTGCGCGTGGCGCCGGGACTGACGGTGGTGCCGTGCGCCGATACGGCGGATGCCGTGCGCGGCGCCGACATCGTCACCACGGTGACCGCCGACAAGGCCTACGCCACCATCATCACGCCCGGAATGCTCGCGCCCGGGATGCATCTGAACGCGGTCGGCGGCGATTGCCCCGGCAAGACGGAGCTGCATCCGGACGTACTGTGGCACGCCAGCGTGTTCGTCGAGTACGAGCCCCAGAGCCGCATCGAAGGCGATTGCCAGCAGATGTCCGCCGACTTCCCCGTGACCGAGCTGTGGCGCGTGCTGGCTGGGCACGCGCCGGGTCGCCTCGATGCGAGCGAACTCACGGTATTCGATTCGGTGGGATTCGCGCTCGAGGACTACTCGGCGCTGCGCTATCTGCGCGACAGCGCCGAGGCGCTCGGGCTGGGCCAGACGCTCGAGCTGGTGCCGGGCCAGGCCGACCCCAAGGACCTGTTCGGCGTGCTTGGACAGAGCGTCGGGCAGGGCGGCCGCGCGCCGGCGCTGGCCGACGTCGTGCTCGCCCGCTAGCCGTGCGGCCGATGCGGGACCCGATTGGTGTCCCGTGCGCGCGCCACGGCGGCGAACTTGTGTCTGGCATGGCGGTTTCAGGCATGGGCGAGCGCTTGCTGGCGTCTCTTACCAGGCGGCTTCCAGGATCTCCATCACGTGCTCCGGACGATCGATGGGGCGAGGGTTGGTGCGTACCCACGGATTCCGCAGCGCCTTCGCGGCAATATCGGCGAACTGGTCCCGGCGCACGTTGACGTCCCGAAGCCGTGCAGGCAATCCGAGCCCGGCGACAAGCGCGGCGACCAGGGCGGCGGGTTCCGCGTGCTCATCCCCCAGTGCACGCGCCAGCTGCCGCTGGGCCGTCCTCGTGGCTTCAACGTTGTACCGGAGCACCGCGGGCAACAGCACGCACGAGGTAATGCCGTGCGGAACCCCGGCCGTGGCACCGAGCACATGGCCGATGCCGTGACTGGCGCCGTACGGGACCCGATTGATCCCCGTGCTGGTGAGCCAGACTGCCAACTGGCAATCGAGGCGGGCGTCAAGGTCGTCCGGTGCGGTCTGGCTGCGCGGCAGGCCGCGCGCCAGCAGTTCCACCCCGCGCAGGCTGGTGGCGTCCGTCAGGGGCTGCGGCTCGATCGAGCAGAGCGATTCGATGGCGTGATCGAGCGCGCGAATCCCGGTGGACAGCCACAGCGATTCGGGGGTATGGAGCGTCATCGCGGGATCCAGTATCACGGCTGCCGGCCCGATCAGGCCCGCCGTGTAATGGTGTTTCTGGCCGCTGCGCAAGTCGGTGCAGCCTGCCAGATCGCTGAACTCCGCGCCCGACAGCGTGGTTGGCACGGCAATCTGGCGGCAAGGCGGGGCAGCGAGATCCGGCACGGTGCGGCGGCCGTCGGCGTCGACTCGCACGTGGCACCGATCGAACGACTCGATTGACCGCACCTCCTCTGCCAGGCAGATCAGCGCCACCTTTACGGTGTCGATCGCGGTTCCCCCGCCAATGGTAACGACCAGGTCCGCACCGTTGTCGCGCAATACACCGGCAAGCTTCAGAGCCGACTCGCGCGGAGTGTGCTCGACACATTCGTCAAAGACGTGTACGACCCGGCTTCCGAGCGCGGCAATGGCATCGGAGACCAGTGTCGTGTTTCGATTCAGGCTTCGGCTGGTGACCACCACCACCCGGGCCGCGTGCCGGGCCTCGGCTTCCTCGGCGACCGCCTGCCGCGCCGGCTTGCCGTAATGCACGCGCTCCAGTGCAAGATAGCGAAAGGTTCCGTGCAACATCGAGATCCTCCAGGTAGACGCCATCGACAGCGGTCTGCATGGCGATGGCGCGACGCAACGCGGGTGGACGGAACGGTCACGTCGATCGGGCTGACGTACGCCGCCGCAGGTGTTGCTCCGACACGCTGGCGACAAGCAGCACGGCGCCGAGCACGAGGAGGGCGCTGGTGGCGTACAAGCCTCCGTTGAGGCTGCCGGTGGCGTCCTTGATGGCACCAAGGGCGATCGGGCTCACGAATCCGCCGATCAACCCGATACTGTTGATAAAGGCCAGCGTACCCGCGGCACTCGGCAAGCCGGCGAGGTAGTCGGTCGGCATGGCCCAGAACAGCGGTACCGTGCCGTAGATCGTGGTGGTGCCCACGGTCAGCAACAGGCAGGAAAAGACCAGCGTATTGGGCGCGAAGGGAATAAGCGCGAGGGCGATCGCTCCAGCCACGGCCGCCATCGCGGTATGCCAGCGGCGTTCCATCATGCGGTCGGACCTGCGGCACAGCAGGACCATGCCGATCGCGCCCAGGCCGAACGGAATCGCCGAATAGAGGCCGACTTGCATCGCGGTGGTCGCGCCGGCATTCTTGAGCAGGGTGGGCAGCCAGAAGCTGAGCGTGTATGTGCCGCAGATGAAGGCCATGTATGCGATCGCCATCAGGTAGACACGAATGTCCCGCAGCTCGACAGCGCCTGCGCCGTGCGCGGTGTTGGCGGCCTCTTCCTTGGCCATCAGGCTCTGAAGCACATCCCGCTCGGCCGCGCTGAGCCAACGCGCGTCGCGGATCTCGTCGTCGAGCAGGAAGAACGCCGCGATGCCCAGCACGATTGCCGGTAGCGCCTGTGCGACGAAGGTCCATTGCCACCCCGCCCAGCCCAGTAAGCCGTCGAGATAGGTCATCGTAAGGCCCGACAGCGGTCCGCCAACCATGCCGGCAATCGGAATGCCGGACAGGAATACACCGAGCGCGGCCCCGCGGCGGCTGCTGGGATACCAGCGATTGATGTAGTAGATGGCGCCGGGAACGAAGCCTGCCTCGAACACCCCCAGCAGAAAGCGGCAGATATAGAACTGCATCGGCGTCTTGACCAGCGCCATGCAGCACCCGGCAATGCCCCACAGCACCATGATCCGGAACAGCGTGCGCCGTGCGCCAACGCGCTTCAACACCAGGTTGCTCGGTACCTCGAACAGTACGTAGCCGATGAAGAAGATCCCCGCGCCGAGCCCATAGACAGCCTCGCTCAAGTGCAGGCTGTCCTGCATCTGCAGTTTGACGAAGCCGATATTGATGCGGTCGAGATAGGCGACCACATAGCAGACGAAAAGGAAGGGCGTGATGCGCAGGTTCAGCTTGCGGAAAATCCTGGCCTCATGGTCCAGCTCGGGCGCCTGTAGAGCCGCAGGTGGGGCGTATTGCATGATGGCATGTCTCCGTGTTCGATCTCGTTATGAGCCGATGAAGGACGTACGCGATGGTCCTTTCCGGCGTGCCTAGTTTGCGTGAGCCCGCTGCCGGACACCATAAGCGGGGCGGCATAGCAGTTGTGAAGGCGAGGAACAGATCGGGGGCTTCCAGCGGCTTGACGGAGATGCTTTCGTCACGCAGTCTGCACGCGTCGTGATTTCCGCGACGCTCGCAAGAAGGGAGCGAGCGGCCGGATCCTGTCACCAAACGGCCGCGAGGCTGGCAAGCCGCGCGCGTGGGCGAGTCCTACATCAGGGTCAACCCCTMCCCGACATTCCATCGGCGGGGCCGCAACGCTACCATGACGCTCTGGAATTGCCACGCCGAGACGAAGCAACGAGCACGCGGGATATCTGGAAATTGGACAACTACCCGGAACTATTGGCCTTCCTCCAATCGGCCCGAAACCGCAGCTTTTCCGCTGCGGCCCGAAACCTCGGCCTTACGCCTTCAGCCGTCAGCAAGCTGGTCGCACGGCTGGAGGCGCGGGTGGGGGTGCGGCTGTTCGTCCGGCACGGGCGGTCGGTTGTACTGACCGACGAGGGAAACGCTTACCTGCCCAGTGCCGAAATGGTGATCGAAGCGATGGCCAATGCCGAAGCGCATGGCGAAGCCCTGGGAGAAGCGCTTCGCGGCAAGGTGCGCATCCATACCATGCTTTCCTTTGCGCGGCATCAGATCGTCCCATGGGTGCCGGCCTTCACGCGCGCCTATCCGGGCATCTCGCTCGAATTCCACATCGGGCCCCAGTATGAGGATGCGTTCGACAAGGGAATCGACATCGCCATCCACAGCGGCGCGCTGCCCAATTCGTCGCGGGTCGCCCGCAAGATCGGTGCGAGCCGGTGGATCGTGTGCGCAGCCCCCAGCTATCTCGCCGAGCATGGCACGCCCAGGGTGCCCGGCGATCTGGAACGGCACACCTGCATCGCGTTCAGCTTCGCCAGTGACTGGAACGTCTGGCAATTCCGGGGCGATGATGGCACCCGCTATGGGGTGAGGCCGGCAAGCCTGGTAGAGACGACGCAGGGCGAAATCGCGCGCGACCTGGCGTTGGCCGGATTTGGGATCACCCGGCTCGCGGAGTTTCATATCGGGGATGACTTGCGCGCGGGCAGACTCACACCCGTGCTCGAGGAATACCAGGAGCCGTCGAAGGAGCCGCTATACCTGGTCTATCCGAATCGCAAGCACATCAGCCCCCGGGTCAAGGCATTCTGCGACTTCATGGAGAAGCAGATCGCGCAGCAGGCCTGGGCGCGCTGACCGGCGAACCAACGGCACGTCCGCGTCGTTCCGTGCGGTATGTCTACTCCGGCCTGATCAGCAGGCCGATCAACTGATCTGCCGTCGCCTTCATACGCCGCTCGTCCCGATAGATCCGTTCGATCACCACCAACCCGCGCGTCATCGTCACGATGAGGCGGGCCGCCTGACGCGGTTCCAGCGCGAGCCGGGCCTGCGCATCCGGCCGCGAAAGGCGTTTCAGTAGCGCGGTCTCGATGTCGTCGAGCAGGCGCTGCAGCGCCGACAGCATCGGCTCGYCGAGCGCTTCCGTGCTCACCGCAGTTTTCGTGCTCAGGCACCCGCGCGTCGGCATGCCCTTCGTCATGGACTTGATGGCGTAACCGAAGAAGTCGCGCAACGCGACCTTGACATCGGCCTTCTCCAGCGCCTGCAGCATCTCGCCCACATAGCGCTCCCGATACAGGTCGAACACGCGCAGAAACAGCGTTTCCTTGTCCCCGTAGGCGTGGTACAGCGAACCGCGCTGCACACCGGTGGCCTGGGCCAGATCCTGCATCGTCGTGTGGGTATAGCCCTGTTGCCAGAAGAGTGCCAGGGCCTTTTCCAGTGCCTCGTGCTCGTCGAATTGACGGACTCCCGCCATTTCATCCTCCATTTGCCGGTATCGGCGTATTGCAGGGGTATTGGAGCACATCATTGACACAGTCGTCAAATTTCATTATGGTGCATATGATTGACAATAATGTCAAACATAGTCCGCATCCTGCGCTCGTTCGACTCACACAGGGAAATCCCGATGACTGCAAGCTCCGTCCCAATAGCCAAGATTGACCGCCTCCTGCTGTGGCGATACATATTCGCCGGCCTCTGCGCAAGCCTGGAGAGCATTGGTCTCGCACGCTTTGCCTTCACGCCGCTGATTCCCGAATTGATCCAGGCGCAATGGTTCAGTCCCTCCGCGGTCGTGTACCTGGGCGCGGCCAACCTGGCTGGATACGTTCTCGGCGCGCTGATCGGCCGGCCCATTGCTTCACGCCTGGCCAACGAGCATGTGCTGCGAACCATGATGGTGCTGATTTGCGCGGCGTTCTTCGCGTGTGCGGTACCGCTGTCGTTTGCGTGGTACTTCGGATGGCGCTTTGTCTCCGGGATCGCCGGCGGCGTCGTGATGGTGCTGGTCGCGGGAACGATACTTCCACACGTGCCGCCCGCCAGAAAGGGCGCTGCCGGCGGTGCCATCTTCCTCGGGCTCGGACTGGGTATCGCCGGGTCCGGAACGGTCATCCCGGTGCTGCTGCAGTTCGGCCTGCCTCAGACCTGGATCGGCCTGGGGCTGATCTCCCTGCTGCTGACGGCGGCCAGCTGGTTCGCGTGGCCCGCAAGCAAGCTGACGCCAACGACAGGGGGACACGCGCAGGGCAAGGCCCATGCCGTTCGTTTTGGCGCGGAAGTCAGGCTGCTGTATGGACAGTACGCGCTGATGGCAGGCGCCGCTGTGCCCCCCATGGTGTTTCTGGTCGATTTCATCGCGCGCGGCCTTGGCAAGGGCACGCATCTTGGGTCGGTCTATTGGGCCGTCTATGGGCTTGGCGCCATTGCCGGTCCTCCGCTGTACGGCTATCTGGCTGACCGCTTCGGGCCGAAAACCACGGTCCGCCTGGTGACGGTCGTCATGGCGGTAGTCTTTGTCGGACTTTATGCCACGAGCAACCTGCTTGCCCTCGGCGTGCTGACCATCATCGTCGGTACCTTCGCTCCCGGCATGGTGCCGTTGGTGCTGGCGCGAGTACACGAACTCGTACCGCATAACGGCACGCGCCAGAACGTCGCATGGACGCGAGCCAGTGTGATTTCCGCTGCGGCCCTCGCGATCGCGGCCTATGCGTTTTCCGGACTGTTCAATGCGAGCGGCGGCGATCATCGGCTGCTGTTCCTGGTGGCGTCGGCCATGCTCGTCGTCGTGCTGGTCTCCGGCCTCTATCGGCAACGCGCTGCCACACCGGCGTAGGAAAAGCCCGAAAGCGGAGGAGGTGGGGCGGGTCTAGTCGTACGTCCAGCGCGTGGCCCTATGCGGGCTTCGAGCTGGCCGTCCGCTGTCTCCCCCGTCTGGCGGGGCAGTCCCCGCAGACGCATCATCGCGAACAGCCCTGGGCGCCTCGTGTTCCATGGCGTCACAGTCGATATTCCGTCGCGGTGCTGGTTCGCCAAGTTCCTGATCGACACAATGGCAATACCTTTTGCTAGGCGAGAGGAGTGGCCGCGCCATCCGGCCGGTTCGGCGCGTCCGCCTTATAACGATGATCATGGAGATTGCAGTGCAACACTACTCGCGCGAATTTCATAACCCCAATGGCATCGAGGCAGCCGTCGACCCGCTGCCGCGAGATGCTCGTCCGGACATCTTCATGGCCAACGTGGCCGCGGCCGACGACTCGCGCTGGATCCGCCAGGCCGACGGCGTGGACTTCCTGCCGTTGTGCTTCGGTGTGACCCAGGGCTACTATGCGAACCTGCTGCGAGTACGCAAATCTGGCGTGCTGTCCTGTCACAAGCATTTCGGCGCCGTCCACGCCTATGTCATCAAGGGCCGGTGGTTTTACCTGGAGCACGACGAGATGTACACCGAGGGCTCGTTCATCATGGAGCCCCCGGGGGAAACGCATACGCTTATCGTGCCGAACGACGTGCCCGAGATGATCACGTGGTTCCACGCGGTTGCCGGCTATATCTACTATGACAAGGCAGGCCGCATTACCCATCACGAAGACGTGTTCACGAAGCTCGAAGCAGCGCGGCGCCATTATGAGGAGCTTCGACTGGACCAGCGCGAGCTCGATCGCTTGATTCGATAAAGGCGCGAAGATCCCGGGTCGCGGCCAGCGAGGGCCGCGAACAAACACAATACCAGGGGTCCGGCGCGGACGATCTGATCCCCGTGGTCCGGCGTCACGGGACTCGTCGATAAGAGCCGGCGCTTCGTATGCAGCGCGGCGTCGAACTCACGGAGACATTCCATGGAAGTCAAGGCTGTCGAGGCCACCGTCCTCGACGATCGGGAGCCGAGCGCAAGCCGCTGGACCGCCGCGCGCACCATTTTTGCGGGGAGCATCGGCAATACGGTCGAATGGTTCGACTGGTCAATCTACACGGTCTTTGCGATCTACTTCAGCAAGCAGTTCTTTCCCAGCGGAGACTCGAACGCCGCGCTGTTGTCCACGTTCGCCGTATTCGCCGTCGGCTTCTTCATGCGGCCGCTGGGAGGCTGGGTGATCGGCGCATTCTCGGACCGATATGGCAGGCGCACCGCCCTGACCCTGTGCATCATCATGATGGCCGGCTCGTCCTTTGCCATGGCGCTGCTCCCGACCCACGACCAGATCGGTATATGGGCGCCCCTTCTGATGACCATCGCCCGCATGGTGCAGGGCCTTTCCGTCGGGGGAGAGTATGGCGCGGCCACCACCTATCTTACCGAATCGGCGCCGCCGGCAAGGCGCGGGCTCTACGGCAGCTTTCTCTTCGTGAGCGTCGCAGCCGGCCTGCTGCTGGCTTCCGGGCTGGCCTGGGTCATGACGCACTGGATGAGCCAGGAAGCGCTGGAATCCTACGGCTGGCGCATCCCATTCCTGATCGGTGGCTGTGGCTCCGTCTTTGGCTTCTGGATCCGGCACGGCGTTGCGGAAACCGCCGCGTTCCAGAAGCTCAAATCGGAAGGCAAGGTCCGGCGCAGGCCCTTGTCCTGGGTCTGGAGGCACCATCGCGCATCGATGCTCTGCCTCATGGGAACCAGCGTGCTGCCCGCGTTCAGCTTCTATTTCTTTGTCAGCTATCTGCCCATCTACGCCATGCGAAAGGGTGGGGCGGCGCCCGAGACCGCATTCCAGGCTAGCACCGCCGCTCTCGCACTGTTCATGCTGGCGCTACCGGTGTGCGGGGCTTTGTCGGATCGCTTCGGCCGTCGCCCACAGCTTATCGTCTATGCGCTTGCCAACCTCATGTTCCTGTATCCGATAGCGCGGAGCGTCGGGCCGGACTTCGGCACCCTGCTGTTGATCGAGTGCTTCGGGTTATTTACCTATGCGTTGTATGCCGCCATCGCACCGTCGATCATGGCCGAGCTGTTCGATACGCAAGTGCGCGGGGTGGGCATCGGTTCTGCCTACAACATCGTGATCGCCCTCCTTGGCGGAACGACGCCGTACCTGCTCACCTGGCTCTCGTCGCACGGCAAGGACGGGTGGTTCTTTCTCTATGTCGGCTGCGGCGCGGCGATAACGTTGCTGACCTTCCTGAGAATGCCGGAGACACGCGGTCAGGCACTGCGCTGAATGCGAGGAAGCCTCCGAGGCCGGCGCTTGCGCCGGCCGCATCCATCGGATCGTCAGAAGGCGTCCTCGCGAAGTCGCGATACGGTCTGAAGCGACACGCCGAACCATTCCTGGAACGACGCCTCCAGGTCGCTGGTATCCGGCCAACCCAATCGCGCTTTCAAGTCGGCCACCGACCAATTGCACAGCAGGGAGTCGAACAAGGCTCTCATCAGCCGCTGCGTTTTGCACAGCTGTGTAAGCGCGTCTCCCTGCATGAACAGGGTTGCGCGAACCGCCTTCCTTGTCATTTGCAGGGCGCTCGCCATGGCGGCGACGCTCCATTCCTGCTCGGGATGCTGAAAGACCCAGCCGGAAATCAGATCCCGGAGGTAGAGAACCCCGCTCGCGCCTGCGGCCTTCGCATTTTCAGGTGGGGGCAATGTCGCGACGGACGACGGGACGCACAGTTGCAGGCGGCACATCGAGGGAACGAAGACACCGCCGGACAGTTGCAGGTCCACGCGCTCGAAGGCGGGAATCCGGACGGTCTCGCCTTGGCGCAGGGCGCGCCTGAACCCGCGCCGGGTCAGGTACAGATCGCCCTGCATCGACGTAACCGACATGGCGAAGGCGGGAACCAGCCGATGAAGCGTGACTGGCGAGCGGGATCGAACCTGAACTTGCATGCGACGGACCAACCGATCTTGACGCCTGCCATGCTCGGTCATATTGCGTCAGACGTGAATCCATTTCTGCTGAACGCCGCGTTCGGTTTTCCCGCATGTCTCCCTCTTTCCGTGCGGTGCAAGAGAGATCCGTGTGGGATCGATCAGTGAAGGGTCAAGCGGTATAGCCGCCGTCCACCGAGATTGAATGGCCGGTAAGAAAACCCGATTTGCCGATGGCAGCAAAGACAATGGCGGCGGCAACCTCGTCCGGTCGTCCGAGGCGGCGCGCCGGCAAAACTTGCGCGAATCCTTCCTTCGCTGCCTCGCCCCCGGCGAACCGGCGCAGCATGTCGGTATCGACCGGTCCAGGGGCGACTGCATTGACTCGCACACCGGACGCCGCTACCTCCAGCGCGACGGATTTCGTCAGGCCCTCGACGGCATGTTTGCTCGCACTGTACAGCGACGCGCCTGCCGCCCCCTTTTTGCCTACGGCGGACGACAGGTTGACGATGCTGCCGTGCCCCTGGGACAGCATCACCCTCAGTTCATGTTTCATGCACAGGACCGTACCGAGGACATTCGCGTCGAAGACCTCGGCATAGCTTTCGGGGGTCTGATCGACGATCGGACCCAGGCTGCCCTCGACGCCGGCGTTGTTGACTGCCGCATCCAGGCGACCAAAGCGCGCGATGGCCGCCCCGACCAGGTCGCGAACATCATCTTCGTACCTGACGTCGGCGCGAACAAAGACGGCGTCCGTTCCCATGGCTTGCAGTTCGCTGGCCAGTGCAAGGCCCGAGTCCTCACGTCGCCCCGAAACTATCAACCTGGCGCCTTCATTCGCGAAGGCCAGCGCCGTGGCACGGCCAATCCCGGTAAGCGCGCCGGTAATCAACACAACAGGTGAGTTCACTGAAGAGTCCTCTAGTCAAGCGTTTTTGACATGGTAGTCAAACTTGACATTGACGTCAACAATGCGGCGGCGTTTCGGTGTGGGCGATGGCAAGCGCGATGTCCAGTTCAGGGCGCCCAGCAGCGCGTTGACCACGATCCGCACATCCATGTCGTGGAATTCGCCATTGGTCACGCCGTCCTCGAGCACCCCCAGATACTCGCGCTCGTTGCTGTTGCTACTCCCCATCACCCTCCCGGTCAATATGCATTTTTAACTTCTTCGTACGATTTCTATTCATTTTTGAGCGGCGTTACACGCTTTCAATGGGTCTGACCGAGCCGGTTCCGATTCTCCTATGTGTTTTTAATCGAAGAGGCTAGAATTTATATGTTTTTAGTGACTCCTATTCGTTTTCAATTGTGCCGCCTGTCCGACATGTTGGCGAACCAGCAAGACATGAGAGTGCATTAATGGACACAACGGCCCTTGCCGCCGACAACCCGAACATTGGCTACCGCTGGCTGGCTTCGCAATACGGGGTGGTCTGTGCTCAACCGTTGCAGGTCGCAAGCGAGATCGGACCCACTCGCCGCACCATCGAGAGCAACGGGACTGTGCGCGAGATCTACACCGCAGCGATGCGTCCCCAGATCAGAAGTTCCCGAGCCGCCCCCTCGGGTCGTGAACCGGCCATTTCCGACCGCGTCGCCGCATTGCGCGGCCACCTGTCCTTTGCCTTCAAGCATGAGGGAATCCACCTCGAATTTTTGTCGCGTCTGTTCCAACGGGTTCCGCCGGCCGACATGGTCCAATGGCTGGAAGCCGAACGGACCGGCCGCTACGCGCGCATGGCCGGGTTTTATTACGAATGGCTCACCGGCCGGTCGCTCGCGGTCGCCGACGTGCCCTCGGGCAACTATGTCGAGGCGCTCGATCCCGAGGCGTATTTTGCAGGCAATCCGGTAAATAATCCCCGCTGGCGTATCCGCGATAACCTTCCTGGCTCGCGGGAGTTTTGCCCACTGGTGCGGCGCACGCCGACCGTGCGGGCCGCGGAACACTACGACTGCGAGGCTCGCCTCGAGGAGCTGAACGCTGAATTCGGACAGGACGTCCTGATGCGCAGTGCAGTGTGGCTGACCGTCAAGGAATCGCTCAGCTCGTTCAAGATCGAGCACGAGGAGGACCGGCGCGATCGGGTGCGCCGCTTCGCAGCCGTCATGGAAGCCCGAGTGGGCGAATATCCAGAACCGCTGGCGATCGAGACGTTGACCGAGCTGCAGCGAGAAATCATCGGCGATCGCGCCACCCTTGTGAAGTTCGGTCTGCGCGAGTCTCCCGTATTCATTGGCAAACAGGACGACTGGCGTGAGGTCGTGCACTACATTGCCCCGCCGGCGCACGAGTTGCCGGGCATGGTCAACGGGCTTGCGACATTCCTTGCCCGCACCCAGGGCAAGGCGGCGCTCGTGCGCGCCAGCACGGCGGCGTTCGGCTTCGTTTTCGTGCATCCATTGGCCGACGGCAATGGCCGCACGCACCGCTTTCTGATCAACGACATCTTGAGGCGCGATGGCGCCGTGCCTCGTCCGTTCGTGTTGCCGATCTCGGCCGCCATCGTCTCGAAGCCGCAACACATCGTCGCTTATGACCAGGTGCTGGAAGCGTTCTCCAAGCCGCTGATGGCGCGCTACGCCGGCATGTACGAGTTTTCCTCGACGGTTACCGAATACCCGGATGGCATTCGCTCAAACTTTGTGTTCCCCGTCGAGGCGGACGCGCTGCACACGTGGCGGTACCCCGATCTGACCGCGCATGCCGAGTACTTGCACCAGCTCATCGATCTGACTCTCCGCCAAGAAATGCGCGAAGCGGCCGACTATCTGCGCAATTGGCATCGGGCGCGCTCCGCCGTGAAGAACGCGCTGGAGGGTCCCGACGACCAGATCGACCGCATCATCCGCGCGGTGCGCGACAACCACGGACGGGTGGGCAACAAGCTCGCCAAGGAGTTTCCCATCCTGCAACGCGAGGATGTGGCCGCCGACGTTGTCGCCGCGGTGCGCGCGGCGTTTCCGGATAAAGCGGGTCGTTCCCCCGATCGCGACGGCCAACTTTGATTCAGGCCCGGCTGGCCAATACCGTCCGCTAGCGGTTCAGGCCGTTGACGGCGTACCGGGCGATCTCCGCGGCGATCGCTTCGCGGTCCTTGCGGGTCTCGCTCTTTCTGGGCTGGTACCAGCGCGATGTCCAGTTCAGGGCGCCCAGCAGCGCCTTGACCACGATCCGCACATCCATGTCGCGGAATTCGCCATTGGCCACGCCTTCCTCGAGCACCTGCAGGTACAGGCGCTCGTTGCTGTCGCGAAGCGCGGTGATGCGCTTCATCTCCGCGCGCTCTTCCTCGGTCGTGCGACCGCCCAGATGGAGCTCCAGGCCCTGGGCCGCAACCCGGAGATAGTCCAGGTGCTCCATCATCAGAAGGGAATGCGCAAAGGCCATGGCCTCGAGGCGCTCGCGCGCCGGTGCGTCCGATGTGGCGGCCGGCTCGATAGCTGCCCGTGTCAGCTCCATCGCGCGGCGTTGCACCGCGAAGAACAGGATCGTCTTGCTGCGGAAGTGGTAGTAGATGATGCCCTTGGTGGCACCGTAGCTGTCGCTGATGTCATCGAGGGATGTTGCGGCGAAGCCGAGCTTCATGAATACCGATGCCGCCGCATCCAGTATGGCGAGTTGCTTTTCATCGCCTTCCGGCGTTCCGATCTGACGTTTGCGCCCCATATCCGTGGTTTTGTTTCTGGTTCCTGCCTGGAGTCGACGCCGCCTTCGCCGTGCGGGGGCGGCCGGCGACGCCCGTCGAGGCGTGCAACGATATCAGATTTCAGACGGGCGGCGCCGGCACCGCGGCGCCGCCCGCCCGCCGCTACAGCTTGGGGATATTGAAGCGGTCGACGAGTTTCGACTCCCGGTCGATCTCTGCCTTCTGGAAGGCGCGAAGCTGTTCCGCCGTGCCGGTAAACGCGCTGAAATTGTTCTGCTCGAGATACCGGGCAGTCTCCGCGTCCTTGAATACGGTCAGCAGCGTTTCCTCCAGGCGCGAGACCACGGCTTTCGGCGTGCCCTTGGGCGCGAACACGCCCCACCATGCCACCTGGAAGTACTCCTTGTATCCCAGTTCCTGCAGCGTGGGGGCTTCCGGATTGGACGGCATGCGACGGTCAGACGTCAGCGCCAGCATGCGGATCTTTCCTGCCTTGACCAACGGAAGTCCGGCGCTGTATTCGGCAATGGCAAAGTCGACCTGGTTGCCCGCGAGATCGGTCAGGGTAGGGCTGCTGCCCTTGTAAGAGATGCCGTTTGCCTTCGCGCCTACCAGCGACATCAGCCATTCGGTGGCGATGTTGTACGTCGCGCTGCCGCTGCCATAGTTCAGCTTGCCGGGGTGCTGCTTCGCGTCCGCGAACAGTTCGGCCGCGGTCTTGTACGGGGATGCCGCCGGCACATAAAGCCCCATCGGCGAGAACGCCAGCCGCGCCACCGGTTGGAGATCGGTCAGCGGGTTGTACGGAAGCTTCTTGTACAGCGCAACATTCGTGGTCACGGGACCATTCGCGGCCCAGAGCAGGGTGTAGCCGTCTGCCGGCGCATTGATGACGGTCTGCGCCGCGATGATGGCGTTGCCGCCGGGCTTGTTCTCGATGACGACGGGCTTGCCGAACGCGGTTTCGAGCCGCCTGGCCGCATACCGCGCAACGGTGTCCGTTCCCGATCCCGGCGGATAGGGCACCACCAGCTTGATGGGGCGGTCGGGGTATCCCCCCTGTGCGACAGCGGCCACCGGTGCCAGGGCAACGCTGGATAGCGCGATCATGGCCATGTACTTCTTCATCTGTGTCTCCTCGTTGTGTAGCGGTACTTCCTTTATTGCCATCTCCGCCTTTTCAGGCCGGATGCAGCGCGACCCTGCCGATCACCTTGCGTTCTGTAATCGCCTTCAATGCCTCGGCGAACTGGTCGAGCGGGTAGGTCGAATAGGTTTCGGGTCGCAGCTTTCCAGCGGCCGCCCATTGCAGCATCTCGTCGAATGCACCGCGCACCCGTGACGCCATGCCGGGCGCGGGAGCCTGCCTTCCCCAACCCATGTAGTAGCCCCAATAGATGCCGATGACCGATACGTTCTTGACCAGCACCAGGTTGGCGGGGATCTGCGGGATCGTGCCTCCCGCGAAACCCATGGGGATGATGCGTCCGTCCGGCGCAATGCATCGCATCGATTGGTTGAAGGTGTCGCCGCCCACCGGATCGAAGATGACATCGGCGCCGCGCTGCCCCGTCTCCCGCAGCACAACGTCCCGGAAATTCTCTTCGCGGTAGTTGACGCCGACATCGGCCCCGTGGCGCCGCGCCGCGTCGAGCTTGGCGGCATCGCCCGCGGTAGCGATCACGCGCGCGCCCAGCATCTTGCCGATCTCGATGGCGGCCAGTCCGCTGCCGCCAGCCGCGCCGTGAACGAGCAGCGTCTCTCCCGGTGCGAGCGCGGCGCGCCATTTGAGGGCCCCGTATGCGGTGGCATAGATGGTGGGAAACTGCACCGCCGCGTCGTAGTCGACCGCGTCCGGCAACGCAAACACCGTGGATTCCGGCGCGACCACTTCCTCGGCGAACCCGCCGATACGCACGCCCGCCACCACGCGGTCACCCGGCCTGAAAAGGGAGGCGGCGTTGCCGCATTCCACGACGATGCCGGCCACTTCCGTGCCGGGTGTGAACGGAGGCTCCCAACGGTTCTGGTGCTTGCCTTCCAGCACGAGCAGGTTCGCAAAGCTCACGCCCGCGGCATGCACGCGAATGCGTACGCCATCCGGCCGCATGGGCGGCGGGTCAACCTCGGCAAGCGCCGTATGGTCCAGCCCGAATTGTCGACAGACGACGGCCTTCATGCCGCGGCTCCGTGCCGGCCCATGCCGGCCGCGAAACGGCTCGCGCCCGCCCGCGCCTCGACCCGTTTGGCCCGTTCGGCGAGTTCCGCCTCGACCGCCAGCGCGGCTTGCAGCGGTTCGCCGTCCTGCCGGTACACGGATTCGCGGTCCGAATTCATGGCGATCTGCGGGAAGGCGGCCATGGTCGCGGCAAGGCTCTCCGCGGCGGACCGGGCGGTTCCGTCCGGCACGACGCGGGTGGCAAGCCCCATCTGCAGCGCTTCCCGCGCCGATACCATCCGCGCGGTAAGCAGCATGTCCAAGGCCTGACCGGTGCCGATCAGGCGAGGCAGCCGGACTGTCGTGCCATCGCTCATCGGCACGCCCCATCGCCGTGACAGCACGGCGAACGATGCGGATTCCTCGGCGATGCGTATGTCGCACCACAATGCCAGGCCGAGGCCGCCGGCACACGCGTGTCCCGACACGGCGGCGATGACGGGCTTTCGGGCCGGCCTGGACAGCGGGCCATCGGACCCGGCCCATGCATCGTATTCAGCGCCGCCCGCCAGCTCCTTCAGGTCGGCGCCGGCGCAGAACGCGCCGCCCGCACCGCACAGCACGGCCACCCTGGCCTCCTCGTCGTCTTCAAAGGCACGCAGCGCGGCGCCAAGCGCGGCCGTCGCTTCGCGATCCAGGGCATTGCGCACCTCCGGACGGTTGATGATGATGGTGGTAACGGCGTGGTTATTCTCGATCAGGATCTTGTCGGTCATGGCTCGGGTCGGATGGTGTCAGGTCTGAAAGGGCAGGGCGTTCACTTCGCGAACTCGGCGCGAATGGCGCTGCTGTGTTGGCCCAGGCCCGGCACTTCGCCAAGCTTGCGCTCCTGTCCACGGAAGGTGGCCGGAGGCGACACCAGCCTGGCTTCGCCATGGGCCGTCGGGACGGTGGTACGCCGCAGTTGCGGGTGCCGGGACAGTTGGGTGACGTCGTTGACCGATGCGAACGCGATGCGGGCCGCCGCCAATGCGGAAACGACCTGCTGCTTTGTCATCGTCGCCAGCGTCGCGGCGATCTCGCGGTCGAGCTGGGCGCGATGCTCGACGCGGGCGAGGTTCGTCGCGAACTCCGGTCGCGCGGTGAGGTCGGCACGCTTGAGCACGTCCTCGGCAAACCGCTTCCATTCGCCGTCGTTCTGCACGCCGATCAGCACGGTTTCCTCGGCGCCGACCGCGCCGCCGACAGGGAACGCGCCATACGGCGCAATGGTGGGGTGCGAAAGACCGACGCGCGGCCAGATCATTCCGGCATATTCATAGTGCAGCAGCGGCACGGTCATCCAGTCGCACATCGCATCGAACAGCGACACATGAATGGCGCTGCCGGCGCCGGTACGTTCGCGTTGCAGCAGGGCTTCGAGAATGGCGGCGTGGGCATACATTCCGGTGGCGACATCGCATGCCGACACGCCGATCCGGCCCGGCGCCTCTGGCGTGCCGGTCACCGAAGCGATACCGCTTTCGGCCTGGACGAGAAGGTCGTAGGCGCGCATGCCGGCATAGGGACCCTCTTCGCCATAGCCCGTGATGTCGCAGGTGATCAGGCGCGGATGCCGGGCACGCATCGCCTCCCAGCCAAAACCGGCGCGCTTTGCCGCGCCAGGGCCCAGGTTCTGGATGAGGACGTCGGCCTGGCCGATCAGGCGCTGCAGTAGCGCCGCGTCGTCCGCGTTCGAGAAGTCCAGCACGATCGATTCCTTGCCGCGATTGAGCCAGACGAAGTAGGTGCTGTCGCCGTTCACGGCCGAGTCGTAGCCGCGTGCGAAGTCGCCCTGCGCACGCTCGACCTTGATGACGCGCGCTCCCGCATCGGCCAGACGGGACGAGGCGTAGGGGGCCGCGGCGGCCTGTTCCACCGCCACTACGAGAATTCCTTCCAAAGGCAATGCCATGGTGTCTCCCTGATATTTATCGCCGCAGGATGCCGGTGCCACGGCATGCGACGGTGCTTGAAAATAATGCTACGTAGTAGTATGTTTTTCGTCAAGCCCCGAATCGCGGTGTCGCGTTCGGTTCTCGATCCCGGGATATCAGCCGCTCCGGACCAGCCAGTTGCGCACAATGAAACCATCACTCAAGCCCCTGGACCACCTTACTCTTCCATTCTTCGAAGCCAGGCACCGGGATGCCGCAGGGCAGATCGCCGCATGGACGCAGACTGCATTTCCATCCCTTTCCCCGCCCGCGACGTCGCCCGACATCGATGTCCATTGCAGGGAGCTTGTGGCGAGCCTTGGCGAGGCCGGCATTCTTGCGTATTGCGTGCCACGGCAGGACAGCGCCGGGAATGCCAGCATCGACTCGCGCTCGCTGTGCCTGGCGCGCGAGCTGCTGGCGCAGGCCAGTCCGCTTGCCGACTTCAGCTTTGCCATGCAGGGCCTCGGGTCCGGCGCGATCTCGCTGGCGGGCTCCGACCCACAGAAGGCTGCCTACCTTGATGATGTCGCAAAGGGCAATCGCATCGCCGCGTTCGCCCTCTCCGAGCCGGACGCCGGCTCGGACGTCGGCGGCATGCGCTGCGAAGCGACGCGGCGCGGCGAGGGCTATATGCTGAACGGCGAGAAGATGTGGATTTCCAATGGCGGCATCGCCGACTTCTATGTCGTGTTCGCAAGGGAGCCGGGTACCACCAGATCGTCGGGCATCAGTGCGTTCATCGTCGATGCGGACAATCCCGGCCTCGAGGTCGCCGAGCGTATCGATGTCATTTCGCCGCATCCGCTTGCGAGGCTACGCTTCAGGGACTGCTACGTCGACGCGGGAAAGCGGCTGGGCAATGAAGGAGAGGGGTTCAAGCTCGCCATGCGTACGCTCGACATCTTTCGTACCTCCGTGGCCGCGGCGGCCCTGGGATTTGCCCGAAAGGCGCTGCGCCTTGGCATCGAGCGCGCGCTGTCGCGCGAAATGTTCGGTGGCGTGCTGGCGGACATGCAGCTGACCCAGGCCACCATCGCGGACATGGCGACGGCGGTCGAGTCGTCGGCGCTTCTGGTGTACCGCGCGGCCTGGATGCGGGACCAGGGCGTGCCTACGCCGCGCGAGGCGGCCATGGCCAAGCTGGTTGCGACCGAGTCGGCGCAACGCGTGGTCGATTCGGCGGTCCAGATCTGGGGCGGCGCGGGCGTGCGCGTCGGCGAGGAGGTGGAAGCGCTCTATCGCGATGTGCGCGCGCTGAGGATCTACGAGGGCGCGAGCGAGGTACAGCGCCTGATCATCGGCGGCGGGCTCATCAAGGCGCACCGGGCGTGACCGCCAGCCAACGACATCAACATAAAGGAGACAAGGATATGGCCGGCGCCCTCGAAGGCATTCGCGTCATCGACATCACGACGTTCGTGCTCGGACCCGTTGCGACACAGATGCTTGGCGACATGGGAGCCGACGTCATCAAGGTGGAGGCGCCAGAGGGTGATCCCACCCGCGACATCGGCCAGAGACGCTCGCCGGGGATGGGTTCGTTCTTCCTCAATCTGAACCGGAACAAGCGCAGCGTGGTGCTCGACCTGAAGCAGCCGGCCGGCAGGGCGTCGCTTCAGGCGCTGATCGCCGGCGCCGATGTCGTCGTTCACAACATGCGAAGCGGCGCCGCCGCCCGGCTCGGCATCGACTACGCCAGCCTTTGCGCCGGCAATCCGCGGCTCGTCCACGCCACGGCGCAGGGCTTCGGCAGGGGCGGGCGCTACTTCGATCGTCCCGCCTACGATGACGTGATCCAGGGCCTGAGCGGTGTACCGGGCCTGAATCGCCGCATGACGGGACAGCCCGGCTACATACCGATGCTGCTGGCCGACAAGCTATGCGGCGTCTACCTGTATTCCGCGATCATGACGGCACTCGTGGCGCGCGAGCGGACGGGACAGGGGCAGGAGGTACAGCTTCCGATGTTCGAGGCCATGGCTGCCTTCAACCTGCTCGAACATATGGCCGATCATGTGTTCGTGCCCCCGCCGGGACAGCCGGCCGCGCCCCTTGGATATGGGCGCGTCTTCAGCGCCGTGCATCGTCCCCTGATGACGCGCGACGAGCCGCTATGCATCATCGCCAATACTGATGCGCAATGGCACCGCGTGTTCGAGCTCATCGGCCGCGGCGATCTGCGCAACGATGATCGTTTCGCGACCATCGGACGGCGGATGGAGAACGTCGTCACGCTCTACGACCTGGTCGAAGCCGCGCTCAAGCGCAAGACCCGGGCCGAGTGGCTGGAGGCGTTCGCCGCCGCGGACGTTCCGGCCGGCCCCGCCAATGAACTCGCGGACATTCGCGACGACGCGCATATGGCCGATGTCGACTTTTTTCAGGTCTTCGACCACGAGTCGGAGGGCGCGCTGCTGATGCCGCGAAACGCCATGCAGCTGTCGGCGACGCCGGCAGCGATACATCGCGGGCCGCCCCGGCTCGGGCAGCACACGGACGAGGTCCTCGCCGAGCAGGGCTCGCTGCGCGGTGGATCGGGAGAGTGCCGTTGAGCGCGCCTGATCTTCGCCGGCTCGTCGACTTCCAGATTCCGGACCAGCGACAGAACTATGGCGCGCGGGAGTGCATTCTCTATGCGCTGGGTCTCGGTCTGGGCGATCAGCCCGATAGCCGCTCCGACCTGAGGTACGTGTACGAAAAGGATCTCGTGCCCGTTCCCACACAGTTGGCGGTACTGGCTGCTTCGTCCGACTGGATGCGCGATCCGCGCACGGGCATTCGCTGGGAGCAATTGGTGGCCCTTTCCCACGACCTGTCCCTTGCGCGGCCCCTTCCCCCCTCCGGCGGTGTGCGCGCAAAGACGTGGGTAGAGGCTGTGTATGACCGGGGCGAGGGGCGCGGCGCCATCATTCACTGGACCCGCGTCGTGTCGGACGAAGACAGCGGCGACGAGATCGGGACGATACGCGCACAGGCGCTTGCTCTCGGCAACGGCGGCTTTGGCGGCGAACCACCGGTCCGTCGACCCCATCCGGGATTGCCGCGGCGACAAGCGGATTTCGTTGCCGAGTCGAACACCCATCGTAACCAGGCGCTTCTCTACAGGCTGTCAGGCGACATGAACCCGCTGCACGCCGATCCGGACATCGCGCGCGAGGCCGGACTGGATGCGCCGATTCTGCACGGTCTCTGTGGTCTGGGCATTGCCGCCGTCGCAACAGGGCGGACATGGAGCGGCGGCATGTCCGCGCTTCAAAGCATCGGGGGCAGGTACGCCGATGTCTTCTACCCTGGCGACACGCTGCGAACGGAGGTCTGGCACGAGAAGGGCGAGGCGCTGTTTCGCTGCAGCTCGCTTCGAACGGGGCGCGTGGTCATCGACGATGGCATCGCCCGCTTCTTCCGCGACGCGGCAATCCCCCGCGCGGGAGGCTGCCGATGAATAGCACGGATCGCAGCGTGGTGCGGGCAGAGACGCGGGATGGCGTCGTTCTGCTCGGGATCGACAATCCACCGGTGAACGCCTTGAGCAATGATGTTCGCCAGACGCTGTTGGCCAGTATCGCCAAAGCGCAGGGCAGGGCGGACGTGCGCGCGATCGTGCTGCATGGATGCGGGGGCAGGTTCTCGGCTGGCGCGGACATTCGGGAGTTCAACGGAAGCCGGAGACGGCCCTTCACCAGCGATGTGGCGGCGCTGGGCGAAGACGGCGCGAAGCCCGTCGTCGCAGCAATCGCGGGCTACGCGCTCGGTGGTGGGCTGGAGCTTGCACTGGGCGCTCACGCGCGCATTGCGGGCGCATCGGCACGGCTTGCGCTTCCGGAAGTCAAGCTGGGACTGCTGCCGGGCGGGGGAGGGACGCAACGGCTGCCCCGGCTGGTAGGCGTGGCGCAAGCGCTCGATCTCATCCTGTCCGGGCGGACTATCGGTGCGGACGATGCGCATGCCATGGGTCTGGTGGACTGGGTCGTTGACGACGATCGGCTTCTCGATGAGGCGATCGTCCTTGGGAAAGGGCTATCGCAAGGACATCTACCGCTGCGCCGCACAGGTGCGCTGATGGCGCGGGCGGATGGAGACCCCGACAGGCTGCTCGCGCAAGCCCSCCTGTGGCTTTCCGATGGCGGCAATGCATCTCCGGCCCACCGGCACATCGTCGAGGCGGTCTACGCGGCGACCAGGCTGCCGTTGCGTGAAGGGATCAGGTTCGAGCACGAGGCGTTCATGCGCTGTGTGGAGACGCCGGAGCATCGCGCTTTGGCCCAAGCGTTCCTTGCCAGGCGTTCAGCGAAGTAGGTCAGCTTGACGGGCCGGGTACGCCCGTCAAGCTGCCGGCGACAGTCACTACATCCGGCACAATAGCGGACTTTGCCTGCCCGGGCATCGCGTGGCGCCTGCCGCGTGCCGCGATCGCGAGCAAAGGAGTAATGACCGCATGACGGAGTCCGATTCGACCCTGAACCCACCGGCCATTGGCCTCGGCGGTGCCGCGCGCGACCTCTACCGGGCCCTCTGGCGCCATGCGCAGGGCGTGCGAGTCCAACTGCTCGGCGCTTCGGGTCTTCTGTCGGCCGCGCAACTGTTGCGCCTGACCATGCCGTGGCTTGCGGCGCAGGCCATCAACGCGCTGCAGCAGGGCAGCCTCCCCAACGCCGGCCGCTGGATACTCTATCTCGTCGGCATCTATCTGCTGTCCTGGCTGTTTCACGGGCCCGGGCGTGTCCTGGAGCGCAACGTCGGCGTCCGCGTGCGCGAGCGGCTCTCCGACCAGCTCTATGCCCGCATCGCGGCAGCTCCGCTGGCCTGGCGCGATGGCCGGCATTCCGGCGACCTGCAGCACCGCATCGTGCAGTCAAGCCGTGCGCTGTCCGACTTCGCGCAAAACCAGTTCGTCTACCTGCAGAACATTTTCAACTTCATCGGCCCGCTGATCGCACTCGCCCTGCTGTCGCTGACCAGCGGTGCCATCGCCGTCACGGGCTATGTCGTGATCGCTCTAATCATCCTGCGCTTCGACCGGACACTGATGCAGCTTGCCCGCGCCGAGAACGACGCCGAGCGCCGCTATGTCTCCGCGCTGCTCGACTTTGTCGGCAACGCCGGAACGGTGATCGGCCTGCGATTGCAGGCGGCCTCGCGCAAGCTGCTGGGGCGGCGAATGGAAGCGGTGATGCTGCCCCTGCGCCGCGCGGTCTTGGTCAACGAAGGCAAATGGTTCGCCGTGGACCTGCTCGGCATGGGCCTGACCTGGATTCTGGTGGTGGTGTACGTTTTGCGGGAGCAGGAGCCAGGGCAGGTAGTGGCGCTCGGCACCGTCTTCATGATCTACCAGTATGCGCAGCAGGCCGCGTCGGTGGTCGGCTCGATGGCGGCCAACTTCCAGAGCTTCGCGCGCATGCATACGGACTACGGCAGCGCCGGGCCGATCTGGCTGGCACCCSCCGATCCGGACGCGGCCGTACCGGCCGTGATACCGGACGCGACGTGGCACACGCTGGAACTGCGCGGCGCGAGCTGGCGCTACGGGAAGGACACCCGCGGCGCCCTGCATGCGGTCGACCTGACACTGCGGCGCGGCTCTCGCGTGGCCCTGATCGGTCCGAGCGGCGGGGGCAAAAGCACGCTGCTGCGCATGCTTGCCGGTCTGTATCACCCTCAGCACGGCGAACTGCGGCGCGACGGCGCGGCCGTCGACTGGTCCGAGCTGCGCACGCTGGCCACGCTGATCCCGCAGGAGGCCGAGGTGTTCGAGGCCAGCGTCGAGGAGAATCTCACCTTCGGCGTGCCCGTGGAAGCGGCAGCGCTGCAGGCCGCCGKCCATACGGGCGGCTTCGATGAGGTATTGCAGCGCCTTCCCGCTGGCATGGCCAGTCCCATCGGCGAGCGGGGCGGTAACCTGTCCGGCGGGCAACGGCAGCGGCTGGCCCTGGCCAGGGGTGGGCTGGCGGCGCGCGGCAGCTCGCTGGTGCTGCTCGACGAACCGACCAGCGCGCTCGATCCGCAGACCGAGGGCAGGGTATTCGACCGCATGCATGCAGCCTTCCCGTCGGCCTGCATCGTCGCCTCGGTGCATAGGCTGAGCCTGCTTGCGCGGTTCGATACGGTGGTGGTGATGGAAGGGGGCAGGGTGGTGGATGCGGGGCCGCGAGACGAGGTGATGGCCCGGCGCAAGCATTGACGGACCGAGCATCTCAATTGGCGGCGGCAAGGCGTGCGAGCGGGTCAGCTCGTGCCGCGAGAAATGCGGGGACCCAGACGCATGCCCCGGGCATGCGAGCGAGGCGCTGGCATGCCGGGGACGCTACCGGAAAGGCCGGGTCTTCGGCAGGTCGAGCCTCAGAACACGAAGTCCAGCAAGGCGTCGGCGGCGGACACATCGGCGGGCTGCGTCTGCACGGCGCCGGTGGCGCTGATGGCCTCGATGTTGTACTTGCCCGCAGCGCCGGCGTCCTGCACCAGCGGGATCGGCAGCGCGGGCTGGTAAACACCCACCGACGGCGCGGCGGCGGGAAGCTGCATGCTGTACGCGCCGCTGGTCACGTTGGCGAAGGTCGTCGAGATTTCGAAGTTCGCTCCGCCGGTGGCCTGCAGCGCCCGCACGGACGCCTCGGCGCTCGGCGGCGTGACCGTGCCCGTGACCGTTCGCATGGTAGAGGGCGGCAGGTCGATCGGTGCCGCTCCCGTCGACAGCGTGGTGGTCGCGCCCGCCGTCACCGGCACGCTGCGCACGATCCCGGTGCCGCGGTTCGGCGGCACGATCACTACATCGACATTGCCCGCCGTGCTGCTCTGCTCGATGGGTGACAACGTGAAATTGCCGTTGTCATCGGCCACCGTTGCCTTGACCACAACGCCATCGCGCTCGGCGTAGACGCGGGCGCCGGCCTGCGCGGGCGTCAGGGTCCCGGTAACGGCGCCGCTCACCACCACCGGGATCGCGGTCACCACGGGTTTCAGGTTGTAGCCGCCGTTGCCCTTGGCCACCACCGATTTGCAGGCATCGAAGTCGAGCACCAGATCGGTCAGGGTGTCGGGCGCGACGGTGAACGGCCGGATGATCTTGTAGCCGCTGGTGGTGGCGCTCGGCGTGTCGAGCGCGGTCTGCGTGCCACCGGTCGGCACCACGGCGTTGGTCATGGCGTTGCCGGTGGTGGGGGCCAGCACCAGCCGGATCTGCTGATAGTTGCCGGCCGGGAGGGCGGCCTGGCCAAGGGTGGCCATCACGCCGTTGGTCAGGGAAAGGAGATCGATGCGCTGCGGTGGATCGACGGGGATATCCACCCAGCCGGAGCCATTGTCGTCGGCATCGGCGCTGCTGTTGACGCGCACGCGGTTGACCGTGACATACACATGATCGAAGCCGCAGGCCGGCGCATCGGTCAGTTGCACGCGAAGCGTGCCTTGCCGGGGAGCGGGAGCGTCGTCGCCACCGCCGCCGCATGCCGCAAGCGCAACCGCGCCGCCGACACCCATGACGAACAAACCTGTCCGGATAGGGAAGTTCATATCGTTCTCCTTGTTTTGGGGGTGACGGGAGAATAGATGTGAACTCGTACCGAAAACGTTACATGGTGGTAACGAAAGTAAATGCTTGGAACGCCGCCCGTGGCTCCATGTCCGCCTGGCCCGGCGCTGGCCGCCGAGGTACCGTTGGGTCACGGTGCGGTCTCGCAAGCTGCCGTCTGGTGGGGTCCAGCCGTAGTACATCGGCTTGGCCGAGGCGGCGCGCCGGATGAGTCGGGCGATGGCGGTGTCGGGCGTGCCGGCGAATGGAGGCGGTGATGGTGCCCTGCACCGCGCGGTCATGGTCAACGAAGGCAAATGATTCGCCGTGGATTTGCTCGGCACCGCGAAAGGTCGGCCGCTGACGTCATGGCGTTCTGCAGGCGGGCGCGGTAGCCCGAGGCGCGGATTTCTACCCCGTTCCCCTTTGGCAACGGGCGCCGATGAAGACAGAATATGGCCTGTTCCGTCGCGGTGGAGTCGTCGATCGTTGGGCGTGGGCGTCGCGCGCCAAGCGGGGCTCGCCAGGCTTGCAAGGAGGGCGTGATATGGCTTTTACCACGGGGTGGCTTCGCTGCAAGCGGCAGACGCTGTCGCCGGCGAAGCGTTTTTCCGGTGCAGGGCGGTTACGCGGGTGCGGACGAACGCGGGCCGGGCTGGGCAGCAGTCAGAGACTTCGGGTGGCAACCGCCATGCTCGGCGCCGGAATGGCGACGTTGTGCCATGCCGATCCGGCCGTCCATGTCGGCTTCGGCCGCGATTATTCCCATGGCATCAACAAATACGAAATCGGGGTGCGGTGGCACTCCGGTTATGCGTGGGGCAATCCGCAGGGTTGGCAGACGAACCTCTATTGGGAGGTCGATCTGGCCCGATGGGACGCGCGTAGCGGCAGCCCGCGGCGCAATGTCACGGAGTTCGGGCCCTCGCCGGTTATCCGGCTGCAAAAGCGTGGCGGCGCCGTGGAGCCGTTTTTCGAAGCGTCGGTCGGATTTCGTCTGATGAGCCATACCAGCACCTCGCCCAGCCATGACTACAGTACCGCCTTCCGGTTCAGTGAAACCCTGGGATTCGGACTGGCGTTCGGAAGGCACCAGGCCGGCGAGGTCGGCTTGCGCTTTCAGCACGTTTCCAACGCCGGCATCAAGACACCGAACCCCGGAAGCGACTTCATCACGGGCTATCTTGGCTACCGGTTCTAGGGCGCGGCTCTGGACAGCCTCAACGGCTGCCTTCCCGCCACTGGAGACGGCGCCCATCAATACTCGATCAACGCCTTTCCGATCGTATTGCGCAGGATCTCCGACGCGCCCCCCGCGATTTCGTAAGCCTTCGCGTCGCGCAGATACCGCCCATACGGCGAATTTTCCATGACCCCGTATGCGCCGCAGATTTGGATGGCGGTGCTCGCCACCTCGGTGGCGAGCGCCSCCSCCMYCMGTTTGGCCTCGCTGGACAGTCGCGGCACATCGCCGCCTGAATCGAGAGCGTCGGCGGCGCGATAGGTCAGAAGCCGCGCGGCGTCGATGCGCGTGAGCATATCGGCGAAATACCACTGGATTCCCTGCTTGTCGAACACCGTGCTGTCGAACACCTTGCGCTGGCGGGCATGCGCAAGAGAGCGGTCGAAGGCGGCACGCGCGATACCCAGGCTGATGCCCGCGGCCATCGTGCGCGAGTAGTTCAACGTCGTCACCGCCGCGCGCACGCCTTTGCCTTCGACGCCGATCAGGTGATCGAGCGGCAGCCGGCAGTCCTTCAGCACGAGATTGACATGCGGGCCATTGCGCAGGCCGAAGGTCGCCGAGTTCTCGCCGACGTAGGTTGACAGGCCCTTGGTGTCTCCGGGAAGCGCAAAGGCCGATACGCCGGTATCGGTCTCCGCCAGGATGATGAAGAACTCGGCCGCCGATCCGGAGGTGATAAACGACTTCTCGCCGTTGAGCACCCATTCATTGCCGTCGCGCCGGGCCTTGGTATCGAGCCAGCGGATATCGCTGCCATGGTTGGCCTCCGTCAGCGCATACGCGGAAATCAATCCCTCGGCGAAGCGGGGCAGGTATCGCTGCTTCAAGGCGTCATTGCCAAACAGCAGCAGGATGGTCTGCGCCTGCAGGATCGTGATCAGGCTGATGCCGACCGCCGCGCTCGCATATGACGCCTCTTCGAACACCGACAAGGCATGCCGGTAGCTGCCGCGCCCGCCGAAGGACTGTGGCAGGAAGATGCTGTTGTAGCCGGCACGCGCCAGGGCGCGGATTTCCTCGACGGGGTACACGTCGCGTTCATCGATGGCTGCGGCGTTCGGTTCGATGCGCTCCGCCACCAGGGCACGGAGTCGGTCCACGAATTCCGTCTCCACCATGTCCTGCCAAAGCCGCCTGTTGCCGCCGGGATTGCTGCCTGTCTGCATGTCGTCCTCCTGCTGTGGTTTCAGTATATTGAAACATAATTCGGTAGGTTGACATTATAGGGCCGCGACGTAGAATCCGTGCAAGCGTGAGCAGCGCGAAAGCATCCGGCATCCAACAACAAGAACGCGGACTGGACAAACTGGAGACAGGCATGAAGTGGTATCGGGAATTGCGGAAAGACGAGCGGCGTACCTTCGTTGCGGCATTCGGGGGATGGGCACTGGACGGGGTGGACTTCATGATGTTCACCTTCGTGCTGGGCACGTTGATGTCGATCTGGCAGATAGATCGCACCCAGGCCGGCATGCTTGGCACCGTCACGCTGCTGGTTTCCGCGGTTGGGGGATGGCTCGCCGGCATTCTTGCCGACCGCTACGGCCGCGTGCGGGTGATGCAGTGGACGATCCTGTGGTTCTCGGTCTGCACGTTGCTGCTGGGCTTTGCGCAAAACTTCGAGCAGGCCTTCGTATTGCGCGCGCTGCAGGGCCTGGGCTTCGGTGGCGAATGGGCGGTGGGTTCGGTGCTGATGGGGGAGATCGTCCGCGGCAAGCACCGCGGCAAGGCGGTTGGCACGGTGCAGAGTGCGTGGGCAGTGGGCTGGGGCATTTCCGCCATTGCCTACACGGTGGTGTACTCGCTGGTGCCGGAGGAAATGGCCTGGCGCATCCTGTTCTGGATCGGCATCCTGCCGGCGCTGCTGGTGTTCTATATCCGCAAGCACGTGCCGGAGCCCCCGGTAGCGGCGAAGGCGCGGGCCGATGCCCATGCACGCGGCGAACACGTGCCGTTCCACCGGATCTTCTCGCGCGGGTTGTTGCGGACCACGCTGTTGACGTCGCTGCTGTGCACGGGCGTGCAGGGCGGCTACTACGCGATCACGATCTGGCTGCCGACGTTCCTGCGCACCAAGTACCATCTGTCGGTGCTCGACACCGGCGGCTATCTGATGGTGGTGATCGTCGGCTCCTTCGCTGGCTATCTGGTTGGCGCCTATCTGACCGACTGGTGGGGAAGGCGGGCCAATCTCTATGTCTTCACCGTACTGTCCGGCTTGTCGATCTGGTTCTACAGCCAGTACGACATCAGCAACAGCCAGATGCTGGTGCTTGGCTTTCCGCTGGGATTCGCCGCCTCCGGCATCTACAGCGGCCTGGGCCCGTTCCTGACCGAGCTGTTCCCGGCCTCCGTGCGCGCCAGCGGGCAGGGTTTCGCCTATAGCTTCGGACGGGCCGTGGGCGCGTTGTTCCCGACGCTGGTCGGACACCTGAGCCAGAAGGTGGGCCTGGCCGCCGCGATCGGCGCCTTTGCCGCCGGAGCATATGTGCTGGTGCTCATCGCCGCGACGCTGTTGCCGGAGACGCGCGGCAAGGAACTGGGCGATGCCAGGGAGACGGCGCCGGCTTCGGCGGAATAGCGGGGCTCGCGGGACGTGAACGGAAGGCCCGCTGCGGCAATGCCGGGCCTTTCCGCATCAACCGGCGTGCGTCTCGAACGAAGCCCGCCAGTTCCGGCAGAATGCCGTGATCAGCTTGACATGCCGCTCCAGCGCCGGCTCGATGCGTGAGGACGGACCGGCTATGGCCACGGCGTAGTACTCATTGCCGATGCGCATCGCGTCGGCCACGGCGCTGACATCGTCGAAATACTCGCCGCTGGTCATGAACCAACCGCGCGCGCGGCTTGCCTCCAGGTCCTTGAGCAACGCCGCACGCGACGTGATGGATCTCTTGCCGCGCCGCTCGAAGCGGATGCTCGCCATCATGGCGTCGCGCTCCCCGTCGCTCATCCTTCCCAGCAGCGCCTTGCCCACCGCGCTCGCGTAGAGCGGCCGCGTATCGCCCACCCGCACGATGAAGCGGATGCTCTGCTCGCTCTCCAGCACTTCGAGATAAGTGGCGCTGGAGCCGACCAGCTTGGCAAGCACCACGGTCTCCTCGCACTTGTCTCGCATTTCGGCCAGCGCGGGCACGATCCAGTCTGGCAGCGGATCGAACTGCTCGATGGAGCGTGCAAGGTGACCAAGCAGGCGGGTCATGTAATACCCGCCCTGGATCTTGCTTTCCATCAGATAGCCGCGGGCCTCCAGCGTCTTCACCAGGCCATGGCAGCTGGACAGCGGCATGCCGGTCGCCTTGGCGAGCATCGACACGGACATCGGCCGGCGCTCGCGCGCAAAAGTCTCGATGATGTCCAGGGTGCGGGCGGCGGCGGGAACGGTCATGGGCGTAGGGCAGGCATCAGGAAGGCAAACGGACGAAATGATAGCGGATGGGCCGGGTCAACCGGACACGCGCGGGCCCCGCAGGTCGACGGTGGCCTCCGAGTTGCGCACCAGGCGGAAGCGCTGCACCTTCTGCGTCGGCGTCTTGGGGATCTCGCTGACGAATTCGAGATAGCGCGGCAGCATATGCCGCGGCAGGGCGCCGCGCAGATGCGCGAGCAGGGCGTCGGCATCGAAGCCGTCGCGCCGGACCACTACCAGCTTGATGTCTTCCTCCAGGATCTCGTCGGCAACACCCACGGCGGCGCAATCGGCTACCTGGGGAAACTTGAGCGCGGCCAGCTCGATTTCAACGGGCGAGATCATTTCGCCGCCGCGGCGGATCAACTCCTTCTTGCGACCTTCGAAGTAGAGAAAGCCCTCGTCATCGAAGCGGCCCAGGTCGCCGGTATGGAACCAGAGATTGTCCATCGCCGCCAGCGTCTCCTCCGGCTTGCGGAAATAGCCCGACATCATCACCCACGGCTGTCGCGGCCGCACCGCGATCTCGCCGGTGCGGCCGGGCGGCAGCACACGGCCGTCTTCGTCGAGCGCAACCACGTCGAAGTCGTCGCGCGCGGCGCCGACCGAGCCGAAGCGATAGCGGGAGCGCGCGTTGATGGTGACAAGCCCGCCGGTTTCCGTCATGCCATACAGCTCATGGACCTGCACCGGCAGCAAGCTGTTGAGGCGCTCCCAGACGGCGCGCGGTGCGCCGCCCCCCACGCACCATCGCAGGCTGCTCTGAACCGGCGCGGACCACTCCTTGGCGAGGATGCTGAGCACCGTGCCGACGTACGTGAATCCGGTAGCCCGGTAGTGCGCCGCCTGCTCCAGGAACCGGGAAGCCGAGAAGCGAGGAACGATGGCCACGCTGCATCCGGCGGTCAAGGCCGACATGATCGAGTACATCTGCGGGTTGGCGTGATGCAAGGGCAGGAAGGTCATGATGCGATCTTCCGCCGTGATGCCGATCGCTTCGGTCACCTTCTCGCCGGCTGCCAGGTAGGAGCGGTTTGGAATGACAACGCCCTTGGGCTGCCCGGTGGTGCCGGACGTATACAGGATCGCGGCGGGTGTGTGGTCGCGCGCCGGCGCCGGCGTTGCCAACGGATGCCGCACGATGTCCGCAACGAATGCGGCCTCGTCGGCGAACGAGCGGACGGTGACGCCGCACGGCGCGGTCTCGGCCGCGAAGCGCGCGTGATCTGCCGCTTCGCACAGCAGAAAGCGCGACTCGCTCTGGCTCACGATATAGCGCAGCGGATCGCCAAACATCTCCGGGCTGACGGGCACCGCCACCGCCCCCCGCGCCAGCAGCGCAAACCACGCGAACACGAACATCGGCCGGTTGCCGATCGCCAGCACCACGCGGTCGCCAGCTTCAACACCCAGCTTATCGAGCCACGTGGCACCGCGCAGCGCGATATCGGCCGTTGCGCCAAAGCTCCAACGCTGGTCTTCAAACAGCAGGAAGGGGGCTTCGGCACGTTCGCCGGCCATACGCATCAGGCTCGCAATCACGTCTGTCTCCGTTTCAGTATATTGAATGAATAATCAGCCGGTTGACATTGTAAGCGCGAGGGCTAGAATTCGGAAGCGGTTTCGCTCCGGGGCGAGCCGGCACGGAAAGACGAGACAGAACAACCAGACAGGGGACAGATCGATGGCAAAACGATGGAAACGTCGGCCCGAGGGTTCGACGTGGGGAGACTTCGGGGAGGACGATCAACTGGGCCGGTTGAACCTGCTCACGCCCGAAAAGGTGAAGGCGGGCATTTCGGAGGTGCGCGAAGGGCTGTCGTTCTGCCTGAGCCTGCCGCTGGATTACCCTGGCGGTGCCGTACTGAATCCGCGCCGGCACCCGCCGCGGCTGTCGCCCACGCTGCAGGACGGCTGCCCGTGCCTGAACTTTCCCCTGGCCCGGCTCGATGCCCGCAATACCGACGTGCTCAGCGATGATCAGGTCACGCTCGCACTGCAGTACTCCACGCAATGGGATTCCTTTGCCCATGTCGGGGCCTTCTTCGACGTCATGGGTAACGGCGTCAAGGAGAAGGTCTACTACAACGGCTATCGCGCCAACGAGCACATCGTCGGTCCGCGCGACTACCGGGCAGATGGCGATGTACAGGTGGAAGGGCCGCATGGCGCGCGGGCATTGGGCGTGGAAAACATGGCGCGCAAGGCCATCCAGGGCCGCGCCGTGCTGGTCGATCTGAAGAAGCACTTCGGCCTTTCCCGCCACAGCGTCGGGTACGACGACTTGATGCGCGTGCTCGACGCGGACCGCATCGATATCGCCCCGGGCGACATGCTGGTGCTGCGCACGGGTTTCACCGAGGTGCTGATGCAGATGAACCGCCAGCCCGATATCGACGTGCTCAACCGTACCGCTGCCGTGCTGGACGGCCGCGACGACAGGCTATTGCAGTGGATCACGTCCAGCGGCGTGGCGGCGATATGCGCAGACAACTATGCCGTCGAAGGGCTGCCGGCAGCGGAAAGCACGCTGGGTCAGCGCCCGGCGCTGCCGCTGCATCAGCACTGCCTGTTCAAGTTGGGGGTGCCGCTGGCCGAACTGTGGTGGCTCACCGAGCTGGCCGACTGGCTGCATGCGCATGGGCGTTCCGCTTTCCTTCTGACCGCCCCGCCACTGAATCTGCCGGGGGCGGTCGGATCGCCCGTGACGCCCGTGGCGACGGTATAGCGCGGCAGCGACGCACGACAAGACAAGGCGCACGGCAAGAACGCGTCTTACGAAACAGATAAAACGACATGGAGACAGTGATGAACCAGCCTTTCCTGCGCGCTGGCCTGGCGGCGCTTGCCGTCGCGGCGGCGCTGCTGCCCGGCGCTGCCTGGGCACAACCCGGCGATTACCCCAGCCGGCCCATCCGGATGGTGATCGGCTTTCCCCCGGGCGGACCCACCGATATCGTCGCCCGTATCATCGGCCAGGCGCTCGGCGACAAGCTGGGACAGCCGATCGTGGTGGAAAACCGGCCCGGCGCTGGCGGCAATATTGGCGCCGACATCGTGGCCAAGGCGCCCGCGGATGGTTACACCCTGCTGTACAACACCTCGTCGATCACCATCGCACCGTGGGTCTACGCGCAGGTCAACTACGATCCCGTCAAGGATTTTGCGCCGGTTGCCCTGACCGCGGAGATGCCGCTCGTACTGATGGTCAACCCGTCAGTGCCCGCCAGGACGCCGAAGGAACTGGTGCAGCTGATCCGCAGCCAGCCGGGACAATATAACTATGGCTCCTCGGGCACCGGCGCCATCGAACATCTGTCCTCGGCGCAGTTCACGTCGATGTTCCAGCTCAAGGCCACCCACGTCCCGTATAAGGGCACGGCGCCGGCACTGGTGGATTTCCTGGCGGGCCAGACGCAGTTCATGATGACGACGCTCAATACCGCGCTGCCGTATATCCGGGATGGCAAGCTCAAGGCGCTGGCTGTGACGTCGCGCAAGCGCGCGGCGACCCTGCCCGATGTGCCAACGGTAGGGGAGGCGATGTCCACCGACTTCTCTTCCACGGCGTGGCAGGGCATCGTGGCACCCGCGAAAACGCCAGCGCCGATCGTCGGCAAACTGAACAAGGCGGTCAATGAAGTACTGGCGAGTCCACAGGTGCGCAAGGCCCTGGCCGAGCAGGGCGTCGACGCGCTGGGCGGCACCGCGGATCGCTATGGCGCCTTCATCCAATCGGAATACGAACGCTGGAAGGCGGTGGTGAAGGCGTCTGGCGCGCGGATCGAGCATTGACCGGCCGGCGCCGGCCATGGCATGGCCGSCACGGCCGGCGCTATTCGCACCAGCGCCGGATCTGCTCCACCGCGCCGCAGGCAGACTCGTCCACGGCGGCCGCGCCGATTACCTCTGCCCACCACTGTTCCGATCCATCCGCCACCCGCCATGCGTGCAGGCGCCGGGTGTACAGCTGCAGATCGTATTCATGCGTCATGCCGATCGCGCCATGGACGGCATGCGCGATGGCAGCGACCGGTGTCACGGCTTCGCTGGTCCGAAGCTTGCCGATGGCCACCCGCAATGGGTGCGGCTGGATGCCGTCCGTATCGCAGGCCAGCTGCGCGGCCATGCGCGCGGCCGCCACGTGCTCCGCCATCTCGCTGACCTGGTGCTGGATGGCCTGGAACTTGCCGATCGGCCGGCCGAATTGCTCGCGGTCGTTGGCGTATTGCAGCGTCAGGACCAGGATGCGCTCCATCGCGCCGGCCAAGTGGGCCGCATGAACGCACGCGCCCAGGTAGCGCAGCGTGCCGGCCGGCAGGGTGAAGGTGCGATCTGCCGGAATCGATGGCCGGGCGAGCCACACGGCACCATCCGCATGCACGCCGGTATGCTGGACAAGCCCGCTGTCGCGTGGCAATAGCTGGCACCGGTCATCGAGCTGGACCAGATACCAGGCCGCATGCCTGCCGTCCGCAATCAGCGCGGAGGTGGCGCCGTCCGCAAATCCGGCAAGCGCGATCGGGCCATCGGGCACCGCTTGTCCGGCCGCATCAAGCAGTGAGCGGGCCACCATGGTCTGTCCGACCGGCAAGGGCATGGCAAAAGCGCCAAGCACATGCAGGATGGCCGTTGCCTCGCGCAGCGACAGGGCCGCACCGTCGGCATCCTCGGGCAGCAGGCAGTCCACGAAGCCGGACTCGGCCATCGACCGCCACAGCGCATCGGCAGACCCGCCTTCATCGATGTCCCGCACCGTGGCCGGAGAGCAGTGGTCGCGGAGTATGGCTTCGAGAGCGTCGGAGTAGGCGTTCTGCATGGTCAGCGGAGCAAAGGGAAGAGGAGCAATGGAGATCTCAGCGCAGGCCCAGTCCGCGGGCGATCATGCCGCGCAGAATTTCCCGGGTGCCGCCGCGCAGCGAGTACGAGGGCGCGATCTGCGCGACGTACGCCAGCGTCCGGTACAGGTCGGCATCGCTGGCGAGCGCGGGGCAGGCGCCAAGCGCCGCCTCGACGGTCGATGGAATCGATTGTTCGAGCGTTGTGCCCAGGTCCTTGACGACCGCCGCCTCCACCAGCGGACTCGCGCCGTCCGCGAGTCGGGCCGTCACCGTGATCGACATCGCGCGCAGAACTGCCAGCTGCGCCAGCACGCGGCCCACCATGAGATGGTCCCGCCGCGCCGCGGGTTGCCGCCGCAGCGCGGCAAGCAGGCTGTCAAGCAGCACGACACTGGAATACAGCCGCTCGGGGCCGCTGCGCTCGAACGCCAGCTCGGCGTTGACCTGTTCCCAGCCGCGCCCTTCATTGCCGAGCAGCGCGTCGGCATCCAGCTCGACATCGTCGAACGTCACCTCGGAAAAATGCGCGTCTCCCGCCAGATCACGAATCGGCCGGATCGTAATGCCGGGCAGGGTCAGGTCGACCACCAGCTGGGACAGGCCCTGCTGCCGGTCACCAGCTTGCCCCGACGTCCGCACCAGCGCGAGCATGTAGTGACACCGGTCGGCATTGGTCGTCCAGATCTTGCGCCCGCTCAGACGCCAGCCGCCACCGGGCAGACGCGTGGCGCGCGTTTTCACGCTCGCCAGGTCCGAGCCGGAATCGGGTTCGCTCATGCCGATGCAGAAGAAGCCCTCGCCCCGGCAGATCGCCGGCAGATAGCGCCGCTTCTGCGCCTCGCTGCCATAGCGCTGGATCAGCGGCCCGCTCTGCCGGTCCGCGATCCAGTGCGCGGATACCGGTGCGCCGGCGGCCAGCAGTTCTTCCACCAGCACGAAGCGGCAGAACGGATCGAGGCCGGCGCCGCCGTATTCGGGCGCAAGCGTGATGCCAACCCAGCCTCGCGCGGCGAGCGCGCGGCTGAAGGCGGCGTCGAAGCCCATCCAGGATCGCGCCCGGACCTGCGGAGGCAGCACCGGCATATGCGATGAGAGGAAGTCGCGCACCTGTGTGCGGAACGCCGCGGCATGCGGGGGCAGGGCGGTCAGGGTGAAGGTGGAGAGCAGGGCAGTCACGTCGATCCGCAAGGAGTGATACAGGTGAAGACGCAGCGCTGTCGCGTTCAGTCCAGCGTGACGCCGGAGTCGTGGATCACCTTTCGCCAGCGTTCCGTCTCGGCCGCCAGATAGCTGGCATAGCCTTCCGGCGTGGAGCCACGCGGCTCGGCGCCTTGTGCCGCGAGGCTTGCGCGGACCTCGGCCGCCGACAGGGCCTTCACAGCCGCGGCGTTGAGCTTCTGAATGATCTCGCGCGGCGTTCGCGCCGGAACAAGCATGCCTTGCCACGCCGCCACCTCGAAGCCCGGCATCATCGTCTCGGCCACGGTAGGCACGTCTGGCAGCTGATCGTTGCGCTTCAGGCTGGTCACCGCGAGCGCGCGCAGGCGCTTGTCCCGGATAAAGGGTAGCGATGAATTGATGGTGTCCGCCATGAACTGGACCTGCCCGCCGGCCAGATCGGTAAGGGCCGGCGCGCTTCCCTTGTAAGGGGCATGGACGGCGCGAATGCCGTTTGCTTGCAGGAACAGGAAGGCCGCCAGATGCGTCACGTTGCCGTTGCCCGCCGAGCCATAGGTCAGCTTGTCGGGATTGGCGCGTGCATACTGCACGAATTCCTGCACCGTGTTCACGGGTAGCTGCGAATTGACTTCGATCACCAGCGGCACGGCCGCCGTCMGCGCCACGGGCGCGAAGTCGCGGCGGCCGTCGTAGCTCAGCTTGCGATAGAGCGTGGCGCTCAGCGCGATGGACGAGGTGTTGTAGAGGACTGTATAGCCGTCGGGCGGCGCCTTGGCCACCAGTTCCGCGCCGATATTGCCGTTGGCGCCCGGGCGGTTGTCGATCACCACCTGCTGGCCAAATTCCTCGGACATCTGCTTGGCAATCACGCGGGCGACGAGGTCGGTGGGCCCGCCCGGCGGGAAGGGTACGACCAGCCTGATCGGACGCGACGGATAGGCGGTGACGTCGGCGGCCTGCGCGCCGGCCGGTACGAGCGCGGTGACGGTCAGCGCCATGGCGGCAAGGACGCTGGTCATCGTGTTGTTCCTGTTCATCGTGGTCTCCTCCGCGCGGCATGTCGCCGCGTCTTTATGGATATGGAAGGCGTTGGGCTTCGCTCAGCGCCCGGCGAGCAGACGCCGGGCGGTATAGGTCATCACGCGTTCGTCACGCTGGTTGAACACCTCGATCGTGGAATCGACCACGGCACGGCCGCTGCGGGAAGTGGGCCGAATGCCGGTCACGGTCACCGTGGCCCAGATCGTGTCGCCAACCACCACAGGCCCATGAATCTTCTGGGTGAGTTCCAGCATGGCCAGCCCGGTGCCCTGGATCATCGTCTGCAGGATGAAGCCCTCGATCAACGAATACGTCAGCGCACCGGGCACGGGGCGGCCGACGATGGCGCCGCCTTCGTAACCGTCCTCGATGAAGATGGCCTCCACCATACCCGTCACCCCGATGAAATTGACGAGGTCGGTCTCCGTCACCGTGCGCCGGAAGGTCCGGAAGGCCTGGCCTTCGCGCAGGTCCTGCCAGTAGAAGCCCTGGCCGAGCCGGGGCAGTTCGTCATGTGTGCGTGTCATGGTGTCTCCTTGGGTGGGTCGTGGCGGGCGGCGCAGAAGGCAGCCCCGGTATCAAGCATCGATTCGAGTTCTGCATGGGATACCCCTGCATCCGCGAGGACCATCGCGGTGTGTTCTCCCAGCCGTGGCGGCATGCCAACCGGCGGCCGCTCGCCATCGAAGCGCACGGGAGCACCGGGGAAACGCAGCGTGCCCATCGCCGGGTCGTGCAACGCGGCGAAGAAGCCAGTGGCGGCCAGATGCGGGTCGGCGGGCAGCTCGCTCAACCGGTTTACCCTGGCCACTGGAATCTGCAGCGATTCGCAAAGCGAGAGCCAGTGCGCGGTGGTGTGGCATCCGACAATCTCGCCGGTGATTTCATAGAGAGTCTCGATATGCCGCGTGCGTGCCGCAATATCGGTGAAGCGAGCGTCGCTGGCCAGATCGGGCCGTTGCACCGCCAGGAAGAAGCTGCGCCAGTGGCTATCGGTGTAGGGCATCATGCAGACATGGCCATCGGCAGTGCGGTAAGGCCGGCGCAACGGAGCCAGCACGCGTGGATAGCCGGCACTGCCCCGTGGCGGATCGAAATGCAGGCCATACAGGTGCTCGACGAGATTGAAGGCCACCATCGACTCGAACATCGGTACTTCCACGCGCATGCCGCGCTGGCCCCGGGGGCGTTGGGCACGGCCGGCCAGGGCCGCGCAGATCGACAGGGCCGCCACCAGCGCGCAGGTCTTGTCCGCCGCGATGGTCGGGAAATATCGGGCACTGCCGGTCTGCTCGGCCATCAGCGCGGCATTGCCCGACAGTCCCTGGATGATGTCGTCATAAGCCGGCTTGCCGCCATAGGGACCGTCCTCGGCAAAGCCGAGAAGGCTGGCGTACACCAGATCGGGATGCCGGCTCATGACATCGTCTGGCGCCAGCCGCAGCGCCGCCAGCTTTTGCGGCCGCATGCTGTGCATCAGCACGTCGGCCGTGGCCAGCAAGCGCTCCATGGCCGCCTGGGCGGTTGGCTGCTTCAGGTCCAGCACCACGCTGCGCTTGCCGCGATTGACGCCGAGGAAAATCGCCGCCATGCCATCTTCGGCCGCCGGACCGGTCTGGCGGGTCGAATCGCCATCCGGCGCCTCGACCTTGATGACCTCTGCCCCCAGGTCGGCCACTGGCTGGCGTAGGGGCCCATGACCACGGTGGAGAGATCCACCACGCGGATGCCTGCGAGCGGCAGCATGCCGTTGTCTCCTGGTTCTGGTTTCTCGTCAACGACATAGCGTAGGCGAGCGCACCGTTCCGGTCTAATATTAGTTTTTTAGAAACCGATATCCGGGAGATATCAGCATGGATCTGCGTCAGCTGCAGCAGTTCGTGGCGCTGGCCGAGACCGGGAACTTCCACCGCGCGGCCGAACGCCTGCATATGGCTCAGCCTCCGCTGTCCATCTCGGTTCGCAAGCTGGAGGCGGAGCTTGGCACGCCGCTATTCGTGCGGACGTCGCGCGGCGTGCGGCTGACACAGGCCGGAGAGGCGGCCTTGCACGATGCGCGGCGCGCCCTGTTCCACGCGGCCCAGGCGCGCGCCGCGGCAGCCGCCGCTGCCAATGGGGAACGCGGCGCCCTGCGGATCGGCTTTATTGGCTCGGCCACCTATGCGTTGCTACCCCGGTTGATTCCCGCGTTCCGTGCCGCGCATCCCGGCATCGAACTGGTGTTGCACGAATCCACCACGGCCACCATCCTCCACCGCCTGGAGAAACGCGAGCTTGACGCCGGACTGGTGCGGTTCCCGATTCTCGACAGCGGGGCTTTCACGCTGACGCCGCTGGAAAACGACCACTTCGTCGCGGCGGTGCCGGCCGACAGCCGGTATGCCGAACGCCGGACGATCGCGCTGCGTGAACTTGCGGGCGAACCGTTCGTCATGCATCCGCGTACCGAAGTGCCGAACCTGCAGGCGGTGGCCATGCTGCTGTGCCAGCGGGCCGGCTTCGTGCCGCGCGTGGCGCAGGAAGCGGTGCAGGTGCAGACCATTGTCAGCCTGGTGGAAAGCGGGCTGGGCGTGGCGCTGGTGCCTGGCGTTACCGCGCGCCATGGCAATCTGCGCGTCCGATTCCTCAAGCTGTCCAGCCCGCGGCCTGCCCAGCGCATTGGCATTGCGCTCGCCACGCGGGCAGACGGCGATGACCGGCAGGKCGRGCGTCTGCTGAAGGTGGCCCGGGCGGCAGTGGGTTAAGCGGAAGACGGCCCGCTTTGGAGGACGTGATCACCCGGGATGGCCTCTTGCTGCCGTCCCGGCTCAGCGTTGGCCGTCGTTGCCGACGACATTCTCCTTGAGCAACCCGCCCAGGCGCGAGTGGACCCGCCCTCCCGTGCCCATGACAAGCGCGAACAGGATCTCGTCCGGACGGGGCGAATCCTGGATGCCGATTTCGATGCTGTTGAAATGGCTCCGCACGTACGAGGCGTGAATGTAGTGCACCGGAACCATCATCCGATAACCCGCCGAAGCCACCGCCTTGACGGCGGGCACCATCGCCTTCGGTTCGCCCAGCACGCTGCGCATGGCCCAGCCACCGGCCTCATGCCAAACCGCTCCATGTTCCATCTCGCCATTGATGCCGACGATGGCGGCCTTGCTGTACACCTCCACTCTGTCCTTGCCGCCCAGCGTGTCGACCAGTTCGGTGGCCAGCAGGGTGCCGAGCGTGCGCAGTTCGGCCATGAACGGCATCAGATCGGGCTCGTAGCGGCCGGCGTACGGATTGCGGATCACCGCGCAGGCCGCAGCCAGTTTGAGCGGCTGGGCCGGCGGCGGGCCGCCCTCGTGATAGGTGGTCTCGACGATGAGGTGGCGCTTGCGGATTTCGATGAGGGACACGGGAACAGGCTCCAGGCGGTTCAGGTTCATTCAATCAGCTCCTCTCTCCCGCCGACGGGAGAGGGGCAGAGGGTGAGGGAAATCCCGCCCAACCACGGCAGCGGGCGTTTGCAGGGCTACTGCGGAGAAATACCGACTTCCTTGACGATCGCGGCCCACTTGCCGATCTCGGATTTGACGAAGGTGCCGAAGGCGGTCGCCGACTGCTTTTTCGGCGTCAGCCCCTGGCCCGCGAAACGGTGCACCAGTTCTTCATTGGCCAGTGCCTTGTCCAGCGAGGCAGAGAGCCGCTTCGCCACGTCGCCGGGAAGGCCGGCCGGCGCCATGAGGCCGAACCAGACGGTGAGATCGAACCCGGGTGCGCCGCTTTCATCCAGGGTGGGCAGGTCGGCGGCCAGCGGAAAGCGGTCTCGCGTACTGACGCCGTATACCTTTACCTTGCCGGCACGCGCCTGCTGCAAGCCGTTCGCAAAGTCGGTGAACGTCAGCGTGACGATGCCGCCCATCACGTCGGTCAGCGCCTGCGGGCCGCCCTTGTATGGCACCGCCGTGATCTCGGACTTGCCCATGTGAGCCAGCTTCGCGCCGAACACCTGCGCACTGCCGGAGCCATAGCCGTAGGTCAGCTTGCCGGGATTCTGGCGCGCATACGCGAACACATCGCCCACGGTCTTGCCCGGCGCCGACGGGGCGCCCACCAGCAGATACGGCGTTTCCGCGATGCCGCCGAGCGGTTGCAGATCCTTCACCGGGTCATAGGGCAACTTCTTGAAGAGGCTGACGTTGCTGGCCGCGGTGGTGACGCCTACGATGACCAGCGTATAGCCATCCGGTTTGGCCTGCGCCGCCTGTTGCGTGCCGATGATGCCGTTGGCTCCGGGCTTGTTGTCGATGACGAATGGCTGACCCAGGTCACGGGACATCGGCTCGGCCAGCGCGCGGGCCACGATATCGGTAATGCTGCCGGCGGGGAAGGGCACCACCAGTCGAATCGGCCGTTCGGGAAAATCGGCGGCCATGGCGCCCATGCTGAACGTCAGGCCAATGGCCGCGATCGCTGCTCGAATAGTCATGGTTGTCTCCTCGTGTTCTAGTTGTCAGGCGAAAAAACCGGGTGGCTACGCGCTTCTGGTCTCCTGCAACGCTTCCAGGTAGCGGATGATTTCCGTGTTGTCGGCGCGCGCGTCCAGCGTCTCGACGGCGCGCTGCCAGAGAGCGGCGCACAGCGACAGCTGCGGGAGGTCCACGCCGGCCAGCGGCTGCAGCCCGGCCGCGGTCATCAGGTCCTTGGCCTGCAGCCGCATGGCAAATCCGGCGTTGAACGTGCGCGGAATGATGAATTGCGCGAGCTTGGTTTCCGTCGCCACATTGCGGCCGCTGGAGGCGTTGAGCACGCTCGCGAATACGTCGGCGTCCAGGTCCAGCCGGCTGGCGATCAGCATCGCCTCCGACACGGCGAGCAGCCCGGCGGCATAGATGTAGTTGTTCAGCGCCTTCATGGCATGGGCCGAACCCACGGCGCCAGTGACGATCAGCGTTTCCCCCATCTGTTCGAGCAGTGGGCGCACGGCATCGATATGGGCCGCGTCGCCGCCAGCCATGATCGCCAGGGTGCCCGCCCGCGCCTTTGCGACGGCACCCGAGACCGGCGCATCGACAAGCGCCATGCCCCGTTCCGACAGCATGGCTGCGAGCCTCACCGTATCGCCCGGATCGGACGAGCCCATATCCACGATGACGGCGCCGGGCGCCAGGATGTCGGCCAGACCGGCAGCGTCCTGCCCGCCTTCGATGACGCCATTGGTGATCGGGCTGTTCGGCAGCATCGTAATGACGATCTCGCATCCGGCGAGCGCATGCAGCGTGTTGGCCCGGAACAGCGACTTGTCCCAGGCGGCGAGGGCGGCCAGCTTCTGAAAGGGGGCATCTGCGGTGTCGAAGGCCAGTATTTCCAGATCCGGCGTGGCCGCCAGGTTTTCCAGCATGGGCAGGCCCATCATCCCCAGGCCAATAAAGCCGATCCTTCTTCGCATACGGTCTCTCTCAGTGTTATGTCTATTTGGGCGGCACGGCTCGCGTCTTCCATCCGAATGCTATGGGTTTCGATCGCCTTTGTCGTATGCTGCGGTGATCGGTACCTATAACATTCGGTTATCCATGCGATTCAAATTGCGGCAAATGGAGGTGTTCCGCGCGGTGATGCTGACCGGTTCGATGAACGGCGCAGCCAGCCTGCTGCGCATTTCGCAGCCCGCCGTGAGCCGGCTGATCGGCTACACCGAACAAAGCCTGGGCCTGAAGCTGTTCGAACGCGTAAAGGGAAAGCTCCACCCGACGGCCGAGGCCCAACTGCTGTTCCAGGAAGTCGGATCGCTCTACGAAGAGGCGTTGCGGATCGACGAATTCGCGCGCGACCTTGCAAGCAGCCCTCAGGGTGTACTCAAGCTGTGTTCGAGTCCCAGCCTCGCGCTCAATTTTTTGCCCCCGATCGTCGGCGCCTTTCTGCAAGCGCATCCGCAAGTGCGGCTGACCATGCGGACCACGCTGCTGGCGGACATGGCGCTGGAACTGCTGGGCCGCAAGGCGGAACTCGCCGTGTCGGTGCTGCCGATCGAGCATCCAAACCTCATCGTGGAGCCGTTCGCGCAGGGAAGAATGGTTTGCATCGTGCCCGAAGGGCACCCGCTGGCGGCCATGCCGGTGCTGGCGCTGGCGCTGGAGGACGTGGCCGCCTATCCGCTGGTGCTATACGCCCGCCATATTCCATTCGGGCAGCTGATGGCCGCCGCATTCGCGCAGGCGGGCGTGGAATGGCGCGCGCGTGCCGACATCGAACGCGCGGAGCTGGCTTGCGGGCTGGTGCAAGCCGGAGTAGGCGTGGGCATCGTCGACGAATTCTCGGTCAGTCGGGGCGGATGGCCCGGCATCGTGGTGCGGCCGCTGCGCGAGCATATTCCGTTGACGCTGAGCCTGGTGCGGTCTGCATTCGATACCCCCAGCCGGCAGGCACAGGCGTTTGTGGATATGTTGAAGGGGCATGCGGTAGGGCGGTAGCGGCTGAGATCTCGACAAAAAACCACGTCCCTGGCCATTCGGTCCAGCGCGCTGGACCATTGGCGGCAGCGCAATGCCGATCTTGAGCAGCCCGTCTGCCAAGGCCTGCAGCACCTTCAGTCGATCGATCTGCCGCATGGTGAGCGTGATCCGGTCTAGGTTCATGGCAGCTCCCGTGGGGTGGCAGCCGCTCAGCGTACGCTAGTTCAGTCGGACATTTGAAATTAGCTAGAACCGGACATTACAACTTAGCTCCAACACCCTCTGTCCAGAGCGGTTTTAAGCGTCCTGTCCAGAGCGGTTTTAAGCGTCCTGCCGCTGGCTAATTTCAAATGTCAGTCCGAGCGTGCTTTTTTTCTTTTGGGGTCAGACGTAAGGCAGTCAAGCTGGCCGGCTCTGGATGCCGTCTCAACAGGGTGGGGCGGTGGCGTTTGCGATGGCTGTTTCCAGATCCAGCCGGTTGATCTGCCGCTTGCGCTTGGTGTGGGGTAACGGTTTGGGCGGGCTCGGCGCCTGACCGCTGTTGGTGCGCGATGGCCCCGCGGTCTGCCGGTCGTCGCGCAAGGCCTGCACCTTGGCCGCAATGTCCAGCACGTGCCCCAGCCGCTTGTGCTCGACGATGTCGCCCTGCCGGATGGTGTCCCTCGGATCAAACACGCGGTAGGGCAGGGCAGTGCCATCGGCCCACAGCTCGATCCGGCCATCCGGGTATTCGGCCACTTCGATCGTGCGGCCAATCAGCTTGCGGTATTCGGGACTGTTCTGCAGCAGGTACACCACCTTGTCGTACTGCAACGTCAGGCTCTGCGATACCTTGCGCCATTCGCGCCAGGTAAAGATCCGCTCCAGGTCTTCGTCGGCGCGCMCCGGCCGGTGCGCATCGAAGTCGCTGCGGGGCACTTTGGCAAAGCGCGCGTTGAAGTCCGCCATGAAGGTTGCGGCGAACGCATTGGCCGCCTCCAGCGTTGCGATCCCGCGCAGGCGCAGCTCCTTGACC
>NZ_VLJN01000018.1:0-85406 GCF_007829435.1 Cupriavidus gilardii J11
CCCGCCACCATTCGTGCCGGTGCCCCAGGCCCAACACCGCGTCGCGCAGATACAGGCCATGCGCATGCAGCCACGGCACGAAGGTGAACAACGCCGACAATGCCGCGACCGCCAGCGGCAACACCACCACTCCCGGGACGCCGGGACGCATGCGCGCGCAGAGCGGCATGTCAGGCATCCCCGAACACGGCCTGCCACAGTCGCCGCACGTCTTCCGCCTGTTCCGCGATGGCCTGCGGCGGCACCCTTGCCTCGCTCTGGCCGTCCAGGCGCAACTGGTGCTGGCGCGCCCGGAAGGTCCGGTACGCGTCCCCCACGCGCTGCGCCAGCGCGGCATCGACCAGGCCCAGCGAACCGGCCATGCGCAGCAGCGCGATATTGCCGGCGTTGCGGGTCAGCCCGACATGCGCGGCGCTGTGCAGCAGCACCAGATACTGCACGGTGAACTCGATGTCGACCATGCCGCCACGATCGTGCTTGAGATCGAAATGCGGGGTGCGGTTGGGATGGCCCTCCGCCACCTTGTGCCGCATCGCCACGATCTCGTCGCGCAGCGTGGCGGCATCGCGCGGCTGGCGCAGGACCTCCTCGCGCAGCGCCTCGAAACGCGCGCCGATGGCGCGATCTCCCGCACAGAAGCGCGCCCTCGTCAGCGCCTGATGCTCCCAGACCCATGCGGTGTTGTCGCCCTGCCGCATCTGGTAGCGGCGAAACGAATCGAAACTGGTGACCAGCAGGCCGGCGGCACCGTTGGGACGCAGCCGGGTATCGACATCGAACAGCATGCCGGCCGCGGTATGGCTGGTCAGCCAGGTCATCAGCCGGCGCGCGTAGGCGGCATATATCTCGGGCGCGCCGTCGTCATCGTCGTCGTGCAGGAAGATGATGTCGAGGTCGGACGCATAGCCCAGTTCCTTGCCGCCCAGCCTGCCGTAGGCGATCACCGCGAAACGCGGCGCGTCGCGATGACGCCTCGGCAGCTGGCGCCATACCGCGTCCAGCGTGACATCGAGCATCGCGTCGGCCAGGTCCGACAGGCGGTCGGCCACCTGCTCGACGGTCAGCATGCCGTGCAAGTCCTGCAGCAGGATGCGGAAGGTCTCCGCATGATGCTCGCGCCGCAGGATGTCCATCTGCATCTCTACCTGCCCCTGCGCCGCCCGCATGCGGTCGGCCAGCCGATGGCGGAAGGCTTCCCAGTCGGGCGCGCCGGCCAGCGCCTCGGCATCGAGCAGTTCGTCCAGCAGCTGCGGATGGCGCGTCAGATAGGTGGCTGCCCAGCGGGAAGCGTGCAGCGTATGGGCGACCCGCTCCATCGCCTGCGGATACTCGGACAGCAACGACAGATACGAGGCACGCCGGCTGATCGCGTCGAAGAAATCCAGAAAGCGCGCGATGGTGCCGTCGGCATCGCCCTGCTGGCCCGCCAGCTCGAGCGCCCGGTTGACCAGATGGTCGAACCGCGCGCGGCTCTGTTCGGGCAGCGCGCGGTAGCGCGGCGACGCGGCGCTGGCGCGCAGCCGCTCCAGCAGACCGGGGCAGTCGGTGAAGCCCATCTGTCCGAGCCGGCCGCAGGCGGCATCGTCGCCATCTTCCTGCGTGATGCCCGGCCACAGCGCCTCGCATGTCTGGCTCTCCCCGGGGTCGGAGAAGGTCGCCTCGAACTGTTGCGCGACCGGCTCCTGCACGGCGGCGAGCCGCTCCAGCAACGCCGGCCAGTCCGCGCAGCCCATCATATTGGCCACCGCCTGCTGTTCGTCCGGCGCGGTGGGCAGATGGTGGGTCTGCGCATCGTCGCGATACTGCAGCCGATGCTCCAGCTGGCGCAGGAAGCGATAGGCGTCCGCAAGCTGCGCGGCCTGCCCGGCCGGCAACAGGCCGCGCTCCACCGCCACGCGCAGCACTTCCAGCGTCGGACGCACGCGCAGCGCGGGGTCCTGGCCGCCGCGGATCAGCTGGAACACCTGCGCCATGAATTCGATCTCGCGGATGCCGCCCCGGCCCAGCTTGATATCGGCCGAACGCTGGTTGACGCCATGTCCGGCCAGCCCGCCGCTGCGCTTGGCGGCTTCGGAGCGGATCTGCCGATGCAGCGAGCGGATCGCGGCGATCACGCCGTAGTCCAGATAGCGGCGGAACACGAAGGGCGTGGTCAGCCGCGCCAGTTGATCGGCGCCGTGCCGTGCCTGCGGCGTCTCCAGCGCGGACACCACCCTGCCCTTGATCCACGCATAACGCTCCCACTCGCGTCCCTGCACCATCAGGTATTCCTCCAGCATGCCGAGGCTGCAGGCCAGCGGCCCCGCGTCGCCATTGGGCCGCAGCCGCATGTCGACGCGGAATACATAGCCATCGGCCGTGACCTCGGACAGCACATTGATCAGGCGCCGGCCCAGCCGCACGAAATACTCGTGGTTCGACAGTGAACGGCGGCCGCCCTGTGTGTCGCCGTCCTCGTCATACAGGAAGATCAGGTCGATGTCGGACGACACGTTCAATTCGCGCCCGCCCAGCTTGCCCATGCCCACCACCAGCAGCTCCTGCGGCTGCCCGCTGTGCTCGCCCACGGGACGGCCAAAGGTGGCTGCCAGATCGGCATCCAACGTGGCCAGCGCGCGCTGGATCGCCAGTTCGGCCATATCGGTCATGGCGCCGGTGACCTCGCCCAGCGTGGCCACGCCACGCAGGTCGCGTTCGATGATCACGCACATCACCTCGGCGCGCAGACGGCGCAGCGCCTGGCCGATCGCCTGCTCCGCGTCCGCCGCGGGCTGCAATAGCGCCGCCAGGCGTGTTTCCATCCACTGCCGCGTCGGCGGCACGGCGCTGGCCTGCGCAACCAGCGCGGCAAGTTCGGGGCGCGCCTGCAGCACGCGGCGCACATAAAGCGAGGCGGCCGGCGAGTACAATGCGTGGCCCTCGCAGTCGGCCACCGGGATATCGACCGCGGCCGTGCTGGCAAACCGGCCTTCGGACATGCCGCCGACGGCCTCGGCGCCCGGCGCCGCGCCGATGCTGTCATCCGGCCGGGAACTCGCGATATCAGGGGAAGTCATTGCTGTCTACGTGGAGGGTCGCGGCCAGGCATGCCGCGGCAGATTGATCGCGCCGCCGGTGACGCCGCCCGGGCCGGCTTTGCATTGGAGAGCGGCTAGTATTGTCGGATAATCTGCGCATGTCCAGCCGCGCCCATCCCCCCGCCGGAAGCGATGCCCCGCCAGGCGGCGGCGCTGGCGCCCCCACGTCCGTGGGGGCATCTTCCACGGCATCCGCCACGGGCGCTCCCCCCACCCAACCCGCTCCCCTTTCCTTCGACCATGGCGCCGGAAGCGGCGCGACCGATGCCGCCCATGGCCGCGCCACCACGCCGGCAGGCGGGCGCGGCCCGGGCGTGCGGGCCCGCATGGCGGCCCTTGGCCCCGGGGCGGGGCATGGCATGCGCCGCGCGCTGCGCCACCCTTGCTGGCGGCGCCTGGCGCGCTGGCTGCTGATGCTGGCCGCCGCCGGCGCCGTGCTTGTCGTCGTGATGGTGCTACTGGTGCGCTTCGTGCTGTGGCCCCAGGCCGCCACCGCACGGGGCTGGCTGGAAGAGCGCGGCTCCGCGCTGCTGTCCGCGCACGTGACCATCGAGGCGCTGACCACGGGCTGGCAGGGGTGGCATCCGTCGTTCCACGCCAGCGGGGTACGCGTGGTCGACCGCCAGCAGCGCTTGCTGCTGGCGGCCGATACCGTCGACGGCACGCTGTCGTGGCGGTCGCTGACCCATCTGCAGCCGCGCTTTGCCCGTTTCGACGCCGCCCACGCCGACGTGCTGGTGCACCGCGACGCGCGCGGCGCCATCAGCGTGGCCGGCATGCCGGTGGCCGCCGACAGCACCGGCAATGACGATCACCGCTTCTTCGACTGGCTGCTGGCGCAGGGCCACGTCGACATCCGCGACGGCAAGGTGCGCTGGCTGGACGAGCAGCGCGGCCTGCCGCTGCTGGAAGTGGGCGATATCCAGCTCAGCTCGTCGCTCTCGGGCGCGCGCCACACGGTGCGGCTGGAAGCCCGCTCCGAGTCACTGTCGCCGCAACCGCTGGTGCTGACCGGCAGCTTCCGGCATACCTACCTGCACCAGACCGGCGACTGGCGCAACTGGCGCGGGCAGGCCAGCTGGAACATCAGCCGACTGCACCTGCCGGCGCTGCAGCGCTACACCGCGCTGGTCGAGCAGGTCACGGCGGGCACGCTATCGACCGACGGCACCGTCGAATTCGCGAACGGGCATATCCAACGCAGCCAGGTACGGTTGCGCGCCCTCGATCTCAACGTGCGGCTGCAAGGCGCCGCCGAGCCGCTGCGGCTGACCAGCGCGCAGGCGCTGCTGCTGCATCGCTTCGACGACGGCGACGATCAGCTTACCGTCGACACCCTGCTGTGGGAGCCCGCTGGCGCGCAGGCCCAGGCCGCGGCCGGCGCCTGGCGCGAGGGCATGCGCAAGGTGGTCGTACGCTGGGCCCGCCACGATGACAACACGCTGCGACGCTTCGCGCTGAAGGCGCCCACGCTCGACCTGGATGCCGTGCGGGCGCTGGCCACGGCCTTGCCGGTCGACGGCGATATCGTGCGCGAGCTGCGCGTGCTGCAGCCGTCGGGCCGCCTCGACAATCTGGACCTGCGCTGGTCGCACGACGCGGCGAGCCTGCTGCAGCGCCAGCGCCGCGAAACGCGCTACCACGTGCAGGGCACGCTGCGCGACGTCGCGGTGCGCGAGCGACCGGCGGAGCCGGCCGTCACCGCGGATGGCCATGCGCGCATCGGCGTGCCGGGCTTCAGCGGCCTGTCGGGCAGCTTCTCGTTCGACCAGCGCGGCGGCAATGCCCGCTTTACCGGCAGCAATGCCACGCTGGTATTCCCGGGCCTGTTCGATGATCCGCGCCTCGCATTCGACGAACTGGCGGGCCAGTTCAGCTGGCGCCGTATCGACGGCAAGCTGGCCGTGGATACCGACGGCGTGCGCTTCGCCAACGCCGACGCCGTCGGCACGGTGCGCGGCAGCTGGCGCCAGGGGGGCGACGGGCACGCCGGCATCGCGGACCTGCGCGGCGAGCTGACGCGTGCGCAGGTGCAGCGGGTGCCGCGATATCTGCCGCTGGAGATCCCGCAGACGACCCGCCGCTATCTGACCGGCGCGCTGGCCGCCGGCGAGGCGCAGGACGTCCAGTTCAGGGTGAACGGCGATCTCGCGCATTTCCCCTTCCAGGGTGATAACGCCCGGCATGGCGATTTTCGCGTCGAGGTGCCGCTGAAGGACGCCGCATACCGTGTCGATCCGCACCCCGTGCCTGCCGGCAACGGCACCGCCGCCCGGCACGACTGGCCGCTCTTCACCGGCATCGAAGGCGACCTGCTGTTCGAGCGCGCGGCCATGTCGCTGACCGTCCGGCGCGCGACCGTGCAAGGCATCGCCGGCGTGACGCTGCGCGACGTCAACGGTCGCGTGGACCGTCTGGACCATCACGGGCGGCTGACGCTGGATGGCGCGGCCTCCGGCCCGGTGCAATCGTTCCTGCGCTATATCGCCGCCAGCCCGGTGCGCGAGTGGACCGGGCAGTTCACCGACGACAGCCGCGCCAGCGGCAATGGCGAGCTACGGCTCAAGCTCGACATGCCGTTGGCCGATGCCCATGGCGCCAAGGTCGACGGCCGCTTCCGCCTTGCCAACAACGATATCGTGCTGATGCCCGGCATGCCGGTGCTGGGCGGCGCCAGCGGCACCATCGCGTTCTCCGAACGCGGCTTCCAGCTCGACGGCGTGCGGGCGCGCTGGCTGGGCGGTGACGCACGGGCGTCCGGCGGCACGCAGCCCGACGGCACCATCCGCGTCAATGCGAGCGGCACCGCCAGCGCGAGGGGCTTGGCCGATGCGCTGGCCGGCACGGGTGCGGCCGCGCTGGGCGGCCGGTTGAGCGGTGCCACGGGGTGGCAGGCAACTCTCGGCGTACGCGAACGCCAGCCGGTACTGTCGTTCAGCACCGAACTCAATGGCCTGGGCATCGACCTTCCCGCGCCGTTCGCCAAGCCTGCCGCGCAGGCAACGCCGGTGCGGCTGGAGTTGCGGCCGGTGGCCAATCGTCCGGACCACCAGGATCTCGAGCTGCAATATGGCGCCATCGCCAGCGCCCGCTACCTGATCCGCCGCGACCCCGCGGGCGCGCAGATCGTCCACGGCGGCATCGGCGTGGGAACCGGTGCGCCCACGCCAGCCAGCGGCATCACCGCCGCGCTCGCGCTCGAGCGGCTCGATGTCGATGCATGGCGCAGCGCGCTGGCCACGCCTTCGCCGGCGGGCGCCGCGGTGCGGGGAGCCACGCCCGCGGGCAGCGCCGCCCCGCCACCCGTCGCGCTGCTGCCGGAGCGCATCACGACGAGAACCCGTACGTTGCGCGCGTTCGGGCGCGAACTCGAAGACGTGACGCTGGAGGCCACGCGCAGCGGCACCGCCGCCCGGCCGACCTGGCACGCCCGCATCGAGTCGCAGCAGATCGCCGGCCAGCTTGCCTGGCGCCCCGACGACAGCCACGCCGCCGGCGCGGTGACGATGCGGCTGTCGCGGCTGACCATCCCCGACAGCGACGACGCCAGCCAGATGGTCGACGCGCTGGCCAGCCGCATCGACGAACTGCCGTCGATCGACCTCACCGCCGATGCGTTCCATCTGCGCGGCCACGACTTTGGCAGGCTGAGCATCAAGGCCCACAGCGAGGTCGCCGACGGCGAACCGGTCTGGACGCTGCAATCGCTGACGCTGGAGCAGCCCGGCGCCACCTTCACCGGCAGCGGAAGCTGGCGCGTGCCGCGCCGCATGCGCGCCGACGCCGACGCGCAGCGGCGCACCATGCTCGCCTTCTCGGTCGATATCCGCAACGCCGGCAGCGTACTGGACCGGCTCGGCATGTCCCACACGCTGCGCGACGGCAAGGGCAAGCTGGAAGGCCGCGTGCGCTGGATCGGCTCGCCGCTGGCCATCGACTATCCGTCGCTGGGCGGCCGCGTGTCGCTGCAGCTGGAGAACGGCCAGATCCTGCGGGTCGAACCGGGTGCCGCCAAGCTGCTCGGCGTACTGAGCCTGCAGAGCGTGATGCGGCTGGCAACGCTGGATTTCCGGGGCATCGCCGGCCAGGGGCTGGTGTTCGACGACATCAGCGCAACGGGCACCATCGAGAACGGCGTCGCCACCACCGACGACTTCCGCCTGAAGAGCCCGGCCGTCAACGCGACGATGAAGGGCTCGGCCGACATTCCGCGCGAGACGCAGGACCTGCACGTGGCGCTGGTGCCGCGCATCAATGCGACGTCGGCCTCCGTGGCCGCCGCCTTCGTCAATCCGGCCCTGGGCATCGGCACCCTGGCCGCGCAGTTGCTGTTCGCCGACGAGTTCTCCAAGGCCTTCACCCAGCACTACCGTGTCACCGGCAGCTGGGCCGACCCGCAGATCGCCAAGGTGGGCGACAATGGGCAGGATCGCGTCCAGGTGCCGGACCAACGCCAGCCGGAGCAATCCCTGCCCTGATACCGCTGGCCGGCCAATTCGCGATGCAGGCCATGCCGCACGCACACCGGCCGCCCGCGCCACATCGACATGAGGAACGCCATGCAAGCCATCGACTCCGCCACCGCGTCTTCCGCCGCCCGGCACGCCGCCGGCCGCCCGCTTCGTGTCGCGGCCATCCAGACCGTCGCCTCCACCACCGTGGAGGGCAACCTTGCCCGCGCGGATGCGCTGATCGCCGAGGCCGCCCGGGGCGGCGCCGAACTGGTGCTGTTGCCGGAGTACTTCTGCGCGATGGGCCGGCAGGAAACCGACAAGGTGGGCATCCGCGAGCGCGAGGGCGACGGGCCGATCCAGCGCTTCCTCGCCGATGCCGCGCGCCGGCATGGGATCTGGCTGGTCGGCGGCACGCTGCCGATGTGGTGCGAGGATGAAGGCCGCGTCTACAACAGCTCGCTGGCCTTCGACCCCAGCGGCGAACGGGTGGCGCGCTACGACAAGATCCACCTGTTCGGCTTCACCCGGGGCAATGAGCACTACGACGAGTCGCGCACCATCCTGGCCGGACGCAAGCCGGTGAGCTTCGACGCGCCGTGCGGCAAGGTCGCGATGTCGGTCTGCTACGATCTGCGCTTTCCGGAGCTGTACCGCGGCCTGGGCGGCCCGGACGGCCTGGCCTTGATCCTGATGCCCGCGGCCTTCACCTACACCACGGGGCAGGCGCACTGGGAGATCCTGCTGCGCGCCCGCGCCATCGAGAACCAGTGCTATGTGCTGGCGGCCGCGCAGGGCGGCAAGCATGAGAACGGCCGGCGCACGTGGGGCCATTCGATGCTGGTCGACCCATGGGGCGAGGTGCTGGCCGTGCTGCCCGAAGGCGAAGGCGTGGTCAGCGGCACCATCGATCCGGCCCGCATCGCCGAAGTGCGCGAGAACCTGCCTGCGCTGCGGCACCGTGTGCTGTAGCATGGGCGCATCGTGCGCCCGGCCTCCGGCACGACCCATCCGCGCACCGATTTTTCCCGACGGCGCGGGCCACTGGCCCGACGACGCCGACACCGAACCAAGCAGAGGACATTCATGAACGCTGGCGATCTCGGAATTCGCAACCTCGCCACCGCACAGCAATTGCTGCTGTCGCCCTACGGGCTCGACGAAGCCCGGCTGCAGCGCGTGCTGGCCGATATCTTCACGCACAAGGTCGACTATGCCGACCTGTACTTCCAGTACACCCGCAGCGAGGCCTGGAGCCTCGAGGAAGGCATCGTGAAGTCGGGCAGCTTCAATATCGACCAGGGCGTCGGCGTGCGCGCCGTGTCGGGCGACAAGACCGCCTTCGCCTACTCCGATGAGATCAGCCTCGAAGCGCTGATGCAGGCCAGCGCCGCGACCCGTACCATCGGCCGCATCGGCAATGGCCGCGTCAAGGTGGCCGGCTCGCTGGCCTCGCACGGCGGCCGCGACCTGTACGCGCCCAACGACCCGCTCGATTCGATGACGGCCGCCGAGAAGGTGTCGCTGCTGGAACGCGTCGAAAAGATGGCGCGCGCCAAGGACCCGCGCATCGTGCAGGTGATGGCGGGCCTGGCCGGCGAGTACGACGTGGTGCTGGTCGCGCGCAGCGACGGCGTGATCGCGGCCGACGTGCGTCCGCTGGTGCGGGTGTCGGTCACGGTGATCGCCGAGCAGAACGGCCGGCGCGAGATGGGCACCTCCGGCGGCGGCGGACGCTATCACTACGGCTACTTCAGCGACGATCTGCTGCGTACCTATGTCGATGAAGCGGTGTCGTCGGCGCTGGTCAACCTGGAAGCGCGCCCCGCCCCGGCCGGTGCGATGACCGTGGTGCTGGGCCCGGGCTGGCCCGGCGTGCTGCTGCATGAGGCAGTGGGCCACGGGCTGGAAGGCGACTTCAACCGCAAGGGTTCGTCGGCCTTCGCGGGGCTGATCGGCGAGCGCGTGGCGGCCAAGGGCGTCACCGTGGTCGACGACGGCACGCTGGCCAACCGGCGCGGCTCGCTGAACCTGGACGACGAAGGCAATCCGACCCAGTGCACCACGCTGATCGAGGACGGCATCCTGCGCGGCTATATCCAGGACACGCTGAACGCACGTCTGATGAAGATGCCGGTCACCGGCAACGCCCGCCGCGAGAGCTTTGCCGCGCTGCCGATGCCGCGCATGACCAATACCTACATGCTCAACGGCGACCGCGATCCGCAGGAGATCATCGCCAGCGTCAAGCGCGGCCTGTACGCGGTCAACTTCGGCGGTGGCCAGGTCGACATCACCAACGGCAAATTCGTGTTCTCCGCCAGCGAGGCCTACCTGATCGAGGACGGCAAGATCACCACCCCGGTCAAGGGCGCCACGCTGGTCGGCAATGGCCCGGAATCGCTGAAGGACGTGACGATGATCGGCAACGACATGCGGCTAGATTCCGGCGTCGGCGTCTGCGGCAAGGAAGGTCAGAGCGTGCCGGTTGGCGTCGGCCAGCCGACGCTGCGCATCGAGAACATGACGGTCGGCGGTACCGCGTGATTGCGCAATAATGTTGCGGCCGCCACCGGTGCTCCGACGTGCGGCCGCCACAACACGCTTGCCAAGCCTGCGCAAACGCGCTATAAAGTGGCTTCGTTGCGCCAGCGGGCCGCCTCAGGGGCCGCCCCSCGAGACGTAACGAGACCCGCAACCCGACGCGAAGCGCCACACTGCCCTTCTCCCTGATGTCCGCCAAGTTTTACTTTTACTTTTTTAGCGATCTCGCACCGCTGGCGGATGGAGAGGAGTCGTCGTAAGCGCCTCCCAAGATTGCAAAAAAGCCGCCAGCAGCCCTGGCGGCTTTTTTTTGGCCCGACTTTTTTACCGCTTTCCACTCGTTTCCAACCCGGATCCCACTCCGACGACCCCACACCTGGAGCCATCATGTTGAAGAACACCGACGACCTGCGCATTCGCGAACTCAAGGAGCTGCTGCCGCCGGCCCACCTGATTCGCGAGTTCTCCCTGTCGGAGAAGGCGTCTGACGTGATCTACGGCGCGCGCCAGGCAATGCACCGGATCCTGCATGGCATGGACGACCGGCTGATCGTCATCATCGGCCCGTGCTCGATCCACGACACCAAGGCGGCACTCGAATATGCTTCGCTGCTGAAGGCGCAGCGCGACCGCCACATCAACGAGCTGGAAATCGTGATGCGGGTCTACTTCGAGAAGCCGCGCACCACGGTGGGCTGGAAGGGCCTGATCAACGATCCGCATATGGACGGCAGCTTCAAGATCAACGACGGCCTGCGCACCGCGCGCGAACTGCTGCTCAATATCAGCGAAATGGGCCTGCCCGCCGGTACGGAATACCTCGACATGATCAGCCCGCAGTACATCGCCGATCTGGTGAGCTGGGGCGCGATCGGCGCCCGCACCACCGAGTCGCAGGTGCACCGCGAGTTGGCGTCGGGGCTGTCATGTCCGGTCGGCTTCAAGAACGGCACCGACGGCAACGTCAAGATCGCGGTGGACGCCATCAAGGCCGCGTCCCAGCCGCACCACTTCCTGTCGGTCACGAAGGGCGGCCATTCGGCCATCGTGTCGACCGCCGGCAACGAGGACTGCCACATCATCCTGCGCGGCGGCAAGACGCCGAACTACGATGCGGCGAGCGTCCAGGAAGCATGCGACGCCATCTCCAAGGCCGGGCTGGCCGCGCGGCTGATGATCGACGCCTCGCATGCCAACAGCAGCAAGAAGCATGAAAACCAGATCCCTGTCTGCGAGAACATCGGCGCGCAGCTTGCCGCCGGCGAAGACCGCATCATCGGCGTGATGGTCGAATCCCACCTGGTAGCCGGCCGCCAGGACCACGTTCAGGGCGCACCGGTCTGCGACCTGACCTATGGGCAGTCGGTCACCGACGCCTGCATCGGGTGGGACGATTCGGTGAAGGTGCTGCAGACGCTGGCCGAGGCGGTGAAGGCGCGGCGCCTGGCGAAGGGCAGCGGGAATTGACGTCTCCCCTCTCCCGCCCAGCGGGAGAGGTAACCGCAAACCCACCAGCCACCCGCTCCCAAAAAAAATGCCGCTGAACCCAGCGGCATTTTCTTCCAGCGATTCGCTACCTCACTTCTTCAACACCAGATCCCCCGGCAGCGACTCGATATACGCGGCGATGTCCTTCAACTCCTGGCGGGTGAAAGGCCGCGGCTTGCCATCCTTGCCAACGATGCCGGGATTGGCATTGACCTGTCCCTGCATGATCGCGTTGTTGCGGCCCACCTGCGGGTTGCCGGCGATCTGGTAGGCCACCAGCGCGTGATACAGATAGCTGGCATGCTGGCCGGCCAGCTTCGGATATTCCGGCGCGATCGGGGCATTCATGTTGGCGCCATGGCAGGCGGCGCAGTTGCCCTTCTCGACCAGCGCCTTGCCGGCGGCCACGTCGGCGGCCGAGGCGGACATTGCGAAGGCGCCGAGCAGCAACGCGCCCAGCGCGAACGAAACCGTCTTGTGCATCGTCATGTCTGCGGGTCCTTTCACTTCTGCGGATTGTCGGCGGTGCCCGGCTTCTGCTGCGCGTAGTAGGCAGCGACGTCGGCGATGTCCTGATCGCTCAGGGTGGCGGCGATGCCGCGCATCGTCGGATGCTTGCGCGCACCCTTCTTGTAGTCCTGCAGCGCGTTCTGGATGTATCGGGCGTTCTGGCCGCCGATCATCGGAACCTCATACACCTCGGGAAAGGACGCCCGGTACCCCGGGATGCCATGGCAGCCGATGCACATGGCTACCTTGTCCTTGGCTGCCTCCACATTGCCCTTGACTTCCTGTGCCTGCGCCGCCGTTGCGACCGCGCCCAGCACCACCATCGTGAGGAGCTTTTTCATTGTCGTAGTCGTTTGGAAGTTTTATACCCTGCGTGACCTGCCCGACCACCAGACATGGACTTCCGGGAAGACGCTTTCTGACCTGCGCGTCGACCATCATGCTGACAGTGCTGCTGCTCGCCGCCTCCCGGCATGGGGCCCAGGGGAAGGAACGGGCGGCCGGTGTGGAGGATTGGGCGTGGGGGCGTGTCAAACCGGCGCATTGTACCGCAGGCGGCACGCGACAGTCCATAGAGGGCGCCGCAGCCGCCCGGGATCGGAAAAGCTCTTTTATACTGGCCAATTCCGCGCCCGTCGCGTACCCGTCGCAGCCCACAGAACGCTAACGACCACCACGCCAGATGACCGATACCGCCCAAGCCGCCGCTCCCGCCGCCCGCTTCGAAGGCAGCGCCCACTATGTCGCCACCGACGACCTCAAGCTCGCCGTCAACGCCGCCCGCACGCTGCAGCGGCCGCTGCTGATCAAGGGGGAGCCCGGCACCGGCAAGACCATGCTGGCCGAGGAAGTCGCCGCGGCGCTCGGCATGCCGCTGCTGCAATGGCATATCAAGTCCACCACCAAGGCGCAACAGGGCCTGTATGAATACGACGCGGTGTCGCGCCTGCGCGACTCCCAGCTCGGCGACGACCGCGTGCACGATATCCGCAACTACATCGTCAAGGGCGTGCTGTGGCAGGCGTTCGAGTCCGACCAGCCGGTGGTGCTGCTGATCGACGAGATCGACAAGGCCGACATCGAATTCCCCAACGACCTGCTGCGCGAGATCGACCGGATGGAGTTCTACGTCTACGAGACGCGCGAACTGATCCGCGCCCGCCATCGCCCGCTGGTCATCATCACGTCGAACAACGAGAAGGAGCTGCCCGACGCCTTCCTGCGCCGCTGCTTCTTCCATTACATCAAGTTCCCGGACGCCGACACCATGCAGCGCATCGTCGACGTCCACTACCCGGGCATCAAGCGCGAGCTGGTATCGGCCGCCCTCGAATCGTTCTACGAGATGCGCAACCTGCCCGGCCTGAAGAAGAAGCCGTCCACCTCCGAGCTGATCGACTGGCTGAAGCTGCTGATGGCCGAGGACATCCCGCCGGAAGCGCTGCGCAGCCCCGACAAGAAGGCGGCGATCCCGCCGTTGCACGGCGCGCTGCTGAAGAACGAGCAGGACGTCCATCTGTTCGAGCGGCTGGTGTTCATGAACCGCGCCAACCGCTGACGGCCGCCGTCCCAACATCAATCCGCCGAGACAACGCAATGACCCGCCTGATCGATCCCGTGGTGCTGGAGGGCCGGCATGTCATGCTGGAGCCGATGGACCTGTCGCACGAAGCCGAGCTGCGGGCGGCCGCGGCCGACGGCGAGCTGTGGAAGCTGTGGTACACCTCGGTGCCCGCGCCGGATGCCACGCGCGGATGGATCGAGACCGCGCTGGCGCAACGCGACAATCTCGGCGCGATGCCTTTCGTGGTGCGCCGGCTGCAAAACGGCATGCCGGGCCCGCTGGTCGGCTCGACGCGCATGTTCAACGTCGACGAAACACACCGCAGGCTCGAAATCGGCCATACCTGGTACGCGCGATCGGCGCAGCGCACGCCGGTCAATACGGAGTGCAAGCTGCTGCTGCTCGCGCATGCCTTCGAGCAGCTGCGCTGTATCGCCGTCGAGTTCCGCACGCACTGGATGAACCACCAGAGCCGCGCAGCCATCGCCCGGTTGGGCGCCAAGCAGGATGGCGTGCTGCGCAGCCATATGGTGATGCCGGACGGGTCGCTGCGCGACACCGTGGTGTTCTCCATCATCGCGTGCGAGTGGCCGACGGTAAAGCGCCAGCTGCACTACCGGCTCGAAATGCCGCGCCAGGGCTGAAGGCATCCGCCCTTGCCCGCCCACGAGGCCCGCCATGCTGATCGACTTCTTCTTCTCGCTCCGCCACGCCAGGCTGCCGGTCTCCGTCAAGGAGTACCTGACCATGCTGGAAGCGCTCAAGGCCCAGGTCATCGCGCCGTCGATCGACGAGTTCTATTACCTGTCGCGAATGACGCTGGTCAAGGACGAGAAGCACTTCGACAAGTTCGACCAGACCTTCGCCGCGTATTTCAAGGGCGTCGAAAGCCTGGTCGACTGGAAATCCGACATCCCGCTTGACTGGCTGCAGAAGACGCTCGAGCGCGAACTGTCGCCGGAGGAAAAGGCGAAGATCGAGGCGATGGGCGGCCTCGACAAGCTGATGGAGCGCCTGAAGCAGCTGCTGGAAGAGCAGAAGGAAAAGCACGAAGGCGGCAACAAGTGGATCGGCACCGGCGGCACCTCGCCGTTCGGCCACGGCGGCTACAACCCGGAAGGCATCCGCATCGGCGGACCGTCCAAGGGCAATCGCACCGCCATCAAGGTGTGGGAAACGCGCGCCTATCGCGACTACGACGATCAGGTGGAACTCGGCACCCGCAACATCAAGGTCGCGCTGCGGCGCCTGCGCCGGTTCGCGCGCGAGGGCGCGGACACCGAGCTGGACCTGGACGACACCATCCATGCCACCGCGGCCAATGCAGGCCTGCTGGACATCAAGCTTCGTCCGGAGCGGCACAACAAGGTCAAGGTGCTGATGCTGATGGACGTGGGCGGCTCGATGGACGACCACATCCAGCGCGTCGAGGAACTGTTCTCGGCCGCGAAGACCGAGTTCAAGCACCTGGAGTACTACTACTTCCACAACTGCGTGTACGACCACGTGTGGAAGAACAACCGCCGGCGCCACGCGGAAAAGATCGCCACCTGGGATCTGATCCACAAGTACACGCCCGACTACAAGGTCATCTTCGTCGGCGACGCGACCATGAGCCCCTACGAAATCCTGCAGCCCGGAGGGTCGGTCGAGTACAACAACGCCGAAGCCGGCGCCGTATGGCTGAACCGGCTGATCGAACAGTTTCCGCGCTTCGTCTGGCTCAATCCGGAACCGGAGGGCCTGTGGCAATACCGGCAGTCCATCACGGTGATCAACCAGATCATGAAGGCGCGCATGTATCCGGTCACCATCGCGGGCCTCGAGCAGGCGATGAAGACCCTGTCGAAATAGGCAAAACGACGCCGCCGGCATACAACGCACGTCGTCCCCGCGCATGCGGGGGCGAGCGGGATACCGAGCGCGTCAGCGCGACATCAAACGGCCGTTACACCACCACGTCCACATTCTCCATCAGCCAGTCCCGGAAGATCCGCAGCGCCGGCAGGTGCTGCTTCTGCTCCGGATAGCACAGGTAATAGCCCTTCTTGCTCAGCACCCTGGCCGGGTGCGCGACCCTCAACGCACCGGCCGCCAGCTCCGGCTCGATCAGGCAGCGCGGAATCAGGGCGATGCCAAGGCCCGACACCGCGGCCTGCGTCAACAGGGAAAACTGGTCGAAGCGCGGCCCGCTCCATGCCTCCCGTGCGTTGACGCCCAGTTCGCCCAACCAGTCCGACCACGCCTCCGGCACGGTGGTATGGTGCAGCAGCGGATAGCGCAGCAGGTCGGCGGGCGACGCCGCGACTCCGTCCGGTTCGCGCGACAGCAGATCCGGCCGGCAAACCGGCAGCACCTCGCGCCCCGTCATATAGTCGGCCAGACTGCCGGGCCACACGCCGTCGCCGAAGCGGATCGCCGCATCCAGGTCTGGCTGCGAAAAGTCATAGCCTTGGGCGTGCGGAACGAACTCCAGCGACACATCGGGATGCTGCTGGAAGAATTCGGGCAGGCGCGGAATCAGCCATTTCGCACCGAGCGTGGGCATGCTGGCGATGTGAAGCGTGCCGCCGCGACCAAGGCTTGCCACCAGCTCGACCGTGGCGGCCTCGATTTCGTGCAGGCTGGGCTGGATACGGTCCAGATAGCGCCGGCCCGCGTCAGTGAGCAGCAGCCGCTGGCGCACCCGTTCGAACAGTTCGACGCCGAGTGACGACTCCAGCTGGCGCACCTGCTTGCTGACCGCGCCCTGGGTCACATGCAGCTCGCGCGCGGCGAGCGTAAAACTGAGATGCCGGGCGGCAGCCTCGAAGGCTTGCAGCCCGGTAAGCGACGGGGACAGGCGTCGCATGGAAGATCCTCGACTTCACGACCAAATGGAATGATCTCGGGATTTTAAATCGTTTGCCACGCTGCCGCATTTTTGAGCAGAATCGCAAACGACCCTTTCTTCCGGCTTTTCACGCGCTCGCGCGTTTCTCGCCATTCCGATTCCTCCGTTTTTTCGTTCAGGACTCTCCATGCAACGCCGTAACATGCTTCGCCTCATCGCCGCCGGTTCCGCCGCCCTGGCCGCCGGCCTGTCGTTCCAGGCCGCTGCCCAAGGCTATCCGACCAAGCCGATCACGCTGGTCGTGCCCTTCCCGGCTGGCGGCACCACGGACATCGTCGCGCGCATCGTTGCGGACAAGCTCGGCCAGCAGCTCGGCCAGGCCGTGGTGGTGGACAACCGTGGCGGCGCCGGCGGCAGCATCGGCACCGGCTTCCTCGCCAAGGCAGCGCCGGATGGCTACACCATCGGCATCGCCACCGCATCGACCCACGGCATCAACCCGGCGATCTACCCGCGCCTGCAATACGACGCCACCAAGGACTTCACCACCATCACCAACCTGGCTTCGGTGCCCAACGTGATGAGCATCAACCCGGTGGTCAAGGCCAACGACATGAAGGCCTTCATCGCGCTGGCGCAGGCGCAGCCCAACAAGCTGGCCTATGGCTCGGCCGGCAATGGCAGCGTCTCGCACATGATGGGCGAGCTGTTCAAGCTGAGCAGCAAGACCGAGTTGCTGCACGTGCCCTACAAGGGCGTCGGCCCCGCGCTGAACGACACGCTGGCCAACCAGGTGCAGGTGCTGTTCGACAACCTGCCGTCGTCGCTGCCCTTCATCCAGGGCGGCAAGCTGCGCGCGCTGGCCGTGGCCGCCCCCAAGCGCGTCGCCGCGCTGCCGAACGTGCCGACCTTCGCCGAACTGGGCCTGGAAGAAGTCAACGACTCGTCGTGGTTCGGCCTGATCGCGCCGGCCAAGCTGCCGGCCGACATCCAGACCAAACTGCATGACGCCACCGTCAAGGTGCTGGCGATGCCGGAGATCAAGGAGAAGTTCGAAAAGCTGGGCGCCACCCCCGTCGGCAACACCCCGGCGCAGTTCGCCACCCAGATCAAGAACGAGGTCGCGAAGAACAAGCGCATCGCTGCCGCCGCCAAGATCTCGATGGACTAACCCTCTTTGCATCATGACTGAAGCAGACCGAAAGAGCGCGGAGCGCCCTTACTTCCTGCACCTGCCGGAAGGCGAGAGCAGCCCGCTCTTTCTTGACTCCCCGCACAGCGCCACGCAATACCCGGCCGACTTCCGGCCGGCCGCCAACCTGCCGCTGCCGCTACTGCGGCAGGCCGAGGACACCTTCGTCGACGAGCTGTACGCCGACGCGCCCTCGCGCGGCATCGCGTTGCTGTGCGCGGGATTTCCGCGCAGCTATCTCGATGCCAACCGCGGCATCGAGGAAATCGACCAGGCGCTGCTGGACGCGCCGTGGCCGGGCCCGATGCAGGAAACCTCCAAGACGCGTCTTGGCAAGGGCCTCGTCTGGCGCGTGCTCGACACCGGCGAAGCGATCTACGACCGCAAGCTGTCGGTGGCCGAACTGCAGGGGCGCATCGAGCGCTACTACCTGCCGTACTACGCCCAGTTGCAAAAGCTGGCCGACCGCGCGTTGGCCACGCACGGCAGCGCATGGCATATCAACTGCCACTCGATGCCGAGCGAGGCCGCGCAATACGCGACCGAGCACCCGGGCCTGCAGCATCCCGACTTCGTGGTCGGCGATCGCGACGGCACCACCTGCGACAAGCGCTTCACCGATCTGGTGGAGGGCGTGCTGAAGGACATGGGCTACGACGTCTGGCGCAACCACCCCTACAAGGGCGTGGAAATCGTCCGCGTGGTCGGCCAGCCCCAGCAGAACCGCCACAGCCTGCAGCTGGAAATCAATCGCAAGCTGTATATGGACGAGGTCGCCCTCGTCCATAACGCGGGCTTCGACAAGCTGAAGGCGAACCTGAACGCCCTGCTGGACGAGCTGAACCGCTTCACGCGCGCCCAAGGCGCGCGATAAAGCCCGCCGGTCTTCTCCCCTCTCCCGCTTCGCGGGAGAGGGGCCGGGGAAGAGGGGAGTACAAGCATCCCTCCCACCCCATCCGTACAGACCCTGACTCGGTCGGCAAGAGGAACTTTGTGCAATCGCTTTCCTCTATCATTGCAATCTTTTGCAATCTCCTTCGCCACCGAAGCAAGACGATCCCGTGATCCGACGAATTACCCAACTGGTCCGCAGCCGATTCCAGTCCGGAATCGGTGCGTTGGCCACCGCCGCGGGCGCGCTCGTGGTGACCGGCTGCGCAGGCCTGCCGGCCGAGCCAACCGACGCCCAGGCCGACACCGCCGTCCCCGCCCGCACTGCTGCCCCCACTGCCGCCCCCACGACACGCGCGCCTGGCGGCACCTCGTACAGCGACACGCAACCCGTTCCCCCCTCCACGGACGACGCCACTCCCACCAAGACCGTCACCCTGCCGCCGAAGGGCCGCGTCAGCCTGGCCGAGTACCGCACGCAGATGCGCCAGCAACTGATGCGCAGCGAAAACGCCAAGCCCGAAGTCGCGGACTGCGCCGCTCACGCAAGCTGGGTGGTGCCACGCTCGGCCACCTACGACGCATTGCGCATCCCGACCGGCGCGCTCGGCGACGGGCAGGCCACGGTCGAACGCTGGGAGGGCCGCTTCTCGCCGGTCAAGCAGGCGGTGCCGGTCACCGCCGTCGTCACCTTTGCCGCCACGGCGCATCGCCGCAACGGCGAATCGCGTTGGGACCCCGTCAAGGTCCGCTGCGGCTACGACGACGGCATGATGCTGGCCTATGAACTGCTGGACGACGACGGCACCGTCATCACGGAACCCGCCGCCAGGCCCGCGGTGGAGCCGCCCGTGCGCCGGGCCACCGCCAGGAACCGCGGCGGCAGGTCCAGCACGAAGGCCACCCGCGCCAAATCGGGCAAGTCGTCGGCCAAGGCCACCAGGTCGACAGGATCGTCCAAGGCGAAATCATCGAAGTCGACCAAGGGCAGGACGACGAAATCGTCGCGATAGGCGGCACACACGCGGTGGGCCGCCCGGCGCGCTCTAGTCCAGCTGCGCCAGGATGGCCTGCAGCATCGCGGCGCCCAGCTGGGCGCTGCGCGCACCGTTCCACCCGATCTCGGGCTGCCGCAGGTCGGCGTTATCCTTGAACGGCATCTCCAGCGTCAGCGACAGGCAGCCGAACGTATGGCCGATGTACTTCGACGCCAGCTTCAGCGCGTCCTCGTCGTACTTGCTGGCCGCGTAGCCATAGACATCCTGGAACTCGGGGGTCGCCCGCTTGAAGGCATCGACAAAGCGCCGTTGGGCGTCGCGCTGCGCATCGGTAAATCCGGGCAGCATCTCGCTGCCGGCCACGAAGTTGTACGGCAGCCCCTCATCGCCATGGATGTCGAAAAACATGTCGCAGCCGGTGGCCTCGATGGCACGGCGCACATGGTAGACCTCGGGACTCGCGTGCAGGCTGGGGGCCATCCAATGGCGGTTCAGATTGGCGCCGGCCGCATTGGTGCGCAGGTTACCGAGCGCCGAACCGTCCGGGTTCATGTTGGGCACGATATGGAACACGGCCTTCTGCAGCAACCGGTGCGCCACGCCGTCGCCGGCCCAGATTCCGGTACCGGTCAGCCGCTGCAGCACGCCTTCGATGAACCACTCCGCCATCGTCTCGCCGGGATGCTGCCGCGCGATCATCCAGATCGTCTTCTTGCCGTCGCCGGGCGTTCCGATGGTGACCGCCGTCATGTCCCGCCCTTCGACCGTACTGCCCAGATGCGCCAGCGTCGCCAACGGCGAACGCTGGCAGGTGGCCAGCAGGGACAGGTGCCGTTCCTCGGGGTACGGTTCGAAATAGGCGAACCACACGCTGTCGTGTGCCGGGGTGATTTCCACGGTCATCACCTGCCCATCGTAGCGGGTCGGCACGCGGAACCAGTGCGCGCGGTCGTATGAGACCACCGCCTGATAGCCGGTCCAGCCATCCGGATACGTGCAATCGCCGGCGTTCAGGAAATGCAGGCGGCACGCCTGTCCCGCCGCCCCCTGCAGCCTGAAATGGACCCACTGCCGGAAATCCGCGTGCGAATCGGCGCGGATGCGCAGCCGGATATCATCGGCGCGGTCAAGCGACTCCACTTCGATCGCACCGGAATCGAAGCGGGAAGAAATATGCAGCGCGGGGGTCTTCATCGGGTTCTCTCTCCCTGCAAGGGACAACGTTCCGGCGGACCGCCCAACGGCCCGCTGGCCGGTAATGGGATCAGTCTTCCAGACGCCTGCGGAACACCCAGCGCGTTTCGTCGGACGCCGACGCGTCGAACGCATAGCCGTCCTCCGCGAACCGCTTCAGCTTGGCCGGCTCCGTGATGCGCCGCGTGATCGCATAGCGCGTCATCACGCCGCGCGCCCGCTTGGCATGGAACGAAATGATCTTGTATCGCCCGCCCTTCCAGTCTTCGAACACCGGCGTGACGATGCGCGCGTTCAGCACCTTTGGCCGCACGGCCTTGAAATACTCCTCCGAGGCCAGGTTCACCAGCACCGGCTTGCCCTCGCCCTTCTGGGCCGCAAGATCGTCGTTCAACAGCGCCGTCACCGCGTCGCCCCAGAAGGCGTACAGATCCTTGCCGGCGTCAGTTGCAAGACGGGTGCCCATCTCCAGCCGATACGGCTGCATCCAGTCCAGCGGCCGCAGCACCCCGTACAGTCCCGACAGGATGCGCACGTGCCGCTGCGCAAAAGCGATATCGTCTTCGCCCAGGCTGTTGGCATCCAGGCCCTCATAGACATCGCCATTGAACGCGAACACGGCCGGCTTGCTGTTCTGCAGGGTAAAGCGCGGCGACCAGTCAGCGTAGCGCGTGGCATTGAGCACCGCCAGCTTGTCGGAAATGTCCATCAGCGACGCGATGTCCTGCGGCGCCAGCTCGCGCAGCCGCTCGATCAGCGCGGCCGACCGGTCCACCAACCGCGGCAGGTGCGCGGCCGAGATACGGGGACGGACCGGCGGCGGCGTGTCGTAGTCCAGGGACTTGGCGGGAGACAAAACGATGAGCATGGCAAAATCGCGTCAGGAACAAAGACAAGATTGTATCGAATGGATAACCCAACCACCGGCGACGGTCCCGACTCCCGCCCATCGCCCGCCGACACACGGCCTCCCATGCCCGTGGTGCTCGACTCCAACGTCTGGATCGACCTGTTGGTCTTCCGCGACCCGCACGCGGAACCGATCCGCGATGCGCTCGACACCGGCGCCATCGCCCCGCTGATCCGCGCCGACTGCCGCGAGGAACTGCGCCGCGTGCTGGCCTATCCGCAGTTCGCCCGCTTCGCGGTGGACATCGGCGCGGCGCTTGAGGAAGTCGACAGGCTCTCCACCGCCGTGGAACCGCCCTGCCCCAACGAAGCCGCCGCCATCCGGCTGCCCCGCTGCCGCGACACCGACGACCAGAAGTTCATCGAACTCGCACACTTCGCCGGCGCCGCATGCCTGGTCTCCAAGGACAAGGCGGTCCTGAAGCTCGCCGGCCGTCTGCGCCGCAGCAGCGGCGTCGACGTCGTCACCCCGCGCGCGTTCGCGCCATGGCTGGCCTCCCGCATGCCGTAATAGAATCCGATCGCCCGACATCGCGCCATCCATGCCGCCCATGCGGCCATCGACGGCGCATGGTCCGAAGCGCCCCCGTTCCACTGCCCACTACCCGCACAACATGTCCGCCGACGCCTCGAATTCCTCGCTGTCCAGCCCGCTGTCCCCGCCGCCCTCGCGCCTGCCCAACGTCGGCACCACGATCTTCACCGTGATGTCGGCGCTGGCGGCCGAGCGCAATGCCGTCAACCTGGGCCAGGGTTTCCCGGACTTCGACTGCGACCCGCGCATCGTCGACAGCGTCGCCCGCGCCATGCGAGAGGGCCTGAACCAATATCCGCCCATGGCCGGGGTCCCACGGCTGCGGCAGGCCATCGCCGGCAAGATCGCCAAGCTGTACGGTCACAGCTACAACCCCGACAGCGAGATCACCGTCACCGCAGGCGCGACCCAGGCCCTGCTGACGGCCATCCTGTGCGCCGTGCACCCGGGCGACGAAGTCATCGTGCTCGAACCGTGCTACGACAGCTACCTGCCATCGATCGAGCTGGCCGGAGGCAAGGTCGTGCCGGTCACGCTCGATGCCCCGCACTTCCGCATTCCGTTCGACCGCCTGTCGGCGGCCATCACGCCGCGCACGCGGATGATCCTGATCAACACGCCGCACAACCCGACCGGCACGATCTGGCGAGAGGACGACATGCGGCAACTGTCGGCACTGCTTGCCGGCACGGACATCCTGCTGCTGTCCGACGAAGTCTACGAACACATGGTGTACGACGGCCAGCTTCACCAGTCCGTCGCCCGCCACCCCGAATTGGCCCGGCGCAGCTTCGTCGTATCGAGCTTCGGCAAGACCTATCACGTCACGGGCTGGAAGGTCGGCTACGTCGCGGCGCCCGCCGCCCTGATGGCCGAATTCCGCAAGGTCCACCAGTTCAACGTGTTCACCGTCAACACGCCAATGCAGCACGGCCTCGCCGACTACATGTCCGACCCGGAACCGTATCTGCAACTGCCCGCGTTCTACCAGGCCAAGCGCGACTATTTCCGCGCGGGCCTTGCCCACACCCGCTTCAAGCTGCTGCCGTCCGACGGCACCTATTTCCAGTGCGTCGACTACTCGGCGATTTCGGACATGAGCGAAGCCGACTTTTCGATGTGGCTCACCCGCGAAATCGGCGTCGCCGCGATCCCCGTTTCCGCCTTCTATTCGCAGCCGCGCGAATCGGGCGTGGTGCGCTTCTGCTTTGCGAAACGCGAGGAAACGTTGGCGCTCGCGCTGGAACGACTGAAAGCCCTGTGATTGCGTAATCACAACAGGATGGGACGGCCGCCCGGCCGTCCTTTACCGGTCGCTTCATTCCTCGTACCCGCCCGCAGCGGCGGACTGCCCTCTTCGCAGCCCAAAAAGCAGCAAATCGCCTCCGAAGGCATTGCGCGGTGTCAACTCACGTTGCACCGCGATATATACGCTGGAAACAGAAGATTCCGGAATTTTCGGCATGGTCTGGCAACCGCGCCCGGTCTAAATTCTGGCAACGTCAACAAAAAGAAACACAAGGCGACAACCCTCAACCGGGTCACGAAACGATACGAAACGGCGCAGCAGAAAAAGGACGGGTACCACCCCAGATCTGGAACAGAGGAGCTGGCAACATGCCATCCTTCGACAGTTGCATTGCATCGCCCTCGCACAGCGATGCTCGCAGAGCCGCCGGCCGCGCCCCACCTCCTGCAGCCCATGCTGTTTCCGGTGCCCGCAATCCGCCAACAATGGGGCAGTTTGTCATCAACGGCACCCAGCACTCCATCGCGCTCGATGTTTCGGTTTCCACGGACGGCTATAGCCTGTCCAAGCGCGTCTACTATGCGTTGTGGGCATTGAACTGCGTGGGACGGCTTGTCGCCGACTGCCTTCCAAAGTTCAAGATCGAATTTCTGGCCAAACTGGAATCGCTGCGCGACAGCGGCACGGGCGAGTATTTCAAGATAATGGGCATTGGCTTCGCCATGCTCGAAGGAGCCATCGCCAGCTACGATTTCTACAAGGCCATCCGTCGATTCTTCAAAGCCAGGGCCGAACTGACGCCGGAGAAACTCCAGGCACACGACGACGCGAAGGCAAAGCTGCGTAACTTCACGGAACAACGGATCGCTGCAAAGGCGCGGTCGCATGCTGCAGCGGTACTCGATGCGGACCCTGCGGCACCGGCGCGGGACGAGGAGACGTATGCAGAGAGCGACCCGGACGCCAGATTGCCCCCCGAACGTCGTAACAATCATGGCGATCAGATTGATATGCCGGAGGACAACAACGACATCGCCGTACACGACGCGATGAGGATGGCCATACCCGTCCCTGTTGCATCCGATATCTTCATCGCCACCCTCGAACCGACAGCCGACGAATGCAGTGCCTATCTGAAGGTTGTATGGGCCAAATGCGAGAAGGAGATGGCGCAGGCCGACTTCTTTGGCAGCGGCATCGCATGGGGACGTGACTTTGTTGCGCAGGGATTTCGCTCTAGCTGGGACCTGGCATGCGAGGTGGCGAAATTCTGTGGACAGAATCTTGCGTCCGGGGTGTCGTACGTTGGCACGGCACTGATAGCGGTCGGCCATATCGCGGCAGGCGTCTATGACCACCGACAGGCAAACAAGGTGATCAAAGCAGCGCAGATTGCCATTGCCGCATCCGAGGAACGCCGGTCGGAGGCAAGCGGCAGGCACCGTGCCGACCGCGTCAATTCCGGCTACGCAACGGCCATATTTGACTCCGTTCAGTACAGTCGCAAGAGCCAGTCGCGGTTTGGAGAACGGTTGAAGTCCTGGGCCAATTTGCGCATCACATATGGTGGCTTCTCCGTCCTCCTTGCCTGCGCAGGTATTCTGGCATCCATATTGCTGACCGGCAGCGCGTTTGCCACCGGCGGCCTGATCCTGATCCCGATCGCCCTGACGATTGGCTCGATCTGGCTCGGTCATGCCGTACAGAAGGGGCATGTCCGGAACAGCCGGAATGCAGCCATGCAGGCCGACAGGCTGGTGGTGGAGAAAGTGCTCGCGGCACTGAACCAGGATGCGCAAGCGCGCGGCGAAATGACATACGACCGGCTTGAAGACTGGCCGCCCGGCATTCTTCACACCCTGCTGAAATCGGCAGAATTGGAGAGCAATGGCTATCTCGCAGCAGCCGTGGCCGCGAAATGGCTGACATCCAAACAGCTTCCCGATAGTGGCGACCAGTCGGAGACGAACAAGCTGAAAAAAAAGCGGCTGCGCACCTCTGCCGCTCTGCAAACCCTTGGAATGCCGAAGTCCCTGACCAGCATGCTCAAACGAGGTCACTTTCAAGATGGCTTGAACATCCTTACCGACTATATGAATGGGGAGTTGAAGATTCACTCGCATTGCCCCAACGATGAATCCGGCGCTGGCCTCCCCAGATAATCTGAACAATGCCAGTGGGCTCGAAAGCCGTCCCGCAGCAAGGTTGACCTGCCACCCACTCTCTCGAGATATCCCACCATGCCAATCCAGTCGCGACACGTTACGCCTTCCGAACCGCGCCGCAATACGCAGACCGCTTTGGGCGTCAGAGCTTCCCTGGCTCTATGGTCGCCGGATGCGATCCGGCAGTTCGCCATGGAACATCTTGACCCTCCTAGTCGGCGTTCGCTCTGTTGGGTCAGCAGAAAGTTCTACAACTGCCTCCATGCGATCACTTACCGTGAAAGTGTCATGCGGCACATCCCGTTGACCGGGACAGTTTCGGCCCTGCATCAACTCCTTGCCGAAGTTGGCAGATGCGATCCGCAGCAACAGATGCAACTTCGCATTGCGATCGCCAAGCGGCTACACGCCTTCCCCATCCTAATGCGCAGACGGGCAATGGAAACCATGCTGGCGTCCGTTACAGCCGCTAACGACAAAGCCCGGCTTCTGGCCGCCATGGCGCCAGCAATGCGCTTGTCGATGATGGATGCGGGTCTCGAAAACTGCCTCGATTCGATGACGTGGTCACGCCTGCAGCAGTGGGCCCGTGCCCAGGTGTCGAAGCTTCAAGGTGACGCAGCGCTGATAGCGGGCGGCGCGCTATTGAAAAATTCGCTGATTGGCACGGTACAGGAACACGCGTTCGATGACCTGCTGGAAATGGCAAGATCGTCCGGTACGGACCCGGGCAAGGCGGCTGTGCTCAGGGGCGCGATTGTGGCCTTCCATGGCACTTACTCAGATCGGAACAAGGCCAACGTTGCCGTCGCCGCATGGAAGCGCCTTCTCCAGGAAAGCCTGTCCCTGCCTGTCCATTACCGGCCGAAGCTACTGCGGGGACTCAGCGCCAATGTTCCCGCCTTCGATGTCGATCAGGTGCTGGCCCAATGGCAAGAGCTGCTGAACATGGCCGAAGCACTACATGACACCGACAAATACGGAATCTATACCGGGATGGTCACCTTGCTTCAAAGAGTGCCTCAAGCGTCCGCCAAGGCAAAGTTTGAAGAGCTATGGCAGCGGTGCGCGGACTTGAAAGTTGACAGTCAGCACGATTTGTTGGAGAGATTTGCCCGTGTTTGCGCCCATTCGAAATATCTCCGTGGCTACGCAGTGGACAGGATCATCGAAGCAAGTGTTACACGGCTTCGTCCGGGGCAACGCATCCGACCAATCGGCATCCTGATGGATCAATTCCCCGAGTGCCCGCGCGATCCTTCCCTTCCAATCATCTTCCGCATCCGCCACGAGAATCTGACCGTTGAAGAATGGTCGAGACTGATCGGAGACTCTGCAGCCTCATCCGAGCATGAGCGTGCGTTTACGGCGCTCTTTCAAAAGACCCTGACGCTGCCCCCTTCGGCACGTCATTGGGCCCTGGCCGGCATCTTGAGGAACGTATCCCAGCTCCACTTCGCCGGCGGAAAGTCATGGTTGGACAAATGCGTCATGCCGTTGATTCGGGATATTCCACTGCCTGATCGTGCCATTGTGCTGCTCCAGCTGGCCGCGCTCGGAACGGACGCATATAGGCCTTTGTATTCTGGTCCCCGACGCGGTGAGCTTCTGTCGCCGTCAGCATGGGCCGAAGTACAACGCCAGATCGCGGAGCTGGACGCCGCCCAAAGAGCGGACGTGGTGCATAGCCTTTGTCTGAAGGCCCACGGAGTCGAACATCCGGTCTGGCCATGGGCGCTCGAGCAATGCCAGACCTTGCCGCAGCGTCTTCGAGCGCCGATCCTTCACGCGCTCGCAAGCGCAAAGCAACCGCAGTACAGTTCCGACGCAGGTCCGTTGAAAAGGTTGTTGCCGCTCATTGCGGCCCTGCCGACGTTGTACCGGGCGTTGCCGTCCCACGCGGCGACAAGAATGCGCAAGCATCTCGACTTCACGGATTCCGTGCGCACGCTTTTCCCGACGCTGCGCCTGGAGTGGTCCCTGCCCACCGAAGACCGCATCTGACCGGGCAAGCTTCAACAACGCTGCCCACGCGCACGACGCTGGACAAAAAGAAGAAGGGGCCTTCCAGGCCTCCTTCCTTACCCCCTCCGGCTCAACATCACCTCCGTATTCGCCTTGCGATCCGCATTGACCTTCTGCACCGTGGGCCGCTCGCCCATGCGCTTCAGATAGTCCTTCACCGGCAAGTCCGCCAGCATGTCCTGGCCATAGATGATCTTGGTGGCCAGCGAGACCAGCGGCAGATGGACCACGGCCGCGCAGTCGGCCAGCGTGAAGGTGTCGCCGACCATGAACGGCGAGAACTGGGCCAGTCTGGCAAAGCCGGGGATATAGCGGGTCAGCAGCTTATGCTGCCGCGCCTTGACGCCGTCGCTGACCTTGCCGCCAAAAAAGGCTTCCGGGTAGAGTTCCCGCACGGTCAGTTCCAGATACAGTTCCATGAACACGACGAGTTCGCGTACCTTCGCGGCCTGATAGGGAGCGGCGGGTAGCAGAGGCGACTCGGGATACCTGGCCTCGATATACTCGGCAATCGCCTGCGATTCGCATAGCGGCCCGTGCTCCGTCAGCAGGTAGGGCACCTTGCCAAGGGGCGTGGCTGCGGGGTCGGTTTCGCCGATCCACGCCAGGACTTCCTCGAACGGCACATTCTTTTCGAGCAGGCCCAGCTTGACCTTGTTGTAGTAGTTGCTGGCGGCAAAGCCACAGAGCTTCAGCATGTCCTTTGTCTCCTATTGTTTGGCACCCGGGATGGCGCCCGCGGTCCATTGTGGCCGATCAGCGCACGCGGCTACGTGTCCACTGTCACGCAAGGGATGCAAAAACCGCACGAGCGYGCTAATTTAACCACAACTTTTTGGAAGCAAGATGAGCACCTCGACTATTGATACCCTCGGCATCGTGGGCACCGGCGCAATGGGCCGGGGCATCGCACAGATTGCCGCACAGGCCGGTCTGACCGTTCGCCTTTTCGATACCAATGCGCAAGCCGTGACCGCGGCCCGCCAGTACCTGCAGGACACCTTCGCCAAGCTCGCCGAAAAGGGCAAGATGAGCGCCGAGGACGGCGCCGCTGCCCTCTCCCGTGTGGTGCCGTGCGGTGCGCTGGAAGAGATGGCCGACTGCGACATGGTGCTGGAAGCAATCGTCGAGCGCCTGGATGTCAAGCGCGAACTGGTGGCCAGGCTGGAGGCCATCGTACGGGCCGATGCCATCATCGCATCCAACACGTCCTCGTTGTCGATCACCGCGATCGCCGTTGGCGCGAAGCATCCCGGCCGTGTGGTCGGCTATCACTTCTTCAATCCGGTCCCGCTGATGAAGGTGGTCGAGGTGATCGACGGCCTGTCCGGCGACCCAGCCGTCGGCGACGCGCTGATGGCGCTGTCGCGCCGCATGGGCCATACGCCCGTCCGTTGCAAGGACATGCCTGGCTTTATCGTCAATCATGCTGGCCGCGGCATGAATATCGAAGGGCTGAAGGTCGCGCAGGAAGGCGTGGCCCAGTTTGCCGATATCGACGCGATCATGCGCGAACAGGCCGGCTTCCGCATGGGACCCTTCGAATTGATGGATCTGACGGGGCTGGATGTGTCGCACCCCGTGATGGAGTCCATCTACAACCAGTTCTACCAGGAGCCGCGCTATCGTCCGTCGCCGATCACGGCGATCCGGCAGGTCGGCGGTCTGCTCGGGCGCAAGGCCGGCGCCGGCTTCTATCGCTATGTCGACGGGCAGAAGCAGCTGCCCGCGGCCGTCGGCTCGTCCGTCGAGCGTGTGGGTGAGCCGTGACAGCGAGCGGGGCCATGCGATGGTGGTCAAGGTGCTGACCGCGCTGGGTGTCACGCCGGAAGCCGGCAATGCGCCGTCCGCCGACGCGCTGATCGTGGTGACGCCGCTGGGCCTGGACGCAACGACCTGCGCGCTGCAGCAGGGGCTCGACGCCACACGCGTGGTCGCGATCGACACGCTGCTGCCTTTCGAGGCGACCAAGCGCCGGACACTGATGACCACGCCGGCGACGACGGCCGCGATGCGCGATGCCGCGCATGGCCTCTTCGCGAGCGACGGCGTGCCGGTGACCGTGATCCGCGACTCGGCGGGTTTCGTCGCCCAGCGCATCGTTTCCTGCATCGTCAATATCGCATCGGACATCGCGCAGCAACGCATCGCGACGCCGTCGGACATCGACCTGGCCGTGAACCTGGGCCTCGGCTATCCGAAGGGCCCACTGGCGCTGGGCGACGCAATCGGTCCGCAGCTCTTGCTGGAAGTGCTGCGTAACATGGAGCGGCTGACCGGCGATATGCGTTACCGTCCGAGCCCGTGGTTGTGGCGTCGCGCGAGCCTGGGCCTGTCGCTGCTGACCGAAGAAGCCTGACACCTGGGCATGCAAGGCCGTCGCGGCGGGCGCGGTCTTGCACGCAACTCGTAGCGCTGGCCCGCCCCCGCCCGTCTCCTGGATCTTCCGATGACCGCTCAATTGCTATCCGAACGCGTCGGCGCGACGCTGGTCCTGACCATCTCCAATCCCGAGGCGCGCAATGCGCTGCATCCGGATATCTACAGGGCCTCGAACGAGGCCCTGCGGGGGGCCGCCGAAGATGACGGCATTCGCTCCGTGGTGCTGACGGGCGCGGACGGCATGTTCTGCGCGGGCGGCAATCTGAACCGCCTGCTCGGCAACCGGGACCAGCCCCCACAGGTGCAGGCGGACAGCATCGCGATGCTGCATGGGTGGATCGAGTCGCTGCATGCGTTCCCGAAGCCCATCATCGCGGCGGTGGAAGGCGCCGCGGCCGGAGCCGGATTCTCGGTGGTACTCGCCTGTGATTTCGTGGTCGCGGCCAGCAACGCCAAATTCGTGATGGCCTATGTCAAGGTCGGCCTGACGCCTGACGGCGGCGGTTCCTATGAGATCGCGCGTGCCCTGCCCCGCCAGTTGGCCTCGGAGTTGTTGATCGAGGGCAAGACGGTGGACGCGGAACGCCTGGCCCAGTTCGGGCTCGTCAATCGCATCACGCCCGCCGGAGACGCGCTGGSGGAGGCCATGCGGCTGGCCGAGACGCTGGCGCAACAGTCGTCGCACGCCATGGGCCGCATCAAGGGGCTGATCAACCACGCCGGCACGGCGTCGCTGACCGAGCATCTGGCCCGGGAGCGCGACAATTTCGTCGCCGCGTTGCATCATCCCGATGGCGGCGAAGGCATCAGTGCCTTCCTGGAGAAGCGCAAACCCAATTACCGCTGACGGCAACGCACCGCGGCGCGGACAAAATACAAAGACACGGAGACGACCATGACCACCAACGTATCGCATTTCGAAGGCACCCGCCCGGTGGCCGACCAGCAGCGTTTCGATGTCGGCGCGCTGGAGGCATGGATGCGCGATCACGTCGCCGACTTTGCCGGCCCGCTGACCGTCGAGCAATTCAAGGGCGGCCAATCGAATCCCACCTTCAAGCTGATCACGCCCGGCCAGACATACGTGATGCGGGCCAAGCCCGGTCCGAAGGCGAAACTGCTGCCCTCCGCGCATGCCATCGAGCGGGAGTATCGGGTAATGGCGGCGTTGGCCAACACCGATGTTCCGGTGGCGCGGATGTACGCGCTGTGCGAGGACGAGTCCGTCATCGGACGCGCCTTCTACATCATGGAATTCGTCAACGGCCGCGTACTTTGGGACCAGTCGCTGCCAGGCATGACGACATCGGAACGCGCCGCAATCTATGACGAGATGAATCGGGTCATCGCGGCGCTTCATACCGTCGACTACCAGGCCATCGGACTGGCGGATTACGGCAAGCCCGGCAACTACTTCGCACGCCAGATCGAACGCTGGACCAAGCAGTACAAGCTGTCCGAGACGGAGAAGATCGACGCGATGGACGCGCTGATGGACTGGTTGCCGAACCACATTCCCGAGGAAGACTACGACCTGACCAGCATCGTCCATGGCGATTACCGGCTGGACAACCTGATGTTCCACCCCACCGAGCCGCGCGTGCTGGCCGTGCTGGACTGGGAGCTGTCCACGCTCGGCCATCCGATGGCGGATTTCGGCTACCACTGCATGAGCTGGCACATCGCACCGGGACAGTTCCGGGGCATCGCGGGTCTGGACCATGCCGCGCTTGGCATTCCGGATGAGGCGACATACCGCCGCCTTTACGAAGAGCGGACCGGACGTGAGATCACCGGCGACTGGAACTTCTATCTCGCGTTCAGCATGTTCCGCATCGCGGGCATCCTGCAGGGCATCGCCAAGCGGGTGGTGGACGGTACCGCGTCGTCCGCGCAGGCGGTCGATGCGGGCAAGCGCGCCCGCCCGATGGCGGAGATGGGTTGGCAGTATGCCCAGAAGGCCAGACAGCGTATCGGCTAAGCGACGGGGCTGCGCCCCTTTTGTCACCTCAATCGTCATATGACCGGATGACATCGGCGCCAGCAGAGGCCGCCTTCTCCGGACTTTCCCTAGTTTTACGCGAAATTTTCGCGACTCTGCTGGACGTGTGTGCGTCGCACTCATATTATCCGGCTCCATGTTGTATGACGACATACAAATATGGAGACTGTTATGACAACCCGCCGCGCCCTTCTGAAGTTCGCTTCCACCGCCGCACTGGCCGCCGTTGCCGCCCCGCTCAGTGGCGCGGCAATGGCGGCGGATAGCTGGCCGAACCGGCCGATCCGCCTGGTCGTGCCCTACCCTGCCGGTGGATCCTCGGACATCATCGCGCGCCTGATCAGCAAGCCGCTGGGCGAAGCGCTGGGGCAGCCGGTCGTGGTCGACAACCGCCCCGGCGCCAACGGCAATGTTGGCGCGGCGTTCGTCGCGCAGTCCGGCGGCGACAACCACACGCTACTGCTGTGCGATGTCGGGGCGCTGGCGATCAGCCCGTCCGTCTACACCAAGCTCACCTTCGATCCGGCCAAGGACCTGAAGGGCGTTGGCATGCTGGCCTATTCGCCGCACATGCTGGTGGTCCATCCGTCGGTGCAGGCCAATTCGCTGAAGGATCTCGTCGAGATGTCCAAGCGCGGCGAACTGAACTTCGCCGTCACCGCAATCGGCAGCGCGCCACATCTGGCCGGCGTGGCCGTGCAGCAGGCCACCGGCGCGAAATGGCAATACGTGCCCTACAAGGGCGGCGCGCAGGCCATCGCCGATACGGTCGGCGGCACCGCCCAGGTTCTCATGAACGGCATGCTCGCCACGCTGCCGCATGTGCAGAGCGGCAAGCTGAAGGCGATCGCGGTGTCCAAGCGCACGCGCATGCCGCTGGTGGGCAATCTGCCGACCATCGCAGAACAAGGCGTGGCCAACTTCGAATCGGGCACCTGGCAAGGCGTGATGGCGCCGGCCAGGATGCCGGACGCCGCGGTCAATAAACTGAACGCCGAACTGGTCCGCATCATCCGCTCGCCCGAAGTTCGCGCACAACTGGCCGGACAGGGCGCCGAGGTGGTGACGATGACGCCGGCCGAAACCAACCGCTTCTTCTCCACCGAAAAGGCGCGCTGGGCGACGGTGGTGCAACAGGCCGAAATCAAGCTGGACTGAACCTCTGGCGCTGCCGGCTTTCGCCGGCTACCTGTTTCCAGCACGTCGGACGCGAGGGCCTTATACTGGGCTCTCGCTTTTTTCTTTCCGCTTCCCGCCGTGTCGAGTCCCATCCCCGAGGACGACCCTCGCCCCCTTCCCCCCAACCGCCCCGACGACGATGCCTGCTGCGGCAGCGGCTGCGACCCCTGCATCTTCGACTTCTACTACGAGGAGATGGAGCGGTATCGCCAGGAATTGCGGGAATGGCTGGCGCGGCATCCGGAGCAGGCGGCACACTGAAGCACGCGCATGGACGACGCATTGCCGCCGGATCAACAGGCCGCGCTCGACGCCCTGCTCGACTTCGTACACCGGCATCCCCGCCTGCTGGTACTGACCGGCGCCGGCATCAGCACGGACTCCGGCATCCCGGGATACCGTGACGCCGATGGCAACTGGCAGGGCCGCAAGCCAATCCAGTGGCGCGAATTCCTCGACTCCCATGCCGTCCGGCAGCGCTATTGGGCGCGAAGCATGGTCGGATGGCCAGTGGTCGCCGCCGCCAGACCAAACGCCGCGCATCGGGCGCTGGCACAGATGCAGCAGCAAGATCGCATCGCGCTGTTGGTGACACAGAATGTCGACGGACTGCACCATGCGGCGGGCAGCCACGATGTCATCGAACTGCATGGCAATATCGGCTCGGCGTTGTGCCTCGATTGCGGATTGCGGCATCCGCGCGCCGAGATCCAGCGCTGGCTCGAGGACCGCAATCCTTCGATGAAGGGGTGCGATGCCACGCCGGCTCCCGACGGCGATGCGCGGCTGCCGCGAGACGATTTTTCGGATTTCCAGGTGCCGCAGTGCGAACGCTGCGGCGGCATCCTGAAGCCCGATGTGGTCTTCTTCGGCGACTCGGTACCGCGCGATCGCGTGGAGGCGGTTCATCAGGGCCTGCAACGGGCCGATGCGATGCTGGTGGCGGGGTCGTCGTTGATGGTGTATTCGGGGTATCGGTTCTGCCTCGCGGCTCAGCGCATCGGCAAACCGGTCGCTGCGGTCGTGCGTGGACACACCAGGGCCGACGCCATGCTGTCGCTCAAGATCGACCAGCGCTGCGCCACCATGCTTGAACACCTGGCACGGACCTCCTTCCCCATCGCCCTCTGATGCCCTGAGCCTCTGCACGCGACAGGTGCGCTCGCGCACTCCATCACCGCGACTGGAGTCGGTCACCCGATGTACAAAGTTCCGAAAGTAGCGGTTCCGAAAGGAAAGCGCACTGCTTCTTCTTGACGCATCCTTGCGGATGATGAAGCGATTCATCCCGCCGCTTGCTCGCCGGGATAGCGTCATCGAACCGTTACGGGGGCCGGGCTGATGACTCGTGCACGAGTGCAACCTGATTCCCGCACCTCTCTCGAATCCAACTATTGGACAAACATGCCTTTTGTCGCTACCACCGGACATCGGATTCCACTGTTCCAGAATGTTCTTGAGGCGCCCATTTCGCTGCACCCGGCAGCTAATGGAAGTGAGCATCAGCCCAACCCCGATGTCTCGTCCCTGTCCAGGGACATGGCAGCAGAAGCCTATCAGCTGTTCGTTGAGAACCGGTTCCGCGTCGAGTTCGATCGGCAACCGAACGATACGATCGACGCCATCGCCCGCTCCGAATTGATGTCTCGCCCCGAATATGACGTGGACATCGACAAGGCAAGCGTCGGCTACGTAATACTGGATCACTTGAAAAGATCACTGGTCGCGCAACTCGGAAGAGGCGAGAGCGAGCAGATCAACACCCAGGCCTCGACATTGGCCGCGGCGCTGGCCAGTGGCGTCATGTGGAACGCCGAGGCGGAGGCGATGAGCAAGACCTTCGCTGATGAGGGTTTGAACCTGCCGCCCGGCAGCGCGAATGTCGGCATACGCGTACGGCTCAATGATGACGGCACCGGGTGGATCGTGCACAAGACCGCGCTCTGGCATTCATATATCGATGGGTCCGGCAAGGAACGGCGCATGGATAACGGCTCCCCGATCCTGCGTGTCGACAATCAGATTGAGGTCCGTTTCGATTGGCACTCCGACAGTGATTTCAAACTGACGGCGTCCCCCCGCTTTTGCCATGTCGGGTGGAGCGACCCTTTGCTCGACGCCAGGCTGCTTGTCGCGCATGAAGAAGGAAAATCAGCGGATGCCCCAGGAATGGAAGCCCCGCCGAAACATGTGCCGCTGGAACGCAAAGGGCTGCGCGGCTTTTTCAGCCGGCTCTACAACATCATGGCGTACTGCCTTGGAGCCAAGGGCATCCAATATAAGGCCTTGGAGATGAAGACCGTCTCGCAGATCATCAACGATGGCTCCACCATGCATTTGAAGCAAACGATCGGCGGGCCCGGTGTCGATCCCACACAGATTCACCACGTAAAGCACGATCCAATGAACGAGCGCCACTACGCTGCCGCCTATCCACATAGCACCGACATCGAGGCGTTCCATTTCAGTCGCACAACATCTGCCGCAGGCGCGGTGTGGACGATGGCCGACGGCGTCGCCCTTCCGGGCATTGAAGAACTGTTGCGCGAGCGGCCGAATCTATTGGCGCAAGAACCGCCACCGCCTCCCTTGGCAGAGAACGTGCATCAGCCCGCGGCAGATCCCATCGATATCGCCGATCAGCCTGAGGTGAGCGACATTATTGAAGAGGCAGCGGAAGAAGAAGAGGAAGACGACGACGAAGACAACGGCGGCCGGTACCCGGCCGCCCTTGTCGCAACCTACAAAAACAACGCAGACAATGCAAACAATGCAGCAGCCCCGGAACGACATCGGCGGGCCTCCGATGTGCTGGCGGAGCGCATCGTCAAAGGGGAGCCCGCTGTGCCTTCCATTCTTATCGAGCCCGCACCCTTGCATACGCCATCGCTGACAGACGAAGAGAAAGCCAGCCTCAAAGGACCGTTCGGCCTCCCTCGTCAACCCACCAACGTCTTTTGATGCAAGGGTGGCGGCGCAAGGCAAAACGCCGCCGCCACCTTCACTCCAATCCTTCCATCACGCCCATCAATTGCTCTCTGAGCCACCGGTTCGCGCCGTCATTCTCCCCTCCCGCGTGCCAGTACAGATGCAATTCCAGTGACGGCACCTTGAACGGCAACGTCAGCAGCCGGTTGCCGTAGGCCTCATTGGCGATCCGCGCATAGCGCAGCGGCAGCGTGGCCAGCAGATCGGTGCAGCTCACCACGCGGCACGCTGCCGCGTAATGCTGGCAGCGCAGGCGGACCCGGCGCGTCAAACCCATCCGGTGCAGGGCCTGGTCTTCCAGGCCTGCACCACGGCGCCGGGACGACACGTGCACGTGCTCTGCCGCAAGATAACGCTCCAGTGTCAGTTCCTTCCTGACCAAGGGGTGGTCGCGCCGCGCCAATACCACCATCGGGTCTGCCATGAACGGGGCATGGTGAATGGCCGGGGATACCGGCAGCAGGATATCGATTGCCGTGTCCAGCGTCCCGGCCAGCAACTCCGATTCCATTTCCCTTCTGTCAAAACGCACGGCCGCAATATCGACATGCGGTGCGACCGCGGCCACCCGGGTCATCAACGGCGGCAACAGGGTGGATTCGAGCGCGTCCCGCATGCCGAGCGTGAACCGGCGTACCGTGGCGGACGGATCGAAGTGAGGGGTGTCCTGTAGCGTGCGCGCGAAGGATTGCAGGGCCGTCCGTACCTCGCCCGCCAGCGAGCGAGCCAGCGGCGTGGGCGCCATGCCCTGCCCTCTCCGCTCAAACAGCGGATCATCAAAGACCGCACGCAACCGGCCCAGCGCATGGCTGACCGCGGGCTGGGTCAGATTGAGCTGCCGGGCGGCCGCGGTGATGCTGCCTTCCGTATAGATGGCGTCAAACACCACGAAGAGATTGAGATCGATGCGGGAGAGCTGCATGGTGGCATTCTGGCACGGAATGCAGGCTGTTGATACTACCGAATCCAGATAATTCATTTTTCATATTCCACGGAATCGGCTAGAGTCTTCGGGTCGGCGCATTTCGCGTCAGCCCGCAAGCGCGGTTCATCGGCCGCGGAGATGGTGGCGGGGCAACATTGCAGGGGTCGTGAGGAGACAATATGGATTTCGAATACTCGCCCAAGGTCAAGGAGATGCGTGCCAGGCTGCTGGCCTTCTTCGACCAGCATATCTACCCCAACGAGAAGCGTTTCCACGCCGAGATCCACGCGAATCGCCAGGCGGGCAATGCCTGGGTCCCGACCAAGGTGGTCGAGGAGCTGAAGCCGCTGGCCCGCGAGGCGGGGCTGTGGAACCTGTTCCTGCCGCGTTCCAAGCGGGCGCCGGAGGGGCTGTCCAATCTCGAATACGCACCGCTGTGCGAGATCATGGGCCGGGTGCCCTGGTCGCCCGAGGTCTTCAACTGCGCGGCGCCGGACACCGGGAATATGGAAACGCTGGAGCGCTACGCGTCCGAGTCGTTGAAAGACCAGTGGCTGGAGCCGCTGCTGCGCGGGGAAATCCGCTCCGCGTTCCTCATGACCGAGCCGGGCGTGGCGTCGTCGGACGCCACCAATATCGCTTGCCGCATCGAGCGCGATGGCGACCACTACGTGATCAACGGTACCAAGTGGTGGTCGTCGGGCGCCGGAGATCCGCGTTGCAAGGTGTACATCGTGATGGGCAAGACCAATCCCGATGCCGGCCGCCATGAGCAGCAATCGATGATCGTCGTGCCCGCCGACACCCCGGGCATTACGGTCAAGCGCCACCTTCCGGTGTTCGGCTACGACGACGCGCCGCACGGACACATGGAAATCGAGCTGAAGAACGTGCGCGTGCCTGCCGCGAACATCCTGCTGGGTGAAGGCCGCGGCTTTGAAATCGCGCAGGGGCGCCTCGGGCCGGGCCGCATCCATCACTGCATGCGCAGCATCGGCGTGGCGGAGCGCGCGCTCGAACTGATGTGCAAACGCAGCCTGGAGCGGGTGGCGTTCGGCAAGCAGATCGCACGCCATGGCGTTACGCAGGAGCGCATCGCCGAAGCCCGTTGCGAGATCGAGATGGCGCGCCTGCTGACGCTGAAGGCGGCGTACATGATGGACACGGTGGGCAACAAGGTGGCAAAGGCCGAGATTGCGATGATCAAGGTGGTGGCGCCCAACGTCGCGCTGAAGGTCATCGACTGGGCCATCCAGGTACACGGTGCGGCCGGCGTGTCGGAGGACTTCCCGCTGGCGTCGTGGTGGGCGCACCAGCGTACGTTGCGCCTGGCCGACGGTCCGGACGAGGTGCACCGCAATGCGATCGCCAAGCTGGAACTGGCCAAGCACATGAGTCTCAATCCGGACGAGATCGCCATGCCGGTTACCCGGGGCGCCTGACACCGACCTCATTGGCCCGGGCGAGCCTCCCGCCGGATCGCCCCACGGCTTTTCTGATAACGCGCAGCCCGTCTGCGCGTTTTTTTCTTCTGTGCTTAAATGCCCCGGTCTCGACAAACCGTGCGCCGGCGCGCATCCCTGGACGGACCGGCCCGGCGCTTACCATCAGGAGCTCATCGATGATCGATGTCTACAGCTGGGCCACACCGAACGGCCACAAGGTCCACATCATGCTGGAGGAATGCGGCCTTCCCTATCAGGTGCACCCGATCAATATCGGCGCCGGGGACCAGTTCAGCGACGACTTCCTGAAGATCAGCCCGAACAACAAGATTCCGGCCATCGTGGACAGCGACGGTCCGGATGGCGAGCCCATCTCGCTGTTCGAATCGGGCGCGATCCTGGTGTACCTGGCCGGCAAGACCGGCAAGTTCCTGCCCGACGATGTGCGCGGCAAGTACGAAACGCTGCAATGGCTGATGTTCCAGATGGGCGGCGTCGGACCGATGCTGGGGCAGGCGCACCATTTCCGCATCTACGCGCCGGAAAAGATCGAGTATGCGATCCAGCGCTATACCAACGAGGCGCGGCGGCTCTATGGCGTGATCGACAAGCGCCTGTCGGACCGCCCCTGGCTCGCGGGCGACGAATACACCATCGCCGATATCGCGACCTTCCCGTGGCTGCGCAGCTGGCAGAACCAGGGCGTCGATCTTGACGACTATCCGAACCTGAAGCGCTGGTTCAACACGATTGCCGAGCGTCCGGCGGTCAAGCGCGGCGTCGAGGTGCTCGCGCGCGAGCGCAAGCCGCTGCAGGGCGACAAGGAACGCGAGATCCTGTTCGGCGCCACCCAGTACGCCCGTCGCTGATCCTTCCCCACGACGCTGACGTCGGCCCGCAACCAGCCCCCGGTTGCGGGCAAGCTTCCCTTCCCCGCTCTTCCCTGCGCCGCCTCCCGGCAGCGGCACGGCTTCTCCACCGCTGGAAGCCTATTTACTAAAGGCGCCGGCAAAATAGCAAAGCGCGCCGTTCCCATTATTCGGAACTATTCGGGTGTCGGCCTTGATGGCTACCACCGAAATATCCCCCGACCGGGCCTTATTTCGGAGTGTCACCGATTGTGCGACGGCCTCGAGGATGTCGTGCCGATCCATGCAATCCCGTACCTTCTCGGAATCCAATCTTCTACTTACCATGATCGGCGATCCCCTCAAGCATTTCGGTCGGCGCCTGACGGCCCTGCGCAAGCAACGCGGCTGGTCGCAAGAAAAGCTGGCGCTCGAGAGCGGCTTGGCGCGTTCCTACCTCAGCGGAATCGAACGTGGATTGCGCAATGTGGCCCTGATTAATATCTGCACGCTCGCCGATACATTGGGCGTGCCTCCCGGTGAAATGTTGAAATTCGATGGCGATAATGTCGCCTTGACGGTGGAGGAAAATCGCGCGCCATTTGGCCTCGAGGAAACCATGGCGCAGCGGAATATTCGCCGCTATCTCGCCAAACTGGATACCGACGACCAGGACATCGTCGCGTCCGTCGCCAAGGCGCTGGCCAGGAAGCGCGGAGGCGCCGCGCCCGCCTAGCGCGGCCCATACCAGTCGCCTCGCCGGCCGTAACGCCACTGACCGAGCCAGGCTAGGCGGCGGTCTTCACAGCGTGCGGCACACTGGCAGCCAATTGCTGCCCATGCCGGGACACCGCCGCCAACAACAGTCCGGCAGCCGGTTCCACGCGGTCGGTCTGCCCGAACAGGCGGGCCGACACCAGACCGTTCTGCAAGGCGCCAAACAGGACCTTCGCCAGCGCTTCCGCCGTGGTCCCCTCTGGCAGGTCGCCCACTTCCGCGGCGGCCCTTTCCAGCAGGCCCGCAAGCCATTCCTCGTTGAGCCGGTGAAAGCCTTGCAGCGCCGCATGGACGGACGGCGGCAGCGATTCCGACTCGGCGGCCAACATGCCGGCCAGGCACACCTGCTCGGCTTTGCAACCACTGCGCCACGGCGCCAGGTACTGCTCGGCCTGTTCGCGGATGGGCAACGCCGTATCGATCGAGGCGATATGCCTCGCTATCCGTGCGCTGTATTCGTTCACCGCTTCCAGCGCCAGGTCTTCCTTGGTCGGAAAGTAATAGTGGATGCTCGACGTCTTGACGCCAACGCGCTCCGCCAGATCGCGGTAGCTGAAACCATTGAAGCCACGTTTGCAGATCAGGGCCAACGCCTGGTCCAGCAGTCGTTGGCGGACCGATACGCCGTCGTCCGTCGCCGCATTGCGGACCGGCCTCGCTTCGCGCGACGAGGCGGATGTCGCCGCAGTGGCGGACGACGCCGCCGGGATGCCGCGCGGATGGACGTCGTCGTGTTCGGTCATGATGCTTCCTCCACCATGGCGGGCCACTCGCTGGCTCAAACGCGGGCGCCCTGGGTGAACACGTCGAACTCGCGGATGCGCGCACCGTCGGTGTACGGGTCGAACTTGCCCGCACGGGCGCCGTCGGTGTACGGGTCGGCGCTACGTTGCGGGGTGGCGGATACGCCCGTACGGTCCAGGCCCGCGACGATGCGCGCGCCATCGGTGTACGGATCGAACTTGCCGGCCCGTGCACCATCGGTGTACTGGTCGACGGTGCGTTGCGGCGTGGCCGATACGCCGGTACGGTCCAGACCCGCGACGATGCGCGCGCCGTCGGTGTACGGGTCCACCTTGCCCGTGCGGGCGCCGTCGACAAAGGGGCTACGCTCGCCGGTACGAGCGCCATCGACGAAGGGATTGCGTTCGCCACTGCGCGCGCCATCCACGAAGGCATTGCGCTCGCCAGTGCGGAATTCATAGCCGTACTTGTCAGCCGAAACCGGGGCGGCCTGGACATGGCCGGCGGCAAACGCCGCAGCCAGCGTGGCGGCGCTCAGGACGGTGGTGGTGAAGCGCTTGGCAAAAGTCTTGGTGCTCATGGTGTGCTCCTTGAAGTGAGTCCGCCCGTGGCGGGATCCAGTGGATCGGTTCTAAGCGCCGAGACAATCTACTGATAGATAGATTGCCTCGTTCAAAAAAAGCCCGGAAATTCCGGGTGATGCATTGGATCCCTCCACCGCGTCCTTCCCGCCTTCGCGCTTCGGACTGTGATGCGGCATCCATGGACTTCACTTTATCTACTACTAGGTAGATAGTCAAGGAGTTTTTCGGACGACTGGCAGGATGCATGGCGGCGTCCATAATGCACAACGACGGGCAGGCGTCGTCCTTTCGTAACGCCTTCCTGAGCCGCCACGCCCGGACATCGTCGCCACACACCAGGAGACAGCCATGCAGATTCGTCGTGGACGTATGATTGATCACATGCAACTCAAGGTGCGCGACCTTGGCGCATCACGCCGTTTCTACGGCGCCGTGCTGGGCGTGCTGAACATCGACATCACCGACGGCGACAATTACTTCTTCGCCGACGAGATATGGGTCGACGAAGGCACGCCGGGCCAGATCAGCCACATCCATTTCGCGCTCCAGGCCCAGGACCGCGCGACAGTCGATGCCTTCCATGCCGCCGGACTGGCGGCGGGCGGACGCGACAACGGCGCACCCGGCGAACGCAACTACCATCCGGGCTACTACGCGTCCTTCCTGCTGGACCCCGACGGCAACAATGTCGAAGCTGTCTACCACGGGCCACACGAGCGCTCGGTCGACGCCGTCGTGGTGTCCTGGGACGAATGAAAACAACCCGGGAACTCTAGCGGCGGCTTGCAAGTCTGCTATAATCTTTGACTTCCCGGAGAGATGGATGAGTGGTTTAAGTCGCACGCCTGGAAAGCGTGTATAGGTTAATAGCCTATCGGGGGTTCGAATCCCCCTCTCTCCGCCAGAACAAAAAAGCCCCCGGTCTACACCGGGGGCTTTTTGTTTTCCAGCCAGAACCCTCGCGGCCCCTCCCTTACGACAACGCCCTCACCCCTTCCTCAAATACGTCACCAACCGATCAATCACCGGCGCATTCCGCGGCGTAAGGAGGCTAACCACAATCGCCACCGCAAACCCCGCCGGCACCCCAAACGCCCCCGAAGCGATCGGATCCACCCCAAACCAACGATCACCAAAAATCCCGGTCATCCGCGTAAAGAATGGATAGTTGACGAAGATGTAGTACATGGACACCGTAAGCCCGGCCAGCATGCCGGCGAAAGCGCCGGCCGCCGTGGTCCGCTTCCAGAAGATGCCGAGCACCAGCACCGGAAAGAAGCTGGATGCGGCGAGCGAAAACGCCGCGCCCACCAGAAAAAGAATATTGCCGGGCCTCAACGACGTGACATAGGACGCGAACAGCGCGACCCCAAGCAGCAGGATCTTCGCGGTCGTGACGCGGCGCTGATGGCTCGCGTTGCGGTCGACCATGTGATAGAAGACGTCGTGCGATAGCGCGTTGGCGATGGTCAGCAGCAGTCCGTCGGCGGTGGACAGCGCCGCGGCCAGCGCGCCCGCCGCAACCAGTCCGGAGATGACGTATGGCAGCCCCGCGATCTCCGGCGCGGCGAGCACGATCATGTCGGGCTGGATCATCAGTTCAGCCCATTGCACGATGCCGTCGCCGTTGACGTCGCGGATGCCGAACACCGGTGGATCGATCCTGCGCCATTGCGTGACCCAGTCCGGCAATTGGGCATAGGGCGTGCCGACCAGGTGGTGCAGGAACTCGTATTTGACCAGCGCTGCAAGGGTGGGCGCGCAGATGTACAGCAAGGCAATGCAGAACACCGCCCATGCCACCGAATTGCGTGTTTCCTTGACCGACGGCGTCGTGTAGAGCCGGGTCAGTATGTGCGGCAGGCTGGCGGTGCCGAGCATCAGGCAAAACACCAGCAGCACGAAGTTGAGCCGCTTCGTCTTGCGCTCCGCTTCGGACGGCGATGGATAAGGCTCGGTGGATGGCACCGGCGGCTGGCTGCGGGCCAGTGCTTCCTGCCGTTGCTGTGTCCACTGCTGCAGGGCGGCGGCGGGATCGGCGGGATACTCGGCGCGTTCGCGTTCCAGCGCCTTGATCTCGCGCAGCGGCGCATTGCGCGCGCGCAGTTCATGCAGCCGCTGGCTCAATTCGTCGCGCTTTTCGTCAAAGGATTCCGGCAAGCGCGCAATGCGTTCCTGCAATTCGATCGCCTCTCGCCGGTGCACCTCGCGCACCGCCTGCTCTCCGGGATCGTTCAGCAGTTCGTGCTCGCGCTTGTCGATGTCCGCCAGCACGGAACCATAGCTGAGCTGCGGCACCATCCCGCCATGGTGCTTCCACGCGATCATCGATACGGTGACGAGGAAGGCGACGATCAACACGATGTACTGCGCGACCTGTGTCCATGTCACCGCGCGCATGCCGCCGAGAAACGAGCACACCAGGATCCCGGCCAGTCCGAAGAAGATGCCGACGGCGAAGTCCACGCCGATGAAGCGGGTAACCACCAGCCCCACGCCCTGGATCTGCGCGACCAGATAGACGAACGAACACAGCGACGCCGCCACCACCGCGATGCCGCGCACCGGCAGGTTGCCGCCGGGCTTGCCGTTGCCATAGCGAGCGGCGAGAAAGTCGGGGATGGTGTATCCGCCGTACTTGCGCAGATACGGCGCCAGCAGGAAGGCCACCAGGCAGTAGCCGCCGGTCCAGCCCATCACATAGGCCAGTCCTTCATAGCCGGACGCAAACAGGATGCCGGCCAGGCCAATGAACGACGCCGCGCTCATCCAGTCGGCGGCGATCGCCATGCCGTTGAACATCGCGGGCACGCGCCTGCCCGCCACGTAGTACTCATGCAGATCGGCGGTGCGGCACAGCAGTCCAATGCACGCGTAGATCGCGATGGTGATGAAGAGAAAGACGTAGCCGAGCCACAGCGCATCCGCATTGGTGCGTTCCAGCAGGCCCATCATGCCGATAAAGCCGAACAGCCCGAGCGTGAAGAGCCCGTAGTACAGCAACAGCCGGCGGCGAAAGCGCGACTGGGATTCAGCCATGGGGATGCGAGTGGCGCGGCGGGGGGCAGTCGGGCGCCGGCACGAACACGGCGCCCGGTCCTGACGGACTGGCGTGGCCGACTACTTGGCCTGCTTGAGCTGCTCGAGGATCGCCGGGTTCTCGAGCGTCGAGGTGTCCTGCGTGATGTCCTCGTTCTTGGCGAGCGACCGCAGCAGCCGGCGCATGATCTTGCCGGAACGCGTCTTCGGCAGGTTGTCGCCGAAGCGGATGTCCTTCGGCTTGGCGATCGGACCGATCTCCTTCGCGACCCAGTTGCGCAGCTCCGTGGCAATGGCCGCGGCTTCGTCGTCCACCGGGCGCGTCCGCTTGAGCACCACGAAGGCGCAGATGGCCTCGCCGGTGGTGTCGTCCGGATGGCCGACCACGGCGGCCTCGGCCACCAGCGGATGCGCGACCAGCGCCGACTCGATTTCCATCGTGCCCATGCGGTGGCCCGACACGTTCAGCACGTCGTCGATCCGGCCCATGATGGTGAAGTAGCCGGTGTCCTTGTCCCGGATCGAGCCGTCGCCGGCCAGATACAGCTTGCCGCCGAGTTCGGCCGGGAAATAGCTCTTCTTGAAGCGCTCGGGATCGCCCCAGATGGTGCGGATCATCGCGGGCCACGGGCGCTTGACCACCAGGATGCCGCCGTTGCCGTTGGGCACCTCCTGGCCGGTCTCATCGACCACCGCGGCCATGATGCCGGGCAGCGGCAATGTGCACGAGCCGGGCACCAGCGGCGTCGCGCCGGGCAACGGCGTGATCATGTGCCCGCCGGTCTCGGTCTGCCAGAAGGTATCGACGATCGGGCAGCGGCCACGGCCGATGTTCTCGTGGTACCACATCCATGCTTCGGGATTGATGGGCTCGCCGACGGTGCCCAGCAGGCGCAGGCTCGACAGGTCGTACTGCTTCGGGTGTACCGCCTGGTCGGCCTCGGCCGCCTTGATCAGCGAACGGATCGCGGTGGGCGCCGTATAGAAGATGCTGACCTTGTGGCGGGCGATCATGTCCCAGAAGCGGCCGGCGTTCGGATAGGTCGGCACGCCCTCGAACATCAGTTGGGTGGCGCCCGCCGCCAGCGGACCGTAGGCGATATAGGTGTGGCCGGTAACCCAGCCGATGTCGGCGGTACACCAGTACAGGTCGTCGGGCCGGATGTCGAAGGTCCACTTCATCGTCATCAGCGCCCACAGCAGGTAGCCGCCGGTGCTGTGCTGCACGCCCTTCGGCTTGCCGGTGGAACCGGACGTGTACAGTACGAACAGCGGATGCTCGGCTCCAACCGGCTCCGCCTCGCAGGTTTCCGGCTGTCCGGCGCAGACCTCGTCGAGCCAGCGGTCGCGGCCTTCGACCCAATTGACGTTGCCGCCGGTGCGGCGATAGACCACCACGTGGCGGACCGCCTCGCATCCGCCCATGGCCAGCGCCTCGTCGGCGATGGCCTTCAGCGGCAGGGCCTTGCCGCCGCGCATCTGCTCGTCCGCCGTGATCAGCGCCACTGCCCCGACGTCGACCAGACGCTCCTGCAGCGACTTGGCCGAGAAGCCGCCGAACACGACCGAATGGGTGGCGCCGATGCGGGCGCATGCCTGCATCGCGCAGACGCCTTCGATCGACATCGGCATGTAGATCACCACGCGGTCGCCCTTGCGGATGCCCATCGCCTTCAGGCCGTTCGCCAACTGGCACACGCGCGCGTGCAGCTCGCCGTAGGTGATGCGCGTGACGGTCCCGTCGTCGGCCTCGAACACGATCGCGACCTTGCCGGCGTTGCCGTTGACCAGATTGCGATCCAGGCAGTTATACGAGGCGTTCAGCTCGCCATCCTCGAACCACTTGTAGAACGGTGCATCGCTCTCGTCCAGCACCTTGGTGAAGGGCTTGGACCAGTGCAGCAATTCACGGGCATGGCGCGCCCAGAAACCCTCGTAGTCTCGCTCCGCTTCGTCGCACAGCGCGCGGTAGGCTGCCATGCTGGGAATCGCGGCGCGCTGCGCGAACGACTCGGGCGGGGGAAATACGCGATGCTCGTGCATCACCGATTCGATGGCGGACATGGTCGTCTCCTGTAAGGCCGCAAGATGATCGGGCCGAATAAGGTGGCCGGCTCGGGCCGGATCAAGCTGGATCCAACCGCACCCCGGCTTCGGTGGCTTTGGCCGCAACGCTACGCCCGGCGCCTTACTCGAACCTGACGGTGACGGCTGCCGCCGCGGCGGTCCCCCCGGCAGGAGTACGGGCCATCCGGCGGGCGACGCGCAGCGCCTGTCGCACTGCAGCGCGCCGCACCACACGACCATATCCGGCACCCGCACGCGGATGTGCAGCCTAAGCCGTAAGGCTAGCACAGCTATAATGCGGCGGCGCGCACACATGGCTCTCGTGGCCGCGAAAGCCAAGTGCCGCTCACTCGCCACTTCGTGCTCCTCGCCGCGCTTGTCGCGATCGAACGAGCCGCTGCATTCCCTCATTCAAGACCATGGCATCGCAAGCACCGCACACCACGACATCACTCCCCGATCCGCGCAAGATGCGACCGATTCCTCGCCTGATCTTCGCGTCGCGCTGGCTGCAGCTGCCGCTGTATCTCGGCCTGATCATCGCGCAGGGCGTCTACGTGTATCACTTCCTGATGGAAGTCTGGCACCTGCTCGCCCATGTGACCGAGTACGACGAGAACAAGATCATGCTGGTGGTGCTGGGCCTGATCGACGTGGTCATGATCTCGAACCTGCTGATCATGGTGATCGTCGGCGGCTATGAAACCTTTGTATCCCGGCTGGGCATCGACAACCACCCGGACGAACCCGAGTGGCTGGATCACGTGAACGCCGGCGTGCTGAAGGTCAAGCTGTCGATGGCCCTCATCGGCATCTCGTCGATCCACCTGCTGAAGACGTTTATCGACGCGGGCCAACGGGATACGCATACCATCATGTGGCAGGTGGTCATTCATGTGGCCTTCCTGTTCTCCGCGCTGGCGATGGCCTGGGTGGACAAGATGATCACGGGGGCGCATCCGGCGCTGGGGCGGAATCATTGACGGGGGCCGCGCCGGCCCGCTGCGTCCTTTCCCGGTGACAGACCTATTCGACTTGACTCCCCTCACCCCCGCCCCTCTCCCGCTTGCGGGAGAGGGGCGAAAAGGCAGAAGGCCGCCTACGGGTGTATGATTCCGGGCGGAATTTTTGTCCGACTGCCCTCCCCCACAAGACATGACCGTCATCAAGCAAGAAGACCTCATCCAGAGCGTCGCCGACTCCCTTCAGTACATCAGCTATTACCATCCGATGGACTACATCACCAGCCTGGGCCGCGCCTATGAGCTGGAACAGAGTCCGGCCGCCAAGGATGCGATCGCGCAGATCCTGACCAACAGCCGCATGTGCGCCGAAGGCAAGCGGCCGATCTGCCAGGACACCGGCATCGTCACGATCTTCGTCAAGGTGGGCATGGACGTGCGCTGGGATGGCGCCACCATGAGCGTCACGGACATGATCAACGAGGGCGTGCGCCGCGGCTACACCCACCCCGACAATGTGCTGCGCGCGTCGATCGTCAGCCCGCCGGAAGGGGCCCGCAAGAACACCAAGGACAATACGCCGGCCGTGATCCACTACGAGATCGTGCCCGGCGACAAGGTCGACATCCAGGTCGCGGCCAAGGGCGGCGGTTCTGAGAACAAGACCAAGTTCGTGATGCTGAACCCGTCCGACTCGATCGTCGACTGGGTGCTGAAGACCGTGCCGACCATGGGCGCCGGCTGGTGCCCGCCCGGCATGCTGGGCATCGGCATCGGCGGCACCGCCGAGAAGGCGATGGTGATGGCCAAGGAATCGTTGATGGAATCCATCGACATCCAGGACATCATCGCGCGCGGCCCGAAGGACTGGATCGAGGAACTGCGCGTCGAACTGTACGAGAAGGTCAATGCGCTGGGCATCGGCGCCCAGGGCCTGGGCGGCCTGGCCACCGTGCTGGACGTCAAGATCATGGCCGCGCCGACGCACGCCGCGTCCAAGCCGGTGGCAATGATCCCGAACTGCGCCGCCACCCGCCACGTGCACTTCACGCTGGACGGCAGCGGTCCGGCCAAGCTGGAAGCGCCCGATCTGTCGCAATGGCCGAAGGTCGAGTGGGCCCCGAATACCGAAACGTCGAAGCGCGTTGACCTGAACACGCTGACCCCCGAGGAAGTGGCCTCGTGGAAGCCCGGGCAGACGCTGCTGCTCAACGGCAAGATGCTGACCGGCCGCGATGCCGCGCACAAGCGCATCGCCGACATGCTGGCCAAGGGCGAGAAGCTGCCGATCGACTTCACCAACCGCGTGATCTACTACGTCGGACCGGTCGACCCGGTGCGCGACGAGGTGGTGGGCCCGGCCGGTCCCACCACGTCGACCCGCATGGACAAGTTTACCGAGACGATGCTGTCGCAGACCGGGCTGATCGCAATGATCGGCAAGGCCGAGCGCGGCCCCGTGGCGATCGAGGCGATCCAGAAGCACAAGTCGGCCTACCTGATGGCGGTGGGCGGCGCGGCCTACCTGGTGTCGAAGGCAATCCGCGGCGCCAAGGTGCTCGCCTTCGAAGACCTGGGCATGGAAGCGATCTACGAGTTCGACGTCAAGGACATGCCGGTCACGGTGGCGGTGGACAGCAATGGCACCTCGGTGCACAAGACGGGGCCCGCCGAATGGCAGGCAAAGATTGGGAAGATTCCGGTGGCGGCGCTGTAATTTCCGGGGTTCGTTGGGGGTGTACTCCCCTCAACCCCGCCCCTCTCCCGCGAGCGGGAGAGGGGAGAAAACCGGCGGCATATCGAACGCTCACTGTTCTCTTCCCTATCCCGCAAAGCGGGATAGGGGCGGGGGTGAGGGCATTCCCAGCAGTCCCGCCATTCCCGACCTCCATCCTCCCGGCCAATCCCGTCGCTATCCCGCGTGACCCCCTCCCCCATCGGCATCTTCGATTCCGGCCTGGGCGGCCTCTCCGTGCTGCGGGAGATCCGCGCACTGATGCCGGCCGAGTCGCTGGTCTATCTGGCCGACTCCCACTACGCGCCCTACGGCGAGAAACCGCGGGATTTCGTGCAGGCGCGCACGCTGCAGGCCTGCGAATGGCTGGCCGGACAGGGCTGCAAGGCGATCGTGGTGGCCTGCAATACCGCCACCGCGCACGGCATCCAGACGCTGCGTGACAGGCTGGCATTGCCCATCGTCGGCGTCGAGCCCGGGCTGAAGCCCGCGGCCGCGATGAGCCAGAGCAAGGTAGTCGGCGTGCTCGCGACGGCCAATACGCTGGCCAGCGACAAGTTCGCGCGCCTGCTGGCATCGCTGTCGGACTCCTGCCGCTTCGTCTGCCAGGCCGGCAACGGACTGGTGGCGCGCATCGAGCAAGGCGACATCGATGGCCCGCTGGTGCGCGAGGCGCTGCGGGCCTATCTCGCGCCGATGCACGATGCCGGCGCCGACACGCTGGTGCTCGGCTGCACCCACTACCCGTTCCTGGCCCCGACATTGCGCGAGCTGGCGGGCGATCGCATGACGCTGGTCGATACCGGCGTCGCGGTGGCGCGCCAGTTGCAGCGTCGCCTGGTCCAGGAAGGACTGATCGCCATTGCCGACCGCGTTGGCGCCGCGCCGGCTGACCGCTACTGCTCGACCGGCGAGCCAGCACGGTTGCAACGCATGCTGTTCCTGTTGCTCGGCGTCGAAGCCGCTGTCGAGGCCGTCAGCATCGATCCGGCGCCGGCGCCGGCCTAGTCAGCGACGAAGCCGCGCTCACCGCACGAAGCCGACCGGCCGGTGCGCGCGCACGTCAGGCTTGACCGCATGTTCGTGGCGCAACTGCGCCAGGAATTCCTCCGGCGTCAACGCCTCGCCAAGCAACTCGCACTGCCGCTTCACCGTGGCGAAATCGCCAGGCGTCAGCCCGTCCATCGCCGCCAGCTCCCGCCGCATCGACGCGTCCAGCGCGCCCGCATCTCCGCCCAGCGCCTCATCCACGAACATCGATTCGCGCTGGGCCGGCCGCAGCGGCAAAAAGCGGATCTTGAAGGAAAAACGCCGCAGCGCCGCCTCATCAAGGCGATCGAACAGATTCGTGGTGCAGATGAACACGCCGTTGAAGCGCTCCATTCCCTGCAGCATCTCGTTGACTTCCGAAACCTCGTAGTTGCGCACCGCCTGCTGCCGGCTCTGCATGAAGCTGTCCGCTTCATCGAGCAGCAGCACCGCGCCGTCTTCCTCCGCGCGGGCAAACATGGTCGCAATCTGCTGCTCGGTCTCGCCGACGTATTTGCTCATCAGATCGGAGGCACGGCGGATGGTCAGCGGACGGTCCAGCGCCATGGCGATGTGCTCGGCCAGCGCGGTCTTGCCGGTGCCGGGCGGGCCGTAGAAGCACAGGGTGCCGCGCTGGCGCACCTTCAGCGCTTCGATGATCCGCTCCACGCGATAGCGCGTTTCCAGGTTCAGGCGATCGAGACGGTAATGCGTGACCACCGGCCGCGCCTCGGCGTCGGGCCGTAGTCCCATCGCGCGGTCCGCATGTTCCAGTTGCCGCAGGATCAGCGCCTCCGGGGGCTCGCCGACATCGGGCTGCGCCAGCTGCACGAAGCGCGCGGCAGACTGCACCTGCGCCGGCGTCAAGCTCTTGCGCGCCGCCAGCGACGCGATGAATGCATCGCTGACGTCCAGGCCGCCCAGATGCTTGCGGATAATGTTCTCGCGCACCTGCGGAGGGGGCACGCGAAGTTCCAGGTGGAACTGGAAGCGGCGCAGGTAGGCCGGATCGATCTGCCGGATCGAATTGGAGATCCATATCACCGGTACCGGATTGCGCTCCAGCGTCTGGTTGACCCACGCCTTGCCATTGACGGAGCTGCGCGCATCCTCATGGCCCAGCAGGCTCATCAGTTCGCGCCCGCTGCCCGGAAACACGTCCTCGACCTCGTCGAACAGCAGCGCCGTGTTGGCGCGACCGCGCAGGAACGCCTGCGAGACCTGCAGGGAGCGATAGCGGTCCTTGCCCGACAGGCTGTTGCCATCCCGATCGAGGCAATCGACCTCGTACAGCTCGCACCCCGCCTCCCGCGCCAGCAGTCGCGCGAACTCGGTCTTGCCCGTGCCGGGCGGCCCGTAGATCAGTACGTTGACGCCTTCGGCATGGTGACGCGTGGCATTGGTCAGCAGCGCGGTCAGGTAGCGGGCATCGCTCTCGACGTGCGGGTAGTCGGCGCTGGTCAGCGTGGGCGGCGCGGCCGGGCGCGTGAACACCGCCATCATCTCCGCTTCGTTGGCGTAGTTGCCGAGCAGCACGTGCAGCAACCGGTCGGACAATCGCATCAGGTCGCCCAGGTCGGTGACGCTGTTCTCGGGCAGCGGCTGCTCGATCAGGTTCAGCGTTTCCAGGCGCGAGCCGGGCCGCAGCGACGCTGCCACGTCGGCCGCGCTGGCGCCCGTCAGGCCGGCCAGGATCTGGAACGCCTCCTGGCTGTGCGCGACCTTGCAGTCCACCATCACCGCGCGCAGATCCCGCTTGTACTTGGCCAGCGCGGCGAACAGCAGCAGCTTGCGCTCGTGTTCGGGCAGGCCCAGCACATGGCTGAGCATGTCGATATTGCGCACCAGCAGCACCCGCTCGCCCGCCAGCCGCGACGCCAGCGCAGCGGCCGACACCTCGAACACGGTGAACATGTCCTTGGCGTTGTGCTTCACGTATTCGTCGAGGTAGTAGAACAGCGCGCCCTCGTCGAAGGCGCTGTTCCATTGGCCGTGCCGCTCCAGGAATTCCTCGGGAGACATCCTGCCGGCGCCGCGCCACGCCGGCATGTCCGCGCAGCGGGCGGCGAGAAATCGCTGCACCCGCAGCACCACGCCCAACGGCCACACCAGCTCCTGCGCGCTGACCGTCAGTACATCATTGATATTGCTGCGCAGATTGAATCGCGGTCCGAGCGCGCAAACCACGCGCAGTGCGAAATGCGCACACATCCAGTCCAGCGCCGACGTGGTGCCGGCTGCCGTGCCCGCGCGCAACAGCGCCGGCTGGTCTTCGTCAGTGCTACGGCTGAAGTCCATGGTCCAGTCCCCTTGCGCCCCGGTGCGCCGGGAATGCGCCCGGCGGCGTTGCCGTCCACGATGGCCCTGCTTCGGCCTGCCTTGGTCCTGCTTTCCGTCTGCTTCGCCGCTGGCCTTGGTGCCGGCCTTTCTGCCGGCTTTTCCGCCGCTGTGCGCCGCGTCCGCTGCTTCCTGCTACTAATGCTAGTTCGCTTCACACCGTGCCGGCCATTGCCGGCAACCCTGCCAGCAGCACACTGATGATATCGGGAGGACCTTCCGCGGCCAGCCCGGTTCCGCACAAAACCCCTGCTATTGGCAAGGTGTGACGCAAAAGTGAACAAATAAGAATCATTATCGTTTATACTCGTGCGCTGACACGCTGCCGCACAGCGGCGCTCGCGGGCTAGTACCTGTAAGGAGCGTTTATCATGGAACTGCTGATCAGCCTGCTGGTTGGATGCGGTATCTCGCTGCTTCTGTTCCGCCGTAAATAGCGCCGTCATTGCGGCGCTTTACTTTGGGATGTGCGCCGCAACGATGGCGCAGATCAGCCGTTATCTGCCGTCTCTCATGTTCGACCAACGTTTTCTCAAGATCACGCTTGCGGTCCTGCTGTTCCACGCGGGCCTGCTGTACCTGATTCAGAGCGGCCTCGGGCGCAAGATGACCGAAGCCGTGATCGCGCCGGAAATCATCGCCCGCATCATCCCGATGGAGCCGCCCAAGCCGGCCGCGGAACCGCCCAAGCCGACGCCGAAGCCGGAGACACCGCCCAAGGAGGTCAAGGTGACCAAGCCCCGGCCCGAGCCGAAGCCGCGTCCGCAGCCGAAGCCGGAGCCGGTTCCGATGCTGCCGCCAAGCCCGACCGCGGTCGAGGCGCCGCCGCCACCGCCGGAACCGCCTGCGCCGCCAGCGCCCGAACCGGCACCACCGCCGCCACCGCCGGTGGCCGCCGGTCCGCGTGCGGTCGGCATCGGCGAGATCCAATGCTCGTCGCCGCAGGCAGCCTATCCGTCGCAGTCGCGGCGCATGGGCGAGACCGGCAAGGCCGTGATCCGGCTCACCACCGACGAAACCGGCCGCGTGGTGAAGACCGCGGTGGTGACGTCGAGCGGCTCGTCGCGGTTGGACCAGGCCGCCGTGGATGCGGTGCAGCGGATGCGCTGCAAACCCTATGTGGAAAATGGACGAGCCGTCGCCGTTACCGCGCAACAGCCGATCGTTTTCGAACTCAACTGATCAACCGATCTTCATTTCGACTTACCAGGAACCATCATGCAGGACCTCGGACTCAGCCATCTGTGGGAGCAAGGCGATTTCGTCATGCGTGCCACCGCTATCATTCTGCTCGTCATGTCGCTGGCGTCATGGATCGTGATTCTCACCAAGGCGTGGGATCTGGTTCGCCTCAAGAAGATGGCGCAAGGCGCGGAAAAGCGCTTCTGGCACTCGGACGACTTCGACCATGCGCTGGAGACACTCGGCAGCAGCGAATCGAACCCCTTCCGCACACTGGCGCTGACCGGCAAGGAAGCCGCCCAGCACCACCGCGCGAGCCAGCCACAGCTGCACGACGTGATGGACATTTCCGACTGGCTGACCCGATCGCTGAAGAGCGCGATCGATGAGGCCGTTTCGCGCATGCAATCCGGTCTGGCCGTGCTCGCGTCGGTGGGCTCGACCGCCCCGTTCGTCGGCCTGTTCGGCACGGTCTGGGGCATCTATCACGCGCTGATCGGCATCGGCGCCTCTGGTGTGCCAACCATCGACAAGGTCGCCGGCCCGGTCGGCGAGGCGCTGATCATGACGGCCTTTGGCCTCGCGGTGGCGATTCCCGCCGTGCTGGGCTACAACGCGCTGACGCGCGGCAACAAGGCCGTCATCTCGAAGCTGAACCGCTTCGCCCATGACCTGCACGCCTATTTCGTCACTGGTGCCCGGGTACGTCCTACCGGTGCCCGCCCCGCGGACGACAACGCCGTGCGGCTGGCCGTCAAGAACTGATCGGGATCCCGATCCCGCGCAAAGGAAGTCATCATGGCCTTCGGAACTCTCGAGGATGACGACGACGCAGTGATGAGCGAGATCAACATGACGCCGCTGGTCGACGTCATGCTCGTGCTGCTGATCATCTTCATCATTACCATTCCGGTGATCAATCACGCGGTCAAGATCGACCTGCCGCGTGCGAGCAACCAGCCCAACGATCCCAAACCGCAAAACATCAACGTGTCGATCGATGCGAGCGGCCAGGTGTTCTGGAACCAGCAACCGGTCGACGAGAGCACGCTGGAATCCAACATCGCGCTCGCCGCGCAGCAGCAGCCCCAGCCGGAACTGCATCTGCGCGCCGACCGCGATGTCCGCTACGAGCGCGTGGCGGAAGTCATGGCCGCCGCGCAGCACGGCGGACTGGGCAAGATCGGCTTTATCACCGAGCCGAAGCAATAAGCGACACCGCCTGCGAACCGGGCCCCACCCTTTGCGGTGGGGCTTTTGTTTTTTTGGGCGGTGGACGCGACGGTTCGAATTTCGGCAGAGCCTATCGGTTTCCGGAAGAACCACGACATCGGCGAGCGCTATCATCGTCAAAACCATTTGAAATGATAACGATTCTCATTTATGATGAACCGCATATATCGCTGTCGGCAATTGCCGGTTTGGAGTACCGGCGATCGGTGCCGCAGCCGCTTCCACCCTACAGGAGTCCCGTCGATGAGCTCTCTAGCCCTGCCCCTGTCGCAACCGCGTGAAGTCTCGCGTCGCCGCCTGTCGCTGCGACGGGTCGTCATCAATCCGCAAGCCGGCGAAGCGCAGCGTCGCGACGCCCCGGCCCCGAGCCAGTCCGCGATGCGGACCGTCAAGTCCGCCGTGGCACGGCTGGAAGCGCTGGTGCGCGACAATCGTCCGGCATCTGGCCAAGGTGAGCCGGTACCCCTGGACACGCTGATGCGTGGCGCGACCACCCTGCCGATCCTGCATAACGGCGAGGTCTACACGCTGCGCAAGACACGCTATGGGAAACTGATCCTGACGAAATAAGGGCCGAACAGAGCGGCACGCTGCCGCTGCCACGGCGTTGCACCGTGGGCCTGACGCCGCTCCCTTGCGGCAAGTTTGTCGAGGGAGCGGGTCGAGGCGCTTACAGGCCCAGGGCGGCGATGCCGGCCCGGCCGATCTGCGCGTCTTCGGTCGATTTGACACCCGACACGCCGACCGCACCGACGACCTGGTCGTTGACAATAATGGGCACGCCGCCTTCCAGCATGCCCTGGAGCACCGGCGCCGTCATGAACGAATGGCGGCCGTTGTTGATCATGTCTTCGTAGATCTTCGATTCGCGCCGTCCCAGCGCCGAAGTGCGCGCCTTCTCCGTGGCGATATACGCGGAGATCGGCGCCGCGCCGTCGAGGCGCTGCAGCGCCAGCAGGTGGCCACCATCGTCGACGATGGCGATCGTGACCGCCCAGTGGTGATTCCTGGCCTCGGTCTCTGCGGCGGCGAGCACCTTCTTGACGTCTTCGGCGGTTAGCACAGGTTTCTGCTGCATTCGGATATCTCCTCGGTCTTCAACATCGAGTCCGCAGTATAGCGTCCACACCACATCGGGGGCCATGAAAGCGGTGATCGTCCACGATGAAAGCCAGACAAAACAAAGCGGCCCCCGAAGGAGCCGCCTGCGTGAAACGCTTGCACCTGACCGGCAAGGTCACCGGTGATGGTGACCGCCCCCATGCCAGTGACCGCCGTGCCGGTGACCGTGCCCATGGCCGCCGTGATAGTAGCGGCCCGGGGGGCCGTAGTAACGAACCGGCGGCGGGCCATAGTAGCGTGGCGGGCCATAGTAATAGCGCGCACTGCCCACCACGACCGGCGGAGGGCCATAGTAGACGGGAGGGGGGCCGTAATAGACCGGCGGTGGCGGCGGGATATAGGCTGGCGGTGGGTAGTATGCCGGACCACCGACGACGACGCCCGGCACCCCGATAACCACGCCCACATCGACACGGGCCGACGCCGCGCCGGATGCCATTGCCGCCAGCGCGGCGAGCCCTGCGAGCAACCAACGTTTCATGATCCTGCTCCTCGCAAGGGTTCATCTGATACCCGTATTCTAGGCCCAGGCAAGGTCACGGGTGAAACGGCGGGCACGACATTGTTACCGGCCGTAACATCACATTGGCAAGGCGCTGACCGGCCGCGTAAAACGGGCGATTCCGCGCCCGAACCCGCTTGCCTCGCTTGCCTGTACGGCGGCAAGCCACCACAATACCGGGCTTGCCGTGCGGCCGTGGAGAAATTGGTAGACTCAGCAGACTTAAAATCTGCCGCTCTCACGAGCTTACGGGTTCGAGTCCCGTCGGCCGCACCAGACCCCTGAGGGCATCACAAGCGCGACCTTCGCTCCGGCAATCACAGGATCAGCGCGCACACCGCCGCGCCGCCGGCGACCAGGAAGACGAACAGCATCGCGGCCAGCATTATCGGCTTGCGCCCCGCGCGCAGCAGGTCGCTGATTCGCGTATGCAAACCGATCGCCAGCATCGCGCACGCCAGCAGCCAGTTGTCGAAGGCCACCAGACCCGGCTTCCACTCGGCCGGCACCATGCCGAAGGAGTTGATCGCCATCACCGCGACGAAGCCCAGCGCGAACCAGGGCACCGCGGCGCGCAGCTTGGCCCAATCGCGGCCGGCGCCGCGCGCTTGGTCGTCACTTCCACCATGCGAGGCCGGCCACAGCGCCAGCGTCAGCAGCAGGGGACCGAGCGCCAGCACCCGCACCATCTTCGCCAGCACCGCCGCATCGCCTGTTGTGTCGCCCACCGCCTTGCCGGCCGCGATCACCTGCGCCACTTCGTGCAACGTGGCGCCGGTATAGATGCCGAAGGCGCGCTGACCGATCTGCCAGTGCCAGACCGAGGTCGCGAGTTCATACAGATACGGATAGACCAGCATGCCGACCGTGCCGAACAGCACGACCGTCGCCACCGCCACGGCGGTCTCGCGATCGTCGCTTCGCACGATGGACGCCACCGCGATGGCCGCGGCCGCACCGCAGACCGCGCTGCCCGCGCTGACCACGATGGCTTCGCGCCGGCTCAGTCCGAACCAGCGCGATCCCGCCCATGTGCCGAATGCCAGCGTGGCGACCAGCATCAGCAGCGGCGCCAGGATGCCGCCAGCCCCCAGCGCCTCGATGGAGCCGAACGTCAGCCGCAATCCGTACAGCGCCACGCCGAGCCGCAACAGGGTCTGGCGCGCCAGTTGCATGCCCGGCGCAAGCGGTGCGAGCCAATGCCTCGGCAACACGTTGCAGGCGATCATGCCGGCGCACATGGCAAGCATCAGCGGACTCACGCCCAGCCGCGCCAGCGCCGGTACGCTGGCTATCACCAGCGCGAGCCACGCGACGGCGCCCAGGGGCGCCAGCGTCAGTACGCGGTAGCGCCACGATACTGAGGACGCGGAAGAGGCGGTGGAAATCGAAGTGGCGGCCATGACGAATACCGGCAGGGACAGGAATGTGGCAAGCGTACGCCGGGCCGCTTGATCCGTAAAACAGGTAATATTCATAGTTATTACCGGAAATACCGATATGAGCCAGCGCCCCCTCCGGCTGACCTTGCGTCAGCTCTCCGTCTTCGTCGCGGTGGTGCAGCATGGCAGCACCACCGCGGCCGCGCAGGCACTGGCGATGTCGCAGTCCGCCGTCAGCGCGGCGCTGTCCGACCTCGAACGGGCGCTGGACCAGCAGCTGTTCGACCGCATGGCCAAACGCCTCAATATCAATGAGACGGGCCGGCAGTTCTTTCCACGCGCGCTGTCCTTGCTGGACCAGGCGCACGAACTGGAGCGCTTTGCCTCTTCCGCCGGCATGCAGCTTCGCATCGCGGCGAGCAATACGATCGGCAGCTATCTGCTGCCCACGCTGCTGGCCGGGTTCCGCCACGCGCAGCGCGGTCCATGCGAGCTGGACCTGCGCATCGGCAATACACATGAAGTGCTGCAGGACCTGCTGAGGCTGGATGCCGATATCGGCCTGATCGAAGGTACCTGCCACGAACGCGAACTGAGCAGCGTGCACTGGTGCGATGATGAGATGGTGGTGGTGGTGGGTGCGGGACACCCGCTTGCGGAGCACCCGGGAGATCTGCAGGCGCTGCGCGATGCCGAGTGGCTGGTCCGGGAGCGGGGCTCCGGCACGCGGGAAATCGTCGAGCAGCGGCTGGCGCCGCTGTTGGGCAACCTGCGCTTCGAGCTGGAGCTTGGCAACACCGAAGCGATCAAGCGGGCGGTAATGAGCGGATTCGGCGTCAGCTGCCTGTCGCTGCATGTGGTCCGCGATGAGCTAGCCCGTGGCCAGCTGGTCGCGCTGCGCGAAGGACTGCCGCGGCTGGTGCGTCCGTGGTATCTGGTCGTCCATCAGGAGAAGTACCCGACGCAGGGACTGCTGGCCTTCACCGAATATCTGCGTAGGACGGCCCCGGTACTGCCACAGCACTAAAACGAAAAGACCGCCCCAAGGCGGTCTGCATGTTCGCAATACTGAAGGGTGTCTGCCGATCGGCAGACGAAGATGGAGGCGGGGGTCGGAATCGAACCGGCGTACACGGCTTTGCAGGCCGCTGCATAACCACTCTGCCACCCCGCCGGGTGACCCGGATGCTGGATTGTAGCGGTTCGTGCGGCATGGCGCCGGCACATGGCTACGTAATCCACATCGCAAACTAAAAAGGGAAGCGCTGCTTCCCTTTCGGATTGGAGCGGGAGACGAGTCTCGAACTCGCGACCTCAACCTTGGCAAGGTTGCGCTCTACCAACTGAGCTACTCCCGCATGATACCTGCTGCGGCGACCGGCTTTGAAACCGACGGCCAGAAAATTCTGGAGCGGGAGACGAGTCTCGAACTCGCGACCTCAACCTTGGCAAGGTTGCGCTCTACCAACTGAGCTACTCCCGCAGATTTTCAGCGTGCCAGCACTGCACATGCGCTAAGTGGATGGCTTCTTACCGACACACACCGCTTCTTACCGCATCTCGCTTCGTTCGTGCCTTAATTCGTTTAAGTTCGTCAGAAGCGAGAACGAAATTATGCAAATATCCGAAGAGCAAGTCAAGCATATTTTTGCTGCGAGGCTCACTTTTTTACTTCTGCGCCGGCGCCCGGGCCGCGATGCCGCTGCGCTCGCGGATCTGCGGCCACGCGAGCTTCATGTAATAGAACATCGACCACAGCGTCAGCACGGCCGCGACGTAGATCAGCCAGCCGCCCAGCAGTGCGGCGTCCACGCCATACAGATAATCGTGATACAGCAGCAGCGGAATCGCGATCATCTGCACCGTGGTCTTCAGCTTGCCGAGGAAGTTCACCGCCACGCTCTTGGACGCGCCAATCTGGGCCATCCATTCGCGCAGCGCCGAGATGGTGATCTCACGGCCGATGATGATCAGCGCGATCAGGTCGGTGACGCGGTCCAGCGCCAGCAACGACAGCAGCGCGGCGGTCACCATCAGCTTGTCCGCGACCGGGTCCAGGAAGGCGCCGAACGACGAGGTCTGGTTCCAGCGGCGGGCCAGGAACCCGTCCAGCCAATCGGTGGCGGCCGCAATGATGAAGAAGATGGCGGCCGTGAGGTTCTTCACATGCGGCGGCATCATGCCGTCCGGCAGATAGAACACGCCCACCACCAGCGGAATCATGGCGACGCGCAACCAGGTCAGCAGGATCGGAATATTCAGTGGCATGGGATTCGGCGACAAGGTCGGACACGGGCAATCCCGCGATTGTCGCCTATTTCGTGCCGATTCGAACAAATCTCGCCGGTTTCCGCTCGCAACCCTTTTTGGCTTCAGTGCAGTTGGCGGTAGATTTCCTCGGCCAGCGCGCGAGAAATCCCGTCGACACTGGCCAGTTCATCCACGCTGGCGGCCATCACGCCGCGCAGGCCGCCGAAGCGCGTGAGCAGCTTCTGGCGGCGGCGCGCGCCAATGCCCTCGATTTCCTCCAGGCGCGATGTGGTGCGCGTCTTGGCGCGCCGCGCACGCATGCCCGTAATGGCGAAGCGGTGCGCCTCGTCGCGGATCTGCGCCACCAGCATCAGGGCCGCGCTGCCCTGCCCCAGTTCAAGCGCGGGACGGCCGTCGGCGAACACCAGCGTTTCGAGGCCCACCTTGCGGCCCTCGCCCTTCGCCACGCCGACCAGCAGCCCGATATCGAGGCCGAGTTCCTCGAACACCTGCCGCGCCACCTCTACCTGGCCCTTGCCACCATCGATCAGTACGATATGCGGCATGGACGCGCTGTCGTCCTGTCCCTGCTCGACCAGCTTCTGGTACCGACGCGTCAGCACCTGCCGCATCGCGGCGTAGTCGTCGCCGGGCGTGATGCCGTCGATGTTGTAGCGGCGGTATTCAGCGTTCTGCATCGCATGGTGGTGGAACACCACGCACGACGCCTGCGTGGCCTCGCCCGCCGTATGGCTGATGTCGAAGCATTCGATGCGCAATGCGGCGAGGTCGTCCAGCTCGATGCCGATGGTCTCCGCAAGCGCGCGCGTGCGCGCCTCCTGGCTGCCCTGCTCGGCAAGGCGGCGCGCCAACGCGAGCGCGGCGCCCTGCTGCGCCATGTCCAGCCACGCGCGCCGCTGTCCCTGCGGCTGGCGAATGACCGTGATCTTGCGGCCGGCGTGCATCGCCAGCGCCTCCATCAGCGCGCCACCGGCGGGGGGATGGCTGACCACCAGAATCGGCGGCACCGGCTGATCGAGATAGTGCTGCGCCATGAACGCCTCCAGCACATTGGCGGCGATGCGGTCGGCCGACGAAGCGGCGCTTTGCCCTTCGCGCGGAGCATCCTCGGCTTCCTCGTCGACGATCATCGCGCCTTCCTCGACGTGGGCCGGGAAATAAGCCTTGTCGCCCAGATGCCGCCCGCCGCGCACCATCGCCAGATTGACGCACGCCCGCCCGCCCTGCACCGCGACAGCCAGCACGTCGATGTCGCTGGTCTGGCCCACCTCTTCGACCGCCTGGCGCTTCAGCACGGTCGACAGTGCGCCGATCTGGTCGCGCACCGCCGCGGCCTGCTCGAACTCGAGCCGCTCGGCATGCTGCTCCATTTTTTGCTGCAGGCCCTCCAGGACTTCGTTCTGGCGGCCCTGCAGGAAACGCGCGGCATTGGCCACATCGCGCGCGTAGTCCTCCTCGCTGACGGCGCCGACGCACGGCGCGGTGCAGCGGTGGATCTGGTGCAACAGGCACGGACGCGTGCGGTTGTTGAACACGGTGTCCTCGCAGGTCCGCAGCTGGAACACCTTCTGCAGGATCTGCATGCTCTCGCGCACCGCGTGCGCGCTCGGGAACGGACCGAAATACTGGTGCCGCCGGTCCGTTGCGCCACGGTAATAGGCCATGCGCGGATAGCGGTGCGCCGACAGCTTCAGCAATGGGTAGGACTTGTCGTCGCGAAACAGGATGTTGTAGCGCGGCGCCAGCGCCTTGATCAGGTTGTTTTCGAGCAGCAGCGCCTCGGCCTCGGACCGCACCACCGTGGTCTCGATGCGCGCGATCTTCCCCACCATCATCGCGATGCGCGGCGACAGCAGCGTCTTGTTGAAGTAGCTCGACACACGCTTTTTCAGGTCGCGTGCCTTGCCGACGTACAGCACACTGCCGGCGGCATCGAAATAGCGATAGACGCCCGGCAGGCCGGGCAGCGCCGCGATCACGGGACGCGGGTCGAATGGCTCGGGCGACTGCGCGTGCGCGGGAAGCTGGCTTGGCGGGGAATCGGCCGTATCACGGTCTTCGGACGGCAGGCCTTCGGGCGGCGTGCCCGCGGATTGCGGTTGCGGGGGCATCGGGGAAGATGGCAAGGCGAAAGTCGCCACGCTGCAGGCGCGGCTTCAGGCTCTGGCTTAAGCTCTAGAATCGCAAGTTTAGAGCAATTCGCGCCCGCCACCCGCGCCGGCAGCTCCCCTCGCCAATGAACATCCGCTCCTGGGACATCTTCTGTACCGTCATCGACAACTTCGGAGACATCGGCGTCTGCTGGCGACTGGCCCGGCAGCTGGCGCAGGAGCATGGCCATCAGGTACGGCTCTGGGTCGACGACCTCGGCAGCTTCGCCCGGCTGGCGCCCGCGCTCGATCCGGCCGCCGAGCACCAGCGGCTGGCCGGAGTGGACGTGCGCCGCTGGCGCCCCGGGGCCGACGCCGACCAAGTCGCGCATGACTACGCGCACATCGTCCCGCACGATGCCGTGATCGAAGCCTTTGCGTGCGAGCTGCCCGGTCCGTTCATCGAACGGATGGCACAGGCGGCGATCAAGCCGGTGTGGATCAATCTCGAGTACCTGAGCGCCGAGCCGTGGGTGCGCGAACACCACGGCATGGCGTCGCCGCATCCGCGCCTGCCGCTCACGAAGTATTTCTTCTTCCCCGGCTTCGAGCCAGGCACGGGAGGGGTGCTGCGCGAATCGATGCTGGCCGGCCAGCGAAAGCACTTCATGGACTCGGCGCCGGCGCAGGCGCTGTTGTGGCGCCGCCTGGGCACGGCCCCCCAGCCGGACGCGATGCGCGTGAGCCTGTTCGCCTACGCCAACCCCGCGCTGCCGGCCCTGCTCGATCACTGGCGGCGTGGCACCCGGCCTGTGCAATGCCTCGTTCCGACTGGCACCGCGGCGGAACAGGCGTTCACCTGGGCAGGCGAGTCCGCCGTGGCGGGCGCCAGCATCACACTTGGCGCGCTGCGACTGGATCTGGTGCCCTTCCAGCGGCAGGAACAGTTTGACGAACTGTTGTGGGCGTGCGATGTCAATTTCGTGCGCGGCGAGGATTCATTCGTCCGCGCACAGTGGGCCGCACGGCCCTTTATATGGCAGATCTATCCGCAATCGGCCGACGCACACCGCGTGAAGCTCAACGCCTTCCTGGACCTGTACCGACAGCAGATCGCCACCCCCGGCGACGCCTCAGCCCTGTTGGGCCTGTGGCACGTGTGGAACGGCGTCGCGCCGCCCGATACGGTTGGCGCGTCGTGGGATGCCTTTGTCGCCGCCCTGCCCGGCCTGAACCGAACCGCGCAACGTTGGCAGCACAGTGTAGCCGCGCTCGGCGATCTGACCGCGAACCTCGTAGCGTTTTGCGAAAGTCGGGTAAAATAGCGGGTTGATTTGATGGCGACCGGGCCGGAAGTCCTGGGGGTGCCGCCGCGGCAATGCGTGCGGCGAGTCCCGAGCGGAACTGAGCACGGATCGCGAGCACGGATGGCGGCGGCGACCAGCGCCACCCGCCAGCGTGCCTTCGCCACACCGAACTCCAATTTATTTCAGGAAAGACAGTTCAGATGAAAACCGCACAGGAACTCCGCGTCGGCAACGTATTCATGATCGGTTCCGATCCGATGGTCGTGCAGAAGGCCGAGTACAACAAGTCGGGCCGCAACGCCGCGGTCGTCAAGATGAAGTACAAGAACCTGCTGACCGATGCACCGGGCGAAGCCGTGTTCAAGGCCGACGACAAGTTCGAGGTGGTCGTGCTGGATCGCAAGGAATGCACCTACTCGTACTTCGCCGATCCGATGTACGTGTTCATGGATGCCGACTACAACCAGTACGAAGTCGAGGCCGACAACATGGGCGATGCCCTGCACTATCTCGAAGACGGCATGAACGTCGAAGTGGTGTTCTACAACGACAAGGCCATCTCGGTGGAAATGCCGACCACCCTGGTCCGCGAGATCGTCTACACCGAGCCGGCCGTCAAGGGCGACACCTCGTCGGGCAAGGTGCTGAAGAACGCGAAGATCAATACCGGCTTCGAACTGCAGGTGCCGCTGTTCTGCAATATCGGCGACAAGATCGAGATCGATACGCGTACGGGCGAATATCGTAGCCGGGCGAATTGATGACGGGTTGAGGGGCGGCAGCGCTTATTTGCTGTGACTGCCCTCTCCCGCGGCCCCTCTCCCGCTTTGCGGGAGAGGGGCGTTAAAAAAGCAGCCTTGATGGCTGCTTTTTTTTCATGCGATCAGTTTCGCCTCGCGTAGCTGGCGCAGCGCGTTGCGGTAGCCGGCGTCCTGCTCGAGCTTGTTCCAGTCCATCGCCTTGCCGCGCGCGAACAGCTTGCGGATGCGGCGCTGCGAAGCCTTGTCGAGCGACACGTCCAGTTCGGCCAGCAACTGGTCGGCCAGGTCGGGACGGTTGCAGATCAGCACCATGTCGCAACCGGCCGCCAATGCGGCGCGCGCGCCGTCGGTGACCGTGCCAGCGACGCTGGCGCCTTCCATGCTCAGGTCGTCGCTGAAGATCACGCCCTCGAAGCCCAGCTGCGTGCGCAGGATGTCCTGCAGCCAGTAGCGCGAAAAACCCGCCGGGTTCGGATCGACCTCGGGGTAGATGACGTGGGCCGGCATCACCGACGCCAGTGCCATGCCCATCCACTCATAAGGCTTGGCGTCCTGTTCGAGGATGTCGTCGAGCGCGCGCTCGTCCACCGGCACCGCCACATGCGAGTCGGCTTCCGCCCAGCCATGCCCCGGGAAATGCTTGCCGCAATTGGCCATCCCGGCCAGCAGCAGGCCATGCGTCAGGTGGTTGGCCAGCATCGCGACCACGCGCGGATCGGCGTGGAAGGCGCGATCGCCGATCACAGCGCTGCGGCCGTAGTCCAGGTCCAGCACCGGCGTAAACGACAGATCGATATCGCACGCGCGCAGCTCGGCCGCCAGCACATAGCCACAGGCCACGGCGGCCTTGGTGGCGGCGAGCACGTCGCTGTCCCACAGCTCGCCGAGCTTGCCCATGGCGGGAAGGTGCGTGAAGCCGTCGGTCTTGCAGCGTTGCACGCGACCGCCTTCATGATCGATGCAGATCAGCACATCGTCGCGCACGGCGCGAATGTCGCGCGTCAGCGCGCAAAGCTGCGCGCGCGACTCGAAGTTGCGCGCGAACAGGATTACGCCGCCCGTCGACGGATGAGCAATGCGGCGTGCATCGTCCGCGTCGAGCTGCTTGCCCTTGACGTCGAGCACTACCGGGCCCGGCCGTTTGCCTGGATTTTTCTTGGTCATGTCTGGGAATGGGAAAAAGATACCGCACCGGCCTGCGGCCCGGTACGCTCGGCGATCGCGAACGCGACGCCGTAGTCTTGCTCGTCGCTGACGCTGACGCGCACGGTCAGGCCGCGCTCTTGCAGCCATTGCAGCAGTTCGCCATGGCAATGGGCATACGGCTCGCCCGACGGCAGGTTCAGCAGCTCCATCGCGCGCCACGTCATCGGCCAATGCATGCCAAGACCGATGGCCTTGGAGAAAGCTTCCTTGGCGGCGAAGCGCGTCGCGAGGAATGCCAGCCCACGCTTTTCGACGCGGGCCTTGCGGCGATGATAGATCGCCAGTTCCCGCGGCCCGAGCACCTTCTCGGCAAAGCGCCCGCCGGTGCGCTCCATGACCCCACGCACGCGATCGATCTGGATGATGTCGGTGCCGACGCCGTAGATCACGCGGGCGCCCCGGGCGTCGGGTAGCGCGAGCCCAGCCGCGCGGCGACCATGATCGCCTTCATCTCGCGGACCGCGTTCTGCCAGCCGGCGAACACGGCATGCGCGACGATGGCATGGCCGATATTGAGTTCGGTAATGCCCGGCAGCGCGGCGATCGGCTGCACATTGGTGTAGTGCAGGCCATGGCCGGCGTTGACCACCAGGCCATGGCGACGCCCCGCATCCACACCGTCGGCGATGCGGCGGAATTCGGCCGTCTGCTGGTCGGCGGAGTGCGCATCGGCATAGCGGCCGGTATGCAGCTCGATCACGGGTGCCCCGCTGGCGGCCGCGGCATCGATCTGCTCGTGGTCCGCATCGATGAACAGCGATACGCGGATGCCGGCATCGGCGAGCTGCCGGCATGCCGCCCTGACCTGCTCGAAGCGTCCGACCACATCGAGCCCCCCTTCGGTCGTCACCTCCTCGCGCCGCTCGGGCACAAGGCACACGTCCTGCGGCCGGATCTCGCAGGCGATGTCCAGCATTTCCTGCGTCAGCGCGCACTCGAGGTTCATGCGCGTGGCCAGCCGTGGACGCAGCGCGCGCACGTCGGCATCGCGGATATGGCGGCGGTCCTCGCGCAGATGCAGCGTGATCAGGTCCGCGCCCGCCTCCTCGGCCTGCAACGCGGCCTGGATCGGATCGGGATAGACGGTGCCGCGCGCGTTGCGCAGCGTGGCGACGTGGTCGATATTGACGCCGAGCGCAATCACACCGGGATGAGCGTGGAAGATCATAGGGCTTGCAGGTCGATCAGGATCTGGCGCGTCTTCAGCGGCGCGCCTTGCAGATAATAATGCAGCAGGAACCGCATCAGCGCACGGCTCTGTTGCGCGGTCTGTGCACGACTGTAGTCGTCGCGGGACATGTCGAGCAGCGTCTGCCCCGAGACCACCGGCCAGGAAGACGGATCGCTGGCATGCGCGCGCCGCACGCCGCGCTCGGGCTGGTAGACGTAGTCCAGGCCCGGCTGCACCGGCTCGCCGGTGGAGGTGCAGCGGTCGAACGCCACGGCAAAACCGGTCTCCTGCAGCAGTACCCGTTCAAAACTGCGCAACACCAGCGCGGCCGGCTCGCCGTGCGCCAGTCGCGTCAACGTCGCCATGTAGTGCCGGAACAGCGACTCATGGGCATCCTCGCGCGGACAGAATCGCAGCAGCAGCTCGTTCAGATAGAAGCCGGACAGCAGCGCGTCGCCCGCCAGATGGCTGAAGCCGTCGTTGACGGCCTTGAAGCCCACCAGGTCCAGATGCAGCAGCGCCGCGTTGGCGGCATGCCGCCAATCCATTCGGCGCGCGTCAGCGTCTTGACCTCGCCCTTGCCGCTCCACGACAGCGAGATCGGCAGGAAATGCTGCAGCACCGCGCGCAGCGCCGAATGCGGCCGCTTCGCGCCCTTGGCGACCAGCGCCATGCGTCCATGGTCGCGCGTGAAGACGTCGATGATCAGGCTGGTCTCCCGATACGGCCAGGCATGCAGCACGAAGCCGGGCTGGCTGGCCACGCGCACCTCGCTGCGCGCCGGCACGATGCGCATCGCGCGGTCCATCATCGCGCGGGCGGCGGCCTCGGCCATCGGCTGGGTTTCCAGCACCTCGGCGGCCTCCTCGGCCACCGGGTCGGCTCGTTTTGCGGAAGCCGGCTCTCGTCGCGCGGCGCGCGCGGAGGCCGGCGGCCTGTCACTCATAGCCGTAGGCACGCAATCCGGCTTCGTTGTCGGCCCACCCGCTCTTGACCTTGATCCAAAGCTCCAGGTAGACCTTGCCGTCGAACAGCTTCTCCATGTCGAGGCGCGCCTCGGTGGAAATCTGCTTCAGCTTGCTGCCCTTGGCGCCGATGATCATGGCCTTGTGCGCGTCGCGTTCCACGAGGATGGTCGCGAACACGCGACGCAACCGGCCTTCCGTCTCGAACTTGTCGATCACCACGGTGCTGGTGTACGGCAGTTCGTCGCCGGTCCAGCGAAAAACCTTTTCGCGGATGATTTCCGACGCGAGAAAACGCTCGCTGCGATCGGTCAGCGCATCGGCGTCGTACATCGGCTCGCCTTCAGGCAGATAGGGCCGGATGATCGCGAACAGGCGCTTGATATGGTCGCGTGTCTTGGCCGACATCGGCACCACTTCCCGAAATGCAAACTGGTGGCCCATCTTCTCCAGGAACGGCAGCATGATGGACGACCGCTTGTCGGCTGGCACGGTGTCGAGCTTGTTGGCCACCAGCAAGACGGGCACGTTGCGCGGAAGCAGTGCGAGCACCTTCTCGTCGTCGGGACCGTACTGCCCCGCTTCAACGACGAACAGCACCAGGTCGACCGACGACAGCGTCGACGTGACGGCACGGTTCAGCGAGCGGTTCAGGGCGCTGGCATGGCGGGTCTGGAAACCGGGCGTATCGACGAACACGTACTGCGCATCGTCGGTGGTCTGGATGCCGACCAGCCGATGGCGGGTGGTCTGCGCCTTGCGCGATGTGATGCTGATCTTCTGGCCGACCAGCGCATTGATCAACGTCGACTTGCCGACGTTGGGCCGCCCGACGATGGCCACGGTGCCGCAACGGAACGCCGCGGGCTGGGGTTGGCCGGCATCTTGCTGCGGGCGATTCGATTCGGTCATTCCTTCAACCTGAGAGACAACTGGGGATCCGGCGGCACCGGCTGCTTGCGGGTCTTGCCGGTGCGTTCGGCGCGGCTGCGCTTCAGGAGCTGCGGCACCATGCGCTGCACCTCGTCCAGCGCCAACTTGGCGGCAGCCTGCTCGGCCGCGCGCCGCGACGCGCCGGTGCCGAATACACGCACTTCCAGTTTAGGCACGATGCATTCGACTTCAAATTGCTGATTGTGCGCGGCACCGTGGGTGGCGATCACGTTGTACTGGGGCAGCGCGATCTTGTGCCCCTGCAGGTATTCCTGCAGTAGCGTCTTGGCGTCCTTGCCCAGCGTGCGCGGATCGACCTGTTCGAGGATCGGGATATACAGCTTGCGGATCAGGCTGCGCGCCGCCTCGAAGCCGGCGTCCAGGAACACCGCGCCAACGATGGCCTCCAGCGCGTCGGCCAGGATCGACGGCCGGCGGAAGCCGCCGCTCTTCAGTTCCCCCTCGCCAAGCCGCAGCGACTCGGACAGCTGGAGCATCTGCGCGATTTCGTAGAGCGCCTGCTGCTTGACCAGATTGGCGCGAACCCGCGACAGGTCGCCTTCGTCGAGCTTGCCGAACATGCCATACAGCATGTCGGCCACCGCGCAGTTCAGCACCGAATCGCCGAGAAATTCGAGGCGTTCGTTATGCTGGGCGCTATGGCTGCGATGCGTAAGCGCCTGCTGCAGCAATTCGGGCTTGCTGAAACGGTAGCCGAGTCGTTGCTGCAGGGCGTCGAGATTCATGTGAGTGCGGCGTTCCCGGAAGGAGGTGGTCGATGGGCGTACTGGCGCAAATGGCCGCCTCTTACTGGAACGACCCGATGCGGCCGAGGTTGCCCAGGTTCATCCAGATCAGGAAGGCCTTGCCGACGATATTCTCGTCGGGCACGAAGCCCCAATAGCGGGAGTCCTGACTGTTGTCGCGGTTATCGCCCATCACGAAATAGTGACCGGCCGGCACCTTGCAGGTCACGCCCTGGCCATTGTATGTGCAGTTATCGCGGAACGGAAAATCGGGGTCGGCGCCGGCGACAAAGGCCGGACGGTCGGCATCGTTCAGGATGCCATGCGATTGCGCGTTGCCCGGCAGCGTCTCGCGGAAATGGCGCGAATAGGCCAGCCGCTCCTCGTCGAGATAATCAGGCAGCGGCGCGTATTCCGCTGGTTTGCCGTTGACCGTGATGCGCTTGTTTTCGTAGCGCACCACATCGCCCGGCACGCCGATCACGCGCTTGATGTAATCCAGCGACGGGTCTTTCGGATAACGGAACACCATCACGTCGCCACGCTGCGGCTCGCCCATCTCGATGACCTTCTTGTTGATCACCGGCAGGCGAATGCCGTATTCGAACTTGTTGACCAGGATGAAATCGCCGATCAGCAGCGTCGGAATCATCGAGCCGGACGGAATCTTGAACGGCTCCACCACGAACGAGCGCAGTACGAACACGGCAAGAATCACCGGAAAGAAGCTGGCCGAATATTCGAGCCACCACGGCTGGCGCAGCTTTTCCTCGGCCAGCCGCTCGCGGGAGGTTTCGAAATCGGCCGTCGTCGCGCCACCCTGCAGCGCGCCGCGGCGCGCGTCGAATTCGGCGAGCGCAGCCTGCGCGGATACGCGGCGCTGACGCTGGAACACCAGCTTGTCGGCCACCCAGGCGATGCCGGTAATGACCACCAGCACAAAAAGGATCAGTGCGAAATTCATGACGGCTAGATCGTTGGCGAATTCTTGTCCAGGCACGGCGCCGCCATGCGCGCCGGGCGGCGCGCCAGCGGCGATGCGCATTATTTCTCTTCCACCTGGAGAATCGCCAGGAACGCTTCCTGCGGAATCTCCACCGTGCCCACCTGCTTCATGCGCTTCTTGCCGGCCTTCTGCTTCTCGAGCAGCTTCTTCTTGCGGCTGATATCGCCGCCGTAGCACTTCGCCAGCACGTTCTTGCGCAGGGCCTTCACGTTTTCGCGCGCGATGATATTGGCGCCGATCGCGGCCTGGATGGCCACGTCGTACATCTGGCGCGGAATGATCTCGCGCATCTTCGCCGCCACCTCGCGGCCGCGATACTGTGAATTCGAGCGGTGCACGATAATGGAAAGCGCGTCGACCTTGTCGCCGTTGATCAGGATATCGACCTTGACCACATCGGATACGCGGTACTCCTTGAACTCGTAGTCCATCGACGCATAGCCGCGCGATACCGATTTGAGGCGGTCGAAGAAATCGAGCACGATCTCGGCCATCGGCATTTCGTAGGTGAGCTGCACCTGCTTGCCGTGATAGCTCATGTTGATCTGCGCCCCGCGCTTCTGGGTGCACAGCGTCATCACGGCGCCGACGTAGTCCTGCGGCATGTACAGGTTGACCGTGACGATCGGCTCGAGAATTGCCTCGATCTTGCTCGGGTCCGGCATCTTGGCCGGGTTCTCGACCTGGGCCAGGGTGCCGTCGCGCATCTGCACCTGGTACACCACGGTCGGCGCCGTGGTGATCAGGTCCATGTCGAATTCGCGCTCCAACCGCTCCTGCACGATCTCCATGTGCAACAGGCCCAGGAAGCCGCAACGGAAGCCGAAACCCAGCGCCTGCGAAACTTCCGGCTCGAACTGCAGCGACGCATCGTTCAGGCGCAGCTTTTCCAGCGATTCGCGCAGCGCCTCGTACTGGTTCGCCTCCACCGGATACAGGCCGGCGAACACCTGCGGCTTGACCTCCTTGAAGCCCGGCAACGGCGACTCGGCCTTGCGCGCCACGGTAGTGATGGTGTCGCCCACCTTGGCCGCCTTCAATTCCTTGATGCCCGCGATGACAAAGCCCACCTGCCCCGCCGACAGCGCGTCGCGCTGGATCGACTTGGGCGAGAAGATGCCGACCTGCTCGACCAGATGCTGCGAGCCATTGGCCATCAGCAGCACCTTGTCCTTCGGGCGCAGCGTGCCGTTGACCACGCGCACCAGCATCACCACGCCGACGTAGTTGTCGAACCACGAGTCGATGATCAGCGCCTGCAGCGGCGCGTCGGGATCGCCCTTTGGCGGCGGCACCTTTGCGATCAGCGCCTCGATCACGTCCTCGACGCCCATGCCGGTCTTGGCCGAGCAGCGGACCGCATCGTGCGCGTCGATTCCGATGACGTCCTCGATCTCCTGGATCGCGCTGTCGGGATCGGCCTGCGGCAGGTCGATCTTGTTCAGCACCGGCACCACCTCGACGCCCAGCTCGATCGCGGTATAGCAGTTGGCGACCGTCTGCGCCTCGACGCCCTGTGACGCGTCGACCACCAGCAGCGCGCCCTCGCAAGCGGACAGCGAGCGGCTGACCTCGTAGCTGAAGTCGACGTGCCCCGGCGTATCGATCAGGTTCAGGTTGTAGACCTGGCCGTCGCGCGCCTTGTAGCTGAGCGCCGCGGTCTGGGCCTTGATGGTGATGCCCCGCTCCTTTTCGATATCCATGGAGTCCAGCACCTGGGCCTCCATCTCGCGATCGGACAAGCCGCCGCAGAGCTGAATGATGCGGTCGGCCAGGGTTGATTTCCCGTGGTCGATGTGGGCGATGATCGAAAAGTTACGGATATGGTCCATCTGTTGGGTCAGGGGGCGCCGCGGGCGCCCGTTGGCACCCGGGAAGGGGCCGGGACGGCATCCGCGGCAGCGCAGCAAACGATGCGCAGCAATTCGTGCGCGGCGGGCACGGACGCCCTGCCGGGCGCCTGGGCCCGGCCGCAGGTTGGGAGGCGCGGCATGCCGCGCCAGACCGCGATTTTACCGGATTTTCAAGGGCTTCCGGATGGGAATCGGCCGCCGGGCCAGTGCCCGGCATCGGCCCATGAAAAGGGCCCGCGAGCGGGCCCCGATACCGGATCAGCGGGTCCCGCCGTTGGGGCGCAGCGTCAGCACCTGCGTCGCGTCGCCGCGCCGCACGAAAACCGCCGCCATGCGGCTCTTGTCCAGTCCACGCACCAGTTCGTTGAACTGCCGCGCGCTGGTCACATCGGTATCGCCAAGGCGCAGGATGATATCGCCCGGGCGGATGCCGGCGCGCGCCGCCGCGCCCTCGGCGGCCTGGACCTCCACGCCAGAGCGGACCTTCAGTTCGCGCAGACGGGCCTCCGACAGATCGCTGACCACCAGTCCCAGCGCGTTCGGCTTCACCGCGGTTGGGCCCTCATCGCCTGGCGTGGTGCCGGCGCGCGGCTGCGGCTTGGCATCCGGCTCCAGCTCCGCCACGACGATCGTGACGTCGCGGGTCGCGCCCTTGCGCCACAGCTGGATCGTCGCACGCGTGCCCGGCTTGGTTTCGCCCACCAGCCGCGGCAGGTCGGAAGCGCGTTCGATATCCCGCCCGTTGAACTTCAGGATGATGTCGCCCGCCTCGATGCCGGCCTTCTCCGCCGGTCCGCCGGGTTCGACGCTGCCAACGAGCGCGCCACGCGCGCGGCCCAGGCCCAGCGAATCGGCCACTTCCTTGGTGACCTCGCCGATGGCCACGGCGATCCTTCCCCGCGTGACCTTGCCCGTGGTCTTCAGCTGCTCGGCAACGCGCAGCGCTTCGTCGATGGGCGTCGCGAACGAGATGCCCATATAGCCGCCGCTGCGGCTGTATATCTGCGAGTTGATGCCGATCACCTCGCCGCGCAGGTTCAGCAGAGGTCCGCCCGAATTTCCCGGGTTGACCGCCACATCGGTCTGGATCAGCGGCAGGTAATCGCCGGTCTCGCGGCCCTTGGCGGACACGATGCCGGCCGTCACGCTATTGGCAAAGCCGAACGGAGAACCGATGGCAAGCACCCACTCACCGACCCGGATCTTGTTCGAGTCGCCCAGCGGCAGGCGCGGCAAGCCCGTCGCGTCGATCTTGAGCAAGGCCACGTCGGTGCGGCGATCGGTACCGATCAGCTTGGCCTTGAATTCGCGCTTGTCGGTGAGGGTGACATAGATGGTGTCGGCATCGGACACCACATGGGCGTTGGTCATCACGTAGCCGTCCTGGCTGATGATGAAGCCGGAACCGACGCCGCGGCTCTGTTCCTCGTTCTGCGGGGGCTGGCCGCGACGCTGCGGACCCGGCGCCGGCGTGCCCGGCATCGGGACGCCGAAGAAGCGGCGGAAGAACTCGGCCATCTCCTCGTCTTCCGGTGTCATGGCGCGCGAGCGCACCCGCTCGGTGGTCCGGATGTTGACCACGGCGGGGCTGGCGCGCTCCACCAGATCAGTGAAATCGGGAAGGTTGTAGTTGGCGGCCGTGGACTGTGCGTGCACCGGACCGGCGATCATGGGACCCACCGCCAGAATGGCGGCCAGTGCCATGGTCCTGGCCACGGCTGAATACGTTGACGACATGGTCGACTCCCGGGAGTTCAGCGTAACAGGTTAGAAGCGAGGCCGGCGGAGATGGAGTCCGGGCAGGGCCGCGCTAGCGCAGCCGCTTGCACCGCGTCAGCGCTGGCTCGGCGCGCGATACTCCACCGCGGCGGCAAACTGCTTGACGGTGGCGGCCGGCACTTCGCCGACCACGGTGATCCAGAAATCGGCCACCTTGCGCACCACCACCTGGGTCGCCCCGAGCGCCGCCACGCCTTCACGACGCGCGCGTTGGGCCGACACCGGCTCGATGAATACCGACAGGCCCGTCAACCCGTCGCTATACACGACCTGCAGCACCTCGAAGACCTCGCTCGAATCGGCGCCCTGCCTGCCGCGCAGGTCGCCCAGCGGGCGACGCACCTCGCGGATCTTCTGGAAACCCTTGACCGGCACGCCGATCTGCCACCCTTCCTCGGCGACATTGGCCGGCTGATAGTGGATCTCGTACTGGTTCCAGGAACGCGCCTGTTTGATCGCACCCAGGATCTTCTGCTTCTCGGAGGGCACGCCAATCTCGATCTGCGAGAACGACACCTGCTCCAGCACCTTTCCGCCCTCGCCGACGGTCTGGGCCCGCATCAGCAGGCCCGACGTCTTCTCCGCCCACAGCCTCACCGCGTAGCGGGCGCTGTCGTGCGGCACCAGCCAGAACACCTCGCATTCCATGCCCGCGACCCGTTCGGGTGGCAGGCGGCGCATCTCGTAGAGATCGAGCACATCGCTCTTGGTGGTCGACAGCAGCGCGGGGAAGCGGTCCTTGGCGTCCTGCTTCTCGATGACGACCAGCTTGGCCTCCGGAATCAGGCTGTGCACCATGTCATTCTGGCGCAGCACCTCCCGTGGCTTGCCGTCCAGCGTTTCCAGGCGCTCGTACTCGTTGTTGACCAGATCGCTGTAATGCTGGATCCGCGAGGCATGCATCACGCTGCCGCGCTGGTAGATCAACGTGCCGACATAGTTCTCGCGCTGCGCGGCGCGATGGATCTTGCCGAGCCAGGCTGCCGCGTCGCGGCGTGCCAGCGTGGGCTCCGACGTCTGTGCCGTGGCGACCGCGGCGGTCAGGCACAAGGCGAGAAAAAAGGACCTCCGCAGGGCCCTTATTCCTGGTGCGCCCGCTACATGGGCGGGCGCCCATCCTTTTTGCATATGCGGCATTATTCCTGCGTGTTGTCCTGAGAGAAGCTGGCGCTGTTGGCGACATTGCGCATGGCGGGCACCATCGCATTGGTCGGCGCCGAGACCCGGTGAGCCCGCAGGTACTCGTCCAGGCGCGGATCGCGAATCATCTGGCCAGCATCGGCCGCGACCGTCAGCACGCCGCCCACCTTCGGGGTTTCGGGCGCCGGCGCACGAGCGACGACCGTATCGGCCGCGCCCGGCTCGGCGTCGCGCATCTGCGGCACCACCACCCAGCTGACCGCCGCCACCGCGGCGGCGATCGCGGTGCCCGGCATCACGCGCCGAACCCATGACGGGCGGAACAGCAGGCGATGGCGGCGCACCTTGGCGTCGCCCAGCGCGGCCGGAGCCAGCAGATGGGGCTCGTCGCCAAGCCGCGCGGCAAAGCGGGAAACAAAATCGTCCGTCGAGCCGGTCTGGACCAGATCCTCGGAGCGCAGCGTGTCGCCGATCAACTGGTAGACGGTCCACTGCTGGCGGCCGGACTCGCCCTTGGCAAGCTCCAGCACGCCCTCGAATTCATGCGGCGCCAGTTCGCCGTCAACCAATGCGGAAATGCGCTCCGCCACCTCGGACCCATGCGACGAAAGCATTTGAGCCTGACCCATCTCGAACCCCTAGAAATTCCACCGAAACACCGAATATCCCGTCACATTCTGTCGCTTCTCGATGCAGGAGGAGGCTGCAACGCTGGCCGCACGACATGTGCCCGATTTCCACTACCACCGTTTGCCCTCCGCCGTTCCCAGCAGCGGGCGTAGTTTTTCCGCAATCGCTTCGCGTGCGCGGAAGATGCGGGACCGGACCGTGCCGATCGGGCAACCCATGGCTTCGGCGATTTCCTCGTAGCTGAGGCCTTCGATCTCGCGCAGCGTGATGGCTGTCCGCAGTTCTTCCGGCAGCGCCTCCATCGCGCGGTTGACGGTGTCCGCCACCTGACGCGTGTGGAGCATGGACTCCGGCGTATTGATATCCCTTAGTTGCTCACCGTCTGCAAAAGTTTCAGCCTCTTCGGCGTCGATATCGCTGGAGGCCTCGGGGCGCCGGCCCTGCGTGGCCAGGTAGTTTTTCGCCGTGTTGACGGCGATCCGGTACAACCACGTGTAGAACGCCGACTCGCCGCGAAACTGGGGAAGCGCCCGATATGCCTTGATAAAGGCATCCTGGGCTACATCCTCGACTTCGGCCGGATCCCGGACCAGACGCGAGATCAACCGAATGATCTTGCGGTGGTACTTCGCCACCAGCAGTTCAAAGGCTCGCTTGTCGCCCTGCTGGACGCGTTCAACAAGGAGCTGGTCGGCTTCGCGTTCGCTCACGAATAGTTCACCTGCAGTGTATCTCTTGAGATCGCTGTCAAAACAAACGTTGTATTTTACCTACGTCCGGGGCCCGGCGGTCGGATCCCCGTAGGAATCGTCACATCCGTGCCTGGACTGGGCGCGCATGGAAGCCATGCGGATGAATCGGCGCGCCGGCTAACGGCGCGAAGGGGTATTGCGATGCAGTGTCCGGTGCAGCGAACGTGCCGCGCCGGCCGGCACCACTAGCAAGCGGGGTGCCAGGCCTAGCGGGTCTGACAGGCGAAGCACCGTCAGCACGTCGGCGACACGCCACCAGGCGGTGACGCGGGCACGGACCCGCGCCCGGCCCCGCCGCGCCACCCACAACTCCGCCGCTTCGGAGGCGGTCGCCCCGGCGGCCATGCCGGCGTAGCGCCAGCGGGTGCCCCGCCATGCCGCCGGCCAGCCCACCGCGGACATGGCAAGCATCGCGATGCCGGCGGCGGCCCACCACCATCCGGCCACGTCGGCGGCGCGAGCGGCCTGCCACAGCAGGCAGATCACCGCGGCGAACTGCAACCCCGCCACGGCGACCAGCACCGCACGCGCGACACGTCCGGCATCGGCCGGCAGGGCGCCGGCTGAACGCCGGCGCCTGACAGGCTCACACACGACGGAAGACGAGCGTGCCGTTGGTGCCGCCAAAGCCGAAGTTGTTCTTCACGGCGACGTCGATCTTCATCTCCCGCGCCGTATTGGCGACGTAGTCGAGATCGCACTCGGGGTCCTGGTTGAAGATGTTGATGGTCGGCGGCGAGACCTGGTGATGCAGGGCAAGCACCGTGAACACCGACTCCAGGCCGCCCGCGCCGCCGAGCAGATGGCCGGTCATGGATTTGGTCGAGTTGACGGCCATCTTGTAGGCGTGCTCGCCGAAAGCCAGCTTGATGGCGTCCGACTCGTTCTTGTCGCCCAGCGGGGTCGAGGTGCCATGCGCGTTCAGGTACTGCACTTCGTCGGCGTTGATGCCGGCGTCCTTCAGCGCGTTGACCATGCACCGGCGCGGACCGTCGGTATTCGGCGCGGTCATATGGAAGGCATCGCCGCTCATGCCGAAGCCGACAAGTTCAGCGTAGATGCGCGCGCCGCGCGCCTTGGCCGACTCGTACTCCTCCAGCATCATCACGCCGCCGCCCTCGCCCAGCACGAAACCGTCGCGGTCCGTATCCCAGGGGCGGGAGGCGGTGGCCGGATCGTCGTTGCGCGTGGACAGCGCGCGCGCCGCGGCGAAGCCGCCGATGCCCAGCGGCGACACGGTCGACTCCGCGCCTCCCGCCAGCATCGCATCGGCATCGCCGCACTGGATCAGCCGTGCCGCGAGGCCGATGCTGTGCAGACCGGTGGTGCACGCCGTCACGGCCGCCAGATTCGGGCCCTTCAGGTTGTGATTGATCGACAGGTGGCCGGAGATCATGTTGATGATCGAACCGGGCACGAAGAACGGCGAAATGCGTCGCGGGCCGCGATTGGTCAGCTCCGCATGCGTGTCCTCGATCATCGGCAGGCCGCCGATGCCCGAGCCCACCAGCACGCCGATGCGCTCGGCATTGGCCTCCGTCACTTCCAGGCCGCTGTCGCGCAGCGCCTGCGTGCCGGCCGCGATGCCATAGTGGATGAAGGTATCCATATGGCGGGCTTCCTTGGCCGGGATGTAGTCCTCGGCATTGAAACCCTTGACCTCGCCCGCGAAGTGCACGGCAAGCGCGGCGTGATCGAATTTGGTGATGGTAGCAATGCCGGACTTGCCGGCAACCAGATTGGCCCAGCCTTCGGCAACCGTGTTTCCGACCGGAGACACAAGGCCGAGCCCGGTGACGACGACGCGACGACGGCTCACTATGATTTCCTACGGGTGTGGGAAGCCGGCGGCGGCGACAGCCTCGCGGTGGCGATGCGTGCGCATGGGGCCGCATGCGATGCCGACGGCATTGCCGGGCAGCGCGGGCGGCGATGCCACACGACTTCCTTTAACAGACGAAAGCCACAGAAAACGGCACAAGAGGGCCTTGCGACCCATCCGCCCGCCTTCTGTGGCCCGGAATCCAGAAACGACAGGCTTACGCCTTGACGTGCGCGGTGGCGTAATCGATCGCCTGTTGCACGGTCGTGATCTTTTCGGCTTCCTCATCGGGAATTTCCATGCCGAATTCATCTTCCAACGCCATCACCAGCTCGACCGTGTCAAGCGAGTCGGCGCCGAGGTCGTTCACGAACGAGGATTCGTTCTTGATATCGGCCTCAGCCACACCGAGTTGCTCTGCCACGATCTTCTTGACGCGTTGTTCGATATTGTCCATGTAGCCCTCCAGGGAAGTTCGACAAAAAAGTGGGCGCATTTTAGCAGGTTTGGCCCGCGAAAATCCCGCCGCTGAAGTTTTGCGGGAAATGCGCCCGATCCTCTATAAAAATAGCGTTACGCCAGAGGCGTCCGCCGTCAATTCATATACATGCCGCCGTTGACGTGCAACGTGGTGCCGGTCACATATGAGCCTTGCGGGCCCGCCAGAAATGCTACCGCGTGCGCGATGTCCTCGGGCTGACCGAGCCGGCCCAGCGGGATTTGCGCCTTCAGCGACGCCTGCTGTTCCGCCGACAACGCGCGCGTCATATCGGTATCGATAAAGCCCGGCGCGACGCAATTGACCGTGATGCTACGGCTGCCGATCTCGCGCGCCAGCGCGCGGGACATGCCCTCCACGCCGGCCTTGGCCGCCGCGTAGTTCATCTGACCGGCATTGCCGGTGGAACCCACCACCGACGTGATGCTGATGATGCGGCCGCCGCGGGCCTTCATCATCGGCCGCAACACGGCGCGGGACAGGCGGAACACCGCGGTCAGATTGGTATCGACCACCGCGCTCCATTCCTCGTCCTTCATCCGCATCGCCAGCTGATCCTGCGTGATGCCGGCGTTGTTGACCAGGATATGGATACCGCCGTGCTCCTTGACGATCTCCTCGACCAGTCCTTCGGCGCGCGTGGCATCGTTTACGTCAAGCCGCGCGCCCCTGCCCGCGAGCCCGGCTTCGGCCAGGTATGCGGAGATCGCGTCGGCACCGGCGTCGGACGTGGCCGTGCCGATCACAAAGGCGCCCTGCCGGGCCAGTTCCAGCGCAATGGCGCGGCCGATGCCACGCGAGGCGCCGGTCACCAGCGCGATCTGCTTTTCCAGATACTTGCTCATATCCGTGTCCTCAACCCTTCACCAGCGCCAGCGTTTCCTGCAGCGATGCCGGATCGACGATGCTGCCGCCGACCAGGTTGCCGTCGATGCGCTTGGTCAGGCCGGCCAGCACCTTGCCCGGACCGCACTCGATCACATGCGTGATGCCGTCGGTCGCCATCTTCTGCACGCATTCGACCCAGCGCACCGGCGCCGCGGCCTGGCGCACCAGCGCGTCCTTGATCGCGGCCGGATCGTTGACGATGGCCACGTCGACGTTGTTGACCAGCGGAATGGCCGGCGCCGAGAACGTCATGCCGGCCATGCGCTCGCGCAAGCGGTCCGATGCGGGCTTGAGCAGCGACGAATGGAACGGCGCCGACACCGGCAACGGCAGCGCGCGCTTGGCGCCCTTGGCCTTGGCGATTTCACACGCTTTTTCGMCCGCCGGCTTGCTGCCGGCGATCACCACCTGTGCCGGCGCATTGAAATTGACCGCTTCCACCACGCCGGCGGCCGACGCTTCCGCGCAAGCCGCGCGCACGTCGTCATCGGACAGTCCGAGAATGGCCGCCATGCCGCCCTCGCCCACCGGCACCGCCTCCTGCATCGCCTGCGCGCGGAAGCGCACCAGCGGCACCGCATCGGCAAACGGGATCACACCGGCGGCGACCAGCGCGGAATACTCGCCCAGGCTGTGCCCGGCAACCATCGATGGCGCCGGACCGCCCGCGTCGAGCCATGCGCGGTAGATCGCCACCGCGGCCGTCAGCATGACCGGCTGCGTGTTGGTGGTCAGGTTCAGCTCTTCCGCCGGACCTTCGGCGATCAGCCGGCCGAGATCCTGGCCAAGCGCGGCCGAGGCTTCGTCGAGCGTGGCGCGCACCACGGGGTGGTCGGCAAAGGCATTGAGCATCCCGACCGATTGCGAACCCTGGCCGGGGAAGACGAATGAAAATTTCATCGGAATCCGATCGTAATGAAGAGAAMCCAGCCGGCGTGACGCCGGCTCGCGGACTACATGCGCAGCAGCACCGCACCCCAGGTGAAGCCGCCACCGACGCCTTCCATCAGCACATGCTGGCCCGGCCGGACGCGACCGTCGCGCACGGCGACATCGAGCGCGAGCGGAATCGACGCGGCCGAGGTGTTGCCATGTTCGTGCACGGTGGCGACCATGCGTTCGGGCGGCAGGCCCAGCTTCTTGGCCGTGCCCTGCATGATGCGGATATTGGCCTGGTGCGGGATCAGCCAGTCGACCTGGTCGGCGGGCAACGCGGCCGCGGCGAGCGTCTCGCGCGCGACCTTGTCCAGCACGCTGACGGCGAGCTTGAACACCGCCTGCCCGTCCATATGCAGGAATGCGTTGCCGGTGATCTGGCCGCCCGACACATTGCCCGGCACGCACAGGATGTCGACATGGTTGCCGTCGGCGTGCATGGCCGAGGCCATGATGCCCGGCTCCTGCGAAGCCGTCATCACCACCGCGCCGGCGCCATCGCCGAACAGCACGCAGGTGGTGCGGTCATTGAAGTCGAGAATGCGCGAGAACACCTCGGTGCCGATCACCAGCACGTTGCGGTGCGAGCCGCTGCGGATGAACTTGTCGGCGGKGGKCAGCGCATAGACGAAGCCCGAACACACCGCCTGCATGTCGAAGGCCGCGCAGTTGTTCGTGATGCCGAGCTTCTGCTGCACCAGGCACGCGGTGCTCGGGAAAACGAAATCGGGCGTCGAGGTCGCGACGATGATCAGGTCGATTTCCTGACGGTCGAGGCCGGCGGCTTCGAGCGCGCGCTCGGCGGCCTTGACCGCGAGATCGCTGCTGGTGACATCGGGCTCGGCCCAGTGGCGCGCCGAGATACCGCTGCGCGAAACGATCCATTCGTCGCTGGTCTCGATGCCCTTTTCCGCCAACTGGGCTGCCAGCTCGTGATTGGTCACGCGACGCGGCGGCAGGTAGCTCCCCGTGCCGATGATTTTTGCGTAGCTTGTCATGTGATATCGGGTCGTGTTGCCGAGCGTGGAGGTGCATGCCGGCCGGACGGAACCATGCCACGGTCCGCCGGGGGCTTCGCGCGTTGCTCCGATGTCATGCGGCGTGCGCGCTCGGACTCGCGTCCGGCGCGCCAGTCTCCTGGCTTGCGGAGGGCGTGGCTGCCATGCCCGTCTTGTTGGCGAAGGCCTGTGAAATCCGGGCGATCACGCCATTTCTGGCCGCATCATACCCGCGTTTGATGGCCCACTCAAAAGAATGGGCGTCGGCCGATCCGTGGCTCTTGATCACCAGTCCGCGCAGGCCCAGCAACGAGGCGCCGTTGTAGCGGGCCGGATCCAGCCGCCGCGCGAGCCGGTTCAGCACCGGCATGGCGATGCCCGCCAGCAGCTTGGTGAACCACGAGCGCGTGAATTCCTCGCGGATCATGCTGCCAATCATCTTGGCCAGCCCCTCGGTACTCTTGAGCGCCACGTTGCCGACGAAGCCATCGCACACCACGATGTCGGTCGTGCCCTTGAAGATGTCGTTGCCTTCGACATTGCCGTGGAAGTTCAGCTCGGAGGCGCGCAGCAGTTCTCCGGCGCGCTTGACCACCTCGTTGCCCTTGATCACTTCCTCGCCGATGTTCAGCAGGCCCACGGTGGGATGCGGCTTGTGGTCGACCACCGACACCATGGCTTCGGCCATGCGGGCGAACTGCAGCAGATGCTCCGGCTCGCAGTCGGCGTTGGCGCCGAGGTCGAGCACCGTGGTGCCCCACCCCTGCTCGTTTGGAATGGTGGTGGCGATCGCGGGCCGCTCGATGCCTTCGAGCGTCTTCAGCACATAGCGCGATACCGCCATCAGGGCGCCGGTGTTGCCGGCGGAAATGCATGCGTCGGCGTGCCCTTCCTTGACCTGGGTCACGGCCACGCGCATCGAGGAATCCTTCTTCTTGCGCAGCGCCACCTCGACCGGGTCGTCCATCGTGATGACTTCGGTCGCGGCCACCACTGTCACGCGCGGATGGTCCAGTGCGTGCAGCTTCCTGAGCTGCGGCTCGATGGCGTCGGGCCGGCCCACGAGCACCACTTCGGCGTCGTCGTGTGTGGCGAGAAAACTGATCGCCGCCGGCACGGTCACGGACACACCGTGATCGCCACCCATGCAGTCGATAGCGAGCTTGATCGTCATTGTTTGCTGATGCGTCGGGCCGCGGGCCATTGGTGCGCCGCGCGCATGAAGCGTGGCGTGCCGATGGTCGCCGCACCCGCGGCGGCGCCCCCGGCGAAGTTGCCTTCGGCGCCCAACAAAAAAGCGGCAAGGGTGTTGCCGCTTTCTCGTATGTCGTCTGCGTGCGCGTCTACGTGCAAGCGCGTGCGAGACGCGAGGTCACGCCAGCCGATTGCTTCAGTCGTTCTTGGTCTTGATGACCTTGCGGCCACGGTAGTAGCCGTTGGGGCTGACATGGTGGCGCAGGTGGGTTTCGCCCGTGGTCGGCTCGACGGCCAGCGGCGCGACGGACAGATGATCGTGCGAACGGTGCATGCCGCGCTTCGACGGCGACTTCTTGTTCTGTTGAACTGCCATGATGACTCCTTGGAGAATTTCCGGATTTTAACACACGCATCCGGCACGAGGCGTAGCCGGGCCTCCCGGATGCTTATCTTGATACTGCACGTTGGTACTGCACCGGCACGATGCCGCGGCGACGCGATATCGCCACGCGAATCAATGCCTGGTTTTCAGGCTGGCCAGCGCCGCGAAGGGCGACGGCCGCTTTTCTTCTTCCGGTTCGGCGGCTTCGTCGGCTTCGACGCTGCCATCGTTTCCGGTCACGAGACTGTCATGCACGGCCGGACAGACCGCGTGCTTGGGAGCCACTGGCAGCGCCAGCAGGATTTCGTCCTCGATCAGCGCCAGCAGATCGAAGCGCCGCGACCCGGCGATCACGTCGATATCGTCGTCGTCCATCGGCGCCGCATCGGCTTCGGCCTCGGTGGCGACGATCTCGAAACGAGTCGAGGTGGAGATCGGCTCGGCATAGACCTGCAGGCACCGCTGGCAGTCGAGCCACATGCGGCCTTGCACCGACAGATCGACGAAAAGGCGCCGCCGCGCGGCGGTGCCGGGCTCGGCCGCTTCCTCGCGGACCGACGCGCTCATCTCATACCGGAACATCTCATTGGCCGCCGACGCTGGCGCGTCCCCGGAGGTCTCGGCTATGATGCGCGGCAACTCGCGCGCCGCGACCTCGCCCGCCAGCGCACCGCCAGACCGGCAGAATTCGAAGATATCGAAGGCTTGCAAGTCGATTGGCTGGGTCATGGCTGAAGCTCTCCACGCCGCCGGCGCCGCGCCGGCGCCCGCGAAGGGGCGCGCAGGCACTGTGCCAACGCGGTAAAACGCGTGATTATAGGTCAGGTCACGTCGCCGGGTAAAGACAAAACGGCGGATAAAGCGCCGGACGGCGCAGGCGTCCGTGCCACGCGACCCGCCCATCCGCCACACGCGGCGCATACTGCATTTTCCTTTCGACTCAACGACTTATGAATACCCCCGCCCGCCCGCCCCTGATCCTGGCGTCCAGCTCGCGCTATCGTCGCGAACTGCTGGAGCGCCTGCGCATTCCCTTCGAGGTGGCGGTGCCGGATATCGACGAAACGCCGCTTCCCGCAGAGGCGCCTGAGCAGACCGCCCTCCGGCTGGCGCGCGGCAAGGCCGACGCCATCGCGGCCCGGCACCCCGGCGCGCTGGTGATCGGATCGGACCAGGTCGCCACCCTGGACGGCGTCCAGGTCGGCAAGCCAGGCAGCCACGACAAGGCGCTGGCCCAGCTGCGCTGGATGCGCGGACGCACGGTCGTCTTCCACTCCGCGCTGTGCCTGCTCGACAGCCGCAGCGGCGAAGCGCAGCTGCGGGACGTGCTGACACAGGCGACCTTCCGCGAACTGGACGATGCGGAGCTGGAAACCTATCTGCGGCTGGAGCAGCCCTACGACGTCGCCGGCAGCGCGAAGTCCGAAGGGCTTGGCATCGCGCTGCTTGAGCGCGTCGAATCCGACGATCCGACCGCGCTGATCGGCCTGCCGCTGATCGCGCTGACGACGATGCTGCGCCGGGCGGGGTGTCCCTTGTTTGCTGGCTGAAGGCCGGATTCCACACCGGATTCGCACCGCCCCATGTCCCGACATCCGATCCAACCACTGAACCCATGACCGGCACCCTTTTTCTGGTCCCCAATACGCTGGGCAAACGTGACGAGGCCGACCCGCTGAACGCGGTGCTGCCCGCGCAGGTCCAGCGCATTGCCGCCGATCTCGACTACTTCGTCGCCGAAAACGCCAAGACGGCGCGCGCTTTTCTGAAGAAGGTGGGCGAGTGTAGCCCGCTGTCGCGGCCGATCCAGCAGATCGAGATCCGCGAACTGAACGTCAACACGCCGGACGACGCGCTGGCGGCCCTGCTCGCGCCGGTGCTGGCCGGCCGGCTGTCGGAAGCCGGCGTGCCCGCCGTCGCCGATCCCGGCGCGAATCTGGTGCGCCTGGCGCACGCGCGCGGCGTGCCGGTGCGGCCGCTGGTCG
>NZ_VLJN01000018.1:85820-91584 GCF_007829435.1 Cupriavidus gilardii J11
CCGGCCGGTCCACATCAGCGTCTTCATGGCGGCCGTGCCGACCGCCGCGCCGAAACGCTTTGCCACTCGCTCGGCGATATTTTCCTTGACCGTATAGTCGACGATGGTCTCGGCCTTCAGCACGTCCCGGGCCACCGATTCGGCGCTGCCCAGCTCGTCGGCCAGGCCCAGTTCGATGCTGCGCTCGCCGGACCAGAACAGGCCGGAGAACAGGTCGGGATCGTCCTTCAGCCGGTCGCCGCGGCCCTCCTTGACCACCGTGATGAACTGCTGGTGGATCTCGCGCAGCATTTCCTCGGCGAACGCCTTCTGACGCGGCTGCTCGGGCGAGAACGGGTCGAGCATGCCCTTGTTGGCGCCCGCCGTGTACAGGCGGCGCTCGACGCCGAGCTTGTCCATCAGGCCGGTGAAGCCGAAGCCGTCCATCAGCACGCCGATCGAGCCGACGATGCTCGCCTTGTCGACGTAGATCTTGTCGGCCGCGGCGGCGACGTAGTAACCGCCCGACGCGCAGATCTCCTCGACCACGACATAGAACGGCTTGGACGGATAGACCGAGCGCAAGCGCTGGATCTCGTCGTTGATGATGCCGGCCTGGACAGGCGAGCCGCCCGGCGAATTGATCTTCAGGATCACGCCGGCGGCGTTGGCGTCGGCAAAGGCCGCCTGTAGCGAGGCGTTGATCGCCTCGGCGCTGGCCGGCGTGCCGGCCGCGATCTCGCCTTCCAGGGTGACCATGGCCGTGTGGCGGCCCGCGGTGATCGCGCCCTCCGGCTTGAAGTCGAACATCGCGACGAACAGGACGACCAGCACCAGCAGGGTCGACAGCCGGAAGAAAATGCGCCAGCGCCGCGCGGCGCGCTGCTCGCGCAACGTGGCCATCAGCACGCGCTCGAGCACGTCGCGCTCCCAGCCGGCGCCGGTATTGACCGGCCCGGCCGGCTCGCCCTGCATGCGCGCCTTGCGCTGGGCCGACTCGCGGCGCGCGGCGGTGTCGGCGTCGCGCAGTTCCGCCTCGAGCGGATAGTCAGCGCGCTCGGCGGTTTCCAGCGTATGCGTGGATTCGCGCGGCGGCTGGCTTTGACCCTTGGGCTGGCCGTCGTCCAGCGACGGCTTGTTTTCTTCTGTCATGCAAAGACTCTGGTTACTTGGCGTTGCGCGCCAGCGCGTGACACTGACTGTCGGCGCATGAGGTGGAGGAGCCCCGGCGCGCTGCTTGTCCGGCTCTATCGTTGCCTATCCGGCGGCGGGAGCATCATAAGGCGGCTCCGGTATCCAGAACACCGCCCCGTCGCGCTCGACGATGCGCAGCTTGGCCAGCGAAGCGCCCCGGCAGGGACCACCGACGCACAGGCCGCTGTCCGGACTGTAGATGGCGCCATGCGTAGCGCACATCAAGTATAGGCCCGAGGATTCGAAAAAGTGCCCTTCCTGCCAGTCGAGCTCCATCGGCACGTGGGCACACTGGTTCAGATAGCCGTGTGCCTGACCTTCGTAGCGCACCGCGAAGGCGCCGACCTGCCGGCCTCCGACGTCGACGACGAAGCGCACCCCCCTGCCACCCTCGGCAAGCTCGTCGGCCGCGCAGATGCGCCGGGCCTGCATCGGCAAGGCCTTGTCCTCAGCCATGGGTGTGCAGCCAGTCGCCCAGATCGGCCACCGAGCTGGCGCAGTGCAGCGGCGCCATGGCCCGCAGATGGTCTGCCGGATGCGCGCCATAGCAGACGCCTATGCCGCTCGCGCCGGCGTTCAGCGCCATCTGCAGGTCGTGCGTGGTGTCGCCGATCATCACGGTGCGCACCATGTCCTGGCCCAGTTCACGCGTCAGCTCGTGCAGCATGGCGGGGTGCGGCTTGGAGAAGGTCTCGTCGGCACAGCGGGTGGCATCGAACAGTCCGGTCAGGCCGGTCGCCGCCAGTGCGCGCTGCAGGCCGACGCGCGTCTTACCGGTGGCCACGCCCAGGAAATAGTGCTGGGCGCGCAACTCCTTCAGCAGCTCGACCACCCCGTCGAACAGCACCAGTTCCGCATCGCGCGTCAGGAAGTGATAGCGATAGCGCTCGGCCAGGCGCGGGTAGTCGACCGGGTCCAGCGTCGGAACGGCATAAGCCAGCGCTTCCTTCAGGCCGAGGCCGATCACGTGGCTGGCGGCGCTGTCATCGGGCACCGGCAGGCCAAGGTCGCGGCTGGCGAGCTGGATGCACTTGGCGATGGTGGGCGTGGAATCCATCAGGGTTCCGTCCCAGTCGAACACTATCAGGTCGAATCGTTGCCGTGGCATAGGTTTTCGGTACGTGTACGTTGTCGTACGGTCTCGGACGCCGCCGGAGTTTGCCCGACGTTAAAGGATATTCAGGCGGCCAGTTGACGCAGGAACGCCTCGCACTCCGCCGGCAACGGTGCGCTGACGGTCAGCGGCTCGCCACTGGCCGGATGGATGAAAGTGAGCCGGTGCGCGTGCAGGAACATGCGCTTGATGCCAGGTTTCGCCCCGCTGCGCGCCAGCGCCTTGTTGACCGCGAAGTCGCCGTATTTGTCGTCGCCGACAATCGGAAAGCCCAATTGGGCCAGGTGCACGCGGATCTGGTGGGTCCGGCCGGTCTTCAGCTCGGCTTCCAGCAAGGTGTAGCCGGGAAAGGCAGACACCCGGTTGAACACCGTGTGGGACGCCAGGCCGTCGGCCTGCACGCGCACGCGGCGCTCGCCCTCCGGCGTGCTGTACTTGAACAGCGGAAAGCGCGCGTGCTGACGGGTGTGGCCGAACTCCCCCACCACGCACGCGAAATAACGCTTGTCCATGGCATTGTCGCGGATCTGCCCGTGCAGGTGCACCAGGGCGGAACGCTTCTTGGCCAGCAGCAGGATGCCCGAGGTCTCGCGGTCGAGCCGGTGCACCAGTTCGAGAAACTTCGCCTCGGGCCGTGCCTGGCGCAGCTGTTCGATCACGCCGAACGCCACGCCGGAGCCGCCGTGCACGGCCACGCCGGCCGGCTTGTCGATCACCAGCAGGTGGGCGTCCTCGAACAGCACGGGGAAGGTGGCGGCCGGCACATGGGTGTCAGCCGTGGCCGACGCCGACACGCGGATGGGCGGGATGCGCACCACGTCACCCGTCTGCAACCGATACGTCGCATCGACGCGCCCCTTGTTGACCCGTACCTCGCCGGACCTCAGGATCCTGTACACGTGGCTCTTGGGCACCCCCTTGGCGACCCTCAGCAGGTAATTGTCGATGCGCTGGCCATCGGCCTCCTCGCCGATGGTGACATACGCCACCTGGGGCACATCCGGGCCGGATCGCGCCTCTTTTTCAATTCGATGGCGTAACTCATTCATTTTCAAATATAATTTCCGCGCTGCCCGGCCAAAGCCGGCARMRCAAGCCGGTGTAAGCGAATTGTCGTATTTTACACTTCGGGTCACCGCCAGCCCGGCCTGTCCCCATTTCCGCGTACCCCGCGGGCGGCAGACAGGCACATGGCGGTACATCAGGCAGTAAATAGCAGCACGCACGGTATCGACTTCGCGCAGGAAGCCGCCCAAAGGCGGATTCGGCGCAGAACGCGGTCACGTGGGAGCAGAGTGTTCAGGTAGAACAGAATTTGATGGCGACTGCCGATATGGCATTCGCTTCGGTGAGAGATAGTCCCGCCGCACCGGTATTCGGTGCCGGCCGACGGCTTGGCCCCTCGCCTGACTGACGATACCGGCGTCCCGGTCGCAGAACTCCAACAAGCAGCGGGTGCGCCCGCCTGGAGTCGGTCAGGCAAGCCGGCACGCCGCCGTGTCCGACAACCTTGCTCTTTGACGCGTCCCGGCCTTTCGCGGCCGGCCCGGTGCACAAGAAGCGTAGCTGCGTTGTCCGCCGCTGGCCTCTGCCGGCACCCTGGCCCCATCCGACGCCGACACCCGACCGCGCTCTGGCGAAAGCAGCGCGATGGCCGGTGTCCGCACCTGAATGGCGCCCGGCCGCCCCGTCGCGAACGGCATTGCCGACGTCCTCTCTCTTTCACCCGCGCCCAGCCGGCGGCAGCATTGGCCCCGGCGCTTTTGGCAATTCTCCCGCCTCCTCCTGCTTCCTCGCGTGCTCCATGGAACGCCGCCGGCGCACGACACAGCGCCGCGCGCGGCATTGGAGTGAGGGTTTGCGATGAAACGCATGCTGTTCAATGCGACGCAGCAGGAAGAATTGCGCGTCGCCATCGTCGACGGTCAGAAGCTGATCGATATCGACATCGAAACCGCCGGGCGCGAACAGCGCAAGGGCAATATCTACAAGGGCGTGATCACGCGCATCGAGCCGTCGCTCGAGGCGTGCTTCGTCAACTACGGCGAGGAACGCCACGGCTTCCTGCCGTTCAAGGAGGTGGCCCGCGCCTACTTCAAGGACGGCATCGACGTGCGCAACGCGCGCATCCAGGATGCGCTGCACGAAGGCCAGGAACTGATCGTCCAGGTCGAGAAGGAAGAGCGCGGCAACAAGGGCGCCGCGCTGACCACGTTCATCTCGCTGGCCGGCCGCTATCTGGTGCTGATGCCGAACAACCCGCGCGGCGGCGGCGTTTCGCGCCGCATCGAGGGCGAGGACCGCCAGGAGCTGCGCGAGACGATGGCGCAGCTGACCGTGCCCGATGGCATGAGCATCATCGCCCGCACCGCCGGCATCGGCCGCTCGGCCGAAGAGCTGCAGTGGGACCTGAACTACCTGATGCAGCTGTGGAAGGCGATCGACGGCGCGGCTCAGGACAACAAGGCGCCGCTGCTGATCTACCTCGAATCGAGCCTGGTGATCCGCGCCATCCGCGACTACTTCCAACCCGATATCGGCGAAATCCTGATCGATACCGACGATATCTACGAGCAGGCCCGCGCCTTCATGAGCGTGGTGATGCCCGACAACATGAATCGCGTGAAGAAGTACCGGGACGACGTGCCCCTCTTCTCGCGCTTCCAGATCGAACATCAGATCGAGTCTGCCTATTCGCGCATGGTGATGCTGCCGTCCGGCGGCGCCATCGTGATCGACCACACCGAGGCGCTGGTGTCGGTCGACGTGAACTCCGCGCGCGCCACCAAGGGCGCCGATATCGAGGAAACCGCGCTGCGCACCAATCTCGAGGCCGCCGACGAAATCGCCCGCCAGCTGCGGCTGCGCGACCTGGGCGGCCTGATCGTGATCGACTTCATCGATATGGAGTCGAGCAAGGCGCAGAAGGACGTCGAAACCCGCCTGAAGGACGCGCTGCGCCATGACCGCGCCCGCGTGCAGATGGGCAAGATCAGCCGCTTCGGCCTGATGGAGCTGTCGCGCCAGCGGCTGCGCCCCTCGCTCTCCGAGGGCTCGCATATCACCTGCCCGCGCTGCAACGGCACGGGCCATATCCGCGATACCGAATCGTCCGCCCTGCAGGTGCTGCGCATCATCCAGGAAGAGGCGATGAAGGAGAACACCGCGGCGATCCACTGCCAGGTGCCTGTCGAAGTCGCGGCCTTCCTGCTCAACGAGAAGCGCCAGGACATCAACCTGATCGAGCTGCGCTTCAAGGTCAATGTGCTGCTGATCCCGAACAAGCATCTGGAGACGCCGCACTACAAGCTGGAGCGCCTGCGCCACGACGATCCGCGCCTGGAAGAGAGCACCGCCAGCTACCGGATGGCGGAGGCCGCCGCCAAGGAGCTGGAAGCCGACACCAGCTACAGCAGCCGCAAGAAGGAAGACGCCAAGCCGCGCCAGGAAGCGGCCGTCAAGGGCATCACGCCGGAG